>NZ_CP145608.1:641009-1282018 GCF_036884295.1 Brochothrix thermosphacta DSM 20171 = FSL F6-1036
GTAGGTTGCATTGTCATTGAAATGCCTTGGAGAATAAGGATTGCAGATATGACAAAAAAGATTTTTGAAGAACTAGTCAAGCGTACAAAAAGACAGAGTGAAGAAATAGTTTTTATTGAAAAATTAATTAGTAAAAAAATCAGAAATGAGGAAATTCCTGTAGAAATCATCAATGATCTGGGGGAAGACTTTCTCTTTGAGGGTGTTGTCGTTATTGTAAAACAGACCAATAAACGTGAGATGGAAATAAACGTTTTCCATGAACGTCTTCGTGAACTATTTCATCAAAAATATAATAAATTTATTTCAGGTATTGTTGGACAAATGGTTGTTTTTGTAATTAATCGCTCTAGCCGAGTATCAGAGACAATGAACTTTACAAAGTTTGGAAAAGAACTTTACGCCTATTTTGACAAAAAAAAAATCACCATTGCCATTGGTAAAGGTGAGAGCTATCCTAATATTACTGAAGTCTATAAAAGTTATGATGAGGCGTTACAAGTTATCACTGTGGTGCAAAATCAGGATGAAAAGTGGTTGTTTAAATATAAAGATTTGGGTGTGTACCAATTTTTATTCGCTTTGAAAGATTCGCCTATCCTAACGCAATTTTGTAAAGAAATGTTAGCTGGAGTATGGGAATACGACCGTTGCAATAACCAAAAATATTATTCTTTTTTAAGAGTTTTTCTTGAGGAAAATGGACATGCCAATGCCATTTCTAAACGATTATTTATCCATCGGAACACGGTATCTTATCGTGTGCAGCGTATTGAAAAAATTTTAGACCGTAGTTTAACAAATAATTTAGATAAAACGAGTTTATCTTTAGCGATTTTGATTGATGATCTTTTTCTTCATAATCGTGCAGATGACTAAAAAGATTGAGTTAAATGCCAATAGTTGTTTTGAAAACTATTTAGTAGACTAACCATAAGAAGATAGGAGGAATGTTTTATGTTAACCAATGACCAGATAAAAAAAGCCAATCAGCATTATGTTTTACAGCCGTGGTCTAAACAAGCAAAGCGTAATCCGAAAATTATTACTGACTCAGAAGGCATTTATTTTTGGGATGAAAATAACAAAAAATTCTATGATATGAACGCTCAACTTGTTTATGCTAATCTTGGGCACAAGCATCCCAAGATAATCGAAGCTTTTAACCAGTTTAAAGAATTAGAAATTTCAGCGCCTGGTTTTGCCTCA
Source organism: Brochothrix thermosphacta DSM 20171 = FSL F6-1036 (assembly GCF_036884295.1). Classification (NCBI taxonomy): domain Bacteria; kingdom Bacillati; phylum Bacillota; class Bacilli; order Caryophanales; family Listeriaceae; genus Brochothrix; species Brochothrix thermosphacta. The sequence goes on from NZ_CP145608.1 coordinate 642,219, forward strand.
GAATCGAAAGCAAAGCTAGCACAAAAAATTGTAGACTTGGCACCGAATAATATGGCAAAAGTATATTTTACAACTGCTGGTGCAGAAGCGAATGAGCAAGCATTAAAAATGGCTAAAGCAATTACTGGAGGTTATAAAATATTTTCTCGCTATCGTTCATACCATGGAAGCACTCTGGGTGCGGGGAACTTAACAGGTGAATCAAGGCGACTAGGTTCTGAACCTAGTCCACCAGGATTTGTTAAATTTGATATGCCTTATTTATACCGTGAATACCAAAATTTTGAAGATGAAAAAGCATTAAGTACACAATATCTTACCCGATTGGAACGCCAAATTACTTCTGAAGGCCCGGATATAATTGCTGCACTTGTGATTGAAACAATCCCTGGAAGTAACGGTGTTTTATTACCGCCTGACGGCTATATTAAAGGGATTGAAAAACTCTGTCGGCGTTATAATATCATGATGATTTGTGATGAGGTAATGTCTGGATTTGGGCGAAGTGGTGAATGGTTTGCTTGTGATCATTATGATGTCCAGCCTGATATGATTACTTTTGCAAAGGGAGTGACCGGTGGTTATTTACCATTAGGGGGTGTGATTTTGAGCAAAGAATTGTCAACTTATTATGATGACAATGTCTTTTTATCGGGAGCAACTTATAGTGGTCATACACTTGTTTGTGAAATTGGAAATGCTGCGATTAAAAGTTATGAAGATATGGATTTAATCAAGCATGTTAAACAAATGTAAATCGTAATGAATGAACGACTTGAAAAGTTACGCGTCTATAAATATGTTGGTGATGTTCGAAATAAGGGGTTGTTTGGTGCTGTTGAATTAGTAAAAAACAAGCAAACAAAGGAGCCTTTGATTGAATATGGCACCGCTCAGGGGAATGATAAACAAGGTTATATGAGGGCCTTTAGTCAACTGCTTTTAGATGAGGGTTTTTATACGTTTGCACATGAATCGCATGTATTAGTGACACCCCCACTAACAATTACAGCAGTTGAAATAAATGCTGCGATGGATCTATTTGAAAATGCATTAGTGCGTTTTGAAGAACAGTTCCCCAAGATGAACGAGGGCTATCCTGCTCATCTTTAAGGCGTAGGTCAATTCAATAATTAAAATTATAAACAATAAAAAAGAGCAAAATAACAACCGTATCTATGGCAGACACGGCAGTTATTTTGCTCTTTTTAATAAGAGTGGAATTACTTTTTTCACATTGAGAAGAGGAGCGTTTGATTTGGAAGTCACGCACAAAGCAACAGCACCTTCAACCAAGATATTAAAAGTAGAACTTAATATTAAGGCTTCTTCTGAGGTATAGCCAGCTGCTAATAACCGTTGTTCATAAATTGCTTCAAGGGTGGCATATGTTTTTTCACAAGATTTACGAATGTTTTCATTTACTAAGGCAGTTTCACTCGCAATTAGCCCGAATGGGATTGTTGAAAAATCATCGGTTTTACCAAAATCTTCAAACTTAGTGGCGATACTCGTTAAATGATGGGAGAAAGCTGTATAGATATCATCATAAAAGTCTAAGTCTGATTTCATTGCCGTTGCAATGATAACCGTAGATTGTTCAATTGCTTCAATCGCAAGCTGTTCCTTCCCACCAGGGAAATGATAGTAAAGCGATCCCTTTGGTGAAACACTCTCTTTAAGAATCTGGGAAACTCCGGTCGCATGATAACCTTGTGTGTGAAAAAGGCGCATGGCAGTTTGTAAGATTCGTTGTTTTGTTTGCTGTTTTGTTTGACTCATTAGCTAAGCCTCCATTTATTATGTATAACATCTCTTGTTTAGAATAGTCAAAGGCACTGATAAAGTCAATTATTGTTCTATTTTTGCTGTTTGACAATTATTAAAAAATATTTTATACTAAAAATTAGACCGATTGGTCTATTCGAGAAGAAAAGAGGAATTTTATTATGTATACGAACGAAAAAACAACGTTTAATCCAAACCTAATGGCTTTCGCGCTAATGTTGGCTGCCTTTGTGGGTCTGTTTGGTGAAACGGCTTTGAATATGGCCTTTTCCAATTTAATGATAGAATTTTCAATATCAGCAGCCACAGTTCAATGGTTAACAACGGCTTACTTATTAGTTTTAGGTATTTTAGTTCCAGTCTCTGCACTTTTAATTAAGTGGTTTGCAACACGAAAACTATTTATTATTTCAATGTTTTTTTCTATTACAGGGACAGTTGTTGCGGCATTTGCCACAAACTTTGAAATGTTATTAATTGGTCGTATTATTCAAGCGATTGGGACCGGCCTTGTATTGCCATTATTAATTAATGTTTTATTAGTGATTTATCCCGTTCATAAACGCGGGGCTGTAATGGGAGTAATGGGGTTAGTAATTGTATCTGCTCCAGCGATTGCGCCCACTATTTCTGGTTTAATTGTTGATAGTTTAGGATGGAATTATATTTTTTATGTCAGTGCGTTATTATTGGTCATTAACTTCATTCTAGGTATAAAAGTAATTAAAGATGTTTCTACAATCACGAAACCGAAAATCGATATTTTATCGGTGCTGTTATCAACAATCGGTTTTGGTGGGATTGTGTATGGGTTTAGCACTGCAGGGGATGCGTCAATGACGGATAACACTGTATTGATTTCATTGGCAGTCGGTCTTTTGGCACTTATTCTTTTTGTGTGGCGTCAAACTAGATTAGAACAACCAATGTTAAGAATGGGTGTATTCAAATACCCAATGTTTACATTAAGTTTACTCTTTATGATTATTGCGATGATGATTATATTAGCGGCAGCTATTCTATTACCATTGTATTTAAAAGGAAGTTTACTTGTTTCTTCAGCAATTGCAGGATTAATTTTGCTGCCAGGTGGATTCTTAAATGCAGCATTATCTCCCGTTATCGGACAATTATTTGATCGAGTAGGACCGCGTCCGTTTATCCCAATTGGTTTTTTATTAGCAGCAATTGGTTTATTCTCACTTTCACACATCACAGAAAATACGGCAATAGCATTGATTATTTTATGCCATTCCATTGTTTTTATCGGTATTACATTTATGTTTATGCCTTCACAAACTTATGGTTTGAATCAATTGCCACCAAAACTATATCCTGATGGCTCAGCTGTAATGAGCACTTTACAACAAATAGCAGGCGCTGTAGGAACAACGTTAGCTATTCTGTTAATGTCGAGTGGACAAAATACATTTGCTGCAAAAAATCCAGGTGCGGATAGCTCAGTGTTATTAGCAATGGGAGTGCAACATGCCTTTACATGGTTAGCAGTAATTGCTGCTGCTGGATTCATTGGCTCACTCTTTATCAAAGTACCCAAAAAATAGTAATCCGACCCCAGTTGTAATTGAACTGGGGTTTTTTATTGTTTTCATGGTAAAGTAATGGTAGTGCTATACAGGAGGTGTTTGTGTGAAAACGATTTTAATTGCAGATGATGATAAAAATATTCGTGAGTTGGTGAAGTACCCTCTCATTGCTGAAGGGTATCATATATGTGAAGCTGCTGATGGCGAAGCGGCATTACGCATCGTACAACAACAACAAATCGATTTAGCGATACTCGATGTGATGATGCCATACATAGATGGTTATGAAGTTGCCGAAGCAATCCGAGTAGATAATGATATTCCTATTATTATGTTAACAGCAAAAGGGGAATTGGCTGATAAGGCGAAAGGTTTTAATGCAGGTATCGATGACTATATGACAAAACCATTTGCACCAGAAGAACTACAGTTTCGGATCCAAGCGTTATTTCGCCGTTATGATGTGTCTAATAAAACACTATTAACGGTTGGACAACTAGTAATTGATCGAAAGACATACAAAGTGAGTAAAGGAACAAAAGATATCTTTTTACCTTTAAAAGAATTTGAACTAATCTACGAGCTAGCGAGTCAACCAGAGCGGATTTTCACACGCGAGGATTTAATTACTCGTATTTGGGGTGCTGACTACGAAGGGAATGATCGAACGGTTGACGTTCATATTAAACGTCTCCGCGAACATCTAGGTGACGGTAGTAATGTGGTCATTAAAACAGTCCGCGGTGTCGGTTATACGCTGGAGGTAATGGCATGAAAACACTTTATTTACGAATCGTTTACATCACATTAATTGTCATGGTGTTGAGCAGTTTACTTGGCTTTTTAGGTGCTAATTTATACTATCAGGTGAAGTTGAAGCCAGTTAATGATGAAAAAATAATGAAGGTAGCGAAAGAAATTAAAGAGTATTATTTGACGAATGATGAGGTCAAAATAGAAAATTACCTTGAGCATATAGGCGAGCTCGGTTATGAGGTATTAAAAGTAAATCAAGCAGGCGATAAAAAATATTTTGGTGAGGCCTTTAGAAAAACGGCAATAGACCAGAAAGTCATTGATGATGTCTTAGCAGGTGAACCCTATCATGGTATCTTAAACTTTAATACAGGCTGGTTTATTACAGGCTTTTTTGATAACGATGTTAGGAACACTGTGGGTGTCGAGGTGGAAGGTTATGCGCTGTTTATTCGTCCAAGCCAAGAGGATCAATTTGGAGAACTGCGTATTTTCATTGCGATGATCGCAGTATTCACAGGTATTATTAGTGTGATTGCTGTATTCATTATGACCCGTTTCATTGTAAAACCTGTCCGGATGTTAACAAAAGCTACCAAAGCTTTTTCAAAAGGCGAAACAACCATTACATTGCCGACAAAACGCCAAGATGAGATTGGACAATTAGCCCGTTCTTTTGAAGAAATGACCACAGAATTGTCGTTGGCTGAACAAAAACGGCAAGAGTTTGTGGCAAATGTCTCACATGAATTACAAACACCGTTAACCGCAATACAAGGTTTTGCTAGAATTCTTCAAAATCAAGAGCTAAGTAAAGCAGAACGCGAAAAATATTTACGAATTATTACAAATGAAACGAACCGTTTATCTGGATTGACCAATCAGTTGTTACTGTTATCCTATTTAGATCAAACGGATGAATTGTTAACGCCTGAAGAAGTTCGGGTTTCTGAGCAGATTCAACAATTTACAGCATCGACAGAATGGCGTTGGCGGGCCAAAAATATTTTTATTCAAATGGAAACAGTACCTGCGCTTGTATTGGCAAATGGCCCTTTGCTTTATCAAGTGTGGCAAAATATCATCGGTAATGCCATTAACTACACACCGATAGATGGTGAAATAAATATTAAAATGAGTCACGATAATGATTTTCTATTCGTAAGTATTTCAAATACAGGTGATAAAATACCGGCTGACGATCTTGCGCATATATTTGAACGTTTTTATCAAGCAGATAAAATGCGTGAACGTACAGAAGAGAGTAGCGGTTTAGGATTGGCAATTTCCGCTGAAATTGTTAAGCGCCATCGAGGGACAATTCAAGTGGAATCGAATGATGAAGAAACAATTTTCACAGTTATGTTACCCAAGCATAAATAACGGGAAAAGAGTATAATAATAAAAAAAGAAAGAAGGCGTTAATGATGGCAAAAATTTATCCTTATTTAATGTTTGAAAACGCAAAAGAAGCATTAACCTACTATGAAGAAGTTTTTGGTGCGACTAACATTGCACGGATACAAATGACACCAGATCAAGAAGCGGCCTTTGATACACCAGTTCCTAATTTAGAAGACTCAACGATTCATGGTACGTTTAGTGTTTTAGGTGCGGATTTATTTTGTTCAGATACATTTGGGAAAAGTCTTGTAGAGGGCAATAACACCTCACTGTTGTTGGATATTAATAGTGAAGATGAAATTGCTGCTAAAGCAGCAGATGATTTTTATGACAAAGTGTTAGCTTCAAATACGGTTAAATTAGAAATGCCTTATGCCGAACAATTTTGGGGCGGTAAGATGGGCCAATTTACTGATAAATATGGTATTCAGTGGATGTTACATTCACAACCTTATTCAAAAATTAAGCAGAAGTAACAGGCTCGAATTGTTTGTGTCTTACAACAGACAGGTTAACATTTTATGTTGGCCTGTTTTTTTATGCTAAAGTTCATATTCAGTTCATAATCCACTCCTATACTTAAGAAGTAGATAAGATAAAAAGGAGTGAGACAAATGTTTTTAGCATTAAAAGAATTAAAACATTCGAAATTACGTTATGTATTAGTGATTTTTATTATGACATTGATTGTTTGGTTAGTCTTATTTGTATCAGGTTTAGCCAATGGTTTAGCAAAGGAAAATGCTTCTGCGATTGAACAGGATTCAGCCACGCATTTTGTTGTGCAAGATGAAACAGAAAATCGTTTAGCACGTTCAGCTATTACAGATAAACAATTAGAAGAAGTAAAAGCAGAATACGGTGAAAAGGCAACGCCGTTACAAGTTAATACGGCAACAATTGTACCGAAGAACAGCAAGCAAAAAACAGACGTTACTTACTTTGGTATTGATAAAAAACAATTCATGGCTCCGGTCGTAACTGAAGGTACAGCCTTAAAAGATTTAACAGGTAATGAAGTAGTCGTGGATGACAAAATGAAAGCTGACAATTTTAAATTGGGTAGTCGTTTTACAGATGAGCGCTCTGGCGTTGTCTATACTATTAAAGGTTTTACAACTGGACAAGCTTACAGTCACACACCTGTTGTTTATATGAATGGTTCAGCATTTGACGAAATGATACCTAAAACGAAGCATACAATTGGTAAATACAGTGCCATCGTTTTAAACATTACGGATAAAGAAGCTGAAAAAGGCAACTTTAAAGGCCTCACTATTGTGACACAGAAAGATATTGTTGAAAATATCCCTGGTTATTCGGCAGAACAAGGCTCGTTGACGATGATGATTGTTTTCTTAATTGTGATTGCAACTTTTGTGTTAGCAGCATTTTTCTATGTCATAACAATTCAAAAGATGAGTCAATTTGGTGTTTTGAAAGCACTAGGTGCAACAAATGCGTATCTTTCACGTAGTTTGTTAAGTCAAATTTTAGTTTTGGCAATCATTAGTATTGTTATTAGCATTCTTTTAACTCTAGGTGTAGCAAGCATACTCCCAGCTGGCATGCCATTTGCGATGACACCAATGATGATTACCGGCATTTCTGCAATATTTATTGTTGTATCTGTCTTGGGTTCATTGTTATCACTCTATCGTGTCTTCAAAGTTGATCCAATCGAAGCTATAGGAGGTAGTAATTAATGAGTGTTAAATTTAAAATGACCAATGTGTCAAAAACGTATCAAGATGGAAAAGAAACCATTAATGTGTTGGAAAATGTTTCAATGCAAGTAAACGCGGGTGAATTTGTTGCAATCGTTGGACCATCGGGATCAGGTAAGAGTACATTCTTATCAATTGCAGGCGCACTCTTATCACCTACAAGCGGTGAAGTTGAGATTGGTGGTGTCGCAATTGAAGGGCTATCAAAAAAAGCATGGACAAAGTTACGCTTAGAAAAAATTGGTTTTATTTTTCAAGGTGCTAATTTAATTCCTTATTTAACCGTAGAAGATCAATTGAAACTGATACCTCAACTAGCTGGCAGTAAAAGCAGTGTTGATTCACACGAGTTGTTGAGCAGTTTAGGATTAGCACATCGTTTGAAACAATACCCACAACAACTTTCGGGTGGTGAAAAACAACGCGTGGCTATCGGACGTGCCTTAATGAACAATCCAGATTTAATACTAGCGGATGAACCAACGGCTAGTTTAGATGCGGAGCGTGGCTATCAAGTTGTTGAAATGTTGGCGAAAGAAGTACATGAACATAATAAAGCTGCGATTATGGTGACACATGATGAACGAGTGTTGGCATTAGTTGATCGTGTATTACGCATTGAGAATGGAACAATAACAAGTGAAACAGGGCATAAAAAGAACCCATCTTAATTGTGGATGTGAAGTCTCTAAAATTGGTATAGTTAAAATACGATAATTCAGTCACTTTTCGCTTTGAATTGTGACTGAAAATCTTTTTAATTATCATTGAAAATAAAATTTAACTGGTGTTTTTTTATTAACGAAAAGAGATATTAATGAATCTTTTTCAAAACCTCTTGCTTTATGAAAATAACTTGTAAATAAATGATGCATCAGAGAAATTTTTTCATAACTAAATAATTGTTCTTTAAAAGTACAAGAAATGAGCAAATACACGCCATATAACCATTAAATGTTCAAAATTCACAAAAAAAAAGCAACAAAGGCTTGAAAATAGTTGAGAATTAATGCTAAAAATGTTAATCTTTGTATGGATAGATTATATTTTTTTGTTAAAGATAGGTATTTATGAAAATAGTAATGAAACCGTTCTTATGCAAAATATGTAATCGTCACAACTGTATATATAAAGGAGATTTTTAATTATGGAAAAACAAACATTCACTGTTATCGACGAAACAGGTATTCACGCACGCCCAGCAACTTTATTGGTACAATCAGCAAGCAAGTTTGCTTCAGATGTTCAATTAGGTTACAACGGCAAAGATGTTAACTTAAAATCAATCATGGGTGTTATGTCTTTAGGTATTGGTAAAGGCGCTGAAATTACAATCTCTGCAGAGGGTGCTGACGAAAAAGAAGCAATCGCTGGATTAACTGAAACACTTAAGAAAGAAGGATTGGCAGAATAATGGCTAAAAAAACACTTACCGGAATAGCAGCATCAGACGGTATTGCTGTTGGACCAGCCTATTTGCTTGTAGAACCTGATTTATCGTTTGAGAAAAAGAACATTACTGACGTTGATAGCGAAATTAAACGTTTTGAAGCGGCTGTTACTGTTTCTATCTCTGAATTGGAAGCAATTCGCGATAAAGCTAAAACAGACTTAGGTGAAGACAAAGCTGCCATCTTTGATGCACATTTACTTGTTGCTCAAGATCCAGAAGTGACAGGTCAAATCGAAGAACATATTAAAAATAACATCAATGCAGAAGCTGCTCTTCAAGATGCAACTGATACGTTTATTACAATTTTTGAATCGATGGATAATGAGTACATGCGTGAGCGTGCTGCTGATATTCGTGACGTTCGTAAACGTATTATGTCGCACTTATTAAATGTTGAGTTGCCATCACCAACAATGATCGATAGTGAAGTTGTTGTCGTTTCTGAAGATTTAACACCTTCAGATACAGCACAATTGAATCGTAAATTTGTTAAAGGTTTTGTAACTGACATTGGTGGACGTACTTCTCACTCAGCAATCATGGCGCGTTCGTTAGAAATTCCTGCAATCGTAGGAAGTGGTTCTATTACTGAATCAGTAACTAACGGTACAATGATTATTGTTGATGGTCTTGAAGGGAACGTACTTGTTGATCCAACAGAAGCAGAAATTGCTGAGTACCAAGAAAAGCAAGCTGCATTTGAAGCTCAACAAGCTGAATGGGAAAAACTAAAAAATGAAAAATCTGTCTCTAAAGATGGAAAAGAAGTTCTTTTAGTTGCAAACATTGGTTCACCTGGAGACATGGAAGGTGTTATTTCTAACGGTGCTGAAGGCGTTGGTTTATACCGTACTGAATTCTTATTTATGGGTCGCGATAACTTCCCATCTGAAGATGAGCAATTTGATGCTTATAAAGCAGTGCTTGAAGGTGTTAAAGAAGGCGCTCCTGTTGTTGTCCGTACTTTGGACATTGGTGGGGACAAAAACTTATCATACCTTAAATTACCAGAAGAAATGAACCCATTCTTAGGCGTGCGTGCAATTCGTTTATGCTTCAAAGAACAAGATATGTTCCGTACTCAATTACGTGCTTTATTGCGCGCAAGTGTTTATGGTCATTTACAAATCATGTTCCCAATGATTGCAACTTTAGGCGAATTCCGTAAAGCTAAAGCAATGTTAGAAGAAGAGAAAGCAAAATTAGTTTCTGAAGGCATTAAAGTATCTAACGATATCGAAGTTGGTATCATGATCGAGATTCCTGCAGCTGCAATTATTGCTGATCAATTCGCTAAAGAAGTAGACTTTATGAGTATCGGAACAAACGACTTGATTCAATACTCAATGGCTGCTGACCGTATGAACCAAGATATTTCTTATCTTTACCAACCATATAACCCAGCAATTTTACGTCTTGTGAAAAACGTTATTGACGCAGCTCACAAAGAAGGTAAATGGGCAGGTATGTGTGGCGAGATGGCGGGCGATCAAACAGCAGTACCATTGTTGTTAGGTTTAGGCTTAGATGAATTCTCTATGAGTGCATCATCAGTCTTGAAAACCCGTTCATTAATTGCTAAATTATCTTCAACTGAAATGGCAGAGTTAGCTGAAAAAGCAATTAACTGTGCAACTCAAGAAGATGTAATTGCAACAATGGATGAATATCTTAAATAAGATGAACTTCCAAACTACCCGATAATTATATCGGGTAGTTTTTTTGTCTCAAAAAGAGGATGTCGTTAAAAGAGTAATGAAATAGACAAAAATTAAAATGATTTATAATATAAAATTAGCTGATTGTTTTTTTATTGCTGTCTAAATGGTAAGATAAGCTAAAAGGCAAGGGAGCGATAGCAATGGCAAATGTCGGATTTATTGGTACAGGTGTAATGGGTACAGGGATGATTAAGCAACTGTTAGCCAAAGGAACAGCTGTTAAAGTATATACAAGAACAGCAGAACGCGCACAAAAGGTTCTTGATGCGGGTGCTACATATTGTGAAACTGCCAAAGAGTTAGCACAACAATCAGATATTGTTTTTACTGTGGTCGGATACCCAAAAGATGTAGAAACGCTTTATTTAGGAACAGATGGTATTCTTGGGGCAGCATCTACAGGTACTATTTTTATTGATATGACAACATCTTCTCCAACATTAGCACGTGAACTGAGTGCAAAAGCAAGCGTTTTAGGTAAACATGTATTAGATGCACCTGTTTCTGGTGGAGACATCGGTGCGCAAAATGGGACCTTATCAATTATGGTAGGTGGCGAACGCGCTGCATTTGAGCAAGTGTTGCCGCTATTTGAAAAAATGGGCAAAACGATTGTTTATCAAGGCGACGCAGGAAACGGTCAAAATGCCAAAATGGTAAATCAAATCGCAGTGGCAGGAACAATGCTTGGTGTTGTAGAAGCACTTGTTTACGCTAAAAAAATGGGATTAGATGAAAAAACCGTATTGGAATCGATTGAAACAGGTGCTGCAGGTAGTTGGACATTATCAAACCTTGGGCCGCGTATTATAGCTGATGATTTTGAACCCGGATTCTTTATTAAACATTTTGTGAAAGATATGACCATTGCTAGTAACGAAGCCGCTCAAAACGGCTTTGAATTACCTGGTTTACAGACGGCGAAAAGGCTTTATGAAGTTTTAGAGAATAGTGGATTAAGTGAAAAAGGAACGCAAGCACTTTATCACTATTATTTCATGAATAAATAGATGTTCAATCGTCAATCGGTCTGTTATCATTAAGGCATTAGCTTAACGATGAGAATCATCGGGAAGGAGGAGTTTGATTGAGCATTAAAGCTGGACGAGTGATTGATATCTGTGTATTAACAGGTAAAATCATGTTGGAAAATGGTGCTGAAAACTATCGAGTAGAAGATACAATGAAACGTATTGCCAATGCTTGTTATGATGGAGCGGAGGTAGGCAATAGTTTTGCGACACCAACAGGTATTTTTATGACAATTGAAGATGAAGGTATTAAACTACAAGAGGTCACCAAGCGAACGTTAAACCTAAAAAAAGTAACCGAAGCCAATCAAATTTCTCGTGAAATTGTCAACAAAGAAATTTCTCTTGATGAAGCCTATAAAAAATTAGTGCGATTGGATACAGAGAATAATCTTTATCCTGTATGGATTCAATTCACTGCCGCTTTTATTGTGAGTGGCGCCTTAATGCTTCTTTTTGGTGGTGTATGGTCCGATTTTATTGTGACTGCGTTTATTGGCGGTATTGGTTATTTGATTTTCTACTATAACGATGAATTATTAAAAATTAAATTTTTAGCTGAAGTCCTTGCTTCAATGGCAATTGCCGCCATGGGGATTTTTGCAGTTAAATATTCAATTGTATCAACATTGAATATTGTTGTAACAGGTGCAGTGATGCCATTAGTGCCTGGTGTGCCAATTGCAAATGCTGTGCGGGATTTACTAGCGGGGCACTTAATATCAGGAATGGGTCGTGGTGTCGAAGCGATTTTATCAGCAGCATCAATAGCAATAGGGATTGCTATTACATATCGCTTTTTATTGAACTAAGGAGGTTATTGAGATGTTAACTTATATTTTACACATTGCGTTGAGTTTTGTTTCAGTGGCCACCTTTGGTGTTTTGTTGAATATTCCTAAACGTGCCTTTATCGCCTGTGGGATAATTGGTGCTATTTGTTGGACTGTTTTTGAAGCATTTCTTTTTATGGGAACAGGGAAAATCATGTCAACATTAGTGGCGTCCTTTACTGTTGCCATTGCAAGTGATCGAATGGCTCGACATATGAAAATGCCGATGATTATTTTCAATATGCCAGGAATTGTTCCACTTGTACCCGGTTTTATTGCAATGACAGCCGTAAGAGAATATGTAAATGGTGATTATTTATCTGCAATCAATAATACCGTACATGTTTGTATGGTAGCAGGAGCGATTGCAATTGGTTTGATGTTATCAGAAGTGTTTAATAACAATATCCGTCGTTTCATAGTCCGACGTGAGGGTTAACATAAAAACATGAATAAAAGCACAAACTTCCTCTATTGTTGAGAAAGTTTGTGCTTTTTTTGTTTGAAAAAAATTGGAAGTAAATATTTTTAACTGTCGGATAAGGTTCGCAATTAATGATAACGAGCCATCATTTGTTTGAGTCGTTCCATAGCAATTTTTAAATGATCCATACTAGCAGCGTAAGAAATACGGAGGTAACGATCCCCTTTTTGAGAAAAGGAGTCACCAGGTATAATAGCGACTTGATACTGTTCCGCAAAGGCTACAGCAAAATCATAACTGTTTTCTTTCACATACTCAGGTAGTTTGATAAAGAAGTAAAAAGCACCGTCAGGAGAGATAACATCAAAGCCCATTTCCTCGAGAAGAGGTTGAACATAATCGCGTCTTTGGCGATAAGCTTCACGCATTTCCAGTGAATCGTTAAAACCATTGCTGAAGGCTTCTTCTGCAGCAATTTGCGAAATACTTGTGGCACAAGTTGTTGTGACTTGGTGTATCTTCAAGACATGTCTTACGATCGATTCGGGTGCCATTAAGACACCGATACGCCAACCGGTCATCGCATGCGATTTAGAAAGCCCATTTAATACGATTGTTTGTTCACGAATCTCACGAGCAAGCGAATAATGTTCTTCACCATAAGTTAGCTCACTATAGATTTCATCTGCAATCAGATAGATACCTAATTCTTTGATTTTTGCTGCAAGAACAATGGCTTCTTCTTTTGTATAGGTAACACCTGTTGGGTTACACGGATAAGCAAGAATTAAAACCTTTGTCTTCTCAGTGACATAATTATCTAACATAGCAGGTGTTACCTTGAATTCAGTAACCGTCGTGTCCATAACGACCATCTCAGCCCCTGCAAGATGTATCGGGGCAGTATAACCAGGATAGAGAGGGTCTGGCACTAAAACCTCGTCACCGGGGTTTAAAACAGTGCTCAGTGCAAGTGAAATTGCCTCAGTCGCACCAACTGTAATGACCACTTCAGATAAGGGATCATAATCAAGACTGTATTTCTTTTTGAAATAAGCAGCAGCCGCTTGGCGTGTAGATAAAAAGCCTGCATTTGGCGTATAGTTTGTAATATTATTATCAATAGCAGCTTTAGCAGCTGTTTTGATGTGATCTGGTGTCGGAAAATCAGGAGCGCCTAAAGTAAGTGGGATAATGTTAGGTATTATTCCAACTTTTTCGCTGAATTGGCGAATGCCAGAAATTTCAATGTCATCAACTAATCTATTTAAAGGTAAAACCATTCATAAACAACTCCTTTGTATTGTGTTATGTAATTAATTTATATTTTATCATAACTATCAAACAGATGAAGATAAAAATTATGGCTTGATAAAAAAAACGAATTCTAGTATTATAAGTGATAATGATAATTATTATCATTTAGAAGAGGAGCTGTGAGTTATGTCGAACAATAAACAAATCTGTTTTTTCCAAACGAAAATAAATGGGACGCCAATTTTGTTTCAAATTGTCGGCTTTAGCCCAGTGAACTCTTGGGGAGAAATTTATGCAGAGGTAAATCAAGAAAAATATCGATTTGTTGGTTATCATCGCAATAAAGTGTTAACCTGTGCTATTTGTGAAACACAACGCCTACTAACAAATATTGTGAACAAAAACAACAGTTAAATATAAAATAAAGTAAAAAAAAACCATCTTTAATTAGTGAAAAAAAGTGTAATATCTGATAAGATAATACATGCGATGATTTTTAAAGCAAATTTTTCAATGAGAAGAGAGGGGTTTTTTACTTGTCTCAATTAGCAGGTATTATACAACGTTTGAACGCTATGAAAGAGGACGATTCTGTTGAAGTACAACAACGTCGTTTTGAAAGAGAAGGAAAAGCAATTTGTGAAGTTAAATATTACCAAGCAACTGAATCATTCGAAATTGTTATTTTGGAAGAGGATCAAAAATATCAATTCGATAACATTGATTTAGCAGCAATTGATATCTTTGAATTATTACAAGATGCTCAGTAAACAATAAGTACTTAAAAAAACAAAGTGAACAGCTGTTTGCTTTGTTTTTTTTATTGCTTTAGAAGTTTTGTGAAATGTGGTTAAATGGTAGTAAGCTCTTCTTAGCAAATACTAAAGGTGGCGTTTATTAATGAATAACTCATTAAAGGAAGAATTTGAACTTGCAATGGAAGATTATGTTATTCCAGCAAGCAAAGTAGCACATGTCTTTGAAGATAATAGTCTTGAACATGCTCTACTTGTATTAACAAACACGGGTTATACGTTAATCCCTGTTTTAGATTATGATAACAAGTATATTGGTATGATTAATAACGCCGGTATTATGAATGATATAATGGGCGTTGAAAGTATTTTGTTTGAAAATTTACCAGAAGTAAAAGTTTCTAATGTAGTTATACGTGATTATCCAGTGTTACGTGTAGGTTTTTCATTTGAAATTTTATTAAAACATTTAATTGATCACTCTTTCTTATGTGTGGTTGATGATGATAACGAATTTGTCGGTATTGTAACACGTAGGGTTGCACTTAAGCGTTTAGCGAAAGCTATTCATCAGCCTGTTGATCAGTAAAAAGCGAACAAAGGATGATAAAAAATGAGTATTACAGAATTTAGAATATTGGATATGTTAGCGGAAGAGTTGAACATGAGGAAAACCGCAGAACGCCTTTATATTTCACAACCAGCACTTTCACAAAGGCTTCAATCGATTGAAGCACGGTGGGAGAAACAGTTGTTTATTCGTACTCGAAAAGGGCTATTGCTAACACCACAAGGTGAAAAAATTATTGAGTTTGCTCGTTCTGTATTGGAAGAAGAAGAACAGGTACTTGATGAACTTTTAGCAATGGAAGGTGTTGTTCAAGGGACGTTGAAGATATATTCGGGTACAATTGTTGCTCAACGATGGCTGCCGCATGTTTTTAAAGAGTTTATCGCACAATACCCGCATGTTAATATCGAGCTTGATTCCGGCGGGAGCCGCCGTTCACAGCAAGCAATTGCAGATGGTGAAGTACACCTAGCAATTACTCGAGGAGAATCGGATTGGACAGGTGAAAAGCGCTTTTTGTTTGCAGATAACCTTTGCTTAGTCGATAAATATAATACGACAACAGCTGAAACATTGGCATCTGATCGTCCTTTTATTCGCTTCAAAACAGATTCTGATTATGATCAAGGAATAATGGATTATTGGCAACAACATTTTCATCGTTTACCTAGTAAAACATTGGTTGTTGATCAGCTTGAAACGTGTAAACAAATGGCTTTAAGTGGCATTGGGTACACGATTTTACCAGAACTCATTATCGGTAAAAATACGCAACTAAATGTGATGCCGTTGGTTCAAGAAGATGGCGAACGTTTACATCGTAATACGTGGTTGTTAGGGTATAAAAAAAGTTTCCAACTGCCACAAGTACAGGCGTTTGTACAATTAATTGAACGTTTGGATAAAGAAAAAGGACTATTGCAAATATTCTAAAATATGGCACACTATAATAAATTGATAAAAAAGGAGAATGACATTATGAAGCAAATGGATGCAAATGAAATTATTAAATTTATTCAAGAAAGCAAAAAATCAACACCGGTAAAGGTTTACCTTAAAGGTGATTTAGATAAAATAACTTATCCTGACTCTATTAAAGACTTTGTTCAATCAACTTCAGGTGTTATTTTTGGTGAATGGGATGTTGTAGAACCATTCCTTACAGAAAACGCTGCTCATATCTCTGATTATGTTTTAGAAAATGACCGTCGTAATTCAGCAATTCCAGAAGTAGACTTGAAAAAATTCAATGCTCGTATTGAGCCTGATGTTATGATTCGTGATCAAGTTGAAATCGGTGATAATGCTGTCATCATGATGGGAGCATTGATTAATATCGGTGCTGTTATCGGTAAAAACACTATGATTGATATGAACGTTACTCTTGGAGGTCGTGCGACAGTTGGCGATAACTGTCATATCGGTGCAGGTACTGTTCTTGCAGGCGTTATTGAGCCGCCATCAGCACAACCAGTCATTGTTGAAGATGATGTATTAATTGGCGCTAATTGTACTGTATTAGAAGGCGTTCGTATTGGTAAAGGTTCTGTTGTTGCAGCCGGAGCGGTTGTCATTAAAGATGTAGAACCAGGAACAGTGGTTGCCGGTATTCCAGCACGTGAAATTAAGAAAATTGATGATAAAACACGTTCTAAAACAGAAATTATGTCGGCATTACGCGAACTGTAAACGTTGAAGAAAGAAGGAACGTCGATGAACTTAACTGACTTGCAAAAAATACGCCGTGATTTACATCAAATTCCTGAATTGGGATATGAAGAATTTAAGACACAAGCGTATTTATTGGATTATCTTTCACAACTGCCACAAGCGAATATGGTCGTGAAAAAATGGCGTACGGGATTACTTGTACGTATTTCAGGAACAGATTCAAAAAAAACGATTGGTTACCGTGCCGATATGGATGGACTTCCAATCGTTGAAGAAACAGGGTTAGCGTATGCCTCTAAACATCTGGGGAAAATGCATGCCTGTGGTCATGATATGCATATGACAATCGCGTTAGGTGTCATTACAAATATCGTAACGGCCCCTCTTCAAAACGATGTTGTTTTTTATTTTCAACCAGCAGAAGAAAATCCTGGTGGTGCTCAACCAATGTTGGCATCGGATGAGATGAAAGAATGGTGGCCAGATCAAATACTTGCCTTACATGTGGCTCCTGAATATGAAGTAGGGAAAATCGCTTTGAAGCCAGGATTGTTATTTGCCAATACGAGTGAGCTATTTGTTAATTTCACTGGTAAAGGTGGACATGCGGCGTATCCTCATAAAGCGAATGACATGGTAGTTGCCGCTTGTGAATTTGTATCACAAGTGCAATCGATTATCAGTCGTAATATTGACCCACTAGACAGTGCAGTTATTACGATCGGTAAAGTTGCGGCTGGGAACACCATGAATATTATTTCAGAAACAGCTGCGATAGAAGGAACGATTCGAACATTATCAAAAGAAACAATGGCGATTGTTAATGCACGCATTGCTCAATTGATCGAGGGGATGTCAATTGCCTATGATTGTAAAATTGAGCGTTTGGAGCGTCCCGCCTATATGCAAGTCTACAATAACGAACAAGTAACCAAGGAATTTATCGATCATTTAGAAAAACAATTTCCTGAGGCCTATGTTCCTTGTCGTGAAGCAATGACAGGAGAAGATTTTGGTTATATGTTAGATAAAATTCCTGGGTTAATGTTTTGGTTAGGCATTGATACGCCATACGGATTGCATCATTCTAAAATGTCACCAACTGAAGAGGCGTTACCTTTTGCAGTGGGTGTTATTACAAGTTACTTGAAAAGTTTAGACAAATAAAAAAGAAAAGGCGCTTTCGCCTTTTCTTTTTTTTATTTTGGTTTATGTTGTTGGTGCGATTGATAGAGGCATCAATAGTTTTTTTGCTTGGAAGTTTTGATACACTTTTTGATAAAGTTCATTGCTAACAACAAATTGTGATCCATTTACTGTATTAGTTGAAATCGTCACAACGAAGTTACCTTGTTCATAACCGACAATACCAGACACAACAGGTGTATCGACGATATTTGCATTATTTCTCGTGTACTCACGAGTAGTTTCCTCGATTGCAGCAAGAGCCTTATCAATATCTTCATTTGGGTTAATTTGAATACGCACAAGCGCCAACATATTCCCACGAGAATGATTGCTTACGACCATAATTTCACGATTGGGAATAAAATGAATTGTCCCGTTGAGATCTCTGATTTGTGTTGTACGTAACCCCAATAACTCAACAGTCCCTTTAATTTCTCCAACTGTGATATTGTCACCCACATCGAGTTGACGTTCCAATAGAATAAAGAAACCAGTGACAACATCACTTACTAAGCCTTGGGCACCAAAAGCCACTGCTAAACCGACGATACCCGCACTAGCGATGATGGCACGTACGTCTACGTTAAATGTACTCAATACACTAACGCTCAAGATAAACATCAAGATATAACGAAAAGCATTTTCAATTAGACTTAAAAGTGTATTTGAACGATTTTCGCTGACATTTTCACGCTTGCTATAACTGTCGAAAATTTTACGAATAATCCTTTGCCCAATAGCGCGTACGATATAGTAAATGATTACTGTGAAAATCAGGGATAGCAGACCATTAATAATGGTATCAATAATGTTTGACCAATCAATATTATTAAAAGTGGTATTGAAACGTGTAATTTGATTTGTTACTTCATTTGAGAAAGTCTCACTCAAAAAAATCACATCCTTATTAGCTTGTTTACTCTTTAAGAGCTATTACAATTGTACTTGTTATACATAAATTAGTCTAATTTTATAAAAGTGAGAGCGTTTGCCTAATAATTGTATAAGTTTTGTACAAAATTCACTGTTTTATGACAACAATGAGAGCGTGCCGTTTAAAATAAGCGATTATAGTGGAAAGTCATGCTATAATATATGTGATAGAAAGAACTATTTAAGGAGGAAATATAAATTATGTTTAAAAAATTATTCGGTAAAGAAAAAGCAATCACAAATGAAAAAATTGTATCACCAGTAACAGGTGTATTAATTAAGATTGAAGAAGTTCCAGACCCAGTATTTGCTCAAAAAATGATGGGTGAAGGTGTTGGTGTTCAACCAACAAACGGTATCGTTGTAGCACCAGTAGACGGCGAAATTATTCAAATTGCAGAAAAAAGCAAACATGCTTTTGGTATCCGCTCTGCACTTGGACAAGAAATTCTTGTACACATTGGTTTAGAAACAGTGGCAATGGAAGGTGAAGGCTTTAAGACACTTGTTAAATTAGGCGATCACGTTAAAGCTGGTCAACCAATCATCGAAGCTGATCTTGAATTAATTAAAGAAAAAGCAGCTTCAACAGTTATTCCAGTTGTTGTTACTAATAGTAGCAATAACGAATATGACTTTGTATGGACTGAACCAGGTAATGTAACAGCTGGTGAAACAGTTATTTTTGAAACAACAGCAAAATAATAATTTAAAACGCAATGAATGGCTTTTTCATTTGTTGCGTTTTTTTTAGGGGGATATTTTACATGAATAATAACACACAGCAATTATTTAAAACTTTGACTGAAATGGCAGCACCATCAGGATTTGAACGACCAGTACGTGCTTTTATGAAAGAGCAGATGGCACCGAATGTTGATCGTTTTGAACAAGATGGTTTAGGGGGCTTGTTTGGCGTAAAAGAAAATGCAGGAGCACCACGTATTTTAGTTGCCGGACATATGGATGAAGTTGGTTTTATTGTTACTAAAATTACACCTAATGGCATGATTAAATTTGATACGTTAGGTGGATGGAGTCCACATGTGTTGTCAGCACAACGCGTTCAAATCGTTTCTGACCATGGACCTGTAATCGGTGTTATTGCATCAGTGCCACCACATCTTTTATCTGAAGCAGAACGTAACGCACCAGTTAAAGCAGCTAACTTATTGATTGATATTGGTGCAGACAACGCTGAAGAAGTTATGGAATCATTTGGTATTTTACCAGGTTATCCAATCGCACCAGTTTCAGAATTCACACCTATGGCTAACCCAAAGAAAATTTTAGCGAAAGCATGGGATAATCGTTATGGTGTTGGTTTAGCAATTGAAGCAGCAGAAGAGTTGAAAAATATTAAATTACCGCATGAATTATATATCGGTGCGACAGTACAAGAAGAAGTTGGTCTTAGAGGCGCTGAAGCAGCAGCAAGCATGATTAAACCAGAAATGTTCATCGCATTAGATGCTTCACCAGCTAATGATACAACAGGCGATAAAAGTCAATTTGGTCAATTAGGCGGCGGATTCTTGTTACGTATCTATGATCGTACGATGATCACTCATCGAGGGTTACGTGATTTTATGTTAGAAACAGCGAAGGATAATCACATTCCTTATCAATACTTTGTATCGCCAGGCGGAACAGACGCTGGAACTGTTCATAAAATGGAAGGCGGAATTCCAAGTGCAGTAATTGGTTTGCCATCACGCTACATTCATACTAGTCAATCAATTTTACATGTGGATGATTATGCAGCAGCCAAAGAAATGCTCTTGAAATTATTACCACAATTAGATGCAACAACAATCGCATCAATTAAAGAAAATGCATAAATCTCACGAAAATTAAATTGCGGGTCTAATGTTTTATCTTTGTGTTTAATTTTTAAAAAATAAAAAACGAGCTTATCAAAATTAGATAAGTTCGTTTTTTTTGCATTTTATTTTTGACATCTAAAAGTTGTGTAGTTTATTTAATCCCTTTTTGAAAAAAATGTAAAAAGTAACAAGACAACAATTAACATGATAGAAAAAGTGAGATATTGCTTCGCATGAAAATTTAACACAGTAATTATAATAGATAAAATTATCGTAAAAATTAATTTCAGCTGATCCATAGAAGTCACTCCTTCATTTTACACTCCTATTATATGACAGCCCAAACAATTCCTTGAGCTATATAACCAGCTGAGTTAGCAATCATTCTAGGCACGCCTTTTTTTGTAGAAATTGGGATACTCCAGATTTCACTTCATCCAAAGGACTTAATAATACATAAGTGCTCCACCCGGCAACGAAATTTTTTTGAGAAATTTTTTTCTTCACGAATTTTGGCATCTTGGAATATATTTTTTTAGGTAAAACTTGGGTTGTGTATCTTTTCCCGAATTTTTTTATTAAGATACGGCCAACACTTCCCCATCCTTTAGTTTGAGACGAATTCACATGATAATTTTTTTGAGTTACTTCGTTATCTAAAGAAGCACTAACAACATCTTCATTTTCAAAAGTATTATCTAATATTTTTTGTTTTCCAGTCGTTCTGCAGAAATGGTAGATGCAATCGGCGAAAAAGATGTGAAAAATAGAGTGAAAGATAAAATACCAATTAAATACTTACTCGTTTTTTTCATAACATTACTCCTGTGTTTTTTTATTTGTTTGTTAATTTAATGCTACAACAGAATGAATGTAAAGTAACGCACCGTGTAGTTGCAATTATTAAATTGAAAGAACACATAAGCTTATTAAGAACTGAAAAGAATCATTAACGATTTTTTAATCGGTAGGCGTATCTTTGAAAGCTCATAAGTTTGGCCTTTTTTTAATAGAGAGAAAAATAAAAGGACATTAATGAAATTTCTCGATTTAGGAAGATAACGCAATCAAGCAGTGGTATACTAATAGTATTTTAAAAAGGGCGGGTGAGAAAAAATGGCTATACTTATGCAAGGCGCAGAAGGGATATTAACGATTCTAGTAATGATAGGGTTAGGATATTACCTATGTAGTCGAAAGTGGTTTGACGAGCGCACAACGGGTGTTATCGTACGTTTAGTAATTGTGGTATCTTTACCGATGTATATGATTTACAATATTCTCACCGATTTCACAAGAGATAAACTAATTGACCTTGTTCCTGGTTTGATGTATCCGTTATTATCAATGGGAATATTATTCATTGTGTCATTGTTAATGACGCGGATATTTCGTGTAAGAAAGGGACGACGTGGTACGTTTGCGTCGATGTTTTTAAACTCAAATACATTATTTATCGGTCTTCCTGTTAACCTCGCGTTATTTGGGACAAGTAGTTTACCGTATGTTCTAATTTATTTTATGGCAAATACGCTTTGTTTTTGGACATTAGGTGTTTATTTGATTAGTAAGGATGGCGAAAACAGTGAAATGGGTAAACCATCGGTTAAAACAGTTTTATCACGTGTTTTTTCGCCCCCTTTTATCGCTTTTTTAGTGGCTATTTTACTTTTATTATTAAATGTCCAATTTCCTAAATTTATTATGGATGATATGAAATACATTGGTGGAATGACAACTCCGTTATCAATGATCTTTATTGGTATTTGTATTTATCGGGCAGGAATTGAAAATGTTCGTTTATCAAAAGATGCCTTTGGGATTCTATTAGGTCGTTTCATAATTGCGCCAGCAATAATGATTGGGCTCGTATACTTTGCAGATATACCCATGCTGATGAAAGAGGTGTTTATTATCCAATCAGCTATGCCAGTAATGACAAATGCACCTGTCATTGCGCGAGCGAGTGGTGCGGATGCAGATTATGCTGCAATCATGGTCACGCTGAGTACTTTGTCTGCTTTGGTAGCCATCCCATTTTTATTATTTGCTGTTTCAAAAATCCCGTTTTAATCGATTTAATAAGCTGGACAGAACGGTATCATCTTAATAAGCTATTAAAAACACTGATTTTGTTAGCTTATGTAACAAAATAAACAGAATATTCCGTATTTTATTGCTTACGTTTGAAAATCTGCCTATAATTCAATCTCATAGAAGGATAGTTTTCTAGCAACTAATCTGAAAAGGGGATGTAATTTATGGCAGATACAGGATTTGTTTTTATATGTGCACTACTAGTATGGTTGATGACGCCGGGGTTAGCATTTTTTTATGGCGGTATGGGGCAAACTAAAAATGTGTTAAGTACCGCGATGTATAGTTTTTCTGCAATCGTAGTTGTTTCTATTTTATGGGTGATTGTCGGATATAGTTTGGCATTTTCACCAGGTAATTTATTTTTTGGAGGCTTTGATTATGTTTGGTTAAAAGACGTCGGTTATAGTATTCCTAAGGAAGGTATACCTGATGTGTTGAACATGATGTTCCAATTAACTTTTTGTGCTGTAACAGTTGCAATTATTAGTGGGGCTGTGGCAGAACGAATGAATTTTACAGCTTGGTTATTATTTATTAGTTTATGGGTATTGCTTGTTTATACTTTTGTAGCCCATTGGGTTTGGGGCGGAGGTTTTATTGATGAAAAAATCGGAGCGCTCGATTTTGCAGGTGGAACAGTTGTACATATTGCATCTGGAGTAGCAGGTTTAGTACTAGCACTGATGTTAGGCAAACGTAAAGAAATTGCGTTGCCGCATAATTTAACATTGGTCGGTTTAGGTGCAACGCTTGTTTGGTTAGGATGGTATGGTTTCAACACTGGGAGTGCGCTTGGGTTAACTGATATTGCTATGCATGCTTTCGTTAATACGAATACAGCAGCCGTTTTTGGTATTGTTGCTTGGGTAGGAATTGAATGGATTGTTATAAAAAAACCCACGTTTTTAGGCACAATGAGTGGTGCGTTGGCAGGGCTTGTAGGTATTACGCCAGCCGCAGGTTTTGTCACAATTACAGGGGCGATGTGTATTGGCTTACTAACTGCAGCAGGCTGTTACTGGGCGATTGCATACTTGAAACCTCGTCTTGGTTACGATGATGCTTTGGATGCGTTTGGATTACATGGTATTGGAGGAACAATTGGGGCGTTGCTAACAGGTGTGTTTGCAACTTCATCAGTCGGAGGCACGGATGGTCTTTTCAGCGGTAACCCCATGTTAGTATGGGATCAGTTTTTAGCAGTTATTATTACCATTGCTTTTGTTGCCGTGATGACATATCTAATTGCTAAAGTGGTATCATTTATTACACCGCTACGTGTCAATCAAAAAGCAGAGCAAACTGGTTTAGATGTAACGATACATGGTGAGCGTGCTTATCGAGAATAATTCAAAAGGGGGTTTTATAGATGGTAGAGGAAACAGGTATCTTTAAAGTTGAAATTATTACACGAGATGGTAAGTTTTATGAGCTGCAAAAAGCATTAAAGGAAGTTGGTATTACTGGGATCACTGTAACAAATGCATTAGGGACAGGTTTGCAAAAAGGTGAACTGGAACTATATCGTGGTGTGAAACATGATTCTAGCGTGTTTGAACGCATCAAAATCGAAATCGTCGTTCATGATGTCCCAGTCGATACAGTGATTGATGTTACCAAACATGTTTTGGGTACAGGGCAACCTGGAGATGGTAAAATATTTGTTTATCCCATTGTTAGAGTCGTGGACATTAGAACAGGAAATGAAGGACGCGACGCATTATAATTTTTTGAAAGATTGTTTTAATAACTGAAATAATCGAAGGCGTCATATCATTATAAAATAGTTTAATTTTTTTTTTATGTAAGCCAAAGCACAAAACATTTGTTTTGTGCTTTTTTTTGCTTAATATAGTATGGGATTACACGTTCCAACTCTAAACACGAACAATAAATATATATATTGCTTTAATGTTCGATTATAGGTTGACAGTATTTTGGGTTATTTGTTACAATGATATTGAAAGTAATAGAGATAATTAAAAATTACGATATAATTAGAAATGACCCTTTCATCTTAATTTAATGGGAGAGTGTTAAACTCAATCTAACACATCGTATATCTTAAATAGATTAATTACTAAGTAAAAGTGGAGGCGTTTATGACTGTCAAAATTGGTGTGATAATGGGAAGTACATCGGATTGGCCAACAATGAAGTTGGCATGTGACGTATTGGAACAGTATGGGATTGATTATGAAAAAAAAGTAGTCTCAGCACATCGAACGCCAGATCTAATGTTTGAATATGCAGAGCAAGCGCGCCAACGAGGAATCCAGATAATTATTGCGGGTGCGGGTGGTGCTGCACATCTTCCAGGCATGGTAGCAGCTAAAACAACGCTCCCAGTGATCGGTGTCCCGATTCAATCACGTGCACTCAATGGAATGGATTCACTTTTATCCATTGTACAAATGCCAGGTGGTGTCCCTGTTGCAACAGTAGCGATTGGTGAAGCTGGTGCTAAAAATGCAGGGCTGCTTGCAGCTCAAATTTTAGGGATTAATGACAATGACATTGCCACCCACTTAGATGACAATCGAAATGATATGCGAAATACAGTGATAGAAAGTAGTGATTTTCTTGAATAAACAGTTGTATCCAGGTCAAACAATTGGTATTATCGGTGGTGGGCAACTTGGAAAAATGCTTGCTCTATCAGCAAAATCAAACGGTTTTTATGTAATAGTACTTGATCCAGTGGCAAATTGCCCTTGTGCACAAGTGAGTGATGAACAGATTGTTGCCGACTATGATGATAAAACAGCGCTTAAACAATTGGCGCAACGTGCAGATGTCCTCACTTATGAATTCGAAAACATTGATTACAATGCGCTTCAAGCTGTTGAGAATAAAACAATAGTAGCACCAAATGCAGAGATACTATCGATTACGCAAGATCGTATTTTAGAAAAAACATTTTTGACTGACTTGAGCATAAATGTGGCACCATTTGCTGTTATTGTTGATCGTACAGATATTGATGCAAAAATTGCAGGCATTGGTTTCCCATCTGTGCTTAAAACAAGTAACGGTGGTTACGATGGTAAAGGGCAAGTAGTTATGCAAGATGAGCAGGATATTGAAGAAGCTGCAAAACTATTGCAATACGGACCATGTGTACTTGAAGCATGGATTCCATTTGATTCAGAAGCTTCAATTCTTGTATCGCGTAATCATTCGGGAGACATTCAATTGTTCCCAGTCGTTGAAAACGAACATCGCGATAACATTTTACATTTAACGATTGCACCGGCTCGATTATCGGCTGAAGTCATTTTACAAGCTGAAAGTATTGCGACTAAGTTAGCGCAAAAAACAGGCTTGGTTGGTACGTTAGCCATTGAGTTGTTTATCGGTAAAAATGAGGCAGTTTATGTTAATGAATTAGCACCACGTCCGCATAATTCAGGTCATTATTCGATTGAAGCATGTGATTTTTCACAATTTGAACAACACATTAGAGCAATTGCAGATTGGCCATTACAGCGTCCACAATTATTAAAAAAAGCAATAATGGTTAATGTATTAGGACAACATGTTGATAAAGTATATGCAGCAATTCCACATCATCCAGATTGGCATATTCATATGTATGGTAAAGATGCGGCTAAGCACAATCGTAAAATGGGGCATATCACTTTGTTAACGAATGATGTTGAGTCAGCGCTAGAAGATTTAAAAAACACCCGTATTTGGGATTAATTGGAGGAAAAATTAAATGATTGAACGCTATACCCGACCAGAGATGGGCAATATATGGACAACAGAAAATCGTTATAAAGCATGGTTAGAAGTAGAAATTTTGGCTGATGAAGCTTGGGCTGAATTAGGGATGATTCCTAAAGAAGATGCGGCTAAAATTCGCGCGAATGCTTCATTCGATAGTGCGCGTATTGCTGAAATTGAAAAAGAAACACGTCACGATGTTGTTGCATTTACTCGCTCAGTATCAGAATCATTAGGCGATGAAAAAAAATGGGTGCATTATGGTCTAACATCAACAGATGTGGTTGATACGGCCAATGGTTATTTGCTTAAACAAGCAAACGATATACTTCGCACTGATTTGCATAACTTCATTGAAATTATAAAAAATAAAGCAATCGAGCACAAAGATACTGTTACAATGGGTCGTACACACGGCGTTCATGCTGAACCAACAACGTTTGGATTGAAATTGGCATTATGGTATTCAGAAATGCAACGTAACTTAGAGCGTTTTGAACATGCCGCTCATACTGTCGAATTCGGAAAAATTTCGGGTGCAGTTGGTACTTATGCAAATATCGATCCGTTTGTTGAATCGTATGTTTGTGAAAAAATTGGCATCTCTGCAGATCCAATTTCAACACAGGTATTACAACGTGACCGTCATGCTGAATATGTGAGTACGTTAGCATTGATTGCTACATCGATTGAAAAATTCGCAACAGAAATTCGTGGTTTGCAAAAATCAGAAATCCGCGAAGTTGAAGAAGCTTTTGCCAAAGGGCAAAAAGGTTCATCAGCGATGCCGCATAAACGTAACCCAATCGGCTCAGAAAATATGACTGGATTGGCACGAGTTGTTCGTGGGCATGTGATGACAGCATTCGAAAACGTAACGTTATGGCATGAACGAGATATCTCGCATTCATCTGCTGAACGTATCATTTTGCCAGATGCAACAATTTTACTTGATTATATGCTTAACCGTTTTGGAAATATTGTGAAAAACTTAACAGTATTCCCTGAAAATATGAAGCGTAATATGGAAGCAACACATGGTTTAATCTATTCACAACACGTTTTGTTAACATTGATTGATAAAGGGATGGCACGTGAAGAAGCGTATGATACGGTTCAACCACTCGCGATGACATCTTGGGAAGAATCACTTCCTTTCCGTGGCTTAGTTGAAAACAACCCGATTATTGCTGGTAAATTATCAGCAGAAGAAATCGAAGCATGTTTTGATTATAACTATCATTTAACAAAAGTAGACTTTATCTTTGAACGACTAGGTCTTATCTCCAAATAATTTTTCAACCACATACAATTGAATACAAGGTGAGCAGTGTACTTAGCAAGAAGTTGTTAAGTACAGCGCAATACCCCTGAGGGATGACGGAATAACGTCTTCTCCTCTTAAGTATTCGCAATTTTCAAAGTATTCGCTCTTAATTAACTAATAGATGGAGGACTCATCATGCAAAAAGGTCACTTGTTATACGAAGGTAAAGCAAAATCGTTATTTGCAACAGAATCACCGGATATTTTATGGATGACATATAAAGATGATACAACGGCTTTAAATGGTGCTAGAAAAACTGCGTTTACAGATAAGGGGAAATTAAATAACCAAATATCGACACTCTTATTTCATTTTTTAGAAAAAAACGGTGTGCAAACACACTTACTTGAAACATTATCAGATACGGAACAACTCGTAAAAAAAGTAACTGTAATACCTATCGAAATTATCGTCAGAAATGTTATCGCTGGTTCATTTGCTAAAAAATTAGGCGTCGCTGAAGGCGAAGAACTGGCTGAGCCAATTGTTGAATTTTACTACAAAGAAGATGCACTTGATGATCCATTCATTAATGACGACCATGTGCGTTATCTCAAACTAGCAACAACTGTCGAAATAGCGGAGTTAAAGGAACTTGCATTAACCATTAATACGCTATTACAACAACGTTTCTTAGCAGCTGATATTTTATTGGTTGATTTCAAAATAGAGTGTGGTCGTCTGAACAATCAAACAATTGTTCTAGCCGATGAAATTTCGCCAGACAGCTGTCGCCTCTGGGATGTGAACACAAAACAAAAATTAGATAAAGATGTGTTCCGCCATGACTTAGGTGATTTAGTGTCAGTGTATCAAGAGGTATTACAACGCTTATTAAATAAAACGACGGAGGTATGAAAATGTTTAAAGTAAAGGTGTATGTTACGTTGAAAAAAAGTGTGTTAGATCCACAAGGTGTCGCAGTAAAAGATTCTTTAAATAGTATGGATTATTCGGAAATTGAAGATGTACGTATTGGAAAGTACATGGAAGTCATGGTTAATCCTAAAGAACGTTCTGTTGAAACAGTTGTGAATGAAATTTGTGATAAGTTATTAGCGAATCCAGTCATGGAAAACTATTGGTATGAGATAGAGGAGGTTGAAGAAGCGTGAAATTTGCTGTGATTCAATTTCCAGGATCAAATTGTGATATTGATATGTTATCTGCTATTCGTGAAATCGTAAAAGAAGAGGCTGATTACGTTTGGTATGCTGAGACATCGCTAGAAGGTTATGATGCCGTATTATTACCCGGTGGTTTTTCATACGGGGACTATCTCCGAACAGGTGCAATTGCTAAATTTGCCCCGATTATGGCAGAAGTCATCCGCTTTGCAACAGAAGGTAAACCCGTTCTAGGCGTGTGTAATGGCTTCCAGATTTTAACTGAAAGTGGTTTGTTACCAGGCGCATTAATCCGCAATAAAAACTTGCATTTTGTGTGCAAGATGAGCCAATTGAAAATTGAAAATACAGCAACACTATTTACAAATGCCTATCAACAAAATGATACACTGTCTATTCCAATCGCGCATGGCGAAGGTAACTATTATTGTGATGAAGAAACACTTCAACGTTTAAAAGAGAATAAACAAATTGTCTTTACTTATGCGGGTGAAAATCCGAACGGTTCGATAGCTAATATCGCTGGTATTGTTAATGAACAAGGGAATGTATTAGGAATGATGCCGCATCCTGAACGAGCAGTTGAAAGTTTGCTAGGAAGTGCAGACGGATTAAACGTTTTTCAATCAATTGTTAAACAATGGAGGGAATCACATGTTAACTAATAATGAACCGACAGCAGCGATGATTGCAGAGCAACAATTATACTTGGAAATGGGATTGACTCCTTCTGAGTACGACATGGTTTGTGATATTTTAAAGCGACAACCCAATTACACTGAAACGGGATTGTTTTCAGTTATGTGGTCTGAGCATTGTAGTTATAAGAACTCTAAACCTGTATTAGCTAAATTTCCGACAACAGGTGAGCAAGTATTAATGGGCCCAGGTGAAGGTGCTGGTATTGTAGACATTGGTGATGGACAAGGCGTTTGTTTTAAAGTTGAAAGCCATAATCATCCGTCATATGTTGAGCCTTATCAAGGTGCTGCAACAGGTGTTGGTGGGATTATTCGTGATATTTTTTCCATGGGAGCCCGCCCGATTGCTTTATTAAACTCATTGCGTTTTGGTGAAATTGATAATGCTCATACGAAGTACTTGGTGAATGAAGTGGTTGCCGGTATTGCAGGTTATGGTAATTCAATTGGGATACCTACTGTAGGTGGTGAAATTCAATTTGAACCAAGCTATGCGAAAAACCCATTGGTTAATGCAATGTGTGTCGGAATTATCGACCAAAAAGATATTCAAAAAGGTAAAGCTTCTGGTGTGGGAAACTCAGTGATGTATGTGGGTGCTAAAACTGGGCGTGATGGTATTCACGGTGCAACATTTGCTTCTGTTGAGTTCAGTGAAGAAGGTGAGCAACAACGTTCAGCTGTTCAAGTAGGTAATCCTTTTATGGAGAAGTTATTGATTGAAGCTTGTCTTGAAGTGATACAAAAACATTCTGATATATTAATCGGCATTCAAGATATGGGTGCTGCTGGGTTAGTGAGTTCATCCTCAGAAATGGCATCAAAAGCAGGCTCAGGCTTACGTTTAGATATGGATGTTGTACCGAAACGTGAAACAGAAATGACACCGTATGAAATGCTTTTATCTGAATCACAAGAGCGTATGTTGTTATGTATAAAAAAAGGTGAAGAACATACGATCCAAGCATTGTTTGAACGTTATGGATTAGAAGGCGTGGTCATTGGTGAAGTAACGGATGATGGGATGTACACGATTATTCATCAAGGTGAAGTTGTAGCAGATGTGCCTGTTGATGCATTGGCAGAAGAAGCGCCTGTTTATCATAAGTTAGCAACTGAACCACAACAGTATCGTGATTTTCAAGCAGAAGCACCATTTGTACCTCAAATTACGAACGCGGCTCAAACATGGAAAGACTTACTTTCACAACCAACCATTGCGAGTAAACGCCATGTGTATGAGCAGTTTGATTACCAAGTACGTACAAATACGGTCGTGATTCCAGGGTCAGATGCAGCTGTTTTACGCGTGCGTGGTACTAATAAAGCGATAGCTATGACAGTTGATTGTAACTCACGTTATTTATACCTTGACCCAAAAGTGGGTGGACAAATTGCATTGGCAGAAGCGGCCCGCAATATTGTGTGTTCAGGTGCACAACCACTAGCCATTACAGATGGTTTGAACTTTGGGAATCCAGAAAAACCAGAAATTTTCTGGCAAATTGAACAAGCTGCTGATGGGATTGCAGAGGGGTGTCGTGTGTTAAATACACCTGTTATTTCAGGAAACGTTTCGTTGTACAACGAAACAGATGGTGAAGCCATTTATCCAACACCCGTTATTGGAATGGTTGGTTTAATAAAAGATTTAGCGCATGTTACAACACAATCTTTTGCAGCCGCAGATGACAGCATTTTTCTAATCGGTGAAACAGCTGCTGAATTTAACGGCTCTGAATTACAAAAATTACAGCTAGGTCATATTAGTGGAAAAGTACCTGCGCTTGATTTAGCAGTAGAACAAGACTATCAAGCAAAACTATTAACTGCTATTCAACAAGGACTTGTTGTTTCTGCTCATGATTTAGCAGAAGGTGGTTTAGCAATTGCACTAGCAGAATCTGCTTTTAAGGGTGAATTTGGAGTAACAGTTAGCGTTGATTTTGAACAAGCATTACTTTTTAGTGAATCACAATCTCGTTTCTTAATTTCTGTGAAGCCAGAACAGCACGAAGCTTTTGCCCAACATTTTGGTGCAGCAGCTGTGGCGATTGGAAAAGTCACTGCGGATGGTTTATTGCGTGCCCAAACAACAAATGGAACGGTAGAAGTAACAACAGCGGCTTTGAAAACCGCTTGGGAGGCTACATTGCCATGTCTGCTGAAATAAAAGGGTTAAATGAAGAATGTGGTGTTTTTGGTATCTGGGGACATCATGAAGCGCCATCAGTTACGTATTTTGGGCTACACAGTTTGCAACATCGTGGGCAAGAAGGCGCTGGTATTTGTGTGACGGACGGTGAAAAAATTGATGGGCATCGTAATCTAGGTTTGCTTGCTGATGTCTTTAAGAATGGTGAGCTGGATCAATTACATGGAGATGGGGCAATCGGTCATGTGCGTTATGCAACAGCGGGAGGTAAAACGTTAAGCAACGTTCAACCCATGTTATTTCATTTTCAAGATTCAAGTTTAGCGTTAGCTCATAATGGTAATCTGATTAATGCCCGTACTTTGCGCCGAAAGTTAGAACGTGAAGGGGCGATTTTTCAATCCAGTTCAGATACAGAAGTATTGGCACATTTAATCCAACGTGGTATTTCAGATGATTTTTACGATAATTTAAAAGCAGCTCTTTGCCAAGTAAAAGGTGGCTTTGCTTATGTGTTATTAACAGAAGATGCGATGATTTGTGCGTTAGATCCAAGTGGTTTCCGTCCATTATCGATTGGTAAAATTGGTGATGCTTACGTCGTTGCCTCTGAAACATGTGCATTTGATGTTGTAGGTGCTGAATTTGTTAGAGATGTCGAGCCGGGTGAAATGATTGTTTTTGATAAAGATGGCATGCATATTGACCATTATCGTACAGATACACAACATGCGATTTGTAGTATGGAGTATGTTTACTTCGCTCGACCTGATTCCAATATTGCAGGGGTGAATGTTCATACTGCCCGCAAACGAATGGGTGTTAGTCTGGCACAAGAAGCGCCAGTTGAGGCAGATATGGTGATTGGTGTACCTGATTCAAGTATTTCAGCTGCGATTGGTTACGCGGAAGAAGCGCAATTACCCTACGAATTAGGGTTGATTAAAAATCGTTATGTTGCTCGTACATTTATTCAACCCAGTCAAGAGTTACGCGAACAAGGGGTGAAAATGAAATTATCAGCAGTCAGCGGTGTTGTAAAAGGCAAACGTGTTGTGATGATTGATGATTCGATTGTAAGAGGAACGACCAGTAAGCGGATTGTTAAATTATTGCGGGAGGCAGGTGCTGCAGAAGTACATGTTCGCATTGCTTCACCGCCATTAAAATACCCTTGTTTTTATGGTATTGATATTCAAACGCGTCGAGAACTAATTGCTGCTAACTATACTGTTGCTGAAATTTGTGAGCAAATCGGTGCAGATTCGCTTGAATACCTCAGTTGTGATGGCTTAGTTGAAGCAATTGGGCGTCCATTCCCCGCTGAAAAATATGGCGGTATTACAATGGCTTATTTTAATGGTGATTATCCAACAGGGCTTTACGATTACGAACAAGAGTATTTAGAAAGCTTAGAAGAAAGCAGTTTACGCTAAGGGGGAAGAGACAATGACAAACAATGCATACGCTCGAGCAGGTGTTGATGTAACAGCAGGTTATGAAACGGTAGAACGTATCAAAAAACATGTCCAACGCACGGAACGTCAAGGTGTAATGGGAGCAATTGGTGGTTTTGGCGGTCTCTTTGATTTATCTGAATTGAAACTTAAACAACCAGTATTAGTATCAGGGACAGATGGCGTAGGTACTAAATTGAAAGTGGCAATCGCTGCTAATAAACATGACTCAATCGGGATTGATTGTGTGGCAATGTGTGTCAATGATATTGTGGCACAAGGTGCGGAACCGTTGTTTTTCTTAGACTATATCGCTACAGGTAAAGCTATTCCTGAACAATTAGAGCAAATTGTCGCTGGTGTTGCTGAAGGGTGTGTTCAAGCGGGCTGCGCTTTAGTCGGGGGAGAAACGGCTGAGATGCCTGGTATGTATGCTGATAACGACTATGATTTAGCAGGCTTTACAGTGGGAGCTGCTGAGAAAACAGCATTAATAACAAGCGATAATGTTAAAGCGGGTGATGTGTTATTAGGTTTGCCATCAAGTGGTATCCATAGTAATGGCTATTCCTTAGTTCGTAAGATCTTCTTTGAACAAAAAGATTTTGAATTGGATGTCATCTTACCAGAATTAGGTCAACCTTTAAGTGATGTGTTGTTAACACCCACTAAAATTTATGTAAAGCCAATTCTAGCATTAAAAGAAGCGGTTGCTATCCATGGGATTAGCCATGTGACAGGTGGAGGCTTTGTTGAAAACATTCCACGTATGTTGCCAGAAGGTTTGTCAGCGAACATTAAATTAGGGTCTTGGCCGACGTTACCTATTTTTGAAGCATTACAACATTATGGCGCACTCGATCCTCTAGAAGTTTATGAAATTTTCAACATGGGTATCGGTATGGTTGTTGCCATCGCACCTGAAGATGTAGCCAATGCACAAGCAACCTTACTTGCAGCAGGTGAATCGTCTTATGTCATCGGTACAGTTGTTGCAGATGATGCGCATCAGGTTAGATTGGAAGAGGTATAACACAATGAAAATAGCCCTCTTCGCATCAGGAAATGGTTCTAACTTTGCTGCAATGTTGGCGGCAATTGAAACCGGACATTTATCAGCTGAGATTGGTTTATTGGTTTGTGATCAACCAGAAGCCGTAGTCGTTGAACGTGCAAAGGCAAATAATATTGAAACATTTGTCTTTAAAGCTCGTCAATACAAGGATAAAGCCACTTTTGAAACGAAGATAATTGAGCAGTTACAACAACATGAAATTGAGCTGGTTGTGTTGGCAGGGTACATGCGCTTAATTGGGCCGACTCTGTTAACGGCATATGAAGGTAAAATTATTAATATCCATCCGTCGCTTTTACCCGCATATGCAGGTAAAGATGCCATTGAACGTGCTTATGCTGCAGGAGAGAAAGAAATCGGTATTACGATACACTATGTGGATGCCGGAATGGATACAGGTGAGCCAATTGCCCAATTTAAAGTTGCCCGAACAGAAGGCGATACATTAGAAAGTTTAGAAGCACGTCTTCATCAAATAGAACATGTTTATTACCCGCAAATTGTACAACAACTTATCGAAAAAATGGAAGGAACGGTGAAAGATAAATGAAACGCGCATTGATTAGTGTATCGGACAAAACAGGTATTTTAGAGTTGGTTGAGCAATTAATTGCCCTTGATTTTGAAATTATTTCAACAGGAGGCACTAAGACATTAATTGCTGAGGCAGGACTGCCTGTTATCGGTATCGAAGAAGTGACAGAATTTCCCGAAATGTTAGACGGGCGTGTCAAAACATTGCATCCCGCAATCCATGGTGGGTTATTGGCACGACGTGATGATGCATCACATATGGCAGCAATTGCTGAACATAACATCGCACTAATAGATTTGGTGATTGTAAATCTTTACCCGTTCCAAGAAACGATTACTCAACCCGATGTCGCTCTCTCTGATGCGATTGAAAACATCGATATTGGCGGACCTTCAATGTTGCGATCAGCTGCCAAGAATCATGCCAGTGTGACGGTAATTGCTGATGCCGCTGACTATGAGCATGTGCTAGCAGAGTACCGTGAATTAGGTGATACGACCTTTGATACACGTCAACGTTTAGCTGCTAAAGTTTTCCGTCATACGGCGGCCTATGATGCGTTAATCGCCGGTTTTTTAACAGAAGTAGTGGGTGAAGAATACCCAGAAAAACTAACGTTGACTTATAATCGCAAACAAGCGTTACGTTATGGCGAAAATCCACATCAATCAGCTAGTTTTTATGCAGAGCCAATTGTGAAACATGCCTCGCTTGTATCGGCTGAGCAATTACATGGAAAAGAACTCTCATACAATAATATTCGTGATGCGGATGCTGCGTTACATATCGTTCAAGAATTTGAAACTGAATGTGCGGTAGTCGCTGTTAAACACATGAATCCATGTGGTGTTGGCTTAGGTGAAACGATTGAACAAGCCTTCTTAAAAGCCTATGAAGCGGACCCAACATCGATTTTTGGTGGCGTATTAGCCTTTAACCGAGAAATTGATTTAGCAACTGCTCAACCACTCAGTGACATGTTTTTAGAGCTACTCATTGCACCTAGCTATTCAGCAGAAGCATTGGCTTTGTTGAGCAAGAAGAAAAATATTCGTCTTTTAAAAATGCCAATATATAATACTTCAGTAGCAAGTGATTATGTGAAAACAAGTGTGGCAGGAGGATTATTGGTGCAACAAGCAGATGAGATTGATGAAGACCCTACAACATGGGAGGTTGTCACCACAGTTCAACCAACAACTGAACAATTAGCAGCCTTGGCGTTCCAATGGAAAGTCGTCAAACACATTAAATCAAATGCGATTATGATTGGTGATGATTCTCAAACAGTCGGTGTAGGCGCAGGACAAATGAACCGTGTCGGATCTGCGAAAATAGCATTCGAACAGGCAGGTGACAGAACGGTAGGGGCTGTGATGGCAAGTGATGCTTTTTTCCCAATGCCCGATACAATTGAAGAAGCTGCGAAAGTTGGAATTGTTGCGATTGTTCAGCCTGGTGGCTCTATGCGTGATCAAGAATCAATCGATGAAGCGAATAAACATGGCATTAGTATGGTATTTACAAAAATTCGTCATTTTAAACATTAACATAAGAAACAATCGATTAAGCGCATAAGGATGGTATTTACAAAAAGTCCGTTATTTTAAACAACAATAAGGAGGCGCAAACAATGAAATTGCTTGTAATTGGTAGTGGTGGGCGTGAACATGCAGTGAGTAAAAAATTACTTCAAAGCAACCGAGTGACCGCTGTTTATTGTGCACCAGGTAATCCAGGAATGCATGGAGATGGTATAAAAACAGTAGCTATTGCTGAAACTGATGTTGCTGAATTGATAACATTTTCTAAACGTGAGCAGATTACATGGGCATTTGTTGGACCAGAAGTACCGTTATTAGAAGGTGTTGTTGATGCATTAGAAAAAGCAGGTATACCAACATTTGGACCACGTAAACAAGCAGCTTTAATTGAAGGTAGCAAAGATTTTGCCAAGCAGTTAATGTCTAAATATGGGATTCCAACAGCAGCATCACAAACATTCACTGATTTTGAAAAAGCCAAAAATTATTTATTGGAACAAGGCGCGCCGATTGTTGTTAAAGCCGATGGATTGGCTGCCGGTAAAGGCGTGGTTGTTGCAACAACTGTGGAAGAAGCGATTGCTGCGGCGCAAGCGATGTTATGCGATAAACAATTTGGGAATTCAGGTGCACAAATTGTCGTTGAAGCGTTTTTAGAAGGTGAAGAGTTTTCATTGATGGCATTTGTTGATGGTGCTAAAGTCTATCCGATGGTCATTGCACAAGATCATAAACGAGCTTTGGCGGGAGATAAAGGTTTAAATACAGGGGGAATGGGTGCTTATGCGCCCGTTCATCATATTCCAGCTGCTGTTGTGGAAACAGCCATTGAAACGATTTTAGAGCCAACGGCATTAGCCTTAGTGAACGAAGGACGATCATTTACAGGTGTGTTATATGCAGGATTAATCCTCACTAGTGATGGACCCAAAGTGATTGAGTTTAATGCCCGTTTTGGCGATCCAGAAACACAAGTTGTATTAGATCGACTCAGCTCTGATTTTGCTGCAGTCATTACTGACTTGTTAGCGCATCGAACACCGACACTCGTATGGCAAACTGAAGGGGTAACATTAGGCGTGGTCTTAGCGAGTAAAGGATACCCCGAGGCTTATGAAAAAGGTGCACAATTAGTGGGATTGGAAAAATTAGCAGATCATACGCAAGTGTTTCATGCTGGTGTAGCACAGAATGAAGCCAAGCAACTCATTGCCAATGGCGGACGCGTCAGCCTTTTCAGTGTGCGAGCTAAAACGATGGCAGACGCACAACAAAGCATTTATGCTGAATTAGCTAAACTTGATACCAGTGATTATGTATACCGTAATGATATCGGACATCGAGCATTAAAAGCACCTTCAAGCCCGTTCAGAACTGAAGAGATTGGAAAAGAATGATTAGCGATTATTTTTATAGCTATGAGTATCTTTGAAATTTCACAAGTTTTGGCTTGAAGTGCTGGAGATAAATAAAAGCAAAACCAAACGCTGAGCTACAAATAAATTGGAAAAAAACTCTTGTTGACGCTTTATGTCAGGAAGAGTTTTTTTTGAAATTTTAGAAGTTTTGGCATAAAATACTAGAGAACAGTGAAAGTATCTTCAATCTTGTAAGTACCAAATAAATTGGCAGTCTGCAGTCTAATAAAAAGGCAAAAGCGACAGTTGAATCAAGCTATTGTTCTTTTTCGCATCAGCATTGTCAGTTAAATAAAAAGTTATCCGACTTGCCTTTCACTAGTGTAGTGCGTTAAAATGTTAAAGAGAAGTTGTCGTTAAATTCTGTGAGGGGGATACAACTATGCAAATTGAAAAATTACGAGGTGAAGGCCTCGATGAATTCTTTCAAGCTGTTTTAACATTAAAAGATCTGGAAGAATGTTATCATTTTTTTGATGATGTTTGTACAGTAAATGAAATACAAGCGCTTTCGCAACGTTTTCAAGTAGCTAAAATGTTACGCGGAGGAAGCACCTATAGTAAAATTGAGGAAGCAACAGGCGCTAGTACAGCGACGATTTCACGCGTTAAGCGTTCGTTAAACTGGGGTAATGATTCGTATGAATTGGTAATGTCCCGACTCGAAGAAAATAAAAAAGCAGAAAATAAATAAATTTCACCAAAAACTAAAGGGCCTTATCCTTTAGTTTTTTTGATTGTAAGAAATGGCTCTATCTTACTTTTAACTGTGATATTTGTTATAATTAAAAAGAAGTTTTCAAAGTGAAGACGAAAAAATAAAGCAGAAGGAAATAGGCAGAGGGTCTCGTATTTGCCTGTTTTTTTATGTATAATAAGAACAAACGTTCTGTATAGGTGGTGCACAATGGAAATTACTGGAAAACAACTCGTAGAGGGATTGAACCCTGAACAACAAAAAGCTGTTATTACAACCGAAGGGCCATTATTGATAATGGCTGGTGCTGGTAGTGGTAAAACGCGTGTGCTAACACATCGTGTGGCTTATTTAATTAAAGAAAAGAATGTGAATCCTTACAATATTTTAGCAATTACATTTACAAATAAAGCCGCACGAGAGATGAAAGAACGTGTCGGTA
Source organism: Brochothrix thermosphacta DSM 20171 = FSL F6-1036 (assembly GCF_036884295.1). Classification (NCBI taxonomy): domain Bacteria; kingdom Bacillati; phylum Bacillota; class Bacilli; order Caryophanales; family Listeriaceae; genus Brochothrix; species Brochothrix thermosphacta. The sequence goes on from NZ_CP145608.1 coordinate 681,411, forward strand.
AAATTTTAGGTAGTGATGCTGATTCTGTCTGGGTATCAACATTCCACTCAATGTGTGTGCGTATTTTACGTCGTGATGCTGAGAGAATGGGATTGAGTCGTTCATTTACAATTTTAGATTCGAGCGATCAATTAACAGTGGTTAAAAAAATTATGAAGGATCGTGATATTGATCCCAAACGTTATCAACCACGAGCAATGTTATCAGCGATAAGCAATGCTAAAAATGAATTAATTAATGCGACGGAATACACAAAAGAAGCAGCTGGTTATTTTGAAAAATTAGTTGCGGATGTTTATACGGATTATGAAAAAAAATTACGCAAAAATCAAGCGCTAGATTTTGATGATTTAATCATGATGACCATTGAACTTTTTCAACAAGTTCCTGAAGTATTAGAGTTTTATCAACGCAAGTTCCAATACATTCATGTGGATGAGTACCAAGATACAAACAAGGCGCAATATACGTTAGTTAAATTGATGGCTGCTCGCTTTCAAAATATTTGTGTCGTAGGTGACTCTGATCAAAGTATTTATGGTTGGCGTGGTGCGGATATTAGTAATATTCTGGATTTTGAGAAAGACTATCCAAAATCGACAACAATTGTTTTGGAGCAAAATTACCGTTCGACCAAACGTATCTTAGCTGCGGCTAACGGTGTGATTGAAAAAAACAGTAACCGACGTCCAAAAGAATTATGGACAGGTAATAGTGAAGGGAATAAAATCACGTATCATCGTGCGTTAACTGAACGTGAGGAAGCGACTTATGTGGTCGGTAAAATTCAAGACCGTCTTTCAGAATATAAGTACAAAGATATGGCGATTCTTTATCGAACCAATGCACAATCACGTGTGTTAGAGGAAACTTTAATGAAATCTTCTATTCCTTATACAATGGTCGGTGGACAAAAATTCTACGACCGTAAAGAGATTAAAGATGTTTTAAGTTATTTACGTCTTGTTGCAAATAATGCAGATGATATTAGTTTAGCACGTGTTGTTAACGTGCCTAAACGTGGTGTTGGTCCAGGCTCGCTTGATAAGCTAGCAGCTGCTTCGTTAGCTTATGATACAACGATGTTTGAAATGATGGGTCGTATCGAATTAGTAGGGCTATCAACAAAGATAAGTAAAGAGTTATTAAGTTTTTATGATATGATTATTGGTTTTTCACAACAACAGGATTATTTATCTGTCACAGAATTAATTGAACAAATTCTGGAAAAATCAGGTTACCGTGACATGTTGAAAGCGGAGAAAACGATTGAAGCAGAAACACGTGTCGAAAATATCGATGAATTTTTATCAGTGGCACAACAATTCGAAAAAGATAACGATGATAAATCATTGATTGCCTTTTTAACCGATCTTGCATTGGTTGCGGATGTTGATTCATTGCAAGATCCAGCTGAAAATCCAGCTGATGGAGCAATCACTTTAATGACATTGCATGCTGTTAAAGGGTTGGAGTTTCCCGTTGTTTATTTAGTTGGAATGGAAGAAGGCATCTTCCCGCATAGCCGTGCTTTAGATGATGAGGATGAAATGGAAGAAGAACGTCGTATTGCCTACGTAGGTATTACGCGTGCTGAAAAAGAATTATACATGACTGCGGCGTATTCACGAACATTGTATGGTCGTTCAACCAGCAATGCTGAATCGCGTTTTATCAATGAAATTCCAGAAGAACTGTTAGAGCGTGCAACAGAAACAAAAATTAAACAAGCCATTCCATTTGCAACGAATCGTCGTTCAACAGGGCAAAAAACACCCGAAGTTAAAGCGTTGCAACAAACAGGTGGTAGCCAAGCTGGTTGGTCAGTAGGCGATAAAGCGAAGCACAAAATCTGGGGTGTGGGAACAGTTGTCAGTGTGAAAAACGAAGGACGTTCAATGGAATTAGATATCGCCTTCCCAAGTCCAACTGGTGTGAAACGTCTGTTGGCAGAGTTCTCACCAATTGAAAAAGTATAGGATGGTGCAAAAAAATGAACGAACGTTTAGATGAATTAAAACAACGATTACACGAGCTGAGTTATGCGTATTATGTGCTGGATAACCCCGTCGCAGAAGATGGCGAATATGATGCGTTATATGCGGAACTTGTAACAATTGAAACAGCCCATCCAGAGCTTGTAACAGAAGATTCTCCCACGCAACGCATCGGTGGTGTTGTACTAGATAAGTTTGAAAAAGTGCCACACGATGTACCGATGTTAAGCATGGGTGATGTGTTTAACGAGGAGGAAATTCGTCAATTTGATCAACGTGTTCGTAAAGAGCTTGAAGTGGATCAAGTTGATTATACAGTGGAGCTTAAAATTGATGGTCTAGCGTTATCGCTTAAATTCGAAGAGGGTCGCTTGGTACAAGGTGCTACTCGTGGTAATGGTACCATCGGAGAGAATATAACTGCCAATGTAAAAACAATCCGTTCAGTGCCATTGAAATTACGTGAGCCCTTAACCATTGAAATACGTGGGGAAGCCTATATGCCAAAACGCTCTTTCGCCAAATTGAACGAAAGTCGTGAAGAAGAAGGCTTGGCACTTTTTGCTAATCCTCGTAATGCAGCCGCAGGTTCATTACGTCAATTAGACACTAAAATTGCAGCTTCAAGAAATCTTGACACCTTTTTATATGCGGTCGCTAATCCCTCTGTTTTAAATGTAGAACGACACAGTGAGATGTTAGCGGCAATAGAAAAAATTGGCTGTCATGTGAATAATGAATTCAAAGTGGTTCATTCGATTGAAGGTGTGATGGAGTATATCGCGAAGTGGACAGAAAAACGTAATCAATTACCGTATGATATTGATGGGATTGTTATTAAAGTTGATCGTTTTGATTACCAACGTCAACTCGGTGCCACGGTAAAAGTACCGCGATGGATGATTGCTTATAAATTCCCAGCCGAAGAACAATCAACACGTTTAATTGATATTGAGCTAAGCATTGGTCGTACGGGTGTTGTTACACCGACTGCGATTTTAAATCCCGTACAGCTAGCAGGAACGACAGTTCAACGTGCTTCTTTACATAATGCTGACTACATTAACGGGAAAGATATTCGTATAAATGATGAAGTAATCGTTAAAAAAGCAGGGGATATTATTCCAGAAGTGGTGCGAGTCCTAATCGAAAAGCGACCAGCTGATAGCGAACCTTATGTGATGCCCACTCATTGTCCTTCATGCGAAAGCGAATTGGTCCGCTTAGATGATGAAGTCGCACTACGCTGTATTAATCCTAAATGTGGGGCACAAATTCGCGAAGGTTTGATTCACTTTGCTTCTCGTAATGCTATGAATATTGAGGGGCTTGGCGATAAGGTTGTTTCACAATTACATGAACATCACTTAATTGCTGATGTTGCCGATTTGTATAAATTAAAAATGGAAGATTTATTGCCATTGGAGCGTATGGGTGAAAAATCAGCAACAAAATTATTAGCTGCTATTGAAACATCAAAAGCCAATTCATTAGAAATGTTACTATTTGGCCTTGGTATTCGTCATGTCGGTGCGAAGGCTGCGAAGTCGCTTGCACAACATTTTGGAGAAATTGAGGCGTTACAAACAGCAACGGTAGAAGAATTAATTAGTATTGATGATGTTGGTGGTATTATGGCCGATTCAATCGTAACTTATTTTAGCAATCCGCAAGTGGTCGAATTGATTGAAGAACTGCGTCAGGTCAACGTTAATTTAACTTATACCGGACCGTCTTTAGCAAATAAATCAGCGGATGAGCTAGTTTTTAATGGTCAAACAGTAGTGTTAACTGGTAAACTAGAGCATATGACACGCAATGAAGCTCAATTACTAATTGAAAGCCTCGGTGGCAAGGTAACAGGCAGCGTCAGTAAAAAAACAGATGTTGTTGTTGCAGGAACCGATGCAGGCTCTAAGCGAACAAAAGCTGAGAGTCTACAGATTCCAATTTGGTCTGAAGCGGACTTACGCGTGTACTTAAAAGATGAAGGTGACCAAAAACTATGAAAAAATTGATTATATTAGCTGCTGGACTTACACTTGTTTTAGCAGGATGTGCGCCACAATTATCAAGTGAAAAAGCCGTTAAAAATGATAGCAGTACGAGTAAAAAAGAAACTCAAATTGTTACGAAAAATAATATTTCAAGTGACTATTACCGCACAATTCTACCTTATAAAGAAAGCCCGACACGCGGATTAATCGTCTCAAACCTCAATACGCGTTTTGATATCAATGAGATGGAAATTGGTTTACAACGTATTGCAACAACGAAATACAACAGTGAAGATTATGCTTTTCAAGAGGGGCAATACCTTACCAAAGGGACGGTTACTTCGTGGTTAAATCGTAAATATTCAGATAAACAACTGAAAGAAAAGAAACTATCAGATAGTGATAACGTTGGTTTAAACCCTGTTTTTAATGGGAATGGTACTGATCGTAATCCAATTTATCTTGCACATATTTTAGAACAAAATTACCTTGAAAATAAGGGTGATACAGTAAAATTAAATGGTGTGATGATTGGTTTAGCAATGAACTCTGTTGATTATTATCAAAAAGAAAGTTACGGTGCAACTTACTCAACACCAATCAGCAAAGCGAAAATGAAGGAAGAAGGCCAAAAAATGGCAGATACGCTCATTACGCGTATGCGCCAAATGAAAGGTTTATCTGATGTGCCAATCACGATTGCAATTTTTGCACAAAATTCAAAAGATGCAATGGTATCTGGTAGTTATTTAAGCTATGCAACTGCTAAACAGGGGTCATCTGAGCTTGGTAAATGGGATGATTTAGATGAGAGCTTTGTGTTATTCCCATCTGATGAAGCCAAAAGTGATCATTTAGATGATTATAACTGGTTCAAGAGTTTCTCAGCAGATATTCAAACGTACTTTTCAAACTTTAATGGTGTCATTGGACGTGGTTTTTATGAAGGAAAAGAATTGAAAAAAATCACAATTGATATTCCTGTAAACTTCTTTGGTGAAGCCGAAATTGTTGGATTTACGCAGTTCGCCACTGATATGGTTGCGAAGCATCTTCCTTCATCTGTAGATGTTGAAGTAAATGTAACAACGACGGATAATCAAGCAAATGCGTCTTTAATTACACGTGACGCAGGTAGTAAAACAGCAAATGTTCATATTTTTGATCGTTAGTATACAATAGAGCACCTCTCAAGAGAGTTGTTTCTGTAAAGAAGTAAAATGTTGTCGAGAAATTATCGATAACATTTTGCTTTTTTTGATGTATGAAGCAAATGAGAGCTTATTTAAGTGTTAGTAAAGAATTACTTCCATAGCTTTCGTTGAATTGTGTGAACAATTCATCCTAAACGTTTATTTTAACAGCGATATCGTGTAGAATAGAGAAGTATGAATTAAAGAGTAGTTATTTTAGGAGGGTTAATATGTCTGTTATTTCTAAAGCAGAAGTTGAGAAAGTAGCGAGTTTAGCTCGCCTTGAAATCACTGAAGCAGAAGCCGAACAATACGCAACACAATTGGAACAAATCATTAACATGGTTGAGAAATTAAATGAACTAGATACAGAAAACATTAAACCAACAACACACGCTGTACCGTTGACAAATGTTTTACGTGAAGATGTAGCTGCTGAAGGCCTTGACCGTAATCTTGTGTTAAAAAATGCACCAGATTCGCAAGATGGCTATATCAAAGTACCATCAATTATGGATTAGTAGGGAAGGAGACCGAATAGACATGGCATTATTTGATTTAACTATCAAAGAATTACACCAAAAGTTGGTGAATAAAGAAGTAACTGCAGTTGATTTAGTCAATGCAGTATATGCGCGCGTGGATGAAGTGGAAGAAAAAGTTCAAGCGTTTATCACATTAACAAAAGAACAAGCATTGGCAGAAGCTGCTGCAATTGATGCGAAAGGTATTGATCCAGACAACGTTCTTGCTGGTTTACCAATCGGAATTAAAGATAATATTGTAACAAAAGATATTTTAACGACTGCTGCTAGTAAAATTTTGACTGGTTTTGAACCAATCTATGATGCGACAGCAATGGTTAAATTACATGAAAAAGATATGATCACTATTGGTAAATTAAACATGGATGAGTTTGCAATGGGATCAACTACAGAAACATCTTACTATGCAAAAACAGCCAATCCATGGGATTTATCACGCATTCCTGGTGGCTCATCAGGTGGTTCTGCTGCAGCTGTTGCTGCGGGTGAAGTTCCTGTAGCTCTAGGTTCAGATACAGGTGGTTCAGTTCGTCAACCTGCTGCATTCTGTGGTGTTGTTGGAATGAAACCAACATACGGACGAGTGTCACGTTATGGGTTAATCGCCTTTGCGTCGTCATTGGATCAAATTGGGCCAATTACACGTACGGTTGAAGATAATGCGCTTGTACTAGAAGCTATTTCAGGTGTAGATGCACATGATTCAACATCTGTGCCACAACCCAAAGCTGATTTTACAAGTGAAATTACTAAAGATATTAAAGGCATGAAAATTGCTGTACCAAAAGAATATTTAGGTGATGGTGTTCAGGATGGCGTTAAAGCACGCGTTCTTGAAGCAATTGAAACACTTAAAAACTTGGGTGCAACAGTAGACGAAGTCAGCTTACCTCATATTGAATATGGTGTTGCAGCTTATTACGTACTTGCATCAAGTGAAGCATCATCGAATCTTTCACGTTTTGATGGCGTACGTTATGGTTACCGTTCACCAGATGCACATGATTTAGAAACACTCTATACAAAATCACGTGCTGAAGGATTTGGTCCAGAAGTGAAGCGTCGTATCATGCTAGGAACGTTTGCTCTAAGTTCAGGTTATTATGATGCTTATTATAAAAAAGCACAACAAGCACGTACGATGATTATTGGTGATTTTGAAAAAATCTTTGCTGATTACGATGTAATTGTTGGGCCAACAGCGCCAACTATCGCATTTAAATCAGGTGATTATGCTAAAGATCCAATTACAATGTACATGAATGATGTGTTAACAATTCCAAGTAACATGGCAGGTGTACCAAGTTTGTCAGTTCCATGTGGATTGAGCGAAAATATGCCAGTTGGCTTACAAATTATCGGTAAACAATTTGATGAAGCGACAGTATATCGTGTAGGACATGCATTCGAACAAGCAACGAACTTTAACGAATTAAAAGCCGAATTGTAGGGAGGTTACAACAGTGAATTTTGAAACAGTAGTAGGACTTGAAGTCCATGTAGAACTAAAAACAGACTCAAAAGTATTCTCGTCATCACCAGCTCATTTTGGTGCAGAACCGAATACAAATACCAGTGTTGTAGACTTAGGTTATCCTGGGGTTTTACCAACATTAAATAAACGTGCCGTTGAATTTGCAATGAAAGCCGGAATTGCACTTAACTGTGAAATTAACCGTGAAACTAAATTTGACCGTAAAAACTATTTTTATCCTGATAATCCCAAAGCCTACCAAATTTCACAATTTGATAAACCAGTTGCTAAAAATGGCTGGATTGATATTGTTGTTGGCGGTGAAACAAAACGTATTCGTATCGAACGTGTTCACTTGGAAGAAGATGCAGGTAAATTAAACCATGAAGGTAACGGCTACTCATTAGTCGATTATAACCGTCAAGGAACACCGTTAATTGAAATTGTATCTGAAGCAGATATGCGTACAGCTGAAGAAGCTTACGCTTACCTAGAAGCGATCAAATCAATTATTCAATATACAGGTGTCTCGGATGTTAAGATGGAAGAAGGTTCATTACGTTGTGATGCCAATATTTCTATCCGTCCATTAGGGCAAGAAAAATTTGGAACAAAAACAGAAATTAAAAACTTGAACTCATTCTCATACGTTCGTAAAGGGATTGAATTTGAAGAAAAACGCCAAGAAAAAGTTTTATTAGCTGGCGGTGTTATTGGTCAAGAAACACGTCGTTTTAACGAAGCAACAGGTGAAACATTGTTAATGCGTGTGAAAGAAGGATCAGACGATTACCGTTACTTCCCAGAGCCAGACTTGGTTGATTTAGTGATTGATGATGAGTGGATGGCAGCCGTTAAAGCTGAAATTCCAGAATTACCAGGTTCACGTCGTGCGCGTTATATTAACGAATGGGGTATCCCTGCATACGATGCGATGGTCTTAACATTAACAAAAGAGATGTCGGATTTCTTTGAAGCAACTGTTGCAAATGGTGCTGAAGCGAAACAAGCGTCAAACTGGTTAATGGGCGAAGTATCAGCGTATCTTAACGCAGAACAACAAGAATTACATGATACAGCATTAACACCAAAAAACCTTGCTGGTTTAATCAAATTGATTGAAGCAGGTACAATCTCTTCTAAAATTGCTAAAAAAGTTTTCCGTGATGTTATTACGGAAGGTGGCAATCCAGAAGAAATCGTTAAAGCAAAAGGGTTAGTACAAATGTCAGATGCCGGTGAATTGACTAAAATCATCACTGAAATTATTGACAATAACCTTCAATCTGTTGAAGACTTTAAAAATGGTAAAGACCGTGCTGTTGGTTTCTTAGTGGGTCAAGCAATGAAAGTTACTAAAGGACAAGCTAATCCAAAAATGGTTAACCAAATCATTGTGGACGAATTAAACAGACGCTAAAATTAAGGACTGTCGCGCTAAAATAGGCGATGTCTGACATATATATAAAGAAGATTCCTAAAGCTAGCATTTAGGAGTCTTCTTTTTTTCTGAGGAAAATGAAGGAGTTAAGAAAATGTTAAGAATTTCTTGCATCTTTCCTAGTTTTTTATTGTTATTCTATAAAAGTAGTAAGGCGTTACAAGCAAAAGCAATGTATACTTAGGGTGATGAAAAATCAGTAGCGTAAATGAAGGGACGGAATAATGTAATGGCATACCGTGTACTAGTGGCAGATGATGATCATGATATTAGACAGGCAATCACAATTTATCTTAAAAATGAAGGTTTAGAAGTTAGCGAGGCAGCTAACGGTGAAGAAGTATTGCGTATAATTGCGAACGAAGAGGTTCATTTATTAATTTTAGATGTCATGATGCCGATTTTATATGGTTTAACAACGGCAATAAAATTGCGTGAGAATGATGAAAACATTCCGATTTTAATGTTGAGCGCAAAAAGTGAAGACATTGATAAAATTCATGGTTTACAAGTGGGGGCGGATGATTATTTAGAAAAGCCATTTAACCCACTCGAATTAATGGCACGCGTACGAGCGCATTTGCGACGATATACGAAATTAGGGACGATGGAGAAACCTGCATCAGTGTTAACTATCGAAGGTTTAACATTAGATCAGGTAACAAAAATAGTGACCATTGAAGGTCAGCCCTTAAAAATGACACCCAAAGAGTTTCAAATTTTAGCATTGTTGATGTCACATCCAAATCAGGTATTTTCAATGGAGCAAATTTATGAGCAGATTTGGAAAGAAGTGGGCTTTAATATTGAAAATACAGTATCCGTTCATATTCGTAAAATTCGCGAAAAAATTGAAATTGATCCAAAAAAACCAAAATATTTAAAGGTGGTGTGGGGCGTTGGTTACAAAATCGAACATTAAAACAGCCATCGTGCTGACTATTTTATTAACAGTTATTTGTTATACATTGATTCCCTTAGCAATGTCGCATTATTTAAGAGAACAACTAGTAATGGATAAGGATAAAGCAGTAGTGAGTAACTACAATGCAAATAATGATTCTTTGTTTTATGACTATACGAGTGAGCTTTTTTTAACAGCGTTAACACAGAAAAATAAAGACAACACGTTAAATTTAACAACAGCTGATGCGCGTTAATTGTACGATAATGAGAAAGCTAACGCTGCAGAAAATACTGACGATAAAAGTACCGAGGAAATGAAGCTTTACCGTAAAAAAATTTCTGAGGCACAAGCGAGCGGAGATACCAAAAGAGCGAAGAGTTTACGCTCAGAATTAGATGCGATGATAAAAACACAATATGATTATTATTCTGATGATAAAAAAATACTCGCTTGGGCGAATACAAAGTTACTGGCTAATTTGAAAGAAGGGCTTCTTTCACTCAAAGAAAGTAAAGAAGGGCTCGATGATACTTATTACTACTATATATTCGATACAGCCTCAAAAGAGATACTAACGAATATGCCAACTATCAAAGCAAGCTCTAGTAAAGCTGATGTACAAATGGAATTAGAGCGTCTAGGTGCTAACAAAAATAAAAAATTATTCAAACCAGAACTGTTAAAATTAACCTTAAAGATGAGTTAAATACTGAATCAATTCACATACGCAAAGCGCCATCAGCTGAATATCAAACTGTTTTTGCAGATAAAGACTTGTTGGCGAACTACTCAACCTATGTCAAAGAAGTGGGTCAAACAAAAATGATTGCTTGGTTGTATGTCATATCGGGTGGTCTTGCTTTGATCGTGTTAGTTTGGTTAGTAGCGAAAAGACAAACATTAAAAATAGCACCGCTGTTTAATTTACCACTAGATATTGCTTTAATCGGTGCACTTTTTAGCGGTGGTTTACTAATAGTGGTCTATCGAAGTACAGCTGCCTATGAACTCACACCGTTAATTTTGTCAGGTATTTTGATGGCAATTATTGTGATAAGTAGTCCACGTTTGTATCAAGCATACCGCAGTGAAACAGTCAGAAATGAACTGAAATCAGGTGTGATTGGAAAATGGCTTGAAAACTATCAGAGATTATCATTGATGATGCATGTTTTTTGTCTAATCGTGATGATGTGTATGAGTGGGGCATTGGGTCTTCTTATCGCAACACAAGAAAGCCCCTATGTAGGATTGTTCGTTTTTAGTGTCTTAGCACTGCTTAGTTTGATTATGCACATGGTTTATTATCACCGCGTTCGTGAAACAATGAAACGCCCAGCAACTATTATTCAAGCAGCTACTGGGGAAGCAATTATGCAGGTATCGAATAAAACAGTCGCAGAGGTAAATGTTGACTATGAACGTTTAGAGCAACTGATTAATCAAAAAATACAAAAAAGTGAAAAAAGTGAAAGTTTAAAAACGGATCTTATCACCAATGTTAGTCATGATTTAAGAACACCGCTCACTTCTATTGTGACATATAGTGATTTGATGCAACAACCAAATGTTACACTCGCTGACCAAGCTGCTTATGCAGAAGTGATTCAAAGAAAAGCCCAGCGTATGAAACAGTTGATTGACGATTTATTTGAAGTAACGAAGATGGATAATGGTGCAATTGAATTAAATTATACAGAAGTTGACCTTGTCGCACTTGTTAAGCAAAGTGTCGGTGAGTATACAGAAGAATTCAATTCAAGTAGTTATTTGCTAAGAACAACATACCCTGAACAACCAATAATGGTAACAATTGACAGTGATAAGATTTGGCGTGTGATTGATAATTTATTACAAAACACCTTGAAATATACGTTACCACAATCTCGTATCTATGTTACTGTGCAAGATGAGATGAACCAAAGTCGGATTATTATCAAAAACATTTCAAATTATGAACTTAATGAAGCTGCACCGCTATTAATTGAGCGTTTTAAACGAGGCGAACAAGAAAAAGCACGTGATACTGAGGGACATGGTTTGGGGTTGGCGATTGTTCAGTCGATTGTGTCGCTGCATCAAGGACAACTGATTGTTACAGTAGATGGTGATATGTTCAAAGTACAAGTTGTTTTACCACATAAAGCCGCACAAGAAAGTCAGTTTGGGCTATGAGAACCCTCGCAGCAAGTCTGATTACCGTTCTTTTCATCACTGTGATATGCATTAATTTACCCTATCATAGACCTTTGTTAGATCGCCTCAATCCGACACTGTGTGAAACAACAAGTTATGCTAAAGTACCAATGGATGTCACCAACTACAATAAGATTTTGGCATATGAAAGAGATGGAAAGCCAGTTAAGTATACGTTTAATTTTGCTGCTATCGACCAAAAAAAGTCCTTTGTTAAAATTTATCATCGTGGACTATACATCATAAAAATTGCCTATGTCCCTTTTAAAAACTTACCAAAAAGAGTTCAAAAAAAGTTAACAGAAGCTAATGTAAACTCTAGTTAATAAAAGTTGACATTCCTAGAACTGGATGTCATACTATAGCAAAAAGCGGTGAAAAAATGTTAGCGATTTATGATGATAAGCAACACGATAAACGAGTAGCTCTTGATGATGGTTGTGAGCGATATACTTGGTCTGAATTACGTGAACAAGTAGCAAAATCTGCACAAGGACTACGAAATCTTCAAACTTCAGGCACTGTGATGATTGAAATGACAAATACTGCTGAAGCACTCATCCAATTGATGAGTGCTTTTCAGGCAGGATGGGATGTTTGTCCCTTTTCTAGTAAAGCGAAACACTCGCAAGTCCAACGTTTAGTTGACACGTTACAGCCGCAGTTAATGATAGCAATACAAGGAAATCATACTATTCCAGTCTACACGCAGGCTGAATGGCGAGAGCGTTACAATTTGTTAAAACCTTATGTGAAACATCAGAGCACCAGTCATTTTGTTGGAACAACTTCTGGTACAACAGGTCTTCCGAAAATATTGTATCGTACAATTAAATCATGGCAAGCAAGTAGTGAGGCATTAGCTGATGCTTATCATAATGAGAAGGTTCAAACAGTGATTATCCCAGGTAAATTAGAACAGGGGCATTTTTTAATGGGAGCGATTGATGGTCTGTGTCGTGGTTTATCTATCCGCTTATTGTCACGTTATCACCCACAGGCTTTACGTCAGCTTATTGAGGGAACGCAAGACCCACTCGTCTACATTGTGCCGACAATGATGCAACATTTAGCAGAATTACCGACGAACACCAGTGGTTTTTGGTTATGTGGGGGTGATCACTGTCAAACGTATTGGCAAGAACGCTTAAAAACAGCCGCGCCCCGTATGCGTTTATGGCGTTATTATGGTTCAATGGAAACAAGTTTTATTAGTTTAGCTCGTGATACAGATGCACCTGATAGTGTAGGTTTTCCGATGTTAGGTGTAAACATTACATTGACGACAGAACAGAAAATTAGCGTGCGTAGCAATCAACTGTTTTCTGGTTATGATAGTAAGGAACAACACATTAATCAGTGGGAAACGAGTGATTATGGATATTTGTCTGAAGCAGGTGAATTAACGGTAATTGGGAGAGATACTAATCGTATCCAATTTGGTGCGTTAACAGTACAAGCGGAAGTCGTTGAAGCGGTTTTACAACAAACAGAGAATTTAGATGAAGTTGTGGTCATCGGACAAAACGATGCCTATTGGGGCGAAATTGTTGTTGCGTATTACACAGGACGAGCAACGAAAAAAACATTACGACAATTGTGTCGACATCAGCTTAAGGCACATGAACGCCCACGATTATTTGTACATGTAGCTGAATTACCACATACGATAACTGGCAAAATTGATCGTCAAAAAATGAAAGAGGAGGGTATCCATGAACCGAGTAGTCATTGTTGAAGTCAGTCGAACGGCGATTGGTAAACAAGGCGGTATTCATCGTAATTTAGATGAGCGGATGTTAATCACCCCCTTGCTGCAAAAGCATGTTGCTAAATTAGCACAGGTAGATGAGGTGATTTTAGGTAATATTGTGGGGCACGGGGGAAATGTTGCCCGTTTTTCAGCATTAAATGCAGGCCTGAATTGCCCTGGCTTAACGATTGATACCCAATGTATTGCAGGGCTCACTGCGTTGAAAGTGGGAATGAGTTACATTCAATCTGGCCTCGCCGACTCGTTATTAATTGGTGGGACAGAATCACTCTCAACATCGCCTTATCCAACACGCGCACAATTTTCACCAGAAGAAATAGGGGATCCTGATATGATAGAAACGGCAATACTTCAACAAAAACGTTCTGCAATGAAGCCAGACTTAATCACAGCTAAAACAAGGATGAGTTATGAACGGGCATTGGCAAGTCTTGTTCACAAAAAAACTATTTACAATAATGAAACAGATGAATTTTTAGAGCGTGCTGATTTAAAAGTGTTAGAAAGAGTATTAGCTAAACAGACAAATAGCGTGAATCCAGCTACAAGTAGCAGGTTTTCGGATGGTGCAGCTTTATTGACAGTTGTTTCTGAAAATTTTGCATTAGAGCATGATCTTCAACCAGTGTTAGAAGTTGTTGCAACAGCGACAACGGCTGTTTCACCCTATGATGTACCGGTTGCAGCAATAACAGCCACTCAAAGGCTCTTAGAAGAAAATAACCTACAAGCGAAGGACATTGACCGATTCGACATCGTTGAAGCGTATGCGACTAAAATAGTCGCTTTTCAAGAGGTTTTAGGGGTGAGTGACAGTCAATTGAATCCTGATGGAGGTGCTTTAGCCTATGGTCATCCTTACGCTGCTTCTGGAATTATATCAGTTGCGCATATCTTTAATACTTTTATAGCGGAAAAAAATATTGAACAAGCTGTTGTTGCTGCCGCAGGGGCAGGTGGAATAGGGCAAGCATTTCTTTTGAAACGCTATCATTGAAAAGAGTAAATTCCAAACCAATCGCGTGAATTTCATCATTATCTGTGGTATCTTTGAGAGAGTAATAAAACAAAAATAGATTCAAGGGGGAAAACAGATCATGACTTATACATTACCAGAATTACCTTACGAATATTCGGCTCTAGAGCCACACATTGATGCGAAAACAATGGAAATCCACCATTCTAAACACCATCAAACATATGTAACAAACGTTAACAAAGCTTTGGAAGGACATGCTGATTTAGCATCAAAATCAATTGAAGAATTGGTAGCAGATTTAGCAAGCGTTCCTGAAGATATCAAAGCTGCTGTACGTAACAGTGGTGGCGGACATGCCAATCACTCATTCTTCTGGACTTCAATTTCACCAAACGGTGGGGGAAAACCAGTTGGCGAATTAGCTGAAGCAATCGATGCTAAATTCGGTTCATTCGAAGCCTTCCAAGAAAAATTCACAGCAGCTGCAACTGGCCGCTTTGGTTCTGGTTGGGCATGGTTAGTATTATCAAACGGTGAGCTTGAAATTACTTCTACAGCTAACCAAGATTCTCCATTAACAGATGGTAAAACACCTGTCATTGGTATTGATGTTTGGGAACATGCTTATTACCTTAACTACCAAAACCGTCGTCCTGAATACATCAAAGCGTTTTACAACGTTGTTGATTGGTCAAAAGCAAACGAAGTATTTAACGCAGCAAAATAAAGAATAAGATAAAGTGTTGGTGGCTAATTGCTACCAACGCTTTTTTTACGTTTTAAAAAGGTTAGAACCGTATTTAGGATATTAACATTGACAAATGGGTTGTTACCCACTAGTATTGTATTTAACAACTTCATGAATATATGCAAAGAAGGAACGAAGTAAATCCC
The DNA here is from genome assembly GCF_036884295.1 of Brochothrix thermosphacta DSM 20171 = FSL F6-1036. Classification (NCBI taxonomy): domain Bacteria; kingdom Bacillati; phylum Bacillota; class Bacilli; order Caryophanales; family Listeriaceae; genus Brochothrix; species Brochothrix thermosphacta. The sequence goes on from NZ_CP145608.1 coordinate 696,808, forward strand.
TTATCACTAGTTGAGAGAGCTTGTGGTCGCTGCGAACAAGTCTATATAAGGTGATTGAATTACACTCTGGAGCATTTGTACAGCAATGTACAACGGGTCATACCGTTAACTATACAAGCAGTAACCTTTTGGGGTTATTAAAATAGGGTGGTACCACGGTGAATATCGTCCCTTCGTTTCTTATAGAAGCGGAGGGGCTTTTTTGTGTCTATGAAGAAAAAAAGGAGATGGAAAAAAATGAATATTATTGAAGAATTAGAATGGCGCGATGCGATATACCAACAAACAGATGCAGCTGGTTTGAAAGAATTAACTGAAAAAGAAAGCATTTCATTGTATTGTGGTATGGATCCAACAGGAGATAGCATGCATATCGGGCATTTAATCCCATTTATGATTTTACGACGTTTCCAACTCGCAGGACATCGTCCAATTTTCTTAATGGGCGGCGCTACAGGATCAATTGGTGATCCAAGTGGTAAAGCAGAAGAGCGTCAATTACAATCGATGGAACAAATTAATCAAAATGTGGAATCATTACGTGCCCAATTAGAAAAATTATTTGATTTTTCAGGTGAAAATGGTGCGATTTTAGTTAATAACTATGATTGGACGAAGTCTTTAAGCGTGTTGGATTTCTTGCGTGATATCGGTAAACGTTTCAACGTGAACACAATGTTAAGCAAAGACATTGTCGCAAATCGTTTAGAAACAGGGATTTCATTTACAGAGTTTAGCTACCAAATATTACAAGCAATGGATTACAATCATCTATACGAACACAACAACTGTCGTTTACAAATTGGTGGAAGTGACCAATGGGGTAATATTACGGCTGGTCTTGAATTGATTCGTAAAGAGCATGGCGATAAATCGAAAGCCTTTGGTTTAACAATTCCATTAATGCTGAAGTCGGATGGAACCAAATTTGGTAAAACAGCTGGTGGTGCAATTTGGTTAAACCCAGAAAAAACAACACCGTATGAATTTTATCAATTTTGGTTAAATACAGATGACCGTGATGTCGTTAAATACTTGAAATACTTCACGTTTTTGGATGAAGCAACGATTACAGCATTGTCTGAAAAAGTAGCAACTGAACCACATCTACGTGCAGCACAAAAAACATTAGCAAGTGAAATGACAACTTTCGTTCATAGTCAAGCGGCGTTAGATCAAGCAATCAAAATATCAGCAGCGTTATTTAGTGGTGATATTAAAGGCCTAACAGCAGATGAAATTGAAGTTGGTTTTAAAGATGTGCCATCGTTTGAAGGTGATAAAAACAGCGAATTAAATATCGTTGATTGGCTTGTAGCCTTGAAAATTGAACCAAGTAAACGTCAAGCGCGTGAAGACGTAACAAATGGTGCAATTTACATCAATGGTGAGCGTCAACAAGATACAACAGCAATCATTGCTGCAGAAGACCGTATTGGTGATCGTTTTACACTTGTACGTAAAGGTAAGAAAAAATACCATCTTGTTACTTATAAATAAGTGCAAAAAAAACAGAATCGATATAATCGATTCTGTTTTTTATTTAATTTTTGTTGCGGCGTCTCAACATTACGAGTGATGAGGCGATCACTGCGATACCTAAAAGTGGCAACAATGGCGATTGCTTATCACCTGTTTTAGGTAGTAACGATGCGTTATTTTTTGTAGTTTCTGCGATGGTTGATGTTGGTACTATCGTTTGAGATGAATCAGCGGTGTTTTCATCGAATACCTCATACTCAACGTAGCTAAATTCTTCTTTTTCGTGTAGAAGGATAAACTCTTCTGAGTCATCACCAGAGTCAATTTTCTCTTGTTGCTCATTTGTTTGATCAGGAAGAGTTGGTTCAGGTAGAGTCGGTGATATTAACTCGGAAACAAGCTGGAAGCCATTAATCACCGTATGTACTTCGCCTTCTGGACTCGTTTCAGTGAAGGTTGCAAAATAACTCCCATCATCCAGACCTTTTAATAGCTCAACCAAATTGGAGATTTCAGAACCACTACCACTATATAGAACGTTACCTTCGATGTCGAGTATTTCCCATGTTAAGGTTGAATCTTCAATTGTTTGTGTCCCTGTAATTTTTTCTGGGTTGATATTTTTATCGATTGTAAGGGTCGCTTCTGGGTGTCTGACAGTAAAAACGTCATGAGAACTGTGCGTTTCGTCTTCTGGACTAATTTCTGTAAATGTAACGGTATAGTCGCCAGCTAATAATGCTAAGAGTTCTTTTTCTGGCACCTCAGAACCGATACCACTCATAACTTCTGCCCCATTTTTATCAGTAATAACCCATGTTAACTCTGATTCAGTCATTGTTTGTGTTCCTGTAATGTTATTAGGATTAAAAGGCTTGTTAACAGTTGTTGTTGTTTCAGGATGGCGAACAATAAAGTCACCAGTAGACGTATGCATTTCACCTTCAGGACTCTTTTCTGCAAATGTCACATGATAACTCCCCGGTTTTAGCTGTGCTAAAAAGTCAGTAGGGATATCAGAACCAGTACCAGATTTTATAATCGCACCTTGTGCATCAGTGAGAATCCATACTAATTCGGAATCTGATATTGTTTGTGTCCCCGTAATTTTATCAGGATTGAATGGTTTATTAACCGTTGTCGTCGTCTCAGGGTGGCGAATTGTAAATTCACCTTGTGAACTGTGAGTCTCATTTTCAGGACTCATTTCAGTGTATGTAACGACATAAGTCCCAATTGCTAATTTGTCTAATAAACTAGTAGGGACGTCAGTTCCAGAGCCTGATTCAATAAGTTTCCCACTCTCATCTTTCAATACCCATGTTAAAACAGATTCAGCAATTGTTTGTGTCCCTTTAATAGAATGGGGATTAAATGGGCAATCAATAGTCGTTGTTGTTTCGGGATGACGTACTAAAAATTTATCAGTTGATACATGTGTTTCGCCTTCAGGGCTTGTTTCCGTAAACGTTGCTTCATATTTTCCGCCCGCTAATGATGCTAACTGCTTTTCAGAAATAATTGGACCGTTCCCTGATAATACAACGGCACCTGCCTCATTGAGTAATTGCCAAGTTAGGGTTGAGTCCGCAATTTTTTTTGTTCCCGTCACTTTTTCGGGATTGATTGGCTTATCAATTGAAATAGTTGTTTCGGGGTGTCTAATTTTGAAAGAACCTTCAGAAACACTTGTTTCATTTTCAGGACTATGTTCAGTGAAGAAAACACTATAACTGCCGTCCCCTAAAGCGTTGGTTTGTTCAACGGGTACAGTATTACCTGTGCCATTAATCAGAACAGTGCCACTACTATCTTTTACTTCCCAAGTTAAAGTTGATTCAGTGATTTTTTTTGTTCCAGTAATTGATGTGGGATTATATGTACCAACAACACTAGTCGTTGATTCAGGATGACGAATTAAAAATGAATCTGTCGTTGTATCTAGTACAGGATTCCCATATTTAGAAATTAAAGTGGCCGTTGTTTCAACAGTATAAACACCTTCTGGTAATTGGTTGAGGGTTGCTTGTGATACAGCAGCAGAGGACTCCGTTGCCACAACATTTCCAGCTTCATCTATTATTTTCCAAATGTTGCTAGCCGTTGTTTTATCAGAGCCAACAGTGATAGTAGATGGATTGATTTTATCAAAAGTGCCAGTAATATCGATTGTAGCAGCGACACGTTCAATATTCATTTTCACACGACCCGTATCGAATAATGAGCCGAATTCATCGATGACGTATGAGCGTAAGGATAAAACATATTCACCATCTGGGTAAGTGGTAGCATCAGAAAAATCAATTGTTCCACCATAAGGGATTTGGATTTCACCTTGTCCAAGATTAGCTGGTCCAGATACAATTTCATAAGTTAATTTATCTTTATAAGGATCATAAGGATAGTCGACTGTTAATTGTGTCGTTAAATCAAAATTACGATAAAGTGCATCAGCTCCACTATCAAAACCGTTAAGATTATGAATAGAAAAGAGTTTAATGTCGTAAGGTGAGATTTTTTTTGTCTCGTTTTTCTCAGCATGTTTCTCGGTATTAGTTGATACAGGTTGTATATCTTTAGTCGTTTTTAAGTTCTCATCATTGGCAGACGCTAATGTAGCAGGTAACGAAGCCAACAGTGTTGAGACAGCTATTAAGCCGTAACTCATTTTTTTATTCATTTTTGTAAATCCTCCTAATTAATAATATAACAGCGAAAATCCGTAAATTTTGACAGTCTTTATACTAATTATGCAGGATAGATATCTCAAGTGTGAGTCCATTATTTGTTTTATTTTATTAAAAAAATGAGTAGCACTTAGTTAAATTAAACGATAGGTAGTTGGTATAATGTTTAGCTATTATCTAAACGGGTATAATATCTATGTAACAGGTCACCAGAAAATCGAAAGGAGTGATAACAATGATGAGACGAAACATTAGTCAGCGTCACATGTTATTTCAACTGACGATGGTGCGTGCACCGGAACGAACGGATAACACATAAAGCCATTGCGAGTCCATCCGGGACGCCCATTCAGAATGTAAGACAAACATGTGCAAAGATTGTAAAAGGTCTACAAGCAATATGCAGTTAAACATTAAGAAGGGTAAGAAAAAACGCGAAAGTCGTGAAGATAATCGTTGTTAAACCAGATGTATTAGTGTTTTGTTTAAAGAACAGCAAGGCAATTGGAAAAGTTTAAAATTAACAACCAAGTAACTGTTAGACGCGTGATTCGATAGTGCAACGTGGAAAACTAGTATGTACCGTTAATTTAAGCAAGTGAAAAAAACTGCGGAACAGAAGATTTGAAACAAAAGTACAAAATAGTGAACGATTACGTGTAGTGTATCTGAAATATAATGAGTGTTACCGTAGGTAAACAACTTGTACAAGTTGCGGAGTGAAATGAGAGAGTGTGCTAAAATGGCACTCTCTTTTTTGTATCTTTACGATGTGATATACTGATTGTACAGTTTTGCGCGTAAAAATATATATTAGGGGTGGGAATTATACTTAGGGATATTGTTGTACTGAAAGATTATTATAGCGACCAATTAGAGCATTTGGATTTAACTAAGAGAGGCATCAATCTCATAATGAGCGATGTTCCTGAAATATTTGAAAAAAAATCGTCTTGCGATCAAGCAGTGATATTGAAGATGACCGAAATGACACCTGAAAAACTAGCGGCAATGATTAAACTGGGAAAAGAAGCTAATCGCTACAAAGTGCCACTTTTATTAGAACCAATCGCAGTTGGAGAATCGATTGAACAGTTTCATTCATTTCAAGAATTGATTAAATATCTTTCTTTTGATGTGATTATCGCGGATTTCACAACGATACTTGCTTTGTCTGGCCGTAAAAGTATGGGGGATGGGCTAGAGATTATTAGAGAGAATGAACAATTATTAGCTGAAATAGCGAATGTTTATCAATCAGTTATTGTAGTTGAAGCGGAAACTGTTTTTATTAGTGCAGGAGCTTCTTTAATTGAGAATGATGCTGTACAAGCTAAAGGTTTCAATTTAGCACTAATGACGGCTAAATACTTAGCTGATGGTGAGCAAGAAGTAAGTGCAATTCAGCATGCATTATCATTCATTGAGTAAAAGTAAGGCTATCAAGACTTGAAAATTAGATTATCATCTAATTTTTGAGAGGTCTTTTTTATATTGAAAAGCTAATTTTGCTTTTGAGTCGCATAAAAATTGTTATTATTATCTTTTGAAACTAACAGAATCAAATAAAAAAACTTATTGGATTGTAGATCAGCTTCTACAATCCTTTTTTGCGTGGTTCAGCGATTTTATTTTAAAAGGAATTTATATAAATATCGATATTTTTTGGAAAAATGGTGTTAATGACATATTTCATCACCAACACCATAAATTATAAATCCGAAATTATTTACTCCTACTGCTCTGAATAAATACAGATTATCTATGAATATTTTCAAGAGTTTATTATTACTTATAATAAAAACAGCTATTGAAGAAGGAATGGTACTCTTACGACATTAATAAATGGATTGGTACTCTCATGGCATTAACATAAGGTTTGGTACTCAATTGCTATCGCAATTTCCGTCCCATACTGTTCTCGTATAGCGGATAAATCCGCTACGATAACAGCACCCATACTATTTGCGTAAGTTCATGACTTCGTTACGATAGTTGAAACAAAAAAAGCCATTCCCGTAGGAATGGCTTTTCGAATATAACGGTGTTGCTTAACGTGAGTAAAACTCAACGATAAACGCTTCGTTAATTTCTGGGTGTAATTCAGAACGTTCTGGTAAGCGTACTAACGATCCAACGATTTTTTCAGCGTCGAAAGTTAAGTATTCAGCTACTGCTGGTGCCACTTCTAAAGACTCTTTAATAGAAGAGTTGTTAAGTGATTTTTCACGAACAGAGATAACTTGACCAGGATCTACTTGGTATGAAGGAATATCAACACGTTTACCATCGACTAAAATATGACCATGGTTTACTAATTGACGAGCTCCACGACGAGTACGAGCTAAACCTAAACGGTATACTACGTTATCTAAACGTTGCTCTAAAAGGATCATAAAGTTTTCACCTTGTTTACCTTGTAGTTTACCAGCACGTAAGAAAGTGTTGTGGTATTGACGTTCAGTTATACCGAACATGTGACGTAATTTTTGTTTTTCTTGTTGTTGTAAAGCGTATTCGCTTAATTTTGTACGTTGCGTAGGGCCATGTTGACCTGGAGCATACGGACGTTTTTCTAATTCTTTACCTGTTCCTAGAAGTGAAAGGCCTAAGCGGCGAGACAATTTCCAAGATGGACCTGTATAACGAGCCATTGAGAGACTCCTCCTTTGAATTTGTTTTAGCATAAAACAAATACGGATATGATTTACTACTAGCGGATTTCATCTTTACATACCTTCACCATGCAGCCGCAGGTTACACGATACACCTCGTTGTTAAAACGGGAATGAAATACTGACCTAGCAGCCACACATCAGCTGCACTATTTTACACAATGATTAGTATAACCCGAATGTAGTTGTTAAGTCAAGCTCTACAGTTTAAAGATATGTAACTACTTGCTCTAAATAGTGTTTGTCATGGTCAGAAAAACGCTTTTTAATCGGGGCATCAATATCTAAAACACCGATTAATTTGTTATCTTTAACAATAGGGATAACAATTTCAGATAAAGAAGCACTGTCACAGGCAATATGGCCGGGGAAAGCATTTACATCTGGAACGACGATACTTTCAAGACTTTCTGCTGCGGTGCCACACACGCCTTTTCCTAATGGGATATGGACACAGGCAACTTTACCTTGGAAGGGTCCTAATATAAGTTCATCTTGTTCATAAAGGTAAAAACCAACCCAGTTAATATCTTCAAGTGTTTCGTTTAGTAAAGCAGAGACGTTGCTCATGTTGGCGATTAAGTTGTTTTCGCCCATCAAGAGTGCCTCGGTTTGTTTGATTAAACGTTCGTATTGCTTTGAATCTGTCATTAAAAATCCCTCCTATAAATAAATATACGGTTAAAACATAACTATTAGTCTGAAAAAAACAGCTCTAACATTTTATTTTTTCACGTAATAGTGTTATTATAGACTATGTCTATGGACATTTGAAAATTAAAAAATCGAAAAAAATAATGGTATACATTAATGAAGCTAACGACAGGGGGATGACCATGTTTTTAAAAGTCTTAATCGTTTTTATCGTCATTGTAATTATCATCTTAGTGGTATTTTATATGATGAGACGTCGTGCGGATAAATTAATTGAAGCACTCGAAATTAGGAAAAAAGTATTATTCGATCGACCTGTCATTGATAAACTAAATTCAGTGAAAAAGATTGCACTTAGTGGTGAAACAAAAGAAGCGTTTGAGGGTGAACGTCAACGTTGGGAGCACTTAATCGATAAAAACTTGCCGAAAGTGGAGGAATTACTTCATGAAATGGAGCAAGATAATGAGATGTTTCGTATTACATCAGTGAAACCGACAGCGTTAGAAACTGAAAGATTATTAGATAGTATGGAAAAAGAAATTGATACTATTACAAAGAATCTTGATCGTTTAACTAAACATCATGCTGAGGTAGAACGTTCTTTAGAAGAAGCTGATGATAAGTTGATAGAATCACGTAAAGTATTACTAACACAAGCGTATACATTTGGTTCACAAATAGAACGACTTGAAAGTGAAGAGAAGCGTTTGCGTGAAGAAATTACACAAGCGAATGAACAATATAATATGGGTGATTTTCTTGAGTACTATCGTAATAAAGATACGATTGAAGCGCATATTACATCTTTGGAAACACAGATCAAAGAAATTCCACCACTCCTACAAAAATTAAATCATGAATTGCCTAATGAATTCGTTCAACTTTCACGTGGTTATAATGGTATGAAAGCGCAGGGCTATTCGCTTAACCTTATCAATTGTGATCAAGCGATTGAAAGTTTTAAAGAAGAACTTAAAGGTGTAGAATCATTGGTATCTTCTGGTGATAACCAAGAAGCGACTTTAGAAATTGAACGTATTACAGAGAAAGTTAACAGTCTTTATGATCAATTGGAAGCAGAAGCTGTGGCGCGACAATTTGTTGAAAATGAACAATTGGAGACAGAGCATCAATTGAAAATGGAGCAAGATGCTGTTGAGATGCTTTATTCTGAAGCAAAAACAGTTTCTGAAAAATATGAATTAAGTGAAGAAACAGCTGCTAAACCAGCGAGCATGCGCAAAAACTTAAAGCGTGCAGAACAAAACTATGAGCAGGCTAAAATTGCCTTTTCAGAAGGTACTGTTGATCACTCGAGTATCGCTGAATTGATTGTTGCTTTACAAGAAACAATTGCTGAAAATAAAGTATTGCAACAAGAATACAGTGAACAATTGAAAAAAATTCGCAAAGATGAATTAGCAGCTAAAGCAAAAGCTAACAGTTATATTGACCGTCTTTTAAAATTAGAAAGTTATATCCAACGCTGTCGTATACCCGGTGTGCCGACTGATTTAAAAGAATCAATCGAAGAGGCTTATATCAGTGTAGGTTCATTAAATGCTTCATTAGAAGAAACACCAATTAATGTAAGCGCGATGAACAGTTTGTGGAATGAGGCGGCAAACAGAGTAGACGGGGTTGAATCAGGTATTTATGAAATGGTTGAAAATGCTCGTCTAGTTGAAGGTGTTATTCAATATGCAAACCGCTACCGTTTTAAAAATCAAGAATTAGCGATGCAATTACAAGTTGCAGAAGGTTATTATGATGACGAACATGATTATAATAAAGCTTTAGAGATTGCTGCTAAAAGTTTAGAAAAAGTTGAAGCAGGCGCAGTGAAACGTGTTGAAGAACAACTTGCAAATACAAATTATCATTATTAAAAGATTGATATTTTAGTTGAAGTCGTATAAAATTAGTTGGTAATTTAAAGACTGATATGGTTGTGTTTTAGAAAGATAAGTAGAATGAAGGTGCCAGATAAAACAGAGTGTTTATCTGACATCAGATTGTATACAAAGTCTCGAAAACTGTTTTTTCTTTGAAGATGATTTAAGCGACTGTGACTATGATATGAGAAGGCTGGATAGAAATGCTGTTATAGTAGGAACGACGAGCGCGTGACGGTGCGCGTACTTATAGTACGTAATCCCGAGCAAGCAAAGAGTGACGACCTTGAACAGCGTTTATCTTTAGTAAAAGTCACAAAGTCTCGAAAACTGTTTTTTCTTTGAAGATGATTTAAGCGACTTTGACTATGATATGAGAAGGCTGGATAGAAATGCTGTTATAGTAGGAACGACGAGCGCGTGACGGTGCGCGTACTTATAGTACGTAATCCCGAGCAAGCAAAGAGTGACGACCTTGAACAGCGTTTATCTACAGTCTGGTGCCAGATAAAACATAGTGTTTATCTGGCATTGTTGTGTAAAGAAAGGTGATAGAAATGATTTATTTGGACAATAGTGCAACAACGCAACCTTATCCTGAAGTTGTGAAAGCTTATGGGCAGGTCGCGACACAATATTTTGCTAATCCATCATCGTTACATGGATTAGGTGGTAAAGTTGAAAAGCTTTATCGAGAATCAAAAAAACAAATGGCACAACTGTTAGCAGTTGATGAAAATGAATTAATCATGACAGCTAGTGGGACCGAAAGTAATAATATGGCAATTAAAAGTATTGCTTGGACATTCCAAAATCGTGGGAAGCATTTGATTACAACTAAAATGGAACACCCTTCTGTTTTGAATACAATGGCATTTTTAGAAAAAAATGGTTTTGAAGTTACCTATTTGCCAGTTGATAAAACAGGACATGTTGCAGTAGCTGATGTTGAAGCGAGTATACGTCCAGATACAATTTTAGTATCGATTATGCATGTTAATAATGAAATTGGAAGTATTCAGCCGATTGCAGAAATTGGAAAGGTGTTAAAACAATATGATCATGTGTTGTTTCATGTCGATGCGGTACAGTCATTATCAAAAGTGCCACTTAATATTAAAGAAATGGGCATTGATTTATTAAGCGCCTCAGCACACAAGTTTCACGGCCTGCGTGGAGCGGGACTACTCTATAAGTCAGGTTATCTTCGAATTGAGCCACTATTGCATGGTGGTGGACAAGAGGCCGGTTTTAGAAGCAGTACAGAAAATGTTGCCGCTGTAGTTGCAATGGCAAAAGCCATGCGTATGGAAATGGAACGTATGAAAACAGAAGTTTCGCAACTAGCCGCATTAAAGAACGATTTTATTGCCTGGTTAACAGAAATGCCTGGCGTAACAGTTTATTCATCAACAGAGGGTGCACCACATATTTGTTGTTTTAGTGTTCAGAAACAAAAAGGTGAAGTTTTTGTACATGCGCTAGAAGCAGAAGAGATTTATATTTCAACAACCAGTGCATGTTCATCAAAATCTCCAACAAGTGATGGCACGTTAATGGCGATGAAAATTCCAAACAAAGAAGCGAAAGGCGCAGTTCGTTTTAGTTTTAACTACGATACAAGCGCTGCTGAGATGGTAAAAGTTAAACAAGCAATAACACGTGTCATCAAAAATTTAGATGAAGTGGTGAAATAAATGATAGAATATGATCGTATTTTGGTTCGTTATGGCGAGCTTTCAACAAAAGGAAATAACCGTAAAGTGTTTGTACGACGCTTAGCAAGTAGTGTCCATCAATTATTAAAAGATGTACCAGAAGTGAAGATTAATGCAGAGCGAGATCGTTTGTTTATTACATTGAATGGTGCCGATCATCAATTAATAATGGAACGATTACATTTGGTGTTTGGGATTCAAAGTTATAGTCCCGTAATCAAGGTAGAACAAGATATCGAACAAATCAAAGAGATGGCAGTTGCGTTATTGCAACGTCATTATAAAGAAGGACAATCGTTTAAAGTACGAACTAAACGCGCGGATAAAGAATTTCCTTTCGATACGAATGATGTTAATTTAATGGTCGGAGATGCGATTATGGATGCGTATAACGATGATATTGCCGTTCGTATGAAAAATCCTGATATTGAAATTACAGTTGAAATTCGTAAAGAGGGTGTCTATATCTCATCTGAAACAGTCATGGGACAAGGTGGTATGCCTGTTAGTTCTGCTGGAAAAGCTATGTTGATGCTGTCAGGTGGGATTGATAGTCCAGTTGCAGGTTATTTAGCAATGCGTCGTGGTGTTGAAATTGAAGCTGTTCATTTTTATAGCCCTCCGTATACAAGTGAACGCGCTAAACAAAAAGCAATTGATTTAACGCAAAAACTAACGCGTTATACAGGGGATATTAAAATTCATTTGGTACCTTTTACAAAAATTCAAGAAACAATTAAACAACGTATTCCTGAAGGTTATATTATGACGTCTACTCGTCGTTTTATGATGCGTATAACAGATGAAATTCGCCGTCAAAATGATGGATTAGCAATTGTTAATGGTGAATCATTAGGTCAAGTTGCTTCACAAACAATGATGAGTATGCTAGCGATTAATGATGTGACAAGCACACCGATACTACGTCCGTTAATTACAATGGATAAAAATGATATTATTAAAATTGCTGAAGAAATTGATACATTTGAGTTATCGATTCAGCCGTTTGAAGATTGCTGTACAATCTTTACTCCTAAGCAACCAAAAACACAACCTCGCTTAGACAAGGTAGAACGCTTTGAATCAAAAGTTGATTTTGATACGTTAATGGCAGAAGCAATTGCTAATGTTGAAACGATTACTGTCTCAATTGAAGCCAATAGTGCGACTTCTGAAGAATTTGAAGGCTTACTATAGGCAAAATAAATGCAATTAGGGTGTAATACCTCGTATAATAAGGATGTAGCAATTAAAAGAAGAGAGGATGATGTTCAACATGACAACATTTAAAGGCGGAGAAGTAACATTACTCGGAAACAAATTAAAAGTAGGTGACAAAGCACCAGACTTCAGCGTTTTAGATAACGGATTAGAAGAAAAAACACTTGCTGATTATAAAGGTAAAGTTAAATTAATCGCAGCTGTTCCTTCTGTAGATACAAGCGTCTGCTCACAAGAGAGTCGTCGTTTTAACGTTGATGGTGGTAGCTTAGAAAATACAGTTGTTTTGACAATATCAAACGATTTACCATTTGCACAAAAAAGATGGTGTGCAGCAGAAGGTTTACCTAATGCAGTAACATTATCTGATCATAAAGAACTTTCATTTGGATTGGCATATGGCGTAGTGATTGAAGAATTACGCTTATTAAGTCGAGCAGTATTTGTTATCAATGCAAATGATGAAATTGTTTATGTTGAATATTTAGATGAAGTTACAAATCATCCTAACTATGAAGCAGCAATCGAAGCGGCTAAAAACGCATAAATATTTCGAATTAATTTCTCAGTACTCTGCAGCAATTGTTGTTGCAGTACTGAGTTTTTTTGTTTGTTAAGGCTAGTATGTAAGAGTTTTTATTTTTGATTTAGAAAGACTTGCATAAAATCAGCGGTAACCATAGAAACATTATACGATTTCTGCTATTATAATGAATGAAGTCGATTCGTATTAATTATACGCAAACGTGTCTATAAAAAGAAACATTTAGAAATTGTTGGGCAAAAATTCGCTTGTATCACTTGCGGATAGTGCTTATTGTCGTTACAATAATGAAATGTGCAGAAGATTGTAGAAGTAGGAGAGGTGCACCAGTATGTCAAAGGATATTCAGTTTGAAGAATTGTTCGAACAACTAGATCAAGCAATAGAACCGTTGAAAAAAGCAGAGGGTATTACTTATTTGGAGGCTGTTTATCAGACAGCAGAAAATATTTTCGAACATAAAGTTCTGCAAGAAAATATGAATCCAGAACTTTCTCAAAAGTTATTAGAACAATATAACAATATTCAATTGGAAGAAGTTCCAGCTGAAGTAATTCGTCGTGCTTACCAACTTGTATTGTTGAAGGGTTTACGTGAGGATGAAATCCAAACAAATCATCAAATGACGCCAGATTCAATTGGGTTTATTATGGGTTATTTGGTCGATAAATTCACAGCCAATACAAAGGATGTTACAATATTTGATCCTGCAGTGGGTACGGGTAACTTGTTGATGACGGTTCATAATCAAATGAAAGAGCGCGAGTCAATTTCTATGACCGGTGTCGAAGTTGATGATTTACTCGTTTCACTTTCTTATGCAGGGGCGAATTTACAACACACACCTATGCGATTGATTCACCAAGACGGTTTAAGTAACTTATTAATTGATCCTGTGGATGCGGTAGTGAGTGATTTGCCGATTGGGTATTATCCGAATGATGAGGGAGCAAAAAGCTTTGAATTACGTCAAGATGAAGGTCACTCGTTTGCTCACTTGTTATTCGTTGAACAAGCTTTCAATTATTTGAAAAGTGGTGGACATGCAGTCTTACTTCTCCCGTCTAACATTTTAGCTGGTGAAGTTGGCAAGCAGTTAAACGCTTATGTTCAACAAAATGGTTCTTTAGAGATGGTGTTACAATTACCAGACTCACTTTTCAAACAAAAAGAAGCAGTTAAAAGTATCGTAGTATTCCGTAAAAAAAGTGAAGAAGTACAGCCAGCAAAAGATGTCCTTATTTCACAATTGCCTAACTTATCAGATGCAAAAAAAATGTTAGCAATTATAAAAAAATTAGAAGAATGGTTTAAAAACAACTAAAAAAGAATGGAAGAGGTAATTTAAAAATGCAAAAAATTATGGCAGTCAACGCAGGTAGTTCATCATTAAAATTTCAATTATTTGAAATGCCAAGTGAAACAGTATTAGCTAAAGGATTAATTGAACGTATTGGATTAAAAGATTCAGTAATTTCAATTAAAACTAAAGAAGGTAAAAAGCATGAACAAACGTTAGATCTTGCAGATCATGACCAAGCAGTAAAAATGATTCTTGAATTCTTAATCTCACTTGATGTTGTTAAGAGCCTTGATGAAATTACAGGAACTGGTCACCGTGTTGTACATGGCGGAGAAACATTTGCTAGCTCAGCGCTTGTAACTGAAGAAGTTCTCAAAGAAATTGATAAGTTAGCTGCATTTGCACCATTGCATAACAAGGCTAATGCAACAGGTATTCGTTCTTTCCAAGAAGCAATTCCAACAGCAACAACTGTTGCCGTTTTTGATACTGCATTCCACCAAACAATGCCAGAAACATCATTCTTATACAGTATTCCTTTCCGTTACTATAAGGAACATGGTATTCGTAAATATGGTTTCCACGGTACAAGCCATAACTATATCTCTAAAGAAACAGCAACATTCATGAAACAAGATGTAAAAGATTTACGTATTATTTCTTGTCACATTGGTAATGGTGCAAGTATTTGTGCGATTAAAGATGGTAAATCGTTAGATACTTCAATGGGCTTTACGCCGTTAGAAGGTTTAACAATGGGAACTCGTTCAGGTAACTTGGATCCAGCAGTTGTTCCATACTTAATGGAAAAAGAAAACCTTACAGCTGCAGAAGTTATTGACGTGTTTAATAAACAATCAGGCTTACTAGGTATTTCTGAACTTTCTAGTGATTTACGTGATGTAACAACTGCTGCACAAGAGGGCGTTCATCAATCAGAATTAGCTTTATCAATCTTTATCAAACGTATTAAAGAAACAATTGGCGCTTATGCAGTAGAAATGGGTGGCGTTGATGCTATCGTATTCACAGCAGGTGTTGGTGAAAATAGTGCTGTTGTAAGAAGTGGCGCAATCGAAGGTCTTGGTTTCATGGTAGTTGAATTAGATGAAGCGTTGAACCAATCTAATGAAAACCGTGATTCAGCACGTTCAATCAGTACGGATGCTTCTAAAGTTCAAGTATTAATTATCCCAACTGACGAAGAAGTAGAAATCGCTCGTGATGTTGTGACTGTTCAAAATGAAAAATAATTAAACAATATTTCTCCTAACGATAGTGATATCGTTAGGATTTTTTTATAAAAAAACACAACATAATGACATTTATGTCAACATGTTGTGCTTTTTTGGATATACAACTGTTTTATTAAATATTAAACAGTTTCTACGTCTGGAGCTGTGCCTCTTACAATTAAAACATCACATGGTGCATGACGAATAACGTACTCAGTAACACTTCCGACAAGTAAACGCTCAACAGCGTTTAAACCGGTTGCACCACACATAATAAGGTCAGCTTTGAATTTCTTAGCAATTTCACGTGAAATAACAGTTTTTGGTGAACCGTATTCAATGAAAATTTCTACATTTTCAAGGCCCTCTTTAACAGCAGATTCTTTATATTCTGTTAAGAGTGTTTCAGCATATTCTGTTGCTTTGTCTGTCATCGCTCCATCATATGAAGTAACTGCTGAAAAAGCACGTGTATCAATTGCATGTACGAGACCTAATGTTGCATTATTTCTTTTAGCAACAGCAGTGGCTTCTTTAAAAGCTTGTTCTGATGCTTTTGATCCATCAATAGCTACTAAGATTCGTTCGTAAGATAATGTCATGGTGGTTTCCCCCTTAATTAGTTAAACTATCTTTCACTTGTATTATACACCTTTTCAAGTAAAATAGCATATTTGTTAAAAAAATCAGATGAATGTTTTTATGTAATCATTGTTTGTAGTAAACAAAATTAATTGTTTTTTTTATGGATTATTATTGGAAAAAAGACTGAGCGTATCCAAGTAATAAAAAAAGCCCCCTATCAATGTAATAGGAGGACTGAGCAATTTATTTAATTACTTTTTGTTTGCGTATTAATGACGACTCTTTTGGGTTAGGAATCATTCCGTTCAATAACTGACGAAATTCATCATTGTTACGCGCTAAAATAACATCTTTCTTAGTGTTATTAGTATAAATCATACTTAGCACTTCCTTTCTTTGATATACAACAAGTCTGACTAAATTCGAATTCGAATGAAGGCGGGTTCGAAATCAAAGTTCCGTATTAATCAGCTGTATATGTATTATACCCGAAATTATAAAAAAGTAAACCCCTAATTTAAAATAGAATGCTTTTTAATTTATTTTTTTATGAAATTAAATGTTTTAAAGACTGTCACAGTCAGTAATATCATTAGTAATTGACCAAATAAGAAAGCTATAAATAAAGTAATAATAATTTTAGAGATAATAAAAAAGTCACACAAAATGATGTGTGACTACTAAATAAAAGTTATTTTTTAGCCTTATCAACACATTGGCCAATGGCATCGATAACAGCATAACGAAAATTATGTTTTTCTAATGTTTTAACAGCTTCAATTGTTGTACCACCTGGAGAACACACTTGATCTTTTAATTCGCCAGGATGTAATTGTGTTGTTTGCATTAATTTTGCGCTGCCAATAATTGTTTGGACAGCCATCTCATAAGCTTGGGCACGTGGTAAGCCCTTTGCAACTGCACCATCTGCTAAAGCTTCGATAAATATATCAACAAGGGCAGGTGATGAACCCGCGAGTGCTGAAGCTGTATTCATTAATCGTTCTTCGATCACAACTGTCTTGCCCAACGCATTAAAGAATGCTTGTACAGAGGTCAGTTCGTTCGGTGAAATATTACCATTAGGAATGATACTTGTCATACCAGCTCCAACGGCAACTGGCGTATTCGGCATAGTCCGAATAAGTTTGATTGTTGATGAGAGTTGTTCTTCATACCAATCGATTGTTAAACTTACTGCCATTGTGACTATCAATGTGTTAGGACGTGCAGCTAGCGTTTCTTTAATTTCTGCTAATAAAGCAGGCATTATGACTGGTTTAACACCAATAAATAAGATATCTGCATGTTTTGCAACTTCGATGTTACTTAAAAGGGTACCGCCAATCTCTGCTTGTAGTTTAGCTGTACGAGGGCCAGAGCCACCAGACATTATTAAATTGTTAGGACTAATGATATTTTTTGAAATTAAACCTCTTGCAATTGCGCCTCCCATGTTACCAACGCCAATAAAACCAATCGTTTGCATCGACTCACACCTTCCTTAAACTCATCTTCTTTTCATTACTTTACACGTTTAAAGCGGGATTGTCTAGCAGTTGAAATTGCTGGTAATTAATAGAAAAACATGCAAAAAAACTAAAAAAAAGATAGAATAGAAATAGTAAGAAAGGATGGTAATAATGGAACCAGTTTTATCAGTCAAACATATTAGAAAAATCTACGGTAAGAATGATGCGCTTTATACAGCAATTAATGGTATTTCATTTGATATCCCAAAAGGTGAATTTGTAGGAATTATGGGGCCATCCGGAGCAGGTAAAACATCGCTTCTTAATATATTATCGACAATTGATGAAGCCTCTAGTGGTGAGGTTTTTGTTGATGGCGTAGACCTTTTAAATTTAACAGAAAAGAAAATGGCGCAATTTCGCAAAGAAAAATTGGGTTTTATTTTTCAAGAATATAACTTAATTGAAACGTTAACAATCAAAGAAAATATTATTTTGCCCTTAACGATACTTAAATTTAATAAAAGTGAAATAGAACGACGTTATCAAAAAACGATTGAAGCGTTTCATATCGAAGATACTTCTGAACGCTTACCCTCACAAATATCGGGAGGACAGCGTCAACGAGCGGCAGCAGCACGTGCTTTTATTTCCTCCCCAGCAATATTATTTGCCGATGAACCTACGGGTGCGCTGGATTCAAATGCATCGACAGAATTTTTACAACTTTTGGCTCAAAGAAATAAGGTTGAAAAAACAACGATTTTAATGGTGACACATGATGCTTATGCGGCTAGTTATTGTGAGCGCATATTGTTTATAAAAGACGGTACTATCTTTACAGAATTATACAAAGGTAAGCGCACACGACAAGCCTTTTTGAAGAGTATTTTAGATGTACTAGCTGTAATAGGAGGAGCAAAAGATGATTTTTCAACTGGCCTTACGTAATATTAAGCGCAGTTTTGGTGTGTACCGTGTTTATTTAACATCGCTTATTTTTGCAACAGCCATCTATTTTATCTTTTCAAATCTAAAATATAATCGCCAGCTTTTAAATAATCTTGATAATGCCAATTATATTCAGTTAGGTTTTAATATGTCGGCTGTTGTACTATTTTTTGTAATGGCTATTTTCATTTTCTTTTCTAGTAACTACTTCCTAAGAGAGCGAAAAAAAGAAATCGGCACTTATTTTTTATTAGGAATGAGAAGATATCAAGTACGTGCGACATTATTTATTGAAACATTTACGATGAGCTTGATTGCCTTGTGTAGCGGTTTGTTATGTGGGGTTTTCTTTTCAAAATTAGCGACGATGATTCTATTTAAATTTGTGGGTTTTGATAAAGCATCTGGGTTTTCTTTTTCTTATCCAGCTTTAATTGAAACAGTGGTTGTGTTTACAAGTTTAATTTTTTTAACAGCAGTAACGGGAATGTATCGTGTGAAAAATTTTCCCATCATTAACTTGATTCAACCGAAGGAAAAGAAATACAAGCCTTACTTGACCGTTTTGTTTAGTACGATTGGTTTGGTACTTATTTTATTTGGCTATTCGATTGCTTGTTTGTTTGATGCCGAAGGAGAAAAGATTTTAAACATCTCTCTATTTTTATGGATTCCATTGGTTACCCTATTGGTTTGTGTAGGCACATACTTTGTTATTCAATCGCTTTTTCCATTACTATTGACCGTATTAGCAACACTGAAAATTTATGTTTACCGCGGAACAAACATGATTTGGATTGAGCAGTTACGTTCAAGAATGCACTCACAAGTTGTAATGATAACAACAATAACGATATTAAGTGCAGTGACAATGACCGCCTTTTGTATTGTGAATAGTTTGTTTTATAAAACAACAATTGATGTGAGAAATAATCCGATGATTAATTATCAATTGTTAAATGGAAATCCCAAAATGTACGATGAAGCACTTGCGAAAGTAGATCAAAGAAAACTCGATTTCAAAATACATACCAGCTTTTTAACAGGAGATATAGAAGTACCTAAAATGGTTAATAACCCTTATAATATACGTGTTATACCATGGGAAGATTATCATAAAATTGCTCGTAAATTTAATTTTAGACCAAGTGAAAAAATATTAGGCAATGAGAGTATCTTTTTGTATAGCAAAAATAATGAAGGGATAAATTTTTCTGCTAATCAAAAAAGTGTGGTATATAAAATTGGCAATGAAAAAGTTCATTTGAAAACGACTGAAATTAGGGAGAAAGAGAATGTTTTTAGTCCTTATAATAGTATACTGGTGGTAAGTAATCAGCTTTACTATGAACTCTCGCAAAAAACAAAGGCAACACCGGTATATTATATTAATTTGAAGCCGTTTACGGATAGTCGTGAATTGGTGACACAAATGAATGAAGTTGTTAGCCACTATCATGGGGCGAGTGTCATATCTATCGAAGAAGATAAAAATTGGTCTAAATTGACTTTCGGAATGATTTTGTATATTGGTTTGTTTTTATCATTGGTTTTTATTGTAACAACTGGAACTATCATTTATTTCAAGCAAATAATTGATGCGACTAAGGATATTCAAACCTATAAAATACTCTATAAAATGGGCGTATCTTATGAAGAAATGCGTATGATTGTAGCTAAACAATTAGGCTTTATCTTTATTGTGCCACTTTTTATAGCAATGAGTCATTGTTTATTTGCACTGTTTGCGTATTTTAAATTGTTAGGTTTTCAATTTGATATTTCCATTGTATTTAGCTTAAGCATTTATGCAGTGATATACTTATGCTACTATGTAATGGCTGTTTATCATTATTTAAAAATTGTCTGTCCACCAGAAATGAGAACAAACATATAAAAGATAGGAGGGTAATAATGAAAGTATACATTGTAGAAGATGATCCAATTATTTTAGAATCGATGAAACAAAATTTAATGCGCTGGGGACTAGAAGTTCACACCGTGATTGATTTTGAAAATGTAAAAAAAGAATTTTTAGATATCGAACCACACTTTGTGATTTTAGATGTTACATTGCCTAAATTTGATGGTTTTTATTGGTGTCGACAAATTCGAGATATTTCAAATGTCCCTATTATATTTATATCCTCACGTGATTCTCAAATGGATCAAATCATGGGAATGAATATGGGAGCTGATTACTATATTGAAAAACCAGTTGACATGGATATTTTAATGGCGCGGGTGAATGCATTGTTAAGAAGGGTTTATTCATATAAGGATTTAGAACAACCAACTGTGATGGAACAAGAGGGCCTCTTTTTACATATTGATACAAACGTTGTTAGTTATGAGAACAATAAAATAGACTTAACTAAAAATGAATTTTTGATATTGTATACTTTGATGCAAAATCAAACTAAAATTGTATCTCGTGATGAAATTATGAGAGTGTTATGGGAAGATGAAAGTTTTGTTGATGATAATACATTGACGGTAAACATTGTACGTTTGCGTAAAAAGTTAACTGAAATTGGAATACATGATCGTATACAAACAAAGAAAGGTCAAGGTTACATTTTGAAATAAAAGGTGGCGTAACAGTATGACTATTTTACAATATTTAAAAGAAAAAAAATCATTTTTAGCCTATGCTACTGTTTTGTTTGTGTTTATTTTGGTATTTTTGTTAACACAACCAGGGAATATTATGCGGTTGGGTGATTATCATTATCTTATGTTCATTTATTTGTGTTTAACATTATTCTACTTAGTTGTTGATTATCTAAAAATGAATCGTTTTTGGCGACAAATAAATGAAGTCTTAACAACAAATGAAACGTTAGATAATATTGCAGCCTTGCCTAAAGGACATTCGACACAACAAAAAATGTTTATGCGTTCTTTTAGACAACAAGTGAAGAACTATCATCGTTATGTCTCGAAATCAATTGATAAAGATAAAGAGAAGCAAAATTATGCACTTTATTGGGCACACGAAATTAAAACGCCTATCATCGCAAGTAAAATGATTTTAAAAGATAATAAGGCAGTATTGCCAGAAAAAGTTTATCAACAGTTGCTTTCTGAAATGAATGAAGTGGATCGATTAACCATGCAGTCACTCTATTTTTCTCGATTAGATTCATTTGAAATCGATTATTTAATTACAGAAATTAATGCTGAACGTATTGTTAAAGATGCTATCAAACGTCAGGCAACAGCCTTTATAAATAAGCGTATCAAATTAAATATTAATGTCCCTGAAATTTGGATTAGATCAGATTCGAAATGGTTAAGTTATGTATGTGATCAAATTATTTCAAACGCAGTTAAATACACACCTCAAGGTGGAGAAGTATCTTGCTGTTTGGAGGCAGATGGACGACAGGCTAAATTGATGATAAGCGATACAGGTCCTGGTATTCCTATCGAAGACCACCAGCGTGTGTTTGAAAAAGGCTATACAGGGATTCAAGGGCGAAACACTTATAAGTCAACAGGTATGGGGCTTTATCTCGCTAAGGAAATGTCGAAAAAATTAGGTCATGTGCTTTCGTTAGAATCAATTGAAGGTGTGGGTACGACAGTAAGTATTATTTTTGAAACAAAAGAACAGTACTTTATGCCTGAAAATGAGAAGGTTTATTGAACGCTCAATAATAAGAAACAGCAATCGTCACTAAATGTGAGATTGCTGTTTTTTAATAGATATGTTTTTCTAAATTACGAATCGCTGATACCACAAGTTGAGGCGTTACTTCTCCTGGTAGGAAATGAATGCTTTCACCAGGTTCGCATGCTCTATTTGCAATAATAAGCAACTCGTTGTCTGTTAAATGATTGAGATTTAAATCAGCTAAACAACGCGGTAAGTTGAAAGTGTTATAAAAAGTGGAAAGACGATCGATTTCATCCCATTTACCTTCCATTGCTAATTGAACAAGAACGCCATAGGCTACTTTTACGCCATGTAAGAACTGATGTGTTTCTGCTCGCAAAGTAAGTGCATCGTGGATTGGATGGGCAGCTGCGGTGCGACCGTACTCGTCTCCAAAACCACCAACAAGGCCACCGGCCATTATATTGGTTTCCATCACTTTGATCCAAGTGTAGGTAGGCTGTTTATTACGCATATCTTCAACAGCTTTTTCACCTAAAAGCAAGGGGGATATCATGACAAATCTGTGCGGCATAACGACAAAAATCAAGGGCTAAACTTGGTTCGTTAATTTGCGATAATATCGCATCAGCTTCGTACCATTTTGCAAGTGTATCAGCAATGCCAGCGATAAAAAAGGGAATGGGAGAATTAATAATCACTCGTGGTTCAATCAATAATAGCGATATCTGCTGAGGATAGACCTCAAAACCAGTTGAATTACCACTAGGTGTATAAAGAACACTGAGCGGTGTCCAAGCAGCACAGTTGCTCGCCATTGTAGGCAGTAGAATAACTGGGAGTGCACCAGAACGGTAAGCCGCAGCCTTAGCCGTATCCATAATTTTGCCCCCACCCAATCCGATGATTGCATCAGCTTGTTCAGATGCACATAAACTAACCAAGCGTTGTATTTCTTCTTCTGAACATTCCCCATTAAATGCGATGGGTATAATAACAATATCATCAAATATTGGAAGAAAGGGTTGAGCTACAGCCATTGATTTTGTGCCGTGCACTAAAATAGCTTTTTTTATAAAACGTTCAGCTAATTTTTCTGGGAGTGTGTCGTAGGCACCTTCTCTACAAAGATACTCTTGTGGTGCCGGTCTTGGATTTAGATTCATTAACATTTTAGTTAGCCACCTCAATATCTACATTAAAATAAGAAATTAAAAAATCTTTAAACAGTTGTTCACTCGGCGATAATCGTCGTTGTAATGTATAGCCAATACCAACGGTACGTGAGAGTGCAGGATTGGTTATATCAATAATGTGAGAATCTTTTGGGTTGTTATCAGCTAAAATAATTTCAGGCAAGATGGCAACGCCTAAACCAGCTTCGACTAAGCCGTTGATTGTATGTAGGTCAGCACTTTGGAAAATTATTTCAGGTTGGAAACCAACACTCTCACAAGCAGATGTAATATCAGTGAATAATGAAAAAGTTTCAGGAAAAAAAATGAATTTTTCATTTTTTAAATCAACCAGGTTTACTTGTTTTTTTTGAGCTAAGTGGTGATTGTTTGGAATGACAAGTTTTAATTTCTCATTAAAAAAAGTGAAAGTATCAATGAAGTTTGATTTTATCGGTAAAGGAGAAAAAAATGTTAAATCTAAATTGCCACTCAATAAATTTTCGTTGAGTTCTTTATTAGAACCTTCCACAAATTCATAATTAATATTCGGATATTTTTCACGAAATGATGAGATGAGTGTAGGTAATAAATTTGTTGCTAACGAAGTAGGAAAGCCAATTTTAACAGTACCAATTTCAGGATTAGCATATTCTGAAACGATATTCTCAGCTTTCTTAAGTTCATTTAATGCAATTTTCACTTGTGATAGATAGAGGTTTCCAATTTTAGAAAGATGTAGATTGCGGCCCATGCGATTAAATAACTCAACACCAAGCTCATCCTCTAGATTTGTAATTTGACGACTGATGGCTGATTGAGCGACGTGTAGTTGTTCAGAAGCCTTTGTCATATGTTCGTGTTTTGCTACTTCGACAAAGTACAATAGTTGCCGTAATTCCAAAAAAATCCCCCCATTTAAAATCGATTAATTATATACATGCTATCGCAAAATGGGATAACTTACTAGCTTTTTTTTATAAATTTTTTATTTAGTTAGAATTTTCAAACATTTTAACTGGGTAATGAAAATATAAGCAGTATTACTTATACTTGAAACGAGGGGAGATGACATTTAATAAAATAATGCAATATTTGAGTCTTTCTGTCATAATGAAGTAGAAGAATTGAGTAAAGAAAGGTTGTTATTTTTAAATGGATCAAACAAACTGGCCGTCAGAATGGCAAGATAAATGGAAAGCGTTAGGATATAACGAACCTACAGAAATACAAATAAAAAGTTACGAACCATTAATGACAGGAACTGATGTTGTAGCACAAGCTCCTACAGGAACTGGTAAAACATTGGCTTATGCTTTAGGGCACTTGAGTCGTGTTACTAATGAGAAAAAATGCCAATGGCTTATTCTTGCACCTTCGCAAGAACTTGTTGTCCAAATTGCAGATGTTATTCGTCCATTTTTAATTAATGGTGTAACAATGACAACTTTGGGTGGAGGCGCAAACATTAAGCGTCAATTAGAGAAATTAAAGAAAAAACCACAGGTACTTGTTGGAACTCCAGGTCGCGTGGAAGAATTAATCAAACAAAAAAAATTAAAAATGCATGAAATAAAATATATTACCATTGATGAAGCGGATGTTTTACTGACAGAAGAACATGAAGAAACAACACGTTTTATTTGTCAATCAGCAAATAGAGATCGTCAAATCAGTTTGTTTTCTGCGACAACTTCAGAGCGATTGGATAACTTTTTCGATAAAGTTGAAAGTAGTCAACAAATTGAAGTGGTAGCAGGCGAAGCTAAAATGCCTACCACAATTGATCATATCTATATTCAAGTTAATCCACGTGATAAGGTAAAAACACTTTATCGTTTGGCGCAAGTAGAAAACATGCGAGCAATCGTGTTTGTAAATACAATTGGTCGTTTAAACACTGTATATGAAAAATTAAACCACGATGGTGTTAAAATTTCTGCATTACATGGCGATTTATCCAAATTACAACGTCAAGAATCAGTTCGTGATTTTAAAAAGGGTGAAACTTCTTTATTATTAGCAACTGATGTTGCTGCTCGAGGGATTGATTTACCGAATTTACCAGCAATTATTCAATTTGATATGGCGCAAAGTTTGACGCAATATGTTCATCGCAGTGGCCGTACTGGTCGAATGGGCGAACAAGGTGCGGCAATCAGTCTTGTGACTGACCGAGAAGCGCGCGAATTGAAACAGATGGTAAAAGAAAATGATGTTAAAATGATCGAGCAAATTGTTAAATTTGGACATCTAATTGACCCTCAAAAAACGAAATAAGGGAGTAATGTAAGATGTTAGATTTGTTAATGTTAATTATTATAATGATTTTGACAGGTTTTGGAATCTTCTTTAGTCATATTCCAGTTTTTCCAGATAGCCTACTCTATGTATTATGGGGAATCATGTTATTCTATATTTTTATCCGTATTTTTTTCGGGAAATTTTTCCGCAACAGAGAAGTTACAATTGTTTTATTTACATTATTATGGCTAATTGTATCTTTCTTTATTGCATGGTTTATCTAGAACTATAAAAGATAGCTAGAATTTATTAAGGGAGTAATATAAAATGATTAAAGAAACAGTACAAACAGTTGCACGTTGGGTTGATGGTATCGTTGAAGGTGACAACTCAATTGAGATTACAGGTATTTCATTTGATACTAGAAAGATTAATAAAGGGAACTTATTTATACCATTCGTAGGTGAGCGTGATGGCCATGCTTATATTGAAGATGCTCGTGAAAAAGGGACATACGCTTCCTTTTGGCAAGCGGATTCGACTGTTGAAAAACCGACAGGATTAGCACTGATAATTGTAGAAGATACATTGGTCGCATTGCAAAAATTGGCGAAAAGTTATCTTGAAAAAATCAATCCAAAAGTTGTTGGCATTACAGGAAGTAATGGTAAAACAACAACAAAAGACATGATGGCAAGCGTGCTTGAAACAACATTCAAAGTACATAAAACACAAGGGAATTACAACAATCATATCGGGGTGCCGTATACTATTTTAAGCATGCCGCTTGATACTGAAGTTGCCGTTTTAGAGATGGGTATGAATCATGCAGGTGAAATTGCCATTTTAACTGCAATTGCACAGCCCGATATAGCGGTCATTACAAATATTGGTGAAGCACATCTTGAGTACTTAAAATCACGTGGAGGAATTGCGGACGCAAAGCTAGAAATAGCAGAAGGTTTGTCTGCTGATGGTTTATTAATTTATCCAGATGATCCATTATTAAAGGAACGACTTGTTGGTGAAGCTGTTTTTCAACGTGAAAGTTTTGGTGAATCGGAGAACAATACTGTTTATCCGACGAGTATTGAAACGTCAATGGATTCTACTGATTTCACAACATCTCTAACCGACAAAATTAAATTTCATGTGCCGATTGTTGGCGAACATAATGTGTATAACGCACTCGCGGTTTTTTTAACAGCGCGCCGCTTAGGTGTATCTGTCGCTAATATTCAAAAAGGTTTATATGAAATTGGCCGTACCTCTGATCGCTTGGAATGGATAGCGGGCAGAAATGGCATCCAAATGTTAAGTGATGTTTATAATTCAAGTCCTACAGCTTTAAAAGCTGTGTTGAAAACATTCGAACACATCAAAACAAATCGTCGCAAAATTATTGTACTAGCCGATATGTTGGAGTTAGGTGCACAGTCACCAATGTTACATGCGGGTATTGCGGATTCTTTAACTGATGAGATTGATGAAGTGTTTGCATATGGTCCTTATATGTCTTATTTTACAGAAGCAGCTAAATCTGTATTATCAGCAGAAAAAGTACATTACTTTACTGACTTAAACAAATTGACAGAAGCTTTAGAAGCTAGTGTCAGTGGTGATGAAATGATTCTATTTAAAGGCTCAAATTCGATGAGATTAAATAATGTCGTTGCCCACTTAGCCAAATAATCAGGATAGAGAAGCATGTTGATGATTTCCAATCAATATGCTTTTTTATTTGGAAAGAAAGATTGATCGTATTGCCTTTGTTTAGTTATACGAATAATCAAACAATCGTGATTGGTTGTAAAAGTGCTACTGTTTTAGTACCAGTTTTCATTATAAGAGAGATAAGCAGGTATTGATTAGTATTATGAAAGTTAATTCAACACTTTTCATAAAAAACATGAAAAAAAATGTAAAAATGTCATTCTTTAGTCAAAAAATATTGAAATGAATGCTCGTACGTGTTATTATTAGAATAGATTAGTAAGCCGAGCTAATTAGGGCGAGGGCTTTTTGAGTGAATATTAGTTTATAAGTAGTTACTGTGAGACACATTTGCTTGGTACGCAATATCAGAGACCAAGCTTTTATTATGGATAAAAACTTAAGCTGTAAAAGCAGTGACAATTGTAGAAGAGATCATACAGAAGCTCTCCTGAGTAGATGGTTTAATACCAATTTTGCACCATAAAGGAGAAGAATATATTGACTAAATTTTCAGAACTAGGTTTAGATGAAAACGTATTAAAATCAGTAGAACGCATGGGGTTTGAGGAAGCTACACCAATCCAATCAAAAACAATCCCATTAGCAATTGCAGGAAAAGATTTAATTGGACAAGCACAAACAGGTACAGGTAAAACTGCTGCTTTTGGTTTGCCACTTATTCAAAAAATCGATCCTAAAAATGATAACGTTCAAGCTATCATTATTGCACCAACACGTGAGTTAGCAATTCAGGTTGCTGAAGAGCTTTACAAATTAAGCTTTGACAAACGTGCACGTGTATTATCAGTTTACGGTGGTAGTGACATTGGTCGCCAAATCCGTTCGTTGAAAAAAAATCCACAAATCGTTGTCGGAACTCCAGGTCGTGTTTTAGACCATATTCGTCGTAAAACATTGAAATTAAACAATGTTGAAACTGTCGTAATGGATGAAGCTGATGAAATGTTGAACATGGGATTCATCGATGATATCGAAACAATCCTTAGCGAAATTCCTAAAGAACGTCAAACATTGTTATTCTCAGCAACAATGCCTGATCCGATTCGTCGTATCGCTGAACGTTACATGCAATCACCAGAAGTTGTACGTGTTGCAGCTAAAGAAATGACAGCACTTTTAATTGAACAATTTTACGTTAAAGTTCAAGAAAAAGAAAAATTTGAAGCGTTGGTACGTCTTTTAGATGTACAAGCACCAAAATTATCTATCATCTTCGGCCGTACAAAACGTCGTGTTGATGAAGTTTCACGTGCATTAGATATGCGTGGATTCAACGCTGAAGGTATTCATGGTGATTTAACGCAAGCTAAACGTTTAAGTGTATTGCGTAAATTTAAAGAAGGTAAAATTGATATCTTAGTTGCAACTGATGTTGCTGCTCGTGGATTAGATATTTCTAACGTATCTCACGTTTATAACTTTGATATTCCGCAAGATCCAGAATCATACGTACACCGTATTGGTCGTACTGGTCGTGCAGGTAAAGAAGGAATGGCTGTTACATTTGTATCGCCACGTGAATTAGGTTACTTACGTATTGTTGAACAAACAACTAAGAAACGTATGACTCCTCTTGAGCCACCAACAGAAGATCAAGCATTTTCTAGCCAATTGACTCAGTCAGTTGAGCAAGTAATGGATAAAGTACGTAAAGGTAACTTAGAAAGCTATGTTACATCTGCTCGTGACTTGCTTGAAAGTGTTTCTGCTGAAGATGCAGTTGCTGCAATGCTTGCATTAGTAACTAAAACTCCAGATCAAACACCAGTACATATTACTGAAGAGCGTCCATTGCCTAACCGTGGCGGTGGAGGAAACCGTGGCAGCAAAGGCGGCGGCGGATACAAAGGTAAACGTACTAGCAGCAGCGGCAAAGGCGGCGGCGGTTACAAAGGTAACGGCGGTTCACGTCGTAGCTCAGGTGGCGGCGCTTCAAGTGATCGTAAAGAAGGCGGCGCTCGTCGTGAACGTCCAGCTGGAAACGGCGGTTCACGTCGTAGCTCAGGCGAACGTAGTTCATTTAAAAAATAATTAACATTCAAGAGTCTAGTGATTAACTAGGCTCTTTTTTTGTTTTATCACGTTAATTTTTTTGGATAAAGCGCCTTTCATAAATGTTTGTTGTGCAGATGACCTATTGTAATGAAAACATAGAAAAGGTATAATTGTTGAAACTTAGAAATGTAAATGATTTAGATAGATAGAAAAGAGAATGTCTGTATTTTACTGAAATATGAGCAAGATGATTAGAATGAAACCAATGTTGCACTTTGTTAAAATATCATCTAGAATTAAATTAAAGAAAGGATGTTATATGTGGAAATTTTAAAGAATCAATTACCAGTAATAATAAAAAAAGTGTGGCGACAAGTTATTTTTATCGAGATGGCGATTTTTTTTGTCCTTACTATTGCCTACTTAACGCTAGCTTATTTGTTTGATTGGTCATACTATTGGGGATCTATCGGTTTAGTTATATTGTTATTATTGTATTTTGTTGAGGATAAAGTAATTAATTCTTTGCGTTGGCATCGTTTCCGATTTGAGATTCGTGAGGAAGAACTTGAAATAGCTTACGGTATTATTTTTAGACATCGTGAACTTATACCGATGGTACGAATTCAACATGTTGAAACAACTCAGGGCCCATTGCTTAGGAAGGCAGGTCTAATGACGGTTGATATCCATACTGCAGCAACTGTACATACTATTTTGGGTTTAGAAGAAAATCAGGCAGAACAACTACGAAATCAAATTATTGCGTTGGTAAAGGTGGCTGTTGAGGATGTCTAATATACATACAAAAACACGTCAAAGAGAGCATCCAATTCAGCTGTTTATCTTGTTTTTTGAATTTATTAAAACGTGGTGGTTTCTCCTAGCGATGTTGTTTTTTAACGTTGTTATAAAACAAACAGTAAGTGGTGTTTTAGTATATGGAGGTTCAATCGTTTTAATCGTATTGCTGTTATTAAAATTAGTAAGTTACTTCTTTCGTTATTACGAAGTCGCTGAAGATGGTGTTCATCAGTATGAGGGGATTTTCGTGAAAGAACATAAATTTATGCCATATGAGCGCATTCAATCCATCCATGATCAACAATGGTTTTTTTATCAGCCATTTGATGTTGTGCAAGCGAAGATAGAAGTTGCTGGTAGTGAATCGACGATTGTCTTAAATGCTGTTAAAACAAGCGATATTGATTTAATTAAAAACTATCGTAAAAAAGCAGTAGATAGTAAAAAAACGAGTGAATTAAATGAAGTAAATAAAGGGTCAAATGAGAGTGTAATCGAAAATGTTGAGAAAACAGTATGGGAAGAAACACTGCCATTTAAAAACATTATTATAAATGCTTTAAGTTCTCTAAAATCATATATAGGTTTATTTGTTTTAATTGGGATTATAAACCAGTTGCAAAGTTACATAGGTGAAAAATATATCGATGCACAAATTGAAAGATTATTTAATTATGGCGTTATAACAATTATCGTCCTAATTTTGCTGGCGTTTCTTATAAGTGTGTTAATTGCATTAGTGAGTGATTACATCAAGTATTATAATTTCACGTTACATGGCTATGAGGGCTACTTTGTAATTGAACGCGGCTTGTTTGAAAGACATAAAACAACAGTGAGCTATGATAAAGTACAAGCCGTCTCAATAAAAAAAGGGATCATTGCACATTTTTTAGGCTATGCTAGCATATCAGTCATTCAGGCTGGTGAAGTTGAGGGGACAGATAAATATGTGATGCCGCTTATTAAAGAAAATGAAATAGAAGGATTTATGAGCAAAGTTTTTCCAATGATGACATTTCCTGAAGTGCAGCAAGGATTAGCTTTAAGGACATTACATTCGTTCTTTCTAACACGTATTTTATGGTTATACGCACCACTTTTAATTGGTATTTATTTTATTTCCAAACCATGGGCATGGTTCTTGTTAATGTTACCTCTGCTGTTTTTTATAAAGTATATTATACAACGACGTTATAGTGGCTATAAAATTGCAGGACGTTTTTTGGTTTTTCAAGTGATTGGTTGGTTTACAACAGAAAAATTATACGTTAATCGTAATAGAATACAAGCGATGTATTTTAAGGATTCAATTTGGATGGAAAAAAATGATTTTAAACATGTACGATTGGCTATTAAAGAAACGACTTCATATGAGGTGAGTTTGCAATATTTAAAAAATATAGAAGCACAAAAAATTTATAATTGGTTCAGTCAAAAATAAATTAATGTTGAAGTGAGTAAGTCATACTAAAAGCCTTTACTATGACAAATAGTGTTGGTAAACTAGGAAAAGAAGGTATTTAAATGATTATTGGTATAGGTATAGATACTGTGGATCTTGATCGAATTGCACAATTGATTGAACGCAATTCGCGTTTTGCATCTCGAGTGTTAACTGAGGCGGAAATTTTAGCCTGTAATAAGTTGAAAGGGACACGCGTTATTGAGTTTGTAGCAGGGCGTTACGCTGCAAAAGAAGCTTTTTC
The DNA here is from genome assembly GCF_036884295.1 of Brochothrix thermosphacta DSM 20171 = FSL F6-1036. Classification (NCBI taxonomy): domain Bacteria; kingdom Bacillati; phylum Bacillota; class Bacilli; order Caryophanales; family Listeriaceae; genus Brochothrix; species Brochothrix thermosphacta. Next base: position 728,519 of record NZ_CP145608.1, read on the forward strand.
AAAAGCATATGGTACAGGTATTGGCCCTGAATGTTCTTTTCAAGATTTAGAAATATTGAATGAAAAAGGTGGAAAACCAGTAATAACCCATCCATTTGGAATGAACGCTTTCGTGTCTATCACACATACGAGCACTATAGCAATGGCACAGGTAATATTAGAAGAGAGGTAATTATATGACGTTAGGGACACATCGTAATACATGGATAGAAGTCAATTTGAAAAACATCGAGGAAAATATCAGTAACGAGAAAAAAATATTATCTGAAAATGTTGCTGTTTTTGCTGTTGTTAAAGCAAATGGTTATGGCCATGGTGCAGTTGCGGTTGCGAAAGCTGCGAAGGCTGGCGGAGCAACTGGTTTTTGCGTGGCGTTACTTGATGAAGCTTTAGAGTTGAGAGCAGCTGGGATAAATGAACCTATAATAATTCTTGCGCCTATTCGCGCAGAAGATGTTGCGATTGCACAAAAAGAATCATTGAGTATTCCTATTTGTGATTTGGAATATTGGCAGTTAGTAAAACCTCATATTGCTGAAAGCTTGCCCCTATACTTACATTTAGTGATTGATTCTGGAATGGGACGAATTGGCTTTCGAGATGAAGAAGAAATTAAAATAATTGAAAAAAATATTGTTGAGCATCCAACGGCACAATTAGAGGGTGTTTTCACGCATTTTGCTACTGCGGATGAGCTGGATACTACTTATTTTAAACAACAGTTAAAAACATTTAAAGTATTAAAGACAGCCCTTATTACACAACCTAAATATATCCATTGTTCGAATAGCGCAGCTGCTCTCATGCACCCGGAGTTGGAAATTAGCTGCATTCGACTAGGTATTGCAATGTATGGTCTATCACCATCTATGGAAATAAAACCAATGCTACCTTATCAATTAAAACCTGCATTGGCACTTTTTTCAAAATTAACTCAAGTTAAATGGGTTGAAGAAGGTCAATCGATTGGCTACGGTGCTACATATAAAGTAGCTGAAACAGGCGAATGGATTGGCACGCTTCCGATAGGTTATGCGGATGGTTGGTTGCGTGATCGTTCAGGCAGTTTTGTTTTAATTGAAGGCCAACGTTGTCAAATTATTGGTCGTGTTTGTATGGACCAATGTATGATTCGTTTACCAAAATACTATCCGATAGATACTACAGTTACTTTTATTGGCGAAAGTTACAATGAGTCAGTTACTACTGATGATGTTGCTGATTATAGTGGCACTATTAATTATGAAATCGTTTGTCTCCTAAGCGATCGCATTCCACGTTATTATATTTAAAAAACCATCGAAGAACACATCAAAATCGATCACACAATTGAAATGTGGAAGCAGGTTTTTTCGATAACCAGCTTCATCAAATGGAGGAATGCTAGAATGATTAGAAGAGGTGAAATTTATTATGCAGACTTATCTCCTGTCAAAGGATCAGAACAGGGTGGAATTAGACCAGTGTTGATTATCCAAAATGATATCGGCAACAAGTTCAGTCCAACCGTTATTGTTGCAGCTGTTACTGCTAAAATTCAAAAAGCAAAACTTTTAACCCATGTCGAAGTAAAAAGCAGCAAAAAAGGATTGAATAAAAATTCAGTGATTTTGTTAGAACAAATTCGTACAATTGATAAACAAAGGTTAACAGACCGTGTAACAGTTCTTGATAAAAAGGTGATGAAAGAAGTAGATAACAGTCTGAAAATAAGTTTAAGCCTGGTTACTTTTTAGTAGGTCAAGTGGATTATCATACTTATAGAAACAAAATAGGCTATAATAGTATTATGCTCTATGCATATACTGAAACTAATAAAAGAAAACACCCTAAATATTATAGGCCAGGTGAACGTAATGCATATAAAATCGAAGTTTGAAATAAATAGTGAATGGGACATAATCGAAGTCCGTCAAGAAGTTAGAAAAGTGTGTAAGAAAATCGGTTTTGATTATGTTACACAAGCATATATTATTAATTTTACCAGTGGTATATGTCAAAATATGTATACAGTTGCTCAGTCAGGTGTCTTTTCAATAGAAGGAATTATTGAGGAGAAACGAATGGGAATTAAAATAATAGCAGTAGATCAGGGGCCTGGCATAGAAAATATGGCAGATTTCCTGTCTGAAAATATTGCAGTAAATCAAACAGATGGTATAAGGCTAGAAATGTTAAGCGTTAGACGCTGGTTTGATGAGTTTGAAATTGCTTCAACAGAGTTAGGGGTAGACGGGGTGGAAGTAACCGTGACAAAATGGTTAATTAAGGGGTGAAATTTGTGACTTTCCGTTTTGAGAAAGATTATAGTAAATTTCTGAATGGGTATATAAAAGAAGGGGACGAAAAATACTTATATAATATTAATAAGTGGAGTAAAGAAGCAATTTCACAAGGTGTTTCACCTGAAGAAATCGTTGGTATTCATCGTACCGCACTTCTTACGATTCCAGAAAAATTACCGGATATTGTATTGTCGTCTTTAGAGGTATTGATGACGGTAATGGTGAATTATGGTGCGGATTATAGACGGAATCTTATTATAAAAAAACAACAGGAAGAACTGCAAAAAGAAATTTTAAAAGCTGGGAAAATCCAAAAATCATTGTTACAAACAGAAATTCCAAGTAAAGAACATTTGGATGTTGGTGTGTGTGATAAGCCTGCTAACCAAATGAGTGGTGATTATTATCATTTTTTTGAAAATGAAACAGCCATCACTGTCAGTCTAGCGGATGTGATAGGTAAAGGGATACCCGCAGCGCTAGCAATGTCGATGCTTAAGTATGGTATGCAAAATGCTCCTGATGATGTAGTAAGTGTGAGTGGTATGTTATCCTACCTTAACAAGGTGGTTGAAGAAAATATTTCAGATAATATGTTTATTACGATGTTTTTAGGGGTATATGATAAATCGAATAAAGTGTTTACCTATTCGTCTGCAGGTCATGAAATTGGTTTTTGGTATAACGCATTAGATAATGAATACCAGGATCTATATGCCAAAGGATTAATGTTAGGTATTCAAGAAGAAGTCACTTATCATGAGTACCAGCGTTCGCTTAGTATAGGTGATTTTATTGTGGTGTTATCAGATGGTGTGACAGAGACACGAATTGGTGACGGGTTTATTGAACGTGAAACATTAAAAGAGTTAATCTACTCGTTCCATGAATTATCGGCACAGGATATTGCTGATAATGTGTATAAAAAATTAGTTGAGCTACAAAATTTTAAACTATATGACGATTTCACATTAATTATCATCAAACGTATAGCTTAAAAATAGGGGGGATATTAAATGGTTTTAAACACAAGTGTCGAAGAAACGAATGATAATACAGCCATTTTCACATTAAGGGGTGAAATTGATGGTAATACGGCACCTCGTTTAGAAATTGAAATGTCTAAGTTTGCTGAGATTGAAAATTTTGTAATACGAGTCAATTTGAGTGAAGTAACTTATATGGATAGTACAGGCTTAGGAGTTTTTGTCGGTATTTATAAAAGTCTTGTTAAGGTAAATGGACAGTTGTTAATTGAAGAAGTACCTAAGCGACTAGACCGCTTATTTACAATTACCGGTCTAGACAATATAATGTCGATAAATCGAAAGGAAAAGGATGACGGTGCTGATGACAATTAAAAAAATTGATTGTATTGAAATGAAAATACCTGCTAAATCCGAATATATTTCTTTAGGACGTTTAACGCTTTCGAGTATTGCTAATCAATGTGGTTTCAGTTATGAAATCATCGAGGATTTGAAAATTGCTATTAGTGAGGCAATTACTAATGCAGTCACTCATGCTTATCAAAATAGTGAAGAAGGCATTATTGAAATTATATTTTCACGCTATGAAGACCGGCTAGGAATACGTGTTAAAGATGAAGGCGTTACTCCAGCAGATGGTGTAAAGCTTTCAAGTGATCGTAAACCCTATACAGCAGATGTAACTGCTGATACTTTAGAAGTGGGTGGCTTGGGGTTGTTTTTGATTCAAGCCTTAATGGATGATGTGGTACTTAAAGAAGAAAATGGTGTGGAAATCGAAATGATTAAATACTTTGATAAAGAGTAGGTGACTACAATATATGGTGCACAGAGGAAAAGCAACTGATCCGACTAAGGAACAAATAGATGAATGGATTCAACAAGTGCAAAAATCAAATGACGAAGAGGCTAAAACAAAGTTGGTTCTTCATTATTCTGGTCTTGTAGAAGCTTTGGCGCGTAAATACTCTAATGGAAAACAATCCTATCACAATGATTTAGTTCAAGTGGGTTATTTGGGATTATTAGGTGCAATTGCTCGTTTTGATGCCTCATTTGATCGTAAGTTCGAATCTTTTGCAATCCCTACAATTATTGGTGAAATTAAACGTTACTTGCGTGATAAAACCTGGAGTGTACATGTACCAAGACGAATAAAAGAACTTGGTCCAAAGATAAAAAATACAGTAGAAGAGTTAACGATTGCTCTTCAACGTTCTCCAAGTATTCAAGAAATTGCTCAGAGTATTGACTACACACAAGAAGAAGTACTAGAAGCAATGGAAATGGGTCAAAGTTATCAAGCATTATCTGTGGATCATACCTTTGAAACAGATAATGATGGTTCGCAAATGAGTTTATTAGATGTTGTTGGTGAAGATGGTTATGAAATGATAGAACAACGCATGCTGCTTGAAAAGGCTATGCCTGTCCTTAATGACCGTGAACGTATGGTATTACAACTAACTTTTTTTGATAATAAAAGTCAAAAAGAAGCTGGTGAAGAAATGGAAGTATCACAAATGCACGTCTCACGATTACAACGTGGAGCAATTAAGAAATTACGTGCCGCATTATTAAAAATGCAATATGACGAATAAAAGGACAGTACTCACAATTTATGTGCGTGGTGTCTTTTTTTTATAACTCATCTTTTTTTAAAAAGGCGTGCGAGTGTGATAAAATTGAATTATGACGAAGGAAAAATTAGTATAAAGGGGTTTTAAACGAATGGATGCAATCATCATACAACAATTAACCAGCGAATTAACACTGCGGAAAAAACAAATTGAAACAACCTTAGAATTGCTAGAAGAAGGCAATACTGTTCCGTTTATTGCACGTTATCGTAAAGAAGCCACAGGAGAACTAGACGAGGTTCAAATCCGTACAATTGAAGAACGTTATAACTATTTAGTGAAGTTATCGCAACGTAAAGAAGATGTATTACGAACCATTGCGGAACAGGGTAAGTTAACAACTGAGTTAAAACAAGCAATTGAAAAAGCGACAAAACAACAAGTTGTTGAAGATTTATACCGCCCTTATAAAATAAAGAAACGTACGAAAGCAACAATCGCTAAAGAACAAGGTTTAGAACCGTTGTCAAATTGGTTATTAGGATTGCCTACAACGGGTAGTGCAGTAGCGGAAGCTGAAAAATATATCAATGCGGAACAAGAAATCAACTCAAGTGAAGAAGCATTAGCAGGTGCTCATGAAATTCTGGCAGAAGTTATTAGTGACAATCCTGTTTATCGTAGCTTCATACGTGAGATGACATATAATCGTGGTCGTTTAACAGCAACTAAGAAAAAGAAAGCGGTTGATGAGCAAGAAGTCTTTGCAATGTACTACGATTATGATGAGGCAGTAAAATCAATCGTTCCTCATCGTGTGTTAGCGCTTAACCGTGGAGAGAAAGAAGACGTCTTAAAAGTAAACCTTGAGGTTGATGAAGAAGCCGTTCAACGCTACATTGCCTTGCAGGTGATGCGTAAACAAGAGACAGTAGCCCAAGCTGCAATTATTGCCGCGATTACAGATGCATACAAACGTTTCATTGGACCGGCGATAGAGCGTGAAATACGCAGTGAATTAACGGAGCATGCAGAGACGCATGCGATTGATATTTTTGGTCAAAATTTACGTAAATTATTGCTGCAATCGCCATTAAAAGACAAATGTGTGTTGGCATTAGATCCAGCCTATCGTACAGGATGTAAATTAGCTGTGCTGGATAAGCAAGGCAAGGCAGTAACAACATCAGTTATTTATCCCCATAAACCAGTAAACAAATTGGTAGAAGCGCAAAAAATAATGTTGGATCTTATTAAGAAATACGATGTTGAAATTATTGCTATTGGTAATGGGACAGCGTCACGTGAATCCGAACAATTTACATCTGAATTAATCAAAGATAATCATTTGTCAGTTGCCTATATTATTGTGAATGAAGCGGGTGCGAGTGTTTATTCTGCTAGTGAAATGGCACGTGAAGAATTCCCTGATCTCACAGTTGAAAAACGGTCGGCAATTTCAATTGGTCGTCGTTTACAAGATCCATTAGCCGAATTGGTTAAGATTGATCCTAAATCTGTTGGAGTTGGACAATATCAACATGATGTTTCCCAAAAAGAATTATCAGATACCCTAACATTTGTAGTTGAAACGGCAGTTAACCAAGTAGGTGTTAATGTCAACACGGCATCAAGTGCACTATTACAATACGTCTCTGGTCTTAACAAAACAACCGCACAAAATATCCGTCGTTATCGTGAAGAAAACGGCCCGTTCTTAAGTCGAGCACAATTGAAAAAGGTCCCACGTTTAGGCGCAAAATCTTATGAGCAAAGTATTGGTTTTTTACGTATTCCTGACGCTAAGAACAAGTTGGATGAAACTGCTATTCACCCAGAATCATACGATGTTGCAAAACAAATTTTAACCCAATTACAATTAAAACCAAGTGATTTAGGTACGGAAGAATTGGTTAAAGGGATTGCGAATATTAATATTGAGTCATTGAGTGAAAGCACAGGTGTTGGTGTTGCAACATTAACCGATGTTATTGCTTCAATGAAAGCACCGAGTCGAGATTTACGCGACGATATGGAAGCGCCGTTATTACACCAAGATGTATTATCGATGACTGATTTAAAAGAAGGTATGGAATTACAAGGCACTGTTAGGAACGTTGTTGATTTTGGTGCATTTATCGATATTGGTGTGAAACAAGACGGTTTAGTTCATGTTTCTAAACTCAGCGATAAATTTGTAAAAGACCCAATGAAAGTAGTCTCAGTGGGTGATATAGTAACCGTTTGGGTTGTAAGCGTTGATACAAACAAACAACGTGTTGCTTTATCGATGATTCAACCGCGTGTTAAAGCATAACAATGACGGATGAACAGTTACAACAATGGATGGAAAGGGTGTCTGAAGTTTTTTTCGGACATCCTTTTGTTCACCAAGCGCGTTTTAATAAACGACTGCAGACAACGGGCGGTCGGTATCTATTAGCGACACATGCTATTGAAATGAACCATAAATATTTAGATGCCTATGGTGAGGAATATTTTGAAAAAATAATGAAGCATGAGCTATGTCATTATCATTTACATCTTCAAGGAAAAGGATACCAGCACCGTGATGTTGATTTCAAAACAATGTTAAGAGCTGTTGGAGGAACCCGTTTCTGTAAACGAATTGAAACAGCGAATGATCATCAATACGAATGTCAAACATGCCATTTTATTTATCATCGTAAGAAACAGCTTAATGTTGTAAAATATGTTTGTGGTAAGTGTAAAGGTAGATTGAAAAAAATAACTGACAAATAACAACTGAAGTTTTCTACGACACTTTTTTAGTTTAGAGAAACTTTTTTCAGACAAATTAATATAGTTTCTTAAAAACTATTGACGATGTCGGAGAAAGCCTATATAATACTAAGAGTAGTCAAGAGATAACTTCTTTTAGGGGAAATACTCAAGTGGCTGAAGAGGCGCCCCTGCTAAGGGTGTAGGTCGCGAAAGCGGCGCGAGGGTTCAAATCCCTCTTTCTCCGTATTTATATTTAGGCCCGTTGGTCAAGCGGTTAAGACACCGCCCTTTCACGGCGGTATCACGGGTTCGAATCCCGTACGGGTCACTTTTATTGGTCTGGTAGTTCAGCTGGTTAGAATGCCTGCCTGTCACGCAGGAGGTCGCGGGTTCGAGTCCCGTCCAGACCGCCAGTTTTTTTAAACGTAGTTTTGTGACAAGTAACAAAGTAGTTTACAACTTATTAAACGGTCTGGTAGTTCAGCTGGTTAGAATGCCTGCCTGTCACGCAGGAGGTCGCGGGTTCGAGTCCCGTCCAGACCGCCAGTTTATGGGGTGTAGCCAAGCGGTAAGGCAATGGATTTTGATTCCATCATGCGTAGGTTCGATCCCTGCCACCCCAGTTCTTAAGTCTCTATTTATAATAGAGACTTTTTTATTTGCGTGAATTTAAAAGTATTCTAAAGATATGAAGAATCGTCTGGAAATCATGCATTAGTATAGCTTAATTATTTATATAATTAATAAAAACTATTTGTGTACTAAACGTGTTAAAATAAATAGTGCATTGCTTTACGCTTACATAACTATGTTAAGCTAATAACAAAAAATAATAGAACAACTTAAATTATAGATAACTCATGGGTCGCATGAATAATAACACGTTTATTATTTGCTTTGTCTTAAAATAGTAAGCAACGATGCGATGCATTTGAACAGCTGTAATTTAAATACAAGGAGCGTGTCATATGTTTTCAAAGTATCCAATTAAGGTCGATTACAAAAAAGAAGTACTCGCTGGTTTAACAGCATTTTTTGCGATATCTTATGTAATTATTGTGAACTCAATGATTTTAGCAGAAGCAGGAATTCCTCCAGAACTCAGTGTATTTGGTACTATCATTATTTCGATTATCGGTTGTGTTGCAATCGGTTTATTTGCTAAAGTACCCATTGTCATTACGACAGGGATGGGAGTCAATTCGTTTTTTACATATACGCTTGTTTATTCATTGAAACTGAGCTGGCAAGAGGCATTGGCTGTAAGTTTCTCTGCAAGTGTTATTTATTTAATTGTTGCATATACACCATTAACAAATTTATTAGCAGATGCAGTGCCAGAAAGTTTAAAACATGCGATTACAACAGGAATTGGTTTGTTCTTAGTTATAATCGGATTAGAGAAAGGTAGTGTCATTGTAAAAGGTGATCATACCTTTATGCAATTAAATGATTTTTCATCACCGTTATTATTAATGACCTTGTTTACCTTGGTTTTAACATTATTTCTCTTTTTTAAAGGAATTCAAGGGAGTTTCTTTATAGGAATACTAATCACAACAGTAATTACGAATGTATTCAATATTATTCCACGAGAAAAGAGTCTATTTTCGTTACAAGCAATTACTGATTATCCTCAAATTGTTGGGAAATTAGATTTTAGCGGCTTTTTATCAGGTGGCTTTATATTAGGGACTTTTTCTTTAGCGATGATTTTAATTTTTGAATCTATGGGATTATTTAATGGCATATTACCTGGCATCGATAATCATCGTTTTAAAAAGGCTTTTCGTGTTAACGGTATTGTGATGCTCTTTTCAAGTTTATTAGGTACAAGTCCGACTATTCCAGCTGCAGAAAGTTCAACGGGAATTCAAGAAGGTGGACGTACAGGAATCACTGCCATAACGGTTGGTATTTGTTTTGTAGCGGCTATTTTTATGATTCCATTACTATCGTTTATTCCAAGCTCTGCCTTAGCACCAGTCATTATCATCACAGGTTGTTTAATGATGCAGAATATTCGTTTTATCAATTTGGTTGATTTGAGCGAATGGTTCCCAGCGTTCTTAATGATTGTAATGATGGCTTTTTCTATGAGTATTTCAGATGGATTAGCTTTTGGTTTTGTAGCGTATCCACTTGTAAAAGTATTTGTAGGGAAAATTAAACAAATATCCAAAATGACTTGGGTAATCTCCGCTTTGTTTTTTGCATATTTAATTGTGAAAATTTGGATTTAATTAGTATTAAACAGTTACTATGCTTAAAGGTAACTGTTTTTTTTTGAATAAATAAGCAAATAATATACGTTAAATCGAATAAAAAAAGAAGAAATACATAAAAGCTGTTGACAGCGAAAGTTAATTACGGTAATATAAGTAATGCAAGTGTAAGCGGCCATGGCGGAATTGGCAGACGCGTCAGACTAAGGATCTGGTGCCCGTTTAGGGCGTGGAGGTTCAAGTCCTCTTGGCCGCATAGTTAAAGATAGCCAGATTATATCTGGCTATCTTTTTTATTTTTTAAGAGTATAAGGAGGAGAACAATGAGCTATTTGCTTATGTTTTTATTTGGTTCACTTGGAGGAATGTCACGTTATGGCATTGGTTTGTTATTTCAAAGCGATGGTTTTCCTTACGGGACGTTAATTGTGAATCTACTCGGTTGTTTTGTTTTGGTTATTGTGAATGAATATATGAGTATCGCAACTAAAATACCTAAAATGATCATTATGGCCATCGGCACTGGATTTATCGGTGCGTTTACAACTTTTTCAGCATTCAGCATTGATTTTGTACGGTTATTTAAAGCAGGAGAGATCGTACTCGCGCTAAGTTATTTCTCAGTAAGTTTAATCGGTAGTTTTTTGATGATTCAACTTGCTTATTATCTTGTACATAAACTTCTAAATAAGAGGAGGACAAAAGGATGAGTTTTCTTCTTGTTGGTCTAGGCGCTGGTTTAGGTGCCTTATGTCGATATCTCGTGACACAAATAATCTCTTTTGTATATAAAGGAATCTTTCCATTAGCAACCTTTATCGTTAATATGGTAGGGTCTTATGCGATGGCGGCATACCTTTTGCAAAAACCAGATGAAACACAATTATTGTTAGTTGTTATTGGTTTTTTTGGTGGTTTAACTACTTTTTCAACATTTAGTTTAGAAAGTTTTAAACTATTGAAGCAAAAAGAGCTTTATACATTTATTTACTATATTAGCATGTCCTATGTTGTTGGCGTTCTTTTAGCTACCATTGTACATGTTCTATAATTCAAAAGGATTAAAAGTAAACGAAAGGTGGAAAAATTATGGCATTAGATGAACATCATACGGTAAAGACACAGGGTGTAAAACGCCAACTGAAAACGCGTCATTTATCGATGATTGCCATCGGAGGTAGTATTGGTACAGGTTTGTTTGTTGCGAGTGGCTCAGCAATTTCAACGGCAGGTCCTGGTGGTGCACTCGTCGCTTATGTTGGTATTGGGTTAATGGTTTTTTTCCTGATGACTAGCTTAGGTGAAATGGCAACTTATTTACCAGTATCAGGCTCTTTTAGCACGTATGCAACCCGTTTTGTTGATCCAGCCTTTGGATTTGCAATGGGCTGGAACTATTGGTTTAACTGGGCAATTACATTGGCTGTTGATGTTAGTACAGCGGCTTTGATTATGCGTTTTTGGGTACCGCAAATCCCTGGCTGGATCTTCAGCGTTTTCTTTCTGTTGATTATTTTTGCATTGAATGCATTAACAGTTAAAGCGTTTGGTGAAGCTGAATATTGGTTTTCAATCATTAAAGTCATAACAGTGATTGCTTTTATTATCATCGGTATTTTAACTATCTTTGGAATATTAGGTGGGCACTATTATGGTTTATCTAATTTCACTTATAAAGAAGCGCCTTTTGTTGGTGGTGTTCCAGCAATTCTAGCAATGTTTGTTATTGCAGGTTTTTCGTTCCAAGGAACAGAACTGATTGGTATAACAGCTGGTGAATCAAAAACACCAGAAAAAAGTATTCCTAAAGCTATCAAAACGATTTTTTGGCGAATATTATTATTCTATATCTTAGCTATTGCAATTATTGCAGCGATTATTCCTTATACAAGCCCTGATTTATTAGGCGGAAGTGAAACAAATGTCGCAATGAGTCCTTTTACATTGATATTTAAAAATGCGGGATTAGCGATGGCAGCTGGTGTGATGAATGCGATTATTTTAACGTCAGTTTTATCGGCAGGTAACTCAGGTATGTACGCTAGTACACGTATGTTGATGGCGATGGGGCAATCAGGTCAAGCGCCTCGTCGTATGGGACGTGTTAATAAAAGAGGTATTCCAATGAATGCTCTTATTTTCACAGGTATTGTTGCTGGTTTAGCTCTTTTAACATCCATTTTAGGACCACAAGTTTACTTATATTTAGTAGCAGCAAGTGGATTAACTGGTTTTATTGCGTGGATTGGTATCGCTGTATCTCATTACAGGTTCCGACGAGCTTATAAATTACAAGGACATTCATTAGATGAGTTAAAATACAAAGCTAAATGGTTCCCATTAGGCCCCATATTAGCATTGGTTTTATGTATTTTAGTTATTGTAGGGCAAGATTTAGCTTCTTTTGCTAAATGGGATATTCAGGCGATACTAGTCACTTATATGAGTATACCGTTATTCCTTTTCTGCTATTTCTTCTACAAAATCAAGCACAAAACAAAACTTATTCCATTAGAAAAAGTGGACTTAGAAAAAACTGTGGTTGTTACAGATGAAAAATAATTTTTAATAACGAGAGAATGCAGACAAATGTTAGGTCGTTTGTCTGTTTTTTTTTATGGGGAAACAAAATGTATTTCCTAGGAAATAAGATGCATAAAATAAACTGTTTAAAATAGTGAGGAAAAAGCAGGTTGTTTTTATGCTACAATAAATAAGAGAAGAATTAACAGCGTGATTGCTGTATCAGGAGGAAATTATGAGTACTAATTCATTTGAAAAATTTAACTTAAGCGAAGAAATAGTGAGAGCTATTAACATTTTAGGATATACAGAACCAACAAGCGTTCAAGAGAAAGTTATTCCGCAACTATTGCAAGGTAAGGATTTGATTGTTAAGTCACAAACAGGTAGTGGTAAAACAGCCGCGTTTGCTATTCCTATGTGTGAAATAATTGAGTGGGAAGAGCGTAAGCCACAGGTATTGGTTTTAACACCAACGCGTGAACTTGCCTTACAAATACAAGAAGATATTTTTAATATTGGTCGTTACAAACGAATCAAAGTGGAGGCAGTTTTTGGACGTAGTTCATTTGAAAAACAAGAAAAAAATCTTAAACAAAGAACACACGTAGTGGTTGCAACACCAGGGCGTTTAATTGATCATTTAACAAGAGGTACTATAGACTTAAGTAAGATTACCAACGTTGTAATCGATGAATCAGATGAAATGATGGCGATGGGATTCATTGAACAAATAGAAAATATTATTAAAGCAATTCCAAATAAACGCACGATGGCATTATTTTCTGCAACCATGCCGCCAGCAATCAAAAAGTTATCACAAAGTTATTTGAAAGCACCACAATTTATTGAAGTTAAAGCTGAAAATAAAATTATTGATCGTATTCAACAACATTATTATGAAGTTGATTATGATAATAAAGTGGCATTATTAGAAGATGTTATTGTTGTAGAGAATCCTGAAAGTAGTATTATCTTTTGTAATACAAAGGCGGCTGTTGAAGAAATTGCAGATGCACTATTTGAGTTAGGTGTTGAAGTCGCGACTTTACATGGTGGGATGGAACAACGTCATCGAACAGCGGTAATTAACGATTTTAAACATGGTTATTTCCGTTACTTGGTGGCAACTGATGTTGCATCACGTGGGTTGGATATTGCTGATATTGCACTCGTGTTAAACTTTGATTTACCAGAAAACGTTGAAAGTTATGTGCATCGAATTGGTCGAACTGCACGATTTGAAAATCATGGGCAAGCTGTATCGTTTGTAACTTCTTCTGATTATCGTTACCTTGAGCCAATTATGGAAACGATGGAAGGCACGATTGAAAAGGTAGCACATCCTACAACGGAACAAGTTGAAGCATCGTTGCCGGCTTTTGAACAAAAACAGGAAACAAAAATGCAAATTAAAAAAGAAAAAGGCCATGATTTTAAAGATGAAATCATGAAATTACATATTAATGCAGGTAAGAAAACGAAGATGCGTGCGGGTGATGTAGTTGGTGCTTTGTGTGGGATAGAGGGCATGACAGGTGAAGATATCGGCGTTATTAGTATTTTAGATGTATCTACATTCGTAGAGATTTTAAATAGTAAAGGTGAAATGGTACTTGAAAAGTTACAGGATTTCCCAATTAAAGGTCGCGTTCGACGCGTCAACAAAGCAAATGAAACAACATACGAAAGTGATTTAAAAAATAGTATCAATCCAGAGTAATAAGGTATTTACGAGAAGATAGATGAAACAGTCAGCTGACTGTTTTTATTGTGTTTAAGTTGGTATATCAGTGAAAAACATTTATACTTTAGGGGAATAGCTATTCAGAAAGGCGGAATGTACATGTTAAAAAAAATGAAAGCCGTAGGTTTATTTCAAGGTTTACCGATTACTGAAAGCACGAGCTTAGTTGATCTTGAACTGACGATTCCAGTAGCAAGTGGTCAAGATGTTTTAACTGAAGTAATTGCTGTTTCTGTCAATCCAGTAGATACAAAATTACGTCAAAATACTGCTGCTTTAACTGAAGCTCGCATATTAGGTTTTGATGCAGTCGGAGAAGTTGTGTCAGTTGGAGAGGACGTAACAAAATTTGCTGTTGGCGATCGTATTTATTATGCAGGTTCAGCACAACGTCAAGGCAGTAATGCCGCGTATCAACTAGTGGATCAGCGCTTAGCAAGCAAAGCACCACATAATATCTCTACAGCCGAAGCAGCAGCTATGCCATTGACCGCTTTGACAGCCTATGAGTTGCTGTTTGAAAAAATCGGTTTTGTAGCAGAAGCTAATGCGAATAGTGGTCAAACGTTATTGGTAATTAACGGTGCAGGTGGCGTAGGATCAATCGCAATACAATTAGCAAAATGGGCAGGGATAGAAGTAATTGCGACCTGCAGCCCCAAAAACAATGATTGGGTGAAAAAAAATGGTGCTGATGCAGTGATTGATTACCATGATAACATGACAGAACAGCTACAAAAACTTGGACATGAATCATTAGAAGCGATTATTATTTTACATTCAACCGAGCGTTATTTTGATGAAGCTGCAGCACTCATTGCACCATTTGGACATATTGCATCAATCGTTGAAGCGACAGATACATTGAATATGAATGTATTGAAAAATAAATCAGCTAGTTTTGATTGGGAATTTATGTTTGCTAAAGCGAACTACAGTTACAAAATGGAAACACAAGGAGAGATATTAGCCTTTATTGCTGAGCGTTTAGATAGTGGTGAATTGACGTCAACCTTAACACAGGAAATGACAAATGGTATCAATGCTAAATCTTTGAAGGAAGCGCATGCTTTGTTAGAAAAAAGTCAAATGGTCGGAAAATTAGTCTTAACAGGCGGTTTTGTAGGCGAGAACTGAAAAAGTTAGTAGTGTCTTGAGAAAAATCAATGCACTGTTATTAAATAAAAATTAAGTAAAAGAAAAAACCAGTTGATTTTGCTAGTAGCAAATCAAGCTGGTTTTTATTTTTATTTTTGATCATCTTTATTTTTGCGAGTTAACATCACTAAGTTAACAACTCGAATAAAATCGATAGCCGCAAATGAGATCAATAGGATGGGATAAATTGTCCATCCATTCTCGGAAACAGGGCGAATGGCTAAATATGTAAAAATAACACCAAACAAGAGGTTAAAGATAATTTGTCCACGGACAGACTGCATAATAAAACTCCATTCTATTAATTTGTTAGTTTTGTAAAGATCCTGCTAGCGCAACAACCGCATTCATCAACATATGAATAGCATATGAAACATAGATACGTTTGGTTTTATAGTAGAAATAAGCAAATACGAGTCCCATTCCAGTGTACACAAGTAAATAAGAAAAGTCGAAGTGTATGACTGCAAAAATCACGGCGCTGACAAGCGCAGCTGAAGCGACAGGCATTTTGTTAGTCAGTGCACCAAAAATAACTTTTCGGAAAATAATTTCTTCCAAAAATGGGGCAACAAAAACAATTAAAACGATGAACAAGGGATTTTCAAATAGCACGCCCATTAAGTTAGCTGTGTTTTCCGATTGTTCGAGCCCTCCATTGATGATAGCTGTAATCGTGGATGTGATTGCCTGTGTTATGAAAGCGACAAAGACACCACCGATAATAAACCAAATACTTTTAGTCCAAGCCATTTTAGGTTGGCGATCAATATAAGTTGTTGAAGGTGCATTTCGTAACAAGAGTAATACAATGAAGGCACCGATGATAAAAATACCAATAGACCAGTTAGAGATAATTACGTTCGCTTGTTGATCTGATACAGGGCGAAACTGTTTCATTACCATAACACAGAAAACGCCTAAAGATGAAGTAATCTGTATGATGAGATACACTGCAAGTATCCACCAATATCTTTTATTCATAACCTGATAACTCCTTTGTCTTCTGTTTTTATTGCTAGTATCATTGTAGCGATAATATGACAAATCAGCAACTAAAATAAATATCCGTATAACTTGCAAATTTGACCAAAATTGTCTATTATAATAGTTGTGATTAGCACTTGAGAGTAACGAGTGCTAAAAAATTCTACTATCTGAGGAGGTTGTTAGTATGTTAAAACCATTAGGCGATCGCGTAGTGATTGAAATTATTGAAACTGAGCAAAAAATGATAGGTGGTATTGTGCTGCCAGATTCTGCTAAAGAGAAACCCTCTGAAGGCATCGTTGTTGCAACAGGAGCAGGTCGTATCTTAGAAAATGGAACTAAAACAACATTAGAAACAAAAGTAGGTGACCGTATTGTGTTTTCGAAATATTCGGGAACAGAAGTAAAATACGATGACAAAGAATATTTAATTTTACGTGAAGATGATATTTTAGCAATTGTTGAATAGAATAAAGAACGAATAGAGGAGGAACTTATAATGGCAAAAGATTTGAAATTCAGTGAAGACGCACGTGCGTCAATGTTGCGTGGGGTTGATCAATTAGCTAATGCAGTTAAAGTAACTTTAGGACCTAAAGGACGAAACGTTGTTTTAGAAAAAGCCTTTGGTTCACCTTTAATTACAAATGATGGTGTAACAATCGCCAAAGAAATTGAGTTAGAAGATGCTTTTGAAAATATGGGTGCAAAACTTGTGTCTGAGGTAGCAAGCAAAACAAACGACGTTGCCGGTGATGGTACAACAACTGCAACAGTATTAGCGCAAGCATTGATTCAAGAAGGATTAAAAAACGTCACTTCGGGTGCTAACCCAGTAGGTATTCGCGAAGGAATGGAAAAAGCAACTGCAGCAGCAGTTGAAGCATTACAACGTATTTCAACAACGATTACAGGGAAACAATCAATTGCACAAGTTGCTGCCGTTTCAGCGGGAAGCCAAGAAATTGGTGAATTAGTCGCAGAAGCAATGGAACGAGTGGGTAACGACGGTGTTATCACTTTAGAAGAATCAAAAGGTTTTAAAACAGAATTAGATGTGGTTGAAGGTATGCAATTTGACCGCGGTTATTTATCACCGTATATGTCAACAGACCAAGAAAAAATGATTGCTGAATTAGAAAATCCATATATATTGGTGACTGATAAAAAAATCAACAACATTCAAGAGATTTTACCTGTCTTGCAACAAGTTGTTGAGCAAGGACGCGCACTATTAATTATCGCTGAAGATGTTGAAGGTGAAGCGTTAGCAACATTAGTATTAAACAAATTACGTGGTACATTTAATGTTGTTGCTGTTAAAGCACCTGGCTTTGGTGATCGTCGTAAAGAAATGTTGCAAGATATTGCAATCATCACGGGAGCGACAATGATCACTGATGAGTTAGGATTAGAATTAAAAGATACGGAACTTGATCAGTTAGGAACAGCAAGTCGTGTCAATGTAACGAAAGAAAATACAACAATTGTCGAAGGTGCTGGACAAGCGCTTAATATTGAATCACGTATCGGACAAATAAAAGCACAATTAGAAGCATCTACTTCTGAATTTGATCGTGAAAAATTACAAGAACGTTTAGCTAAACTTGGTGGTGGTGTTGCAGTTATTAAAGTTGGGGCTGCTACAGAAACTGAGTTAAAAGAGCGTAAATTACGTATTGAAGATGCATTGAACTCTACACGTGCAGCAGTTGAAGAAGGTATTGTTGCCGGTGGTGGTACAGCGTTGGTTAATGTGTACAACGATGTTGCGGCATTAGAAGAAACTGGTGATGTACAGACAGGTATTAATATTGTACTCCGTGCGTTAGAAGAACCAGTGAGACAAATTGCTTTAAATGCTGGCGTTGAAGGTGCAGTAATTGTTGAACGTTTGAAAAAAGAAGCTGCAGGAATTGGTTACAATGCGGCAAATGGCGAATGGGGTAACATGGTAGAATTAGGAATTGTTGATCCTACTAAAGTGACGCGTTCGGCATTACAAAATGCTGCATCAGTCGCAGCGCTCTTCTTAACAACAGAAGCAGTCGTTGCTAACAGACCGGCACCAGAATCACCAATGCCTCAAGATATGGGCGGTATGGGTGGAATGGGCGGAATGATGTAATTCATCAGTCACTCTAAACAAAAAATAAAAAAAGATGGTGTTGGTAATGATAAATTCCAGCACCATCTTTTTCTTTTATGGAAAAGATACAAAGCTATTAGTCATACTCAGTTTTTTTAGTAAGATAACAAGTTAAAATGACTGATTGTTAAGGATTAACTTTAATCGTTCTAACGTCTGTGTGTTGAATAATAATTATTAGGTGATTTTTGAAAGTCATAAAATAACTATTAGGATAGTGAGTAATCGGCAGAATAGTTTATTCCTGAATCATCTGTGCTTTGCCATCCCCGAAGGACCAGTTTTCAAGTGGGACTTCATTGAGTAAAATGAAGATGTTTTCTTTGGTTAAAGACGTTTTCAAGTCGATTTGTTCAGCAATCGTTTGATAGAGCGCTTTTTTTTGTGAAATTGTACGACCAGGTCCACAAAAAATTTCAATATAAAGAAACTGGTTGTTCCGTTGTCCACCAGCTAGTAGATAACAATCATCGACAAAATTATTTTTTTGCGTCATTGGAACCCACAATTGGAAGGTATCATCTGCTGGGATTTTAAAACAATTTTCGAGCGAATGATGAATAACAGTATTGATTGTTTCAATCGTTTCAGTAGTATAGGTGTCCCCGTAATATAATTTAATTAATGGCATAATCTAACCTCCTTATTTAATGATTTTAGTATACACTATTAGCAATGATTGATAGATAAAGAAAGTTTTAAGGAATTTTGTTATTTAATGTTGTTATTAACCGTGTCTTTCATTAAGATACACCCTATGTTATAATGATTCTAAAGTAGTAATTAATATAAATGCTGACGGGCCTTATTGGGTTTCGTCGGCATTTGTTGTTTTAATAGCTGTTTGAGAGTGATTTTCATTATCAGTAGAGGAGTGTTCTAATTGAGAATAGGTAAAAAAATGGATTTAATTGAGAAAATGACAGAGTATAAGGAATTAATTGCCGTTGGTATTGCAGGTGTTTTAATTGCAATCGCGCTGATTTTAAGTGCGTTTAATGATGTGAAGGTTGCGACTGCTTGTTATTTG
The DNA here is from genome assembly GCF_036884295.1 of Brochothrix thermosphacta DSM 20171 = FSL F6-1036. Classification (NCBI taxonomy): domain Bacteria; kingdom Bacillati; phylum Bacillota; class Bacilli; order Caryophanales; family Listeriaceae; genus Brochothrix; species Brochothrix thermosphacta. The sequence continues at coordinate 747,940 of NZ_CP145608.1, forward strand.
TTAGCTTACATTATTGGTGGTTATGCTAAAGCTAAAGAAGGTTTGTTGGAAACGTTCGAAAAAAAGGCATTAAATGTGGAGTTGCTAATGATTATGGCGGCGATTGGTTCTGCATTGATTGGTTATTGGATGGAGGGCGCCATTTTAATTTTTATCTTTGGTATCAGTGGCGCGCTAGAAACATATGCGATGAATAAAAGTAAAAAAGAAATTACCGCATTAATGGGTATGCAACCCCAAGAAGCTTGGCGTATTGAGGAAGATGGTGCAACTGTACTTGTCCCTGTTACAGAACTCAAGATTAATGATCGAGTATTGATAAAACCAGGCGAACAAGTGCCAACGGATGGTGTTGTTAGTGAAGGCGAAACGACAATAAACGAAGCTGCTATTACAGGTGAATCACTTCCTGTTCTAAAAATACCTGGAAAAGAAGTGTTTGCGGGAACCCTTAACGGTAGTGGCGCAATTGAAATACGGATGACGAAGTTAACATCCGAAACGGTGTTCCAGAAAATTATTGATTTAGTTGCAACTGCTCAAGCAGAGCAATCTCCCGCTGAACAATTCATCGAACGTTTTGAAGGCCGTTATGTCAAAGTTATTTTAGGTATCGTTGGATTGATGTTATTTGTCCCGCATTATTTGGTGGGTTGGGATTGGACAACAACCTTTTATCGTGCCATGATTTTATTAGTTGTTGCATCACCCTGTGCTTTGGTTGCGTCTATTACACCCGCATCACTTGCTGCTATCTCTAATGGCGCCAAACGTGGGATTTTAGTAAAAGGCGGCAGTTATATCGAAGCTTTGAGTGAGGTTAAAACAATAGTGTTCGATAAGACGGGTACTTTAACACAAGGACGACCAACTGACGTTTCAATCTATTCTTTACCACTTTTAGAAGAAGCGGAGATACTAGCAATTTTATCAGGAATTGAAAGGCAATCGAATCATCCAATTGCTCAGTCAATCTTTAGACAACTAGAAAAACAAGGCGTTGTATCGCAGCAAGATTTTTTGGTCGAAGAATTTCCTGGTTGGGGAATCAAAGGAACAGTTGCTGGTATTACTTATAAAGTGGGGAAAGAAAGCTGGATGAATCAAGTGTCTGTGAAGCAGTTTTTAAAAGCCTCAGGATTTATTGCACCAATCGTTGGGAAGACCGTTGTGTTCATGGAACGTGATGATGAAGTTGTTTTGATGGCGACGTTGGAAGATGAAGTACGACCGGAAGCACAAGCAGCGATTGCTGAGATACAAGCATTAGGTATTCAAACAATCATGTTGACAGGTGATAATGAAACAACTGCAAAAAAAATCAGCACAACAGCTGGTGTACCGGTATATATTGCAAATTGCTTGCCTGCGGATAAAGTGACAGAAATTAAAAAATTGAAAGGTAACAATGATTTAATTGCGATGGTCGGTGATGGCATTAATGATGCACCTGCTCTTGCGATTGCAGATGTTGGTATAGCGATGGGGAAAGGGACTGATGTAGCTCTAGAAACAGCTGACGTGGTATTAATGAAGGATGATTTAACTCAAATTGCGAGCACGATTAAATTATCGCGAAAAATGAAACGTATCGTTAAACAGAATATTTCTTTTTCCATAAGTGTGATGTTAATACTAATTGTTTCAAACTTTTTCCAAATGATGAATTTACCATTCGGTGTTATCGGACATGAAGGCAGCACGATTTTAGTCATTTTGAATTCGTTACGTTTACTTAGAAGTAGTCATTAAAAAAGCTCCACTCACTATAAACAGTGAGGGAGCTTTTTCGTTATTTAGCAATTAATTTTTGATGTCAGGAAAGGCCGGGCTATATTGTTTTGGTACATCTGTTTGTTTATGAAGCTCTGCCGCTGTATTTAATGACCAGTAAGGGTTGCGTAGAAGTCCACGACCCACAGCGACCATATCAGCTTGATTGTTTGTAATAACTGAATTAGAAAGAGCTGCGTCAGATAAATTCCCCACGGCTATAATAGGTACATTGAATTTATTTTTAAATGCTTGAGCCAGACCTAATTGATAGCCTGCATCACTACCGATTGTAGCGGAAGGACCGTTTTGACTTTCACCACCTGCACTTACATGAAACACATCAATTCCAGCAGTTAGATAATCAGCAGCAAGATTAAGACTATGTTCTAAACCGTAACCTTCTGGATGAAATTCGATGGCTGATGTTCTTAAGAAAAGTGGCATTTCTGCAGGTATGCTATTTTTTACAGCCGAAATGACACGTTCACCAAATAAGCCAAGTTTTTCGCCATATTTATCAGAGCGTTTATTCGTTAATGGTGATTGGAATTGATGAATAAGATAACCATGAGCACCATGTAATTCAATTGCATCAACGCCAGCTTTAACAGCACGTTTTGCCGCTTCTGCGTATTTATTAATAAGAACATCAATTTCAGATGTTGTTAATTCGTGTGGTGTTTTAGAATTCGAATCAAATGCGATAGGAGAAGAAGAAACAGGTGTAGCAGCATCAGTCGCTTTGCGCCCTGCATGAGCGATTTGAATCGCTACTTTTGCTCCCGCAGCATGACAAGCTTCAACAATTTTAGCGATACCTTCTATTTGACCATCTTCCCATAAACCAAGACAGTTATTTGAAATTCGACCATCAGGTTCGATATTGGTCATTTCAATGATAATTAATCCCGTACCACCAATTGCTCGTGTTGCGTAGTGTGAAACATGCCAGTCTGTTGTATACCCGTCTTGGTCACGAGCGGAATACATGCACATCGGTGGCATTACAATACGATTCTTCAATGTCATGTTTTTGATACTAATCGGTGAATATAAATCGGTAGTCATAAAAATTCCTCCTATAATTTGTTGATAATTTAGGGCTTTTTGTGTCAAATAAATGTGACAACAAGCTTTATATACATAATAAGCTTATTTAAAGTAAGTGAAAAGTAGGAACAAAAAAGTACCTATTAAAAACCCCCACTCTATTGAATGGGGGATGAAAAATTAAGTTTCTTGCCCACGAACGTTCCATGTAAAGGCAAATACGATAGCTGCAAGGATACAAGAAATGAAGATAAGTGTAAAGCCAACATCCCAACTATACGCATCAACAACAAAACCAAGCAAAGCATTTGCCATCACGGCACCGCCAAGATAACCAAAAAGTCCAGTTAAGCCCGCGGCGGTACCTGCTGCTTTTTTAGGTACAAGATCAAGCGCCTGAAGTCCAATCAACATTACTGGACCGTAAATTAAAAAGCCGATAGCTATTAAGGCAACGTTATCAATCCAAGGGTTGCCTGGAGGATTGAGCCAATAAACAAGGACTGCAGCAGCAACACCTAACATAAAGACAACGCCTGCCGGACCACGACGTCCTTTGAAAAATTTGTCGGAAATCCAACCGCATAAAAGAGTGCCAGGGATACCTGCCCATTCATAAAGGAAGTAAGACCAACTTGTTTCGCTTAAATTCATTCCTTTTTCTTCGCTAAGATAGGCTGGTGCCCAATCGAGTACGCCATAACGTGTAAAGTAGACAAAGATATTAGCAACTGCAATCATCCAGACCCATTTATTATTTAAAACATATTTAAAGAGAATATCTTTAGCACTCAATTCTTCTTCAATTGTTTCATGTGAGGCATTAGGATAATCATTACGATATTCTTCAATAGGTGGTAAACCTTCAGATTGAGGTGTGTCACGCATTAAAATATATGCAAGTATTGCAACGATAATGGCTATTAATGCTGGTAAAATAAAGACACCGTTAAAGGCTTTTATACCAATAATGTAAGTAGAGGTTAAACTAATACCGGCTACTGCGATTGGCGCCATGATACCACCACCGACATTATGAGCAACGTTCCAAATGGCTGTTTTACCGCCACGCTCATTCAGAGAGAACCAATGTACAAGTGTTCTACCAGCAGGTGGCCAACCCATTCCTTGGAACCAACCGATTAAGAATAGCATAATAAACATGGTTGTGATTGAAGATGTGAAAAAAGGAATAAAGCCGAGTAATAAATTAATGATAGCAGCTAAAATGAGACCTAAAGGTAAAAATATTCTTGCGTTACTTCGATCGGAAACAATACCCATTATAAATTTACTGATACCGTAGGCGATTGAAACAGCGGATAACGCTAATCCTAATTCGCCTTTTGTGAAGCCTTCTTCTGTTAAACCAGGGATAGCGAGAGAAAAGTTTTTTCGTAATAAGTAATACCCGGCATAACCAATGAAAATACCAATAAATACTTGCCACCGTAAGCGTTTATAAACCGGATCGATTTCATCTTTTGGTAAACGTTCTTTTGGTGCGGGTGGTTTTAAAAATTTCATAAATAAACCTCCTATTGTAGATATATGTGTTGGTACAACATGAGTATAGCACCTAAAATAAAGCGTGTAAACGTTTTCTTTGATTATGAAACTATAGTCCTTTTCAGTAAAATGTCTGGAAAAGTATAACAATGTTGATATAGTTGAGGATTTCAATGATAATTAACTGAAAGGATATAAGTCGAAAGACCTAACCAAGTGCCTGCATTTTTCTGAACAAAAAAACACCTCTTTCTCAAATTCGAAATGAATTGAGGTAGAAGTGTTTTAGTTCATCAATTAAAATTGTGGTAGGTCTTTGATTTTATCCGCACAGAATGTAAGTATTTCTGCTTCTTCATCTTCGTCAAGGGCAATGTCTAGTTGCGTGTCTGTATCAATCGATTTGATATAGTAAGTAACGATTCTAGAAATGTCTTCCTTTTGTCCGATTAATACACGTAACTCAAGTCCGTTAGCTTCAAATAATTCGTCATCTTCATCAACATTAAACACGATGAAAAATTCATAACGTTCACCTTCAATGATGCCCGTAGGGTCATGTAGTTTTTCAACAGTATGAGAAATAATATTCATTTTGTAATCCGCTCCTTTAGTATAATACTCTCTCCTATTATCTGCGGTAATGTTAAATTAGTAAAGGTTTTTCTTTTAACCTAGGTGAGGCAAGAATGATTAAATCGGAACGTTGTGTAAAAGGCTCGTCTCATCTATAATTTACTTTAAAATATAAAAATAGAAGTGGAGGGTAAACATGCGACATTCTAAAACAAATCATCTAGCGACTGAAAAGTCCCTTTATTTACAACAACATGCAGCCAATCCTATAAATTGGTATCCTTGGGGCGATGAAGCATTTGAATTAGCCCAACATGAAAATAAGCCAGTATTGTTAAGCAGTGGATACTCTACGTGTCATTGGTGTCATGTTATGTCTGATGAAGTCTTTATGGATAGTGAAGTCGCTGATTACCTGAACGAACATTTTATTGCCATCAAAATAGACAGGGAAGAGCGTCCGGATATTGATGCCATCTATATGAAGGTTTGCCAGATGTTAACTGGACAAGCTGGATGGCCACTTAACGTTTTTTTAACAGCAGAACAAGCGCCATTTTATGCCGCTACATACATACCGAAGGATGACACTCATAATCAACCAGGAATGATGTCGATTATCAAACATTTGAAGCGGGTGTATGATGAAATGCCCGAACAGATAGAAGGTATTAGTCAGCAACTAATAAAAGGATTGGCAGCCCCTCCTAACAATACGCTGGAAGATTATGCAGATAAAGAAGTGGTAGAGCACCTTTACGGTAATTTAAGAGCACAATTTGATTTGGAAAACGCTGGTTTTGGTAAAGCACCAAAATACCCAACAAGCCAGCCTATACAATTTTTAATGAACTATTCGACTCGATATTCCTCTATTGAGGCAGATGAAATGTTGAGTAAGACGTTAGAAGAATGGCGTTACAGTGCTTTGTTTGATCAAATAGATGGTGGTTTCTTTCGTTATACCGTAGATGAGCGTCATCGTTCCCCACATTTTGAAAAAATGCTTTATGATCAGGCATTGTTGCTTGACTCTTATGTCACTGCATACCAGTATCAGTCAAAAGAGTTATATAAAGAAACAAGTAGACGTTTAATTGATTTTGTAGACCGTTTATTGATGTCTGAGAATGGTGTTTTTCACAGTGCGATTGATGCTGATGTAAAAGGTGTTGAAGGTGCCTATTATAAATGGCGGTGGGATGAAGTTGTGTCAGTTCTTGGTAGTGAAACAGCTGTGTTATTTGCTTATCGTTTTGGTTTAATAACACAAGAGCAAGGAGCAGAGGGAAATATACTGTATGTTAATGAGAGAGACAGTGAACTACGTGGAAACAAATTAATCGATAGTTTAGCTAAGTTAAGTAATCATCGTAAACAAGAACTGTCTCCTTTTGTAGAAACTAAAATTAAAACGTCGTGGAATGCATTAATGGTTAAGTCGTTAGCCAAAGCTAGCCGTATATTGGGTGATCAATCTTATCAGAGAAGAGCAGAGGACTGTTTTGATGCGTTAATCAACGTCAATTATAGAGACGGTAATCTTTATGCCACTTCAATGGAGGGCGTCGTAAAAGAGATTGCTTTTCTTGATGATTATGCTTATCTGATAGAAGCATGTATTGAGCTTAACCAACTGACATTCAAACACAAATATATCGAATTAGCGATTGTGTTAGCTAATGTTTTAACTGAACATTTTGAGGATAAGCAAGCCGGTGGTTTTTATTTTACAGATGATCGTGAATTACCGTTGATCATAAGAGATAAAGAAGGTTTAGATACGGCGCTTCCGAATGCTAATGCCAGCATAACGTTCTCATTTTGGCAATTGTCGCAATTAACGAATGATTCGTTTTACAGTGAATGCGCTAAAAAAACATATCATTTTTTTGAAGAAGATATCATGCGTTATCCGACTGTTTCTTTTTCTTGGGGCCGTTATCTTATGCGCGACATTTGTGATGCTAAAGTTCTTAAGTTTAGAGGTGAGGGTGCATTGTTACTTGCGAAAGAATATCAAAAATACAAGAAAGATAGTGAAATATGGTGTGTAGATGAAAAAGGCGAGGGGTCTTTACGTTTAGAGTTTTGTGAAAAATATACTTGTAAAATTTATGAAGGTGTCGATATAATAAAGAAGTTCTTAAGAGAAATATATGTAAGTGTATAGGGGTGAAGACGATGTACGCAAGAGAAATGAAAAAAGAAGATTTACCAAGGTTGCGAGAAATATTTTTAAAAGTTAGAACGGCTGCGTTCGCCTGGGATAAAACAGAAACTTATAAACTTGAAGACTTCGACAAACAGACAATTGATGAAGAAGTTTTATTAATAGAAGAAGAGGGTGAAATATTAGGTTTTGTCTCTACATATGTCCCGGATAGTTTTATCCATCATTTGTTTGTTGATACTACTAAGAGTAGAAAAGGAATTGGTTCTCAATTAATTGCTGAAGCTCTCAATCGAATAGAGTTGCCTGCGACATTAAAATGTGTGACTGAAAACGAAAAAGCATTGGCTTTTTATGCTAAAGAGGGTTGGGTAAAAACGATTCAGGAAAAAGATGATGGGATCAGTTATTGGGTAATGAAATATACCAATTAGTTTTTTTATTTAAAGTGTTGACTTTTAAATCAACGGATGATAATATTAAGAAGTTGTCAAAACGACGACTTCAAATTATCTCCTGAAAACATTTTGCGAAAGATGTTGACGTGAGTTAATAGATATGTTATATTAAAGTAGTTGTCAGCGAGAGTTTGACGGCGATTGACCTTTGGAAACTGAATGAACGAAAAGACATATTATATGCTTAAACTCTTCGGAGTTTAACCAATTAATTTCGTAACGCAAACAAGTAACAAATTTTTAGCTAGCGAACTAGTTAAGGATCATTTGATGGTTTAAACACTATCACTTTTTAACGAGAGTTTGATCCTGGCTCAGGACGAACGCTGGCGGCGTGCCTAATACATGCAAGTCGAACGAACGGATAAAGAGCTTGCTCTTTTGAAGTTAGTGGCGGACGGGTGAGTAACACGTGGGTAACCTGCCTCACAGCTGGGGATAACATCGAGAAATCGATGCTAATACCGAATGTGCTGAACATCATAAGATGTTCAAGTGAAAGACGGTTTCGGCTGTCACTGTGAGATGGACCCGCGCTGGATTAGCTAGTTGGTAAGGTAATGGCTTACCAAGGCGACGATCCATAGCCGACCTGAGAGGGTGATCGGCCACATTGGGACTGAGACACGGCCCAAACTCCTACGGGAGGCAGCAGTAGGGAATCTTCGGCAATGGACGAAAGTCTGACCGAGCAACGCCGCGTGAGCGAAGAAGGCCTTCGGGTCGTAAAGCTCTGTTGTTAGAGAAGAACATGGGTGAGAGTAACTGTTCACCCCTTGACGGTATCTAACCAGAAAGCCACGGCTAACTACGTGCCAGCAGCCGCGGTAATACGTAGGTGGCAAGCGTTGTCCGGAATTATTGGGCGTAAAGCGCGCGCAGGCGGTCTCTTAAGTCTGATGTGAAAGCCCCCGGCTCAACCGGGGAGGGTCATTGGAAACTGGGAGACTTGAGGACAGAAGAGGAGAGTGGAATTCCAAGTGTAGCGGTGAAATGCGTAGATATTTGGAGGAACACCAGTGGCGAAGGCGGCTCTCTGGTCTGTTACTGACGCTGAGGCGCGAAAGCGTGGGGAGCAAACAGGATTAGATACCCTGGTAGTCCACGCCGTAAACGATGAGTGCTAAGTGTTAGGGGGTTTCCGCCCCTTAGTGCTGCAGTTAACGCATTAAGCACTCCGCCTGGGGAGTACGACCGCAAGGTTGAAACTCAAAGGAATTGACGGGGGCCCGCACAAGCGGTGGAGCATGTGGTTTAATTCGAAGCAACGCGAAGAACCTTACCAGGTCTTGACATCCTTTGACCATTCTGGAGACAGAACTTTCCCTTCGGGGACAAAGTGACAGGTGGTGCATGGTTGTCGTCAGCTCGTGTCGTGAGATGTTGGGTTAAGTCCCGCAACGAGCGCAACCCTTGATTTTAGTTGCCAGCATTTAGTTGGGCACTCTAAAGTGACTGCCGGTGTAAGCCGGAGGAAGGTGGGGATGACGTCAAATCATCATGCCCCTTATGACCTGGGCTACACACGTGCTACAATGGATAATACAAAGGGTCGCGAAGCCGCGAGGTGGAGCCAATCCCATAAAATTATTCTCAGTTCGGATTGCAGGCTGCAACTCGCCTGCATGAAGCCGGAATCGCTAGTAATCGTAGATCAGCATGCTACGGTGAATACGTTCCCGGGCCTTGTACACACCGCCCGTCACACCACGAGAGTTTGTAACACCCAAAGCCGGTTTGGTAACCTTCGGGAGCTAGCCGTCTAAGGTGGGATAGATAATTGGGGTGAAGTCGTAACAAGGTAGCCGTATCGGAAGGTGCGGCTGGATCACCTCCTTTCTAAGGAATAGGAACACATCTTCGGATGTGATAATGTTACAAATTAATTGTTTTAAAATGATGAGAAACACTCGCATACACCGTTATCAATGCACACTCTCAGACACGTACGTAAAGTACGCTTTCTTATGAGTATTGTTGATACCTAGTATGACAAACGTCATCACTCACTTTAAAATATATATGATATGTCTAGCGTTCATTTAGTTTTGAGAAGTCAATCTTCTCTATAAAAATTTGTTCTTTGAAAACTGAATACTAATTGATATTAAATAGAAAGACCAAGTAACAACCGAGACTCATTTTAGGTGATTTATAATCATCAGATCGTATCGCACGATCAACCAGACATGTGTTCATCATGTCGAACTTTGCCTCTTCGGAGGCAAGGTAAAGACGAAGTTGTTTTTTTATCAATCGAGGAAGAACGAGCACTCGTAAGTAATTGTACTTCGGTACATGTCTGAGAGCGCGCAATTCTGACAAAGAGAGATAGGAAAAGAAGTAAGTCTGAAGGTTAAGTTAGAAAGGGCGCACGGTGAATGCCTTGGCACTAGGAGCCGATGAAGGACGGGACTAACACCGATATGCTTTGGGGAGCTGTACGTAAGCTTTGATCCAGAGATTTCCGAATGGGGAAACCTACTATGCTTGATCGCATAGTGTCTTCAACTGAATACATAGGTTGTTGACGGCAGACGCAGGGAACTGAAACATCTTATTACCTGCAGGAAGAGAAAGAAAAATCGATTTCCTAAGTAGCGGCGAGCGAAACGGAAACAGCCCAAACCAAAGAGCTTGCTCTTTGGGGTTGTAGGACACTCTACACGGAGTTACAAAAGAAACGTTTAGTTGAGTAACCTGGAAAGGTTAACCAAAGAGGGTAACAGTCCCGTAAACGAAAAGCGTTTCTCTCCAGAGTGGATCCTGAGTACGGCGGGACACGAGAAATCCCGTCGGAATCCACGGGGACCATCCCGTAAGGCTAAATACTCCCTAGTGACCGATAGTGTACCAGTACCGTGAGGGAAAGGTGAAAAGAACCCCGGAAGGGGAGTGAAATAGTTCCTGAAACCGTGTGCCTACAAGTAGTTAAAGCCCGTTAATGGGTGATAGCGTGCCTTTTGTAGAATGAACCGGCGAGTTACGTTTACTAGCAAGGTTAAGTTGATAAGACGGAGCCGCAGCGAAAGCGAGTCTGAATAGGGCGAATTAGTTAGTAGGCGTAGACCCGAAACCAGGTGATCTACCCATGTCCAGGATGAAGGTAAGGTAAAACTTACTGGAGGTCCGAACCCACGTAAGTTGAAAATTGCGGGGATGAGGTGTGGGTAGCGGAGAAATTCCAATCGAACCTGGAGATAGCTGGTTCTCTCCGAAATAGCTTTAGGGCTAGCCTCGAGGTTGAGAGTCATGGAGGTAGAGCACTGTTTGAACTAGGGGCCCATCTAGGGTTACTGAATTCAGATAAACTCCGAATGCCATCGACTTATACTCGGGAGTCAGACAGTGAGTGATAAGATCCATTGTCGAGAGGGAAACAGCCCAGACCACCAGTTAAGGTCCCTAAATATACGTTAAGTGGAAAAGGATGTAGTATTGCTTAGACAACTAGGATGTTGGCTCAGAAGCAGCCACCATTTAAAGAGTGCGTAATAGCTCACTAGTCGAGTGACACCGCGCCGAAAATGTACCGGGGCTAAACGTATTACCGAAACTGTGGATGGACATCTAAGATGTCCGTGGTAGGAGAGCGTTCTAAGGACAGTGAAGTCAGACCGAGAGGACTGGTGGAGTGCTTAGAAGTGAGAATGCCGGTATGAGTAGCGAAAGACGGGTGAGAATCCCGTCCACCGAATATCTAAGGTTTCCTGGGGAAGGCTCGTCCGCCCAGGGTTAGTCGGGACCTAAGCTGAGGCCGATAGGCGTAGGCGATGGACAACAGATTGATATTTCTGTACCAGTCATTAATGTTTGAGCGATGGGGGGACGCAGGAGGATACGAACGCATGCTGATGGATATGCATGTACAAGCAATTAGGCAGGGAAGTAGGCAAATCCGCTTTCCGTGTAAGCTGAGTTGTGATGTGGTGGCACCTAGTGCCGTAGGTTCTGATTCCACACTGCCAAGAAAAGCCTCTAGTTAGTTAATGACTGCCCGTACCGCAATCCGACACAGGTAGATGAGGAGAGAATCCTAAGGTGAGCGAGAGAACTCTTGTTAAGGAACTCGGCAAAATGACCCCGTAACTTCGGGAGAAGGGGTGCTCTATTAAGGTGAAAGCCTGAGAGAGCCGCAGTGAATAGGCCCAAGCGACTGTTTACCAAAAACACAGGTCTATGCAAAATCGTAAGATGACGTATATGGGCTGACACCTGCCCGGTGCTGGAAGGTTAAGAGGAGTGCTTAGCGCAAGCGAAGGTGCGAATTGAAGCCCCAGTAAACGGCGGCCGTAACTATAACGGTCCTAAGGTAGCGAAATTCCTTGTCGGGTAAGTTCCGACCCGCACGAAAGGTGTAACGATTTGGGCACTGTCTCAACAAGAGACTCGGTGAAATTATAGTACCTGTGAAGATGCAGGTTACCCGCGACAGGACGGAAAGACCCCGTGGAGCTTTACTGCAATCTGATATTGAATGTTTGTGTCACTTGTACAGGATAGGTAGGAGCCTTAGATTCCGGAGCGCTAGCTTCGGAGGAGGCGTTGGTGGGATACTACCCTTGTGACATGACCATTCTAACCCGCACCCCTTATCGGGGTGGGAGACAGTGTCAGATGGGCAGTTTGACTGGGGCGGTCGCCTCCTAAAGAGTAACGGAGGCGCCCAAAGGTTCCCTCAGAATGGTTGGAAATCATTCGCAGAGTGTAAAGGCACAAGGGAGCTTGACTGTGAGACCTACAAGTCGAACAGGGACGAAAGTCGGGCTTAGTGATCCGGTGGTTCCGCATGGAAGGGCCATCGCTCAACGGATAAAAGCTACCCCGGGGATAACAGGCTTATCTCCCCCAAGAGTCCACATCGACGGGGAGGTTTGGCACCTCGATGTCGGCTCATCGCATCCTGGGGCTGTAGTCGGTCCCAAGGGTTGGGCTGTTCGCCCATTAAAGCGGTACGCGAGCTGGGTTCAGAACGTCGTGAGACAGTTCGGTCCCTATCCGTCGCGGGCGCAGGAAATTTGAGAGGAGCTGTCCTTAGTACGAGAGGACCGGGATGGACACACCGCTGGTGTACCAGTTGTTCCGCCAGGAGCATCGCTGGGTAGCTATGTGTGGAAGGGATAAACGCTGAAAGCATCTAAGCGTGAAGCCCCCCTCGAGATGAGATTTCCCATCACTTTATGTGAGTAAGACCCCTGAGAGACGATCAGGTTGATAGGTTCGGAGTGGAAGTACAGCAATGTATGGAGCGGACGAATACTAATAGGTCGAGGACTTAACCTTATTAATTTTTAAAAAAGCGAAAATGACGATTGGTTGTCGCAAATTCTTTCTATATCAATAAGTATTCAGTTTTGAGAGTGCAAATTCTCTTGATAATTTCATATTATCCAAGCAAGTGAGATGAATTCACTTATGAAGCGAAGGATTTCTAGACGGCTTTGAATTGATTGAGAAGCATACTTAAGGTATGTGACGATTGAGATGATAAAGACAACAACGAAATACAAAGTTAATGAAGAGAATAAGTTTGGTGACGATAGCAAAGAGGATACACCTGTTCCCATCCCGAACACAGTAGTTAAGCTCTTTAGCGCCGATGGTAGTTGGGGGTTTCCCCCTGTGAGAGTAGGACGTTGCCAAGCAAACGAAAACACCTGAAAGGGTGTTTTTTTTTGTAGCTTTATAAAAAAAATAGTGAAGAGCAGATACACATTAACAATAGCTGTTCTCAGTGAACGCTATAATTATAGGGGTAAATATGCTAAAATAAGGATAAATAATAAATGAGTTTGAGGTGGAATATTTGGTGAATTTTGATGTTGTTGTTATCGGAGGCGGCCCTTCGGGTTTAATGGCTTCGATTGCGGCGTCAGAGCAAGGGAAAAAAGTTTTACTTATAGAAAAAGGACATAAACTAGGGCGTAAACTAGTGATGTCAGGTGGTGGCAGATGTAATGTTACAAATCGCTTGCCAGTAGACGAAATAATTAAACACGTTCCGGGAAATGGTCGTTTCTTATATAGTGCATTTGCGATGTATGATAACGAAGATATAATTAGTTTCTTTGAATCAGTGGGTGTAGGCCTTAAAGAAGAAGATCATGGTCGCATGTTTCCGACAACGAATAAGTCACGAGATGTATTAGAGGCATTAGCGCAACGAATGGAAGAGCTAGATATTACTATTTGGCAAGATTGTCCTGTGAAAAAAATACACTATAAAAATCAAACCATTGATTATGTTGAGACAACTCGAGGAGATAAAGTATACACTCCTAATGTTGTTGTGTCTGTCGGTGGCCAAGCTGTACCAAAAACGGGATCAACTGGCGATGGTTATGTTTGGGCTAAAGAAGCCGGGCATAAAATTACGCCACTTTTTCCAACTGAAGTTCCAATTTTATCAGATGAACCTTTTATTTTGGACAAAACGTTACAAGGTATTTCATTAAGAGAAATAGATTTAACTGTGCTGAATCCTAAAAATAAAGTTGTTGTCACACATAAAATGGATATGATTTTCACTCACTTTGGCATATCTGGACCTGCGGCATTAAGATGTAGCTCTTTTGTTATTAAAACAAAAGAAAAATACAAAGTAGATACAGTTACAATGAAATTAGATCAGTTTCCCGATTTGAAATTAAAAGATTTAGAAGAAGATATTATGCAACGCGTTAAAAATGATCCTAAAAAACAAGTGAAAAATGCATTGAAAGGGTTAATACAAGAACGTTTATTACTATTTTTTATTGAGCGTTTAGAAATTGATCCAGAAGAGATGTGTGTGGCAATATCTCCTAAAAAATGGGTGCAGCTAGCGAGTGTCTTAAAAGATTTCCGTTTTGTTGTAAAAGGTACCTATGACTTTGATAAAGCATTTGTAACTGGTGGTGGTGTATCTGTTAAAGAAATTATTCCTAAAGAAATGCAAAGTAAGAAAATTGCAGGTCTTTATTTTAGTGGTGAAATTTTAGATATTCATGGCTACACAGGTGGTTTTAACATTACTTGTGCGCTTGTTACAGGACGTTTGGCAGGTTATCATGCTGGAACGCGTGATATAAGTGTAATTGATGAGGAGAGTGTTGATAATGAATGAGCGTGAATTATCACAACGCTTAAAAACAGTTGTGGATTATTTCCCAGAAAAAGCAAGAGTTGCGGATATAGGTTCTGATCATGCATACTTACCATGTTATGCAATAATTGAGAAGAAGGCTGTGTTTGCGATAGCTGGTGAAGTTGTTGAGGGACCTTATCAATCTGCGTGTACACACGTTCAAGGTCTTGCACTCACAAAAGATATTAGCGTTCGTAAAGGTAATGGATTAGCAGTTATAAATTCAGAGGATAAAATTAATACAATTGTTATTGCTGGAATGGGTGGCCCGCTGATACGTTCAATACTAGAAGCAGAACCACAACGTTTAACAGACAACATGCGTTTGATATTGCAACCCAACGTAGCGGCAAATTCGATCCGAGAGTGGGCACAACTCAATCAGTATCAAATTATATCTGAAACTATTTTAGAAGAAGATGAAAAAATATATGAAATTCTTGTACTTGAAAAAAGTGCAACGACAGTTTCTTACAACACCAATGAAATAAAATTTGGTCCATTTTTACAAAATGAAAAATCAACAACATTCATAAAATTTTGGAAGAGTGAACGAACTACATTACAAACAATCATTAAACGAATTGAAAAAGGTAGTCAAAATGAAGCAAGCCATGCGAAAATTACAACTTTACAGCAGCGCATTCAGGAGATTGACGAGGTGTTAGCATAATGGTAACAGTGGGTGATATTGTAAAAAGTATGGAACGTATAGCACCACCAGAACTTAAATTAGGGAAAGACCCGATTGGTTTACATATTGGTGATGAAATGCAAGTTGTTACAAAGGTGATGGTAACGTTAGATGTTTTAGAAACTGTTGTTGATGAAGCAATTGCTAAGGGTGTAAATATGATTATTGCGCACCATCCGTTACTATATGTACCAATTAAAAATATTGATACAAGCACATCACGTGGACGTTTGATTGCGAAACTATTGAAACATGATATCGCAGTTTTTGCTGCTCATACTAATTTAGATGTAGCAGAAGGCGGTGTTAATGATATGTTGGCACAGTCTTTAGAATTACAGTCTATCACCTATTTAGAGAAAACAACCGAGCGTTATCAGGTTGATTATGGCATTGGCCGTATTGGTGAATTAGCAGAAGTGACGACTGTTTCTGCTTTGAGCGAACAAGTCAAAAAATTATGGGACTTGCCAGGTGTTCGTTTTATTGGTCCAGCTGATCGCGAAATTAAAACAGTCGCAATCCTTGGTGGTGATGGTAACAACTACATTCGCACAGCAGCTTTATCAAAAGCAGACGTTTTAATTACGGGGGATATCTATTACCATCTAGGGCATGATGCAATGGAATTAGACTTTCCCGTAATCGATGCCGGTCATACCATTGAAAAAATTATGATTAACGGTTTAATTACACTCTTGCAAGAACAGCACTCAATTAGTTTTATTGCTTCTCAAGTGGATACCAATCCATTCAACTATAGATAAAAACGAAAGATGAGGTGTCCGAGAATGTCGGCGAATTATTTATCAGTAACATTATTGACAGGTTATATTGCTCGAAAATTCAGTTCGGATCCTTATTTAAAAAAAGTATATGTTCAAGGTGAAATTTCGAACTTCAAACGCCAAGCAAGTGGGCATCTTTATTTGACGATAAAAGACGAGAAGGCTCAAATTAGAGCTGTGATGTTTGCAAAAGCAGCACAAAAAATTAATTTTCAACCAGAAGATGGAATGAAAGTTCTGATACAGGGACGTGTTGATGTTTTTGAGCGCGGTGGCAACTACCAATTTTACGTTGAAGATATGCAACCAGATGGCGTCGGGGCATTATTTGTGAGGTTTGAACAATTAAAAAAGAGTTTGACAGAGCAAGGTGTTTTCAATGTATCACATAAATTAGTGTTACCCACCTACCCTAAACGCATTGGTGTTATTACTTCTCCAACTGGAGCAGCGGTGCGTGATATTATTACAACATTAAAACGCCGTTCTCCACAAACAGAAATCGTACTTTTTCCAGCGGCGGTTCAAGGCGATAAAGCGATTGATGAAATCAGTCATCAAATAAAGCGCGCAGGGGTATTCTCGCCAGAGATTGATGTGCTTATTGTAGGTCGTGGCGGTGGTTCTATTGAGGATCTGTGGGCGTTTAACGAAGAAAAAGTTGTACGTGCTATCTATGAATCACGGATTCCTATAATATCTGCTGTGGGACATGAAACGGATACAACGTTGAGTGACTATGCGGCTGATTATCGAGCGCCAACACCCACTGCTGCAGCGGAAATAGCAGTAAGACAAACGGTTGATATCTTAACAAATGTACTGACAACTCAACAACAACTTGCACAATCAATGAAACATATCATTGCAATGAAAAATCAACGTTTACTTGTTCATCGTAATGCTTTAGCGGCACATCAACCGCAACGTATCATTGAACAAAACTATCAGCGCATAGATAACTATAAGCAGCGTTTAAGCAATTTGTTAGAAGGTAAAGTAAGCCAACAAAAATTTGCCTTAGAGCGTGTTAATTGGCGTTTATTACAAGCTAGTCCGGCTGATAGAATTCAACGATATCATGAAAAATGGGAAAATCAATCACAGCAACTGACAAAAAACTATCGTAAACAAATAGATGATAAACGCTTAGCGCTTGCACATGTGGTAGAGAAAATTGAAGCAGTAAGCCCGATGCAAGTCATGAAACGTGGTTTCTCTTTGATTGAAACACAACAGCATAAAATGGTTAAAAGTGTAGAAGAAGTCGCTATTAATGAAACGCTTCAGATTCGTCTGAGTGATGGTATAATTAAAGCAACAGTAACCGATAAGGAGATGGCATCTAATGAATGAGGAAACAAATGTAACGTTTGAGGAAGCAATGATACAGCTTGATAATGTTGTCAAACAATTAGAAAATAATGAAATTGGCCTCGAAGAAGCAATGAACCTTTATCAAAATGGTGTGAAATTAGCGGCACTTTGTGAGAAACAATTAAAAAATGCAGAAGAAAAAATGGTACAACTTGTGCAAGCTGATGGTGAAACAACTGATTTTGAAATGAAGGAGCCAGAAGCATGAGTTTTGAAACCTTTTCAAAAGAAAGTAAAGTTAAATTAGACCAAGCACTTGTAAAAACAATTGAAACATTACAAAATGTTGAATCACGCCACCAAGAAGCACTAAAGTACTCGTTATCCGCAGGTGGAAAACGCATTCGTCCACTGCTGTTATTAGCAACATTTGGTTTATTTGAAAAAGAACTAGATAAAGCAATGATTCCTGCGATTGCGATGGAGATGATTCATACGTATTCGTTAATACACGATGATCTACCAGCGATGGATAATGATGATTATCGCAGAGGTCGCTTAACCAGCCATAAAGCTTTTGATGAAGCCACTGCTATTTTAGCAGGTGATGGTTTATTGACATTAGCATTCCAACTTTTAGCAGAAGCACCAGAAATAGATGATACAACTCGAATTAAACTCATCCAGCTCTATGCTCAATCTGCAGGTCCTTCAGGTATGATTAGTGGGCAGCAGGCTGATATAGAGGCTGAAAAAACAACGGTATCGTTGGAAGCTTTAGCTGAAATACACAGTCAAAAAACAGGCGCCTTATTAACGGCAAGTGTTTGTAGCGGAGCTATTATAGGCAAAGCAAGTTCAGATGAGTACAGAATCTTAGAGGAATACTCTAAGAAAATCGGAATCGCCTTTCAAATTCAAGATGATATTTTAGATGTCATTGGTGATTCTAAAAAAATGGGTAAAAATACAGGTGCAGATCAAGTACTCAATAAAAGCACCTATACATCTTTGTTAACGTTAGAAGGCGCACAAAAAGAGCTAGCTAACTATACATCAGAGGCGTATGAATTACTGTCGCAGTTACATCAAGATACAACAAACTTAGAAGCACTAACGGCTTTAATTGCTGAACGCGATGCATAGAGAGATAAGGAGTTGAATAAACACAATGGGAGCGTACCGAAAATGGTTAACACCAGAACAATTGAAAGTGGCGTCTTTTGAAGAACTTATACAGCAAGCAAGCGCTGTTCGTCAATTTTTAATTGAATCTCTCGCAGAGACAGGTGGTCATTTGGCACCAAATCTTGGCGTTGTTGAATTAACTATTGCGCTTCATCGTGTGTATACAAGTCCTAAAGATAAATTGATTTGGGACGTAGGTCATCAAGCTTATGTTCATAAACTTTTGACAGAGCGAGGCAATCATTTCCATACGTTACGTCAATGCGATGGTTTAGATGGTTTTCCTAAAAGAAGTGAATCGTTACATGATGTTTGGGAATCTGGTCATAGCTCAACATCATTATCTGCTGCAAGTGGCTTTGCGATTGCTCGTGACTTATTCAAACAATCACATGCGATTGTCCCAATTATAGGTGATGGTGCCTTAACCAGCGGACTCGCTTATGAAGCTTTGCAAACAATCGGTGATAAACAGTTAAATATAACCATTGTACTTAACGACAATGGTATGTCGATTGCACCTAATGTTGGCGCACTCCATAAGATGTTACAAAGCATTAGAACAAAACCGTTTATTCACAATATGAATGATGCAGAGGGAACTGCTCCTTTTTTTGAATCGTTAGGATTAAAATATATTGGTCCGATAGATGGTCATGATATTCAGTCGCTAAGTTATTTTTTAGAAAAAAGTAAACAGGTAGAGGGTCCAGTTATTTTACATGTATTAACCGTTAAGGGTAAAGGTTACTTACCAGCCGAAGAAGACCAACGTGGTATCTGGCATGGTGTAGCTCCATATGATATCGCAACGGGTAATCTAAAAACTATCGCTAAAATGCAAAATTGGTCAGAATTTATTAGTGATACTTTAATTGATTTTGCACAGCAAGACGAGGCGATTGTTGCGATAACACCTGCAATGAGTGTAGGATCACAGCTAGAAAAATTTCAACGTCGTTTTCCTAACCGCTTTTTTGATGTCGGTATTGCCGAACAACATGCGATGACGATGGCTGCTGCAATGGGAATGAATGGCTTAAAACCATTTGTATCAATCTATTCTACTTTTTTACAAAGAGCTTATGATCAGCTGATACATGATGTATGCCGTCAATCCACCAATGTTTTTATTGGTATTGACCGTAGTGGTTTAGTTGGAGCTGATGGTGAAACACATCAAGGTATTTATGATGTATCTTTTTTAATGGCCGTTCCCGATTTAGTGGTAATGATGCCCAAAAATGCAGTCGAAGCGCAAGTTTTAATGCGCACAGGTTTTGCTTATGAGGGGCCCATTGCTATGCGTTACCCAAGAGGGTATATTGATCATCCGCCATTAAAAGAAACAATAGCGACGGTTCCAATTGGTTCGTGGGAAGTGACACTTCCAGGTGCAACTGTGGCTATTATTGCTTATGGGCCAATGGTTAAAACGGCGATTGAAGTTGCTGCATTATTAAAAGTAAAAGGTATTTTAATAGAAGTGGTAAACGCCCGTTTTATAAAACCAATGGATTTTACTTATTTAAATGATTTAGCCAATCGAAAAATACCAGTCTTTATTATTGAAGAAGCCATTACAACGGGGGGATTAGGTGAAAGTGTGTTATCCTATCTTCATGATAAGACAGCTGCACCTATTCAAATAATGGGGTTACCTAATCACTTTATACCTCATGGAAAACCAGATGAACAGTTACATCTTTTTGGTATAGACACAGTTACTATCGCTAAGAAAATACATGACTTTATAGAGAACATGGAATGAAGGAGTAAACTAAATGAAAATTAAAGAACGTGTGGATGTACTTTTGGTACAACAAGGATTATTTGATACACGCGAACAGGCGAAACGTGCTGTAATGGCAGGCCTTGTCTATATTAAAGAAGAACGAGTGGATAAACCAGGTGAAAAAATTGAAATTACGGTAGAGTTGAATGTAAAAGGCCAACGGATGCCATACGTTAGTCGTGGCGGCCTAAAGCTGGAAAAAGCTTTAGAAGTATTTGATTTTGATATTCAAGATAAAATTATGCTGGATATCGGTAGTTCGACAGGTGGTTTTACAGATTGCGCCTTACAGAATGGTGCGAAAATGAGTTATGCACTTGATGTTGGTTCTAACCAATTAGCGTGGAAATTGCGCAATGATGAACGTGTTGAAGTCATGGAACATACTAACTTCCGTTACGCAGAATTAGCTAGTTTTACAAAAGGACAACCAGAATTTGCAACAATCGATGTCTCATTTATTTCATTGCGTTTAATTTTACCCAACTTAACCACTATTTTAGCAACAAATGGTGATGTGATGGCTTTGATTAAACCCCAGTTTGAAGCGGGTCGTGAACAAGTAGGTAAAAAAGGAATTGTACGCGATGTTAAAGTACATAAAGCAGTGGTAGAAGAAGTGCTGGATTTTGCTCGTAAATTGGGATATGAAGTTCGTAATCTAAGTTTTTCGCCTATTACAGGTGGAGAGGGTAACATTGAATTCATCGCACATTTACGTTGGACTGCAGATACAACTGTTGAAGCAGAATATAATGCGCCTGAAAGTATCGATGACGTTGTAATTAAAGGGCATCATACATTAAAAGGCTAATAGTAATGTTGTCTGTCAGCTAGAAAATACCCAAATGTTAGTGTGTTAAATAAAAGATTATTAACTGTTACTTAAAGAGCAATTTGCCAGATGGCATTTATTGCTCTTTTTTTTGATAAAATGATCGTAGTATAACTAGAAATAATAATTATTGTATAGTTGATAATCGCTTTAGATGCATAAAAATGGTATAATTATTTAGCATGTTACAGAGGGGAGCACCCTCACTAAAAGAAGGAGTGAAAGTTATGAATAAAGCACAACGTCATGTTCTTATCAGGGATTTAATTGCAAATAACGATATTGATACACAAGAGGAGTTAGTTACTTTACTAGAGGAAAAAGGTAATAGTGTAACGCAAGCGACTGTATCGCGTGATATCAAAGAATTACACCTAGTCAAAGTGCCATCATTAAGAGGTGGTTATCGTTATAGTTTGCCTGCAGACAATCGTTTTAATCCATTAGACAAGTTAAAACGTACACTCGTAGACTCTTTTATACGTATGGTGAAAGTGAATAATACATTAATTATGCATACATTACCAGGTAATGCGAATGCGATTGCATCATTGATTGATAACTCACAATTCAAAGGGATTGCAGGCACAATTAGTGGTGATGATACAATTCTGGTTATTTGTTTGTCAGAACAAAGTGCTGATGAGTATGAGACAATGTTCTTAGAAATGCTATAATACGTTAAATCACACGAAAGGGATGAAACCATGCTCCAAGAATTATCGATACGTCATCTTGCAATCATCGAGGAAATTTCATTATCTTTTAAAAAGGGTCTTACAGTTTTGACTGGTGAAACAGGTGCCGGAAAATCAATTATTATTGATGCATTGGGACTTATTGTTGGTGGTCGAGCATCGAACGATTTAATCCGACATGGTGCAGATAAGGCCGATTTAGAAGCATTGTTTACTATTGAAAAAAATAAGCGTGCCCATTCTGTTCTAGAAGAATTAGGGATTGAAGTCGAGGATGAGATGGTCGTTTTACATCGAACATTGATGAGAAGTGGTAAAAATGTCTGTCGAATCAATGGGAAATTAGTGACAACAACTAATTTGCGTGATGTAGGCGAGACGTTATTAGATATTCATTCCCAACATGAGAGTCAAGATTTAATGAATGATGCTCATCATATCTATTTAATAGATCAGTTTGCAGCAGAAAAAATAGCTGAACCTTTAAAAGCATACCAATTATTCTATGCCGAGTTGAAAAATAAACGTCAAGAATTTAATCGTTTTAATAAAAACGAACAAGAATTGGCACAACGAATTGATATGTTACACTTTCAAAATAAAGAATTAGAAGCAGCTAATCTCGTATTAGGTGAAGAAGAAGAGTTGGCAGCAGAACGTTCGTTATTGGCAAATTATGAAAAAATAAATCATAATGTTGAAGCAAGTTATGACTTATTACAAGGTGAGCAGTCAACGTTAGATCAAGTAGCAAAAGTGATGAATCATTTAACTGCAATTCAAGAAGTTGATGGACGTTACAAAGAATGGTTTGAAACAGTGCAAACTGCTTATTTCAGCTTATCCGATGTTGCGAGCGATTTAAATCAAGAACTGTCAACATTGGAATATAATCCTGAGCAATTAAATAATATAGAAACACGGATGGATATCATCAACCAATTAAAACGTAAATATGGTGATTCAGTTGATGAAATGATGGCTTACCATGAAAAAATAAGCCAAGAAATTGAACACTTAGAACATAGTGAGTCACACTCAGAACAATTGCAAAAAGAAATCGAAATCGTGAATGAGAAGTTACAACTCCTAGCGAATGATTTAACCGTTATACGCCAGCAGGCAGCTGAAGAGTTAACTGTATCAATTCATGATGAATTTAAAGAACTTTACATGGATAAAGCAATTTTTAAAGTGAATTTTGAAACACAAGAGTTAGGTGAGCGCGGTAATAATCGTATTCAATTCTATACATCTACTAACCCTGGTGAACCTTTGAAACCTTTGCATAAAATTGCATCAGGTGGGGAATTGTCACGGATGATGTTAGCAATGAAAACCATCTTTTCTAAGCATCAAGGTATTACAAGCATCATTTTTGATGAAGTTGATACCGGTGTTAGCGGTCGAGTGGCACAAGCGATTGGTCAAAAGATATACTCTGTGTCAGTAGGATCACAAGTGTTGTGTATTTCACATTTACCACAGGTTGCAGCAATGGCAGACAACCATTATCATATTGAAAAAACTGTCTCTGCATCACGTACACGTACGACGGTTTCTGAACTGTCGTTAGATAAACGTGTTGCTGAAATAGCGATGATGATGAGTGGTGTTGAAATGACAACTTCAACTGAGATGCATGCACGTGAACTGATCCAACAATCAGAAAAAATGAAGAATATTGGCTAAAATAATAATCAGGGTGTCACCGATATAAAAACGGTTGATATCCTGTCTTTTTTTACGAGGGTACAATCCTTGATGAAAAAATAAAAGTAAAATAAGATAGATAGTAAGCAAGTTATTATGAGGTGAACCCAGGGGGTATAAGGGATGTTAGGAAAAAAACGTATTTTAATTATCAATACAGGGGTACAATCAATTAAAATTGCAATATTTGATGAGGATAAGGTCGTTTTTAATAAAACCATTCGGGAGCAAAAAGTTCAACCAATAAATGATTATATAACATTACAAAAACAGTTAACAGCCACAAAGCAACGCCTATTACTGCAGTTAAAGAAAGCTAAAATAGAAATGAAAAGCATTGATCTTATTGTCAGTAATACGGGGTATATTCAACCTGTTAAAAGTGGTGCCTATACGATTAATGAAGCAATGGTGAGCGACCTAATAGAGCACTCTTTTTATGAAGCGGAAGGTAGTTTTGGTGCAATTTTAGCTCATAGCCTTGCAGAGTATTATCAAGTGCCTGCGATTACTTATGATCCACCCACAGTGGATGAATTGCAAGATGTGGCACGTGTATCGGGACACCCTGATTTTGTGCGACGCAGCTATTTTAATGCACTTAACCAAAAGGCTGTGGGACGCCATATTGCAAAAAAAATTGGAACAACCTATGAAGAAGCTAAATTCATCATTGTGCATTTGGGCTCAGCGGTATCTGTCGGCGCCCATGAAAATGGCAAAGTGATTGATGTTAACAATGGTTATTATGGAGAAGGACCTTTTAGTACTATCCGAACAGGATCATTGCCAATGGAAGCAGTGATGAAAAAATACATCGCATCACCAGAAGAAGTTAAAGAGTTACCGTTAATATTGAAACAAGGTGGTTTTTTAGGGTATTTGGGGACTGATTCTTTAACAGATGTTGAGTGGCGAATTGTTGAGGATGACCAGGAAGCAATTGCTATTTATGACGCGATGACTTATCAAATTGCAAAAGAAATTGGTGCATATGCAACAGTTCTTAAAGGGAATGTTGATGCTGTTATTCTTACGGGAGGGATGTCTATCAGTCCATTTCTAGTGAAAAAAATCAGTGAATATATCAAGTGGATTGCACCTATTCATATAGTGGAAGATCAACTAGAAATGCAAACTTTATCTCAAGTGGGTTTGCGTGTATTGAACAATGAAGAAGAAGTAATGATGTATACATCGTGTGACGCCAAAAGACATAAATAGGCTGTAGTGCAAATCTTAACAATTTAGTACATAAAAAAAGCTTGTCTTCCGCGTTAGAAGAAAAGCAATCGTTTTTAAAAGAAGAATAAAGCGCTACTTAAAAGTGACGAGGCAACAAGTACAAAAATTAATACATAGACAACAATTTTAACCATTTTATTTGATCCCAATTTAAAAACTCCTTTTTATCGATAGATAGTTATTCTCTACCTATTGTAACTAATAATATCAAAAAAATAAACCTAAACAATAAAATGAGAACAAACTGGGTATTAAACATTTAAATAGTGAGTTTTTTAAAGAATATCGGGTGTTGTATTATTGATGTAATAGTAATATTTTGATATGATGATACGGTAAGTCAATGTTAACATCGGGTTGTTAACATCGTATTCATAAAATTTATGAAATGGAAGGACGATTAAATCATGAGCAAACAAGAAATCGGTGTTATTGGAATGGGCGTTATGGGTAAAAACCTTGCGTTGAATATTGAAAGCAGAGGTCATTCGGTATCAATTTTTAACCGTTCAGCTTCAAAAACAGAAGATGTTATCAAAGATCACTCAGATAAAAATTTAGTACCTTTTTATACTGTAGAAGAGTTTGTAAACTCACTTGAATCACCACGTCGTATTCTTTTAATGGTACAAGCTGGCGATGCTACAGATAAAACAATCGATGCAGTTAAACCTTTCTTAAATAAAGGTGACATTCTTATCGATGGTGGTAATACATTCTATAAAGATACAATTCGACGCAACGCTGAATTAAGTGCAGAAGGCTTTAACTTTATCGGTACTGGTGTATCTGGTGGAGAAGAAGGTGCTTTAAAAGGACCTGCAATCATGCCTGGTGGACAAAAAGAAGCGTATGAATTAGTAGCACCTATTTTTGAAGAAATCGCAGCACGTGCTGAAGATGGCGAACCTTGCGTTGCCTATATCGGTGCTGATGGCGCGGGACATTACGTGAAAATGGTACATAATGGTATCGAGTATGGCGACATGCAATTAATTGCAGAAGCTTATGCGCTACTTAAACATCACGTAGGTCTTTCACATGATGAATTAGCAGATGTATTTGAAGACTGGAACCAAGGCGAATTAGATAGTTATTTAATTGATATCACAAAAGATATCTTGAAGAAAAAAGATGCTGAAACTGGTTTGCCGCTAGTTGACGTTATCTTGGATCGCGCTGGAAATAAAGGAACAGGTAAATGGACAAGCCAAAGTGCTTTAGATTTAGGAACACCATTACCGTTAATTACTGAATCTGTATTTGCACGTTATATTTCAGCTTTGAAAGAAGAACGTGTAGCAGCAAGTAAAGTATTAACAGGACCTGCTAAAACACCATTTACAGGTGATAAAGAAGCGGTTGTTGAAGCAGTACGTCGTGCACTTTACCTAAGTAAAATTGCATCATACGCACAAGGATTTGCTCAAATGCGTATGGCTTCAGATGAAAACAACTGGGACTTAAACTTTGGCGAAATCGCTAAACTTTTCCGTGCAGGTTGTATCATCCGTGCTCGTTTCTTACAAAAAATCACTGATGCTTTCAGTAAAGAACCAGAATTGAAAAATCTTTTCTTGGATCCATACTTTAAAGATATCGCTGACAACTATCAAGAAGCATTGCGTGATGTAGTAGCAACAGCAGTTAAAGCTGGTATTCCAGTACCAACATTCTCTGCAGCTATTTCTTATTACGATAGTTACCGTACAGAAACATTACCAGCTAACCTTATTCAAGCACAACGTGACTACTTTGGAGCTCACACATATGAACGTACTGATAAAGAAGGTACATTCCACACTGAATGGTTAGAAAAATAATAAAAGTATATTCTACCTTGTAAAACAATGATAAATTGTAATCTATCAAACATCCACTACTCTTTAGGCTAGAAATTTTAATCGTTATAGACTGATCCATGTCTATTTCTGATTTGAATTTCAGGTCTAGTAGTGGATTTTTTTGTAGCGTTATGAAATTTAGCAGGAGTGGTTTGGCTTTTACTGGATAATAATAAAAGTAAAACCAAACGTTCAGATCCAATAAAAACGAAAATAGCCCGTAGAATGGCAGGGATATTGTAGAAAAACTCTTTTTGACGCTTTTTGTCAGGAAGAGTTTTTTTGAGATTTAGTAGGAAGGTGGCTTTTGCAACAGCAGATAAAAACACGGCTAGCGCTATTATTAACTACTGATGAGTATTATTCCCTTTTTAAAAATTAAGTGAGTACCAATCGATAGTTTAGTTTAAAGCACAATGGAACACTTCGATTAAATAACTGAAAATTCAAACAAATACTTGACGTACGAATAAAGCATCAGTTATGATAGAAACAATTAAATAAATCGATTAATAAGATGACTGGCGTTATCTTTATTAATTCTTATCTAGAGTGGTGGAGGGACAGGCCCTATGAAACCCGACAACCAGCGTTTTGCGTATGGTGTTAATTCCTGCAGGTTTAAACCTGAAAGATGAGAGTTCAGCATTGTAAAAAGCTGCCTCTTTTAGAAGAGACGGCTTTTTTGTATTTAATGCACCTTCTCTACATAAGTTATTTGATTAATAACATTAAAAGGAGCGGTTAAAATGACAAAAGAACATCAGTTTCAATTCGAAACCTTACAAATCCATGCGGGGCAAGAACCCGATCCAACAACAGGGGCACGAGCTGTTCCAATTTATCAAACAACATCGTTCGTATTCAAAAATGCAGAAGAAGCAGCTGATTTCTTCCAGCTACGTAAGCCAGGTAATGTATACGGACGAATTATGAACCCAACACAAGATGTATTTGAACAGAGAATTGCACAATTAGAGGGTGGGACAGCTGCTTTGGCAACTGCTTCGGGCGCTTCAGCTATTTTTTATGCGATTTTAAATGTGGCTAACTCAGGTGATCATATTGTTGCAGCAAGCACATTATATGGTGGAACATACGAATTGTTTAAGTCAACGTTAAGTAAATTAGGAATCACTGTGAGTTTTGTAGATCCAGATGATAGCACTAATTTTGAGACAGCGATTAAACCTAATACAAAGGCAATATTTGCTGAAACAATAGGGAATCCGCGTATCAATGTGTTAGATATTGAAGCTGTAGCAGCTGTGGCTCATGCAAATGATATTCCACTTATCATTGATAACACATTTGGAACGCCCTATTTAATTCGCCCGTTTGATTTTGGAGCTGATATTGTTGTACACTCTGCAACTAAATTTATTGGAGGTCACGGGACAACCTTAGGCGGTATTTTAGTAGACAGTGGTAAATTTGATTGGCGAGCAAGTGGTAAGTTTCCCGACTTTACAACGCCTGATGAAAGTTATAGTGGGTTAGTATATGCTGATGTTCCGGACGTAGCCTTTGCTCTCAAAGCGCGTGTGCAATTATTGCGTAATACTGGAGCAGCAATTAGTCCGCAGAGTGCCTTTTATTTATTACAAGGATTAGAATCTTTATCATTGCGTGTAGAAAGACACGTGTCAAATGCTCGAGCGGTGGCAAACTATTTAAATGAGCATCCTGCTGTTGAATGGGTGAGTTATCCTGAATTAGACGGAAATCCTTATCAAGACTTGTCGAAAAAATATTTACCTAAAGGCGCTGGTTCAATCTTTACATTTGGAATTAAAGGTGGTGTGACAGCTGGAAAAACATTTATTGATAGCATAAAGTTATTTTCATTGCTTGCAAATGTTGGTGATTCTAAATCATTAGTTATTCATCCAGCAAGTACAACGCACTCTGAGCTATCAGAAGCAGATCAAGCTAAAGCTGGAATTACACCCGACCTAATACGTCTTTCTATTGGATTAGAAAATATAGATGATATCCTTTGGGATATTGAACAAGCGCTTGAAAAAACACAAAAGTAACCAATGAATCATCTTCTTGAAAATGCTGTAAGCTCTCAGTTGAATTTTTCTGTCAACAAGCCTATAGTGAAAGGGAAGAGGAGATGATGACTATGATCAATATTGTATCGGTACTTTTTAACCGAAACACAGAAAGTGAAAATGCATTATCCGATTTACGCAGCAGTATGGCAGGTTTTAGTGTCCTAACTGCAGTTGTGCTAAAAAAAACAGCCACAGGTATTTCTCGATATGATGGCTTCAACGTTGATAAAACAGATGATAGTTGGTCCACCGGAGGTTTAATTGGTGGGATTTTTGAAATTATTGACGGTCCATTAGGGGCATTATTAGGACCAGATTTAGGTCCATTAATGGGAAGTGCGTCGATTGACGATAAAACGATCGTTGAAGCAATTAATAATAACCTTGCATTAAACCAAAATGCACTCTTGTTAATTGTAGAAGAGGAAGAAAATGGTTTATTGGACCAGTACTTAAACGAACGTGGCGCTCATACTGTTGTACGTGAACCAGCTGTTACTGTGGAATTTCAAGTGTTACATGCGCAAGAAGTTGAAGCAGAGTTACGTGAAGAAGCGATTACTAAATTACAAGAAAATCGTAAACATAAATTAAATGACCGCGTTGAAGATAGTATTGGCACTATGGAAGAACGTTTTCGCAATTGGTTAAAAAAATAGTAACAAACGGCCTCTCATTTACTTGAGAGGTCTTTTTTGCGGCAATCATTAACTTAAGAGTCTTAGTATCTGTAGAATAAAATTAATGTTTTAAAAGAAATCGATAGACTGTATCATATTGTAGGATTTTTTTAATAAAACGAACGACTTGAATAAAAAGGTAGCTTCACGTAAAATAAAGAACGTTGAGTAAGAAAGGAAGGCCAATAATGACAGCCGTTTATATACACATTCCATTTTGTGAACACATTTGCTATTACTGCGATTTTAACAAGGTATTTTTAGAGGGGCAGCCTGTAGATCAATACATCGATACGTTATTACTAGAGATGAAAATGCGCCTTGAGGAACGACCCGTTGAAAACGTTGAAACAATATTTGTTGGAGGGGGAACACCCACAACGCTTACACCAAAACAACTTGATAAACTTTGTGGTGGTATTCGCGAGTTATTACCTTATGATGAAGCTACAGGTGAATTTTCATTTGAAGCTAATCCTGGTGATTTGTCGCTTGATAAGTTAGAAGTTATGCGTCAGCACGGTGTTAATCGTCTAAGTATGGGCGTACAAAGTTTTAATCAAGACCTTTTGAAAAAAATTGGACGTATTCATACTGTAGCTGATGTTTATCAATCAGTAAAAAATGCGCATCAAGTTGGTTTTGAAAATATTTCAATTGATTTAATTTTTAGTCTTCCTGGACAAACAGAAGAAGATTTTAAAGATACGCTATCAAAAGCACTCACTCTTGATTTGCCACATTATTCAGCATATTCTTTAATCGTGGAACCTAAAACAATCTTTTATAATTTGATGCAAAAAGGGAAGTTAATCTTACCTGGACAAGATGCAGAAGCTAACATGTATGGTTACTTGATGGATACAATGGCAGCACATGGTCGCCAACAGTATGAAATAAGTAATTTCTGCAAACCTGGTTATGAAAGTCGCCATAACATTACGTATTGGGCAAATGAAGAATATTACGGATTTGGTGCAGGCGCGCATGGATTTCTTGGTGATACACGTTATTCTAATGCCGGTCCACTGAAGAAATACATGACGCCCTTAGAAGCAGGAGAATTACCTACATTTCAAACGAAGGATTTAGGTTTAAATGAACACATTGAAGAAGAAATGTTTTTAGGATTACGCCGTACAAAAGGCGTTTCTATTTCTCACTTTAAAGAAAAATTCGGTAAAGACATGTTTGATGTATATCATGAACCGATTAATCGTTTTGTGGATAAAGGTTTGATGCAAGTGGAAGGTGACCAAGTTAAATTATCACGACAAGGACGTTTTTTAGGTAATGTAGTATTTCGTGATTTCTTATTTGAGCGCTAATACCACTAAAAGCAAAACCAAACGTTCAGCTACAAAGAAATTGGAAAAGAACTCTTTTTGACGTTTTTTGTCAGGAAGAGTTTTTTGAAATTTAGCAGGAGTTGTTTGGATTTTGTTGGAAAACAATAAAAACGAAAACAGCCCGTCATTAAGTAAATAGATATAATAAATAGCTAGTTAACCAGATTATTGACAAAAAAATGTTAAGTCTTACTTTTTCTAAACACTGCAGCTCTTCCAATTTGGGAGAGTTTTTTTTAGAGAAACAAGTAAAAATAAAAAATAGGTCAAAAAAGGTCATTTTTCGAGTGTAAGTTATTGACATAGTCTGACTTATTTGTTAAATTAAGAATGTAGTTAGCACTTGACACCTTAGAGTGCTAAAAGGAGTGATGTTAAATGTTATCAGAAAGACAGTTACTGATACTTAAGACAATTGTTCGCAACTACATCGGAACGGCAAAACCAATTGGATCTAGTGCATTGGTTAATGAAAGTAATTTGCCTTTCAGTTCAGCTACCATTCGTAATGAAATGGGAATTTTAGAACAACGAGGTTTTATTGAAAAAACGCATTCGTCATCAGGTCGCGTACCTTCTGAACAGGGGTATCGCTACTATGTTGATTTTCTCGTTGGGAAAATGGCGATTCACCCGTCTGATATGCAACTGATTCATCAGTTGTTCAGTCGTGAATACTCAGAAATGGGGGAATTGATTCGGAATTCAGCTGATATTTTGTCTAATTTAACGAACTACACAGCAATTGTGTTAGGGCCAAATATGCAGTTGAATCGACTTGCAAGCTTTCAGTTGATACCGACTAGTGCTCGGCAAGTAGTTGCTATTTTAGTGACAACTACTGGGCATGTTGAGAATCACCGTTTCAATCTTGTAACCGATGTTTCCGCATCTGATATTGAGCGGGTTGTCGCAATTCTTAATGAGAAGTTGGTTAATCTTCCTTTAAATGAAATTAAGGGAAGGTTACCGCGAGAAGTAAATGAATTATTGCAGCGTCATACCAGTGAATTTGAAGCAATTCAAACGCTTTTAACAAGTGTTTTTCACCAGACGCCGCAGGAAAAGATTGTTTTTTCCGGACAATCGCATATCTTAAATCAACCAGAATTTAGTCAGACCTCACAAATACGTGATGTGATTAAACTGCTTGAACAGAGAGACGATGTTTTTGAGCTAGTCAATGATGTGCCAGAAGGTATCAATGTTATGATTGGTGATGAAATTTCCAACAACCTGTTCAAGGATTTCAGCTTGATAACAAGCACTTACAAAGTGGACGACCAAAAAGCGGGTGTTATTGCTTTATTGGGGCCGACGCGTATGTCTTATGACCGTTCAATTCAAGTAATTGATGAAGTCAGTAAAGATTTATCCCACTTTTTAACACATCATTATGATGAGGGAGAAAATAAAAAAACATAAAGTGAGGTAATAATGTGAGTGAAGAAATTAAGAAAGAAACAGTTGATGAAACTGTAGATACAACAAAAGAAACAAATGAAACAGAAGAAATAATTAATGAATCTGAGGCAGAAACAAGCGAAGAAGTTGTAGAGCCATCAGAATTAGAAGTGTTAACTGAAAAATATGATGAGTTAGAAACACGTTATTTAAGATTACAAGCTGATTTTGATAACAGTCGTCGTCGTCAAAAAATCGAATCGGCAAGTGCAGCGAAATTTCGTTCACAATCATTAGTTGAAAAACTATTGCCAGTATTAGATAATTTTGAACGAGCAATGGCAACAGAATTGGCGGGGGAAGATACGAAGTCATTCCTAGAAGGAATTGAAATTGTCCAACGCCAATTAGAAGCAGCAATGGAAGCTGAAGGTGTAGAAGTTATTGCAACTGTCGGTGAAACATTTGATCCAAACGTGCATCAAGCAGTCATGCAAGATGATGACAAAGCTTTTGATAGCAACGTGGTCACTGCTGAACTACAAAAAGGTTATAAATTAAAAGATCGTGTGATTCGCCCTGCGATGGTTAAAGTAAATCAATAACCACAAACAGGTTAAAATAACTAAAAAAGATATATTAGGAGGAAGATTATTATGAGTAAAATTATTGGTATTGACTTAGGTACAACAAACTCTGCTGTTTCAGTTCTTGAAGGTGGAGAAGCTAAAATTATTCCAAACCCAGAAGGTGGCCGTACAACGCCATCAGTTGTAGCATTTAAAGATGGTGAACGTCAAGTTGGTGAAGTTGCAAAACGTCAAATGATTACTAACCCACATACAATTTCATCTATTAAACGTTACATGGGTACAGATCATGTTGAAAATATTGATGGTAAAGATTATTCACCACAAGAAATTTCAGCAATTATCTTACAATATCTTAAAGGATATGCTGAAGACTACATAGGTGAAGCGGTAACTAAAGCAGTTATTACAGTTCCAGCTTATTTCAACGATGCACAACGTCAAGCAACTAAAGATGCAGGTAAAATTGCTGGTTTAGAAGTTGAACGTATTGTAAATGAGCCAACAGCAGCAGCACTTGCATATGGTATTGAAAAAACTGAGGAAGACCAAACAGTTTTAGTATTTGACCTTGGTGGTGGTACTTTCGATGTTTCTATTCTTGAATTAGGCGACGGTGTGTTTGAAGTATTAGCAACAGCTGGTGATAACTCACTTGGTGGAGATGACTTTGACCAAGCGATTATTGACTACTTGGTAGAAGAATTCAAAAAAGAAAATGGTATTGATTTGTCTAAAGACAAAATGGCTTCACAACGTTTGAAAGATGCAGCTGAAAAAGCTAAAAAAGATTTATCAGGTGTTTCTTCAACTCAAATCTCATTACCATTTATTACTGCAGGATCAAATGGTCCTATGCATTTAGAAATCACATTAACTCGTGCGAAATTTGATGATATCACTGCTTCATTAGTAGAGCGTACTGTTATTCCTGTACGTCAAGCAATGAAAGATTCTAAATTATCTGCGAGCGATATTGATCAAGTTATCTTAGTAGGTGGATCAACTCGTATTCCATCTGTACAAGATGCAGTTAAAAAAGAATTAGGTAAAGAACCGCATAAAGGTGTGAACCCTGATGAAGTTGTAGCAATGGGTGCAGCAATTCAAGGTGGTGTTATTACAGGTGACGTTAAAGATGTTGTATTGTTAGATGTTACACCATTATCATTAGGTATTGAAACAATGGGTGGCGTGTTAACAACATTAATCGAACGTAACACAACAATTCCAACTTCTAAATCACAAGTGTTCTCAACAGCCGTTGATAACCAACCAGCTGTAGATATTCACGTATTACAAGGTGAACGTCCAATGGCTAAAGATAACAAAACATTAGGTCGTTTCCAATTATCTGATATCCCAGCTGCACAACGTGGCGTACCACAAATTGAAGTATCATTTGATATTGATAAAAACGGTATTGTTACAGTTAACGCTAAAGATTTAGGTACTGGTAAAGAGCAAAACATCGTAATCAAATCTTCATCAGGTTTAACTGACGAAGAGATTGAACGCATGGTTAAAGATGCAGAAGCAAACGCTGAAGCAGATGCAAAACATAAAGAAGAAGTTGATACACGTAACGAAGCTGACCAATTAATCTTTAGTGTTGATAAAACATTGAAAGATTTAGAAGGTAAAGTGGATGCTGAAGAAGTAACAAAAGCAGAAGCAGCTCGTGATGAATTGAAAACAGCTCTAGAAGGCGAAGATTTTGAAGACATCAAAGCTAAAAAAGATACTTTGAATGAAATCGTTCAAAACTTATCTGTAAAACTTTATGAAGAAGCAGCTAAAGCACAACAAGGTGCAGAAGGCGCTGAAGCGGGAGATGCTAACTCTGACGTGGTTGATGCAGAATTTGAAGAAATCAACGATGACGAAGATAAAGACAAAAAATAAGTAGTATGATTGTCAGAATAAAAGGCCATGTCCGCATTTTGTGACTATGGTCTTTTATTTGTAACTGGCGTCCTTTGTAATCCCGTGTTAAAGTTATACAATATGTTTAAGGAGTGATGAATTAAAATGGCAAACAAAGATCCATATGAAGCTTTAGGCGTAAGTAAATCAGCCACAGCTCAAGAGATAAAGAAAGCGTATCGAAAATTATCAAAACAGTATCATCCAGACATTAATAAAGATGGTGGAGCCGATGCTAAGTTTAAAGAGATATCAGAAGCTTATGAAATATTAAGCGATGATCAAAAGAAAGCACAATATGATCAATTTGGTCATACTGACCCTAACGCAGGATTCGGCGGTGGTGGTTTCGGTGGAGGCGGCGCAGGTTTTGGCGGCGGTGGCTTCGAGGATATTTTTGAAAGTTTCTTTGGCGGCGGACGACGTCGTGATCCGAATGCACCACGTGCAGGTCAAGATATGCAATACACAATGCGTTTGAAATTCCGTGAAGCGATTTTTGGTAAAGAAGTTGAAATCAGTTACCGTCGTGAAGAAATCAATGAAAAAACAAAAGAACGTGAAGTGAAAGTTAAAAAACTTAAATTAAAAGTTCCGGCAGGAGTAGATGACGGTCAACAAATGCGCGTTTCAAACCAAGGAGCAGCCGGTTATAATGGCGGCCCTAACGGTGACCTTTATGTCGTATTTGATGTTATCCCAGATGAGTTCTTTGAACGTCATGGTGATGATATTTATGCGGAAGTACCGATAACATTTACTCAAGCGGCATTAGGAGCAGAAATTGAAGTGCCTACGCTACATGGTAATGTCCGATTGAAAATACCAGCAGGTACACAAAACGGTACGAACTTCCGTTTAAGAGGTAAAGGAGCACCGCGCTTACAACGTTCTGGTCATGGTGATCAACACATTCAAGTGCGTGTAGTTGTACCACAAAAACTAACAGACGCGCAACGCAAAGCCATTAAAGAACTTGCTAAAGCAACAGACGGCGACAATGCCAATGACGGTTTCTTTGATAAAATGCGCAAAGCATTTAAAGGTGAATAAAAGCATCTTCATACCCATTTAAAATTGAAGAGATTGGAAAAAATACCATTTTGACGTTATTTGTCAGGATGGTATTTTTGAAATATCACAAATTTTGGTATGAAGTGCTAGAGATAAATAAAAACGAAAATAGCCCGTTTAATGGCAACGAGCTTGGAAAAAATGAAGGAGGCTATCTGAGCCTGCTGATTTTTTGAAAGAGAGTGAGGCATTGGCTGTTGTAGTTGGAGAGAATAAAAAGCAAAACCAAACGTTCAGCTACAAATAAATTGGAGAAAACCTCTTGTTGACGCTCTATGTCAGGAAGAAGTTTTTGAAATTTAGCCGTAGTTGTTTGGCCGTTGCTAGAGAAGAATAAAAGTAAAAGCAAGCGTCCAGCTCTAAATAAATTGGAGACAACAATAAGTTAACGTTTTTTGTTAAGCTATTGTTTTTGAAATTTTGAAAGAGTTGCTATGATTTTACTAGAGACAAATTAAAAGCAAAACCAAACGTTCAGCTACAAATAAATGCTAATATCGTAGCGAATTTATTCGCTATACGAGAGTGCCATTTCTTTGTTAAAAAAAGTGTAGTGAAAGCACCTTCATACCCAGTTGAAATCTAGCAGGAGTTATGGACTTTTATTAGATAGAACTAGCAAACAATGCTAGCTGTAATAAAAATAAAAGCACCTTTAACCCCGTAAAAACACTTGGTTCATTCTTAAAAGCTGATTTAATTTAACTAAAAAAACAGTGTATTGACATAGTTGTCAATACGCTGTTTTTTTGTATAACTGGCTACAAGAAGATTAAAAGTTTAATTGATTTCGAATGAATTGCTTGATTGGGACTTTCACGCTTTCGATGGATAGGGTACAATCATACAGAGTGCTATATTAAAGGAGATGTTAGTAATGGATTTTATCGAAGTGAGTGTGACAACAACACATGCCGCAATGGATGCGATTTCAAATGTGTTTATGGAAAACGGTGCAAACGGCGTTGCAATTGAAGATAGTGCAGAGATGACACGTGAGCATCCGCAACAATTTGGTGAGATGTATGCATTAGATTCGGAGGACTATCCGAATGAAGGTGTTGTTGTTAAAGCGTATTATACAGCTGACGAACATGAAAATACTGATTTTGAAGCCATTCATGAATTAATAAAAGGCCTCGTTCAATATGATATTGATTTAGGACCGATTGATTGGACGCTCACTGAAGTTAAGCAAGAAGAATGGGCTAATGCATGGAAAGAGTTTTATCACCCTGTACAGGTCACAGACAAGCTGACAATCGTTCCAACATGGGAGGAATACACACCTCATTCTGCTGATGAGCATATTATTGAGTTAGACCCAGGCATGGCTTTTGGTACAGGTACGCATCAAACAACGCGTTTATGCCTAGAGGCTGTTGAAAAATATGTTAAAGCTGGAGATGATGTTATTGATGTCGGTACAGGTTCAGGTGTATTAAGTATTTTGGCAGCTAAATTAGGTGCTAAATCTGTCCTTGCGTTAGATCTTGATGATGTTGCTGTGCGTGCTGCACAAGAAAACATTGATTATAATAAAGTTGATGGTGTGGTCGAAGTGACAACTGGTAATTTACTGGAAGGTATAGAACGTAATGCTGAAGTTGTAGTTGCAAATATTTTAGCTGACATTATTTTATTATTCCCTAATGATGTATACCGCGTGTTGAAACCAAACGGTTTATTTATTGCTTCAGGCATCATTGAGGAAAAAGTTGATGAGGTAGCAGCTGCGATTGAAGCAGCAGGAATGACTATTATTGAGCGCGACAACAAGGACGATTGGTTTGTGTTAGTCGCTCGAAAAGAGGCGTAAAATGCAACGTTATTTTATAGACAGTAATGTACCAGAATCACAAAAAATCAGCATAGGCATTCCACATTATCATCACATTATTAATGTGATGCGCCATGTATCAGGCGATCAGTTGATATTTGTTTTTAACGCAGGTGAAACTTATATTGTAACGATAGAAGAAGTAGAGAAAGAAACAATCAGCTGTCATTTAACTGAGCGATTGGAAAAAACAGTTGAATTGCCAATTGATGTTACATTAGCGTGCGGACTTCCAAAGGGTGACAAATTAGATTTGATTGTGCAAAAAACAACTGAGTTAGGTATTTTTTCGATTCAGCCATTTGAAGCCGAGCGTTCAATTGTGAAATGGGATGAAAAAAAAGAAACGAAAAAACGTCAACGCCTTCAAAAAATTGCTCAAGAGGCTGCAGAACAATCACATCGTGTTCATGTGCCCGAAATTTTACCGTTGTTAACATCAAAAAAATTGTTGCTGGAATTAGCACAGTATACGCATGTTTTTATTGCTGATGAAGAAGAAGCTAAAATAAATGAGCAAAAAGTCTTTAAAAAGCTCTTAAATACGATGAAAATTAATGACAAATTACTTATCATAACAGGTCCAGAAGGTGGTCTTTCTAGAAACGAAGTGACTAGTTATATTGAAAAAGGTGCAATATCAGGGTCTTTAGGTCCAAGAATTTTAAGGACAGAAACAGCGCCACTTTATGCAATGGCAGCAATTTCATATGAATTTGAATTATAAGCGATAAAAAGTTGACGTTTATTTCTTACTATTATATAATTGCATAGAGTGGTTGTTCGTTTAGAGGAATAATCATCTAAGTATTAAAATAATACTTAGCAGTAAATATTGCTTCACGATATTTATTGAGTAACTCCAGTGTGCGGAGGGAGGGTTAAGAGATGTCAAAAACAGTTGTTCGCAAAAACGAATCGCTTGAAGATGCTCTTCGTCGCTTTAAACGTTCGGTATCGAAAACAGGTACTATGCAAGAATTTAGAAAGCGCGAATTTTATGAAAAACCAAGCGTAAAACGTAAGAAAAAATCAGAAGCAGCACGTAAACGCAAGTTCTAATTAGTGAGGATGAAAATTCATGAGTCTTTTGGGACAATTAAATCAAGATATGAAGGATGCAATGCGTGCGAAAGATAAAGCACGATTATCTGTCATTCGAATGGTTAAAGCTGCAATCCAAAATGAGTCTATTAAAAAAGGCGACGAATTGGATTCAGAAGAAGAACTAACCGTGTTATCTCGAGAATTTAAACAACGTAAAGAATCGTTGGGCGAATTTGAAAGTGCAGGCCGCGAAGACTTAGTAGCTGGACTTAATGTCGAGCTTAAAGTTATCGAAGAATATTTACCAACCCAACTTACTGAAGAAGAAATTTTAGCTATTGTCGAAGAAGTTATCGCTGAAACTGGTGCAACATCTAAAGCTGATTTTGGTAAAGTAATGAAAGTTATCTTACCAAAAGTTAAAGGTAAAGCTGATGGATCAGTAATTAGTAAACTTTTACAACAAAAATTATCTTAAGTAAATTAAAACTGTAGAGCCAGGAGAACACT
The DNA here is from genome assembly GCF_036884295.1 of Brochothrix thermosphacta DSM 20171 = FSL F6-1036. NCBI lineage: Bacteria > Bacillati > Bacillota > Bacilli > Caryophanales > Listeriaceae > Brochothrix > Brochothrix thermosphacta. Next base: position 787,208 of record NZ_CP145608.1, read on the forward strand.
TGTTTTCCTGGCTCTTTTTAAAAAATAATATAAAAGAGGTGAGGCTGATGAGGAAGTCTAAAAAGGTTTTATGGCTCCTTATTGCAAGCGTAGCCGCCATTGCATTTCCTGCTCAACAAGTATTGGCAGCTTCGCAAATGCAATCATCTGCTATGGATCGTATAGCTACGTTTTTAACGCAACCATTGGTTATAGCGGCATTATTAATCCTAGCAGGTCTGAGCTTTGGTATTGAACTTTTCACAAAAGGATTCAGTGCTTTTGGGATCATTGGTTTGATATTTGTTTTTATATATTTCTTCAGTCATATAATGTTGGGTTCCGCTAGTTGGGTACTCGTTCTCATATTCGTTATTGGTTTTGTGCTTGTCCTGTTAGAAGTAGTTGTACCAGGAGGCATTGTTGGTACATTAGGAGTGTTAGGCGTCCTTATTAGTATTTTCCTAGCTGGTTTTGAAGATTGGTTCACAATCATGATCGCATTAGCATGTGCGCTTCTAGTTATGTGGGCGACTATTTTAATTATGATAAAGGTGTTGGGAAAACGAATGAATATTTTTCGTAAACTTGTGTTAAGAGAATCCACAAAAACAGAAGAAGGTTATGTCTCAAGTGAAAACCGTCCTGAATTAGTGGGTAAATCTGGTAAGACCAAAACTGCCTTGCGTCCTGCGGGAACAATGGTATTGGATGGCAATCTTATCGATGTTGTTTCTGAAGGCGACTTCATTGAAAGCGATGTCACTGTAACAGTAGTTAAAGTAGAAGGTATGCGGGTTGTTGTTAGAAAAGGTGAATAAGTAACTCTTTTTTTAAAAAGATGTCACAAATTTCTGACAGAACCTAAATATAAGCAACTATGAAAAAGCAACATACAATACTAGGAGGTATACACTATGGAAGATTTAATAGCAGGAAACATCGTAATGATTATTTTAGCGATTTTTGTAATAATCTTATTGATGATTATTTTTACAATCGTTCCCGTTGGTTTGTGGATTAGTGCATTAGCTGCAGGCGTTCGTGTCAGCATTACAACATTAATTGGTATGCGTTTGAGACGTGTACGTCCAGGTAGCATTGTTAACCCGTTAATTAAAGCTCAAAAAGCGGGCTTAAATACAACGATTAATCAATTGGAGAGTCATTATTTAGCCGGAGGTAACGTTGACCGCGTCGTGAATGCGCTTATCGCTGCTCACCGTGCAAATATTGAGTTAACATTTGAACGTTCAGCTGCAATTGATTTAGCAGGTCGTGACGTGTTACAAGCAGTTCAGATGTCTGTAAACCCTAAAGTTATTGAAACGCCATTTATTTCAGGTGTGGCAATGAACGGTATTGAAGTAAAAGCAAAAGCTCGTATTACAGTACGTGCTAACATCGAACGTTTAGTCGGTGGTGCTGGTGAAGAAACAATCATCGCTCGTGTTGGTGAAGGTATTGTATCAACAATCGGTTCATCAGTAGAACACAACAAAGTACTTGAAAACCCAGACTTGATTTCTAAAACAGTATTATCTAAAGGTTTAGATGCCGGTACTGCTTTTGAAATTCTTTCAATTGATATTGCGGATGTCGACATTGGCACAAACATTGGTGCTGAATTACAAACAGAACAAGCGGAAGCGGATAAAAATATCGCTCAAGCTAAAGCTGAAGAACGACGCGCTATGGCCGTTGCTTCTGAACAAGAGATGCGTGCAAAAGTAGAAGAAATGCGTGCGAAAGTTGTTGAATCTGAAGCAGAAGTACCACTTGCAATGGCAGAAGCTTTGCGTAATGGTAAAATCGGCGTTATGGATTATTACAACCTTAAAAATATTGAATCAGATACAGATATGCGTGAAGCGATCAGTCAATTAAATGATTCAAGTGAAGAAAGCAAGAATAAAAAACAATAGCTTTAACATGGAGGCGAAATAATGGAGTTTCTATTGATGATCATCGGTGGTGCGGCTTGGTTAATTACCATGTACCTCGATGACAAGAAGAAAAAAGAGCGCAAAGCTGCCGAACAATCAGCTAAGCAATCGGCACCTGTTCGTCCGCCTGTTGAGACAAAACGTCGTAGTGTTGATCGTAGTCAATCACGTCAAAAACCGACACCTGTTGCTTCTAAAAAGGTAGCTGTTGATGAAGTGCCTGTTAGGAATCGTCGTTCTACCGAAGGACGTCGTCCTGCAGTGCGTGAAAATTCGACTCGACAAGCGGCACTCGATGCCAATCGAGGCAGTCGTCAATCAACACGTAATAATGGTGAGATTAATGAGTCACGTGTATCTCATCGCGCAAGTGCTAAAAAAACAGTTGTTAAGGGACCATTAGCTAAGACGGGGACTTCTCTTTTAGAGAAAGAAAACGTTTTAAAAGGGTTGGTAATGGCTGAGATTTTAGCACCACCAAAAGCGTTGGAAAATAGTAAAGCGAAACATATCTAATTAAAAGGGCACCTAACTTCATTGTTGGGGCCCTTTTTCTATTGATTAAAGAGATAGTTTGGTCAAAAAGAGACTTTTTGCTTACTAAGATTTTGAATGTTGGCGTTATTAGGGTAAAATGGAATAATAAGTCAATTAAAAAGGAGCATAACATATGAATGATACTGCCAATCAACTAACTGATACTTTTGATGTTACAAACACAGAACATGCACAGCTCTTAATTGGTACTAACGATTCAAATATTCGTTATCTCGAAAATTTTTTCAACGTAAAAATTATCACTCGTGGTGGAACTTTTACATTTTCAGGTGAAAGTGAACAAGTGAAGTTTGTGAAGCAAACATTTATTGCAATCAATGAAGTGATTGAGAAACAAATAAATATTGATTTACGCGATGTTACACAAGCCAGTAAAATGGCTGTTAATGGAACAATTGATTTCTTTGCCACATTATACGATGAAGTTATATATAAAACTGTTAAAGGTAAACCGATCCGTCCTAAGACATTTGGTCAAAGACAGTATGTCCATTCGGTAAAAGCTAAAGATATTACATTTGGAATCGGTCCGGCAGGGACAGGTAAAACGTACCTTGCAGTCGTAATGGCTGTGGAAGCTTTGAAAAAAGGCCAAGTGAGCAAGATATTACTAACACGACCTGCTGTTGAAGCAGGAGAAAGTCTCGGCTTCTTACCAGGGGACTTAAAAGAGAAAGTTGATCCTTATTTACGCCCAGTTTATGATGCGTTATATGATGTTTTAGGTAGAGATTCTACCAATCGTTTAATGGATCGTGGTGTGATTGAAATTGCACCGTTGGCATATATGCGCGGGCGTACAATTGATGAAGCATTCGTGATCCTTGATGAAGCTCAAAATACAACAAAAGCCCAAATGCAGATGTTTCTGACCCGATTGGGTTATGGTTCAAAAATGATTGTTAATGGAGATAGTACACAGGTCGATTTACCAAAAGGTGTAATGAGTGGTTTGATTCATTCTGAGCGATTGTTAAAAAATATTAAAGACATCGGTTTTATAACATTCCAAACAGAAGATGTAGTCAGACACCCGCTGGTCGGAAAGATAATTGATGCCTATGGTGCCGAATATCAAGCGCCCAATATAGAGGAGCGTGAAGAGAGCAATGAAAAAGAATAAGAAGCGCCAAGAAAATAAGCGACGGGAGAAATTAACGGCGTTAATAACGCTGTTTACTTTTGCGATTGTTATCGCAGTCGTCCTTAACTTTTCTAGTGCAGTGAGACCTTATCAAATCATTAAAAATGAAGTCTCAACTGCCACTGTCAGAGCGCCTCAAACAGTTGTAGATGATAAAAAAACTGCTAGTGAAAGAGCAATAGCAGGTGATAATGTCCCGGATGTTTATACGATCAATTCAAACATCACGCAAAATCAAAATGATTCTGTTACGGCTTTGTTTACCTCAATCCGTCAAGTGCAATCTGATGAAAAAAAAGCCAAGGCTGCAGCTATAAAGGATAAAAAACAATTCACAGCCTTTGATGAGAAAGAAATTACTACACGTGTGCGTGCGTTATTATCAAAAAATGATTTAACATTTGAACATACTAATATTAGTGATGATAGTTTTGTTAAGTTATATAAAGTTGCACCTGATAAACTAACTGATTTAGAGACTACAATAGGAAGTGTTATCGCTAAACAACTACAAAAAGGTGTAACAGAAGGCCAGCTTTTAAATATTAGAGCAGACCTCCAACTAAACATAAGCGAGTTGGCGATTGCTTCGAATCTACGTTCAGCTGCTTCAGATATTCTTAATGCAGCCATTACTGTTAATAGTTTCTATGACTCTGATGCAACATCTCAGCAACGTTCAGTGGCTGAAAATAATGTGCAACCTGTGCGTATTTTGCAAGGTCAGGTCATTATACAAGAAGGTCAACTTGTAACGGACGATATATACCGTCAGCTCGAGTTATTACACCTAGTCAAATCACAAATGAACATATTACAAATTATCGGGAATACTTTGATAGCAATGGTTATTGCTTTGACAACCTATTTTCTTATCTATCGTGCACGTAAAAAGCGGAAAGACTTTACAATAGCCTTTGTGATATTCACAGCAATTATTAGTTTAAGTTATGCGATGCTGCTAGTTTTCAGGTACATTTCTGAACGTGGCATCGACAATCTCTTTTTTGTACTACCCGTAGTTTTTGTTCCAATGGTACTGCAATTGCTAGGTTATCGTGAACTTCGACTTCTCGGCATCATGCAGATTGTTTTAGCCTCAGTATTAGTTTTACAAAATGCTCAAAATATGGCTAATATCATTTATTTTACTGTTTATATTTTAATTACTGGACTTGTAGCGACGCTAATTTTAAATAAACCAAAAACACGCAATGATTTGTTTATTGATTCAATGTATATCACCGCCTTTAATGGTGTTTCAGTCTTTATCATACAATTAATTAACAATACAGCGATTTCAAGTTTATCATTTTGGTGGCCTATCTTTTATGGTATGATAGGAGGGTTGATAGCATTTATACTCAGTTTAGGGCTACAGCCACTCTTTGAAACGATTTTTGGAGTATTATCGCCTAATCGATTACTTGAGCTAGCAAGCCCCTCACAGCCTTTATTAAAACAGATGATGAACGAGGCTCCCGGGACATATCATCACAGTTTAATGGTGGCTAATTTAGCTGAAGCAGCAACTGAGGCAATTGGAGCGGATTCTTTATATACAAGAGTTGCTTGTTATTATCATGATGTTGGTAAAATGATTAACCCCGCCTTTTTTGTTGAAAATCAATATAGCGACAAAAGTCCTCATGATTTGTTAACTGCTGCAGAAAGTCGTGATATTATTATTGAACACGCTTCTGGGGGTGCTGAAATATTAAAACGTCATCATTTTCCACAACCAATAATAGATATGGCACAACAACATCACGGAACAACTATTTTGAAATTTTTCTATCATGCTGAAAAGCAAAATAATCCAGAAGTAGATGAAGCTGATTTTCGATACCCAGGTCCGAAGCCTCAAACGCGTGAAATTGCGGTTGTTAATATCGCGGATTCTGTTGAAGCAGCTGTGCGTTCAATGAAAGCACCTTCGATTGATAAGATGAAGGATTTGATTGAAGCCATTACGACGGATCGTCTTTTAGACGGACAATTTGATGAATGTGAGTTGTCGATGAAAGATATTGTTACTGTAAAGGAAACGTTATTAAAAGTTTTAGTGGGTGTTTATCATCAACGAATTGAATACCCTAAATAAGGATATAGAAAGAAGGTACGGTATGCGTTTTGTAATTGATAGTGTAGATGAAACAGGCAAGTTAAAAGCGACAGAAATTGAAGCTGTTGAAGAATTAATTCAATTTGCTGGTAATAATCTAGCACTCGAAGCGGATAGTGAGGTTTCAATCTCTTATGTTACTAACGAAGAAATACGTGTAATCAATCGTGATTATCGCGATAAAGATGCCCCTACTGATGTTATCTCATTTGCATTAGAAGAGGAAAGTGATGAGGAAGTAACGATTGTTTGGGAAGATGATCAGCCGCAACCACGAATATTAGGAGATATCATTATTTCAATTGATCGTGCAAGAGAACAAGCTGAAAGTTTTGGTCATTCATTTGAGAGAGAAATTGGCTTTCTGGCCTTACATGGGTTGTTGCATCTACTTGGATATGACCACATGGAACCGGGAGAAGAAAAAATAATGTTTGATAAACAAAAAAACATTTTAGAAGCGTATGGTTTAACTCGTGACTAATCAAAAACCAGTGCTGAAATTTAAAAACAAAACCTTTAGACGTTCATTCCGGTTAGCGTTTAACGGTATCAAACTTGTTTTTAAATACGAAAAAAACATGAAGGTGCATTGTCTTGCTAGTGTTCTAATTGTGATTTTCGGTTTATTTTTCAGCCTGAAGCAAACAGAATGGCTTTTCCTTGTTATTGCAATAACAAGTGTTATTTTTGCAGAAATGGTCAATACAGCATGCGAACGTATTGTTGACCTCTGCACTTCAGAATATAACGAATTAGCTAAACAAGCTAAAGATATTGCAGCGGGAGCAGTATTGATTGCGACTATTGGTGCTGTGATTACAGGAAGCGTCATTTTTATTCCGTATTTAATTGAATGGCTTACAAACTAAAAGGAGTGATTGATAATGCAAACACTACAATTGATAGAAGAAGCGAAAGCTGCTCGTGAACGTGCCTATGTACCTTATTCTAAGTTCAAGGTAGGCGCAGCGTTAATGACAAAAGAAGGCAAAGTTTATGGTGGATGTAATATTGAAAATGCATCCTATGGCCTGACAAATTGTGCTGAAAGAACAGCAATTTTCAAAGCTGTTTTTGAAGGGGAACGCACTTTTGAGAAAATGGTAATTGTTGGAGAAACTGATGGACCAATTTCTCCTTGTGGTGCTTGTCGACAAGTGATTGCCGAGTTTTGTGAGCCTGACATGCCAGTAATTTTAACAAATCTTAATGGAAATACACAAGAAACAACTGTGAGCGAACTATTACCAGGCGCTTTTACAGGAAAGGATATGAACTAACTATGACAAAAGAAGGTTTTAAATCAGGATTTGTGGCGATTATTGGTCGTCCAAACGTTGGGAAATCAACGTTAATGAATCATATTGTAGGGCAAAAAATTGCTATTATGAGTGATAAAGCACAAACAACACGAAATAAAATTCAAGGAGTATATACAACAGATACTGCTCAAATGGTATTTATCGATACGCCTGGGATACATAAGCCTAAGCATAAATTAGGTGATTTTATGGTTAAGAGTGCTTTAAGTACATTACGTGAGGTAGAAGTAATTTACTTTATGGTAAATGCGATGCAAAAATTGGGGCCTGGGGATGAATTTATCATTGATAAATTGCAATCAGTAGTTGGCGAAACACCAATTTACCTAGTAATTAATAAGATTGATCAAGTACACCCAGATTATTTGATGGGCTTCATTGATGAGTATCGTCAATTATTAGACTTCACAGAAGTTGTACCAATTTCTGCTCTTGAAGGAAACAATGTACAAAATCTTTTAAGCATCACTGAGAAACAACTTTCAGAGGGACCAATGTACTACAGTGAAGATCAAGTAACAGATCACCCAGAACGTTTCATTATCTCTGAATTAGTACGTGAGAAAGTGCTTGAATTAACTCGTGAAGAAATTCCTCATTCTGTGGCTGTAACAACTGATAAAGTTCGTCAAGAAAATGATGGCGAAAAAATTCATGTTATGGCAACGATCGTGGTTGAGCGTTCGTCACAAAAAGGTATTATCATTGGTAAACAAGGTTCAATGTTAAAACAAATTGGTACAAAAGCGCGTAAAGATATTGAAATTTTACTAGGCTCAAAAGTTTATTTAGAGTTATGGGTAAAAGTTCAAAAAGATTGGCGTAATAAAGAGCTTTATTTAAATGATTATGGTTTTAATAAAGACGAATACTAGGATAAACTTGAAAAGCCCTGACTCTAAGTCAGAGCTTTTTTTCTTTGTTGTGAGTGAACGGTTTGGACTTGTTTTTAAACTGTCTCTATCAACTGTCAAACAACTCCTGCAAAATTAAAAAAACACTACCTTGACAAAGTAAGTCAAAATAGTGTTTCATTCAATTTATCTGTTGTTGAGCCAGAGTGCTTTGCTTTATTTAAAGCGTGGCTTCTGCTTTAAATTTTTCTAACAAAGGAATGGTACTCTTAAGTAATTAACATAAGGAGTGGTACTCGCTTACGCTCCGTCCCATACTACTCTCGTAAAGCTCATGAATTCGCAACGATATTAGCAATTTATTTGTAGCTGAACGTTTGGTTTTGCTTTTAGTTTTTTCTAACTACAGCAGCCAATGGCTTATTCACTTTCAAAAAAATAAGCAGTCATAGATAGTCTTCTTCATTCTTCTCCAAGCTAGTAGCCATTTAACAAGGAGCTTTCGTTTTTATTTCTCTCTAGCACTTCAAGCCAAAACTTGTGAGATTTCAAAGACATTCATAGCGATAAAAATAATCGCTAATCATTCTTTTCCAATCTCTTCAGTTCTGAACGGGCTTAAAGGAGCTTTCGTTTTTATTTCATTTCTAAAAGGTGTTGTTTTAACTCAGTTTCCATTTGTAACAATTCTTTTTCAGCGGATTGACGTTTTTGGCGTCCATCTTCCTGAATGGCAAGTGTTTCTTTGATTGTTTCAATCAATTTACCCTGTGTTTCTTTTAACGTTTCAATATCAACAAGGCCACGTTCATTTTCGATGGCAGTTTCAATTGTGTTTGTTTTCAATAATTCGGCGTTGTGTTTCAATAAATCATTGGTTGTTTTGGAAACTTGTTGCTGTGCTTTAACTGCTTGTTGCTGGCGCATTAAAGTTAAAGCGATCGCTACTTGATTTTTCCATAATGGGATTGCAGTCATGATGGATGATTGTATTTTTTCAGCTAACACCTGGTTAGTATTTTGTATTAAACGAATTTGAGGTGCAGACTGAATTGTAATTTGACGACTCAATTTTAAATCATGTACTCGCTTCTCTAAACGAGTTGCAAATTGACGTAAATCATTCACATCTTGCACAAGCATTTGATCATTACTTTTTTCTGCTTCAGCTTGAAGAGTAGGAAGTTCTTTAGTTAAAATATCTTCTATTTTTTGTTCTCCAGCTGCAATGTATATATTGAGAGCTTGGAAATAGTCTTTATTTTTATCATAAAGTTCATCTAAGAAAAGGTTATCCTCAACTAAAACTTTTTTAGATTGATCCAGCTTAATCGCGATACGATCAATTTGAGTGCCCATTTGTTGATATTTTGAAGTTATTTCATTAATAGAACGTTTCATTTTGGAGAAGAAGCGAGAAAAGGCATTGCTATTTGTGCCAAGCTCTTCTGGGCTTGCTTCTTCAATTTTATGCATTAAATCAGTAATAATATCACCAATAGGCCCTACATCTTTACTTTGAACATGTTGTAACATCGACTGTGAAAAGTCATGCAGTTTCTCCTGTGCAGGCGCACCATATAAAAGAACAGATTGGCTATTTCGGGCATTGATTTGTCCTACTAAATCATCCGCCATTTTTTTGCTTTCAAGTGGAAGTTGATCATAAAGTGAAGCGGGTTTTGCTTCACTATTATTTTCAACCGCAATCCCTGGATGAGTGGGAGTATCTGAAAAAGGATTAGCCATCAGGCTCTCCAATTCAGATGATATACTTTTTGATGAACTTTGCTTTTCTTCTGTCATAATATCTACGCCTTTCTATTTTGAGTTCTGTTTATTCTTTACAGCGTGACGTGCGACTTCGACTTCATAGTCAAGTGTTTCCACATCTTTATTAAGAAGGGCAAATAAATCATCACGAATCACGGTATCCATTTCTAAAATCATTTTTTCAGTTTCTACAAGAGTATTTGTCATTTTTTCATCTTTAAATGGTTGAGAAACTAGGAAGTCATAACGGCTTACCAATTCGACCATTGAATCTAAATGTGAAAAGAAAAATGCCTCTGTGGTAAAAAAACGTTTAGGGTCTTGATTAACAATACCATAAATTTGTTTAGTAATCTTAATTGAACTATCTTTTCCTTTTAAACAAGGAATCGTTTTGTTTCGATAAGCAACTTTTTGTAATTTAATAATTTTTTTACGTGCCTCAGTGAGGTTGCTTGAGATATAACGCATTTCTTTCCTTGTAAGACCGTGTGCTTGGTTTGTTTGAGTTGCTTTTGTTTTGTTAGTGAAAAAGTAAGCAAGCCCGCCAATCAGTAGCGTTATTATAATCGAAGCGAGGATATGTTCACCTCTGTTTACAATTAACATAATAATGAAAAATGTTAAAATGTACCAAGTTCGTAGGGAAAAGCGTATAACATTGATGATTGTTTTCATTCTGTTCACTCCTTAATAGTTGCTCATAGCTTTTATCTTCTTAAAACAAGTTTAGCATATTACAGTAGCACTTGTATCAGTCGTTGGTTGTAGTTTTACCCCCGCTATACGTATGATATAATTCCAATGAATGGAGGGAGACATACATTGAAAAATTTAACTGAAGAAACGCAAAGCACAACAGAAATATTTAAAGGTAATGTCATCGCATTAGAAATTGATACGGTGAGACTTCCAAATGGCGAAACAGCTACGCGTGAAATCATTCGTCATCCTGGTGCAGTGGCAATTTTGGCGATTACCACAGACAAGAAAATGGTGTTTGTCGAACAATACCGTAAACCAATAGGGGCTATATTGTTTGAAATTCCGGCTGGCAAAATAGATGATGGCGAAACAAATCCACTCGTAACCGCCAAACGAGAATTAGAAGAAGAAACAGATTATCGTGCCGAAAAGTGGCAACGTTTAACAGCATTATATACGGCTCCCGGTTTTGCTGATGAAGTTATTCATATCTATGAAGCAACGAAGCTTACAATTGCTTCGAATGCATTGAAGCTAGATGATGATGAATTTCTTAATGTGCATTTACTTTCATTAGATGAAGCGAAACAATTAATTGGCTCGCAAAAAATTGTCGATGCAAAGACCGTATTTGCCATTCAACACTTCGAACTAAATTATAATAATTATTAAGTAAGTATTACTTAATTGATAATCAAGGTGTTTTAAATATCAGAATACTCTTTGAATACCCTTTAGATAAAGATAATAGACATTTTTGGGAAGGTGTGTTATTTTTAGATTATGTTAATCTAATTGAGAATATCCAAAGTGCTATTATTAAATAAGAGTAAGAGGCGATACAATGGGAACGAGAATGGAAGGTATCAAAAAACAACTGCATAGAGAAAAATATAAACTAACACCGCAACGTGAAGCGACGTTACAAGTTTTGATTGAAAATGAAAAAGCGCACCTTAGCGCAGAAGAAGTTTATTTGTTGGTAAAAGACAAAGCACCAGATACTGGACTAGCGACAGTCTATCGCACGCTTGACTTATTATCGGAACTGAATATTCTTGATAAAATTAATTTTGGCGATGGTGTTGCACGTTATGAAATCCGTAAAGAGGGTGTAAAACACTTCCATCATCATTTAATTTGCTTGGAGTGTGGCGAAGTAAATGAGATACAAGAAGACCTTTTGAGCGATGTTGAAGAAAAAGTTGCCTCAAAATATAATTTCCTTGTAAAGGATCATCGTTTAATTTTTCATGGTATTTGTGAAAAATGCCAAAAAATAAAATAAAAAACTTTGAAAAACTTAAGGTGAACCCTTGAGTTTTTTTTATGCAAAAAAAGCAATCAAATATAATTAAAGTCGGAAAAAGAGCGTTTAACTATAGCCATAGCGTCAAGTAACATGTAGGGGAATCGCGTTTTTTATGCTATAATAAACTAGATTAATTACGTTTCAATCAAGGGAGAGTGGTTGTTGGTGAAAAACAGTATTGAAGACTTTGTTCATTATATTCGTATTGAAAAAGGTTTGTCCGATAATACCCTTCTAGCCTATCAAAGAGATTTAACTGCTTACTTAACTTTTTTGATAGAGCAACGTCATATCAATGATCTATCAGATATAACACGTGAAGATGTGGTTGGATTTATGGGATTAATGAAAGAAGAAGGAAAGTCTGCTAGATCGATTGCACGTTATATGGCATCGATTCGTTCTTTTCATCACTTTTTACTAATTGATCAAAAATCAACTACGGATCCAACGACACGAATTGCTACTCCTAAGCAAGCCCAAACATTGCCCGCTATTTTACATGTTGATGAAGTGGATGCTTTACTAGCTACACCTGATAAAACAACAGCACTCGGCTTACGTGATGCAGCAATGTTAGAATTACTTTATGCTACTGGATTACGGGTATCTGAATTGATTACTTTGAAATTATCAGATCTGCATCTCAATATGGGATTTATCCAAACAATTGGAAAAGGGCATAAGGAACGGATTATCCCACTTGGTCAAACTGCGACAACCGTTATTAACGAGTATTTAGAGTTGTCACGTTCCCAACTTTATCGGGAAAAATATAAAAATGATACATTGTTTTTGAATTTTCATGGTCGTCCTATGACGCGACAAGGTTTTTGGAAGAATCTGAAAAAAATGACACTTCAAGCAGGTATAAAAAAAGAAATCACACCGCATACATTAAGGCATTCATTTGCAACACATTTGTTGGAAAATGGTGCGGATTTACGCTCTGTTCAAGAATTGTTGGGTCATTCAGATATAGCAACAACACAAATATATACACATGTCACAAAATCAAGACTTGCTGATGTTTACCAACAGTTTCATCCGCGTGCTTGACAATAACTAATGAAAAGGGGAATGAATTATGTATGAACAAGCATTAGAATCAAAAAAATATATCGAAGATAAAATTGGCTCTTTACCAACAGTAGGTTTAATTTTAGGATCAGGTTTAGGTGTCTTAGCGGACAAAATTGCTAATCCAGTGGTTATTCCTTATAAAGATATCCCACACTTCCCGGTATCAACAGTCGAGGGTCATGCTGGACAACTTGTGATTGGTGAATTACAAGGTAAAGTCGTTATTGCAATGCAAGGACGTTTCCATTTTTATGAAGGTTACACGATGCAACAAGTAACTTTCCCAGTTCGTGTGATGAAATTACTCGGTGTTGAAAAAATGATTATCACAAATGCAGCAGGTGGCATCAATGAAACATTTACACCCGGTACATTAATGTTATTAACAAACCAAATCAACTTTACTGGAACAAGTCCTTTAATCGGTAAAAACGATGAACGTTTTGGACCAAGATTCCCTGATATGACAACTGTATTCGACAAAAAAATGTTAGAAATTGCACGTCAATCAGCAACCAAACTTTCAATTGATAGTGTACGTGAAGGTGTTTATCTTGGTTTAACAGGTCCAGCTTATGAAACAGGTTCAGAAATTCATATGATGCGCGGTATGGGAGCTGATGCTGTCGGAATGTCGACAGTCCCTGAAGTTATTGTGGCGGCACATATGTCAATTCCAGTATTAGGAATTTCATGTATTACAAATCTTGCTGCTGGTATCCTTGATCAACCGTTAAATCATGCAGAAGTTATTGAAGTAAGTAATCGCGTACAAGCTGAATTCTTAGCATATATGGAAGATATTATTGCATCAATCTAGGTGAACTAAAGGAGGGCTCAGATTGGAATTACATGGGACGAGTACAATTAACACACAAAACCATTTAGAAATTGGTGGTGTGGACACAGTTACGTTAGCAAAAGAATACGGTACACCACTTTACATCTATGACGTAGCAGCGATTCGTCAACATGCACGTGGTTTTAAAGAAACATTTGAAAAAGCGAAAGTCTCTGCGCAAGTTGCTTATGCAAGCAAAGCTTTTTCATCAATTGCCATGTATGAACTGATTAATGAAGAAGGGCTTTCCCTAGACGTTGTTTCTGCTGGTGAATTATACACAGCGGTTAAGGCTGGCTTCCCAGCAGAACGTATTCATTTTCATGGTAACAACAAAACTGAAGCTGAATTACGCTATGCAATTGACCAAAACGTCGGTTGTTATGTGATTGATAATTTTCATGAAATTGAATTGCTTAACCGTTTGGCTAAAGAAATTGGTACAAAAGTTGTTGCCTTACTTCGTGTAACACCTGGTGTAGGTGCCCACACACATGAATTTATTACGACAGGCCAAGATGATTCTAAATTTGGTTTTGGGTTAACGAATGGCCAAACTGAGGAAGCGATTCAACGTGTTCTTGCAACTGATACAATTACCCTAAAAGGGGTTCATTGCCATATTGGATCACAAATTTTTGAAATGGATGGCTTTATTGCTGCAGCCGACCGTATTATCGATCAAATGGTTATTTGGAATGAAAAATATAATTATAAAACAGAAGTGCTTAATCTCGGTGGTGGATTCGGAATTCATTATACTGATGAAGATCAACCACTTGAGCCAGAAACCTATGTTGCGAATATAATTACTGAGGTACAAGCTAAAATTAGTGCCAATCAATTAGCAATGCCAGAGATTTGGATTGAACCTGGTCGTTCACTTGTTGGTGAAGCGGGGACAACACTTTATACAGTAGGTTCTTCGAAAGATGTTCCTGATGTGAGACGTTATGTTGCAGTTGATGGTGGTATGGGTGATAATATCCGTCCGGCATTATATGATGCAAAATATTCAGCAGTGCTTGCAAATAAAATGGCTGACCAAGCGGATACGATCGTATCAATTGCAGGCAAATATTGTGAGTCTGGTGATATGCTAATTTGGGATATTCCTTTGCCGAACCCACAACCAAATGATTTATTGGCAATTTTCAGTACTGGAGCTTATAGTTATTCGATGGCGAGTAACTATAATCGCGTACCGCGAGCAGCTGTTGTGTTTGTCGAACATGGTGAACATCAACTTGTCGTAAAACGTGAAACATTTGAAGATATCATTCAAAATGATTTACACTTAACTAAGAGGTGAGTAACGTGACAGAAATGACCTTTAAGACGGCAGTGTTCGAGGGACCGCTTGATTTGCTGTTACATTTGATTAAAGAGTTAGAAATTGATATTTATGATATTCCGGTAGCACAAATTACGGATCAATATTTGGAATATATCCATACGATGAAAGAATTACAACTGGATATTGCAGGTGATTATATCGTTATGACTGCTACACTGCTCGCAATTAAGAGTCGGACACTATTACCTAAAAAAATAGTTGAAGAAGATTTGCTAGTTGAAGATTACGAAGGTGAAGACCCACGTGAAGAGTTAGTTGAACAACTAGTAGCGTATAAACAATTTAAAGAAGTAGCCGTTGATTTAAAGGATAAAGAAAAAGAACGACAACAACTATTTACAAAAGCGCCGTTGCCATTAATTGAAGAGGTTGCCCTACCTGAAACGGAAGAGGAACGTGTATCAATGGCAGATTTGTTAGGTGCTTTTCATAAAATGATGAGACGAAAAAAATTAGCGAAGCCACTCCAAACAACAATTGCGCGTTCTGAAATTTCTATAGAAGAACGAATGAATGATATGATAGAATTAATAAGTAGAAATAAAGAAGCTGTAATGTTCGAAACGTTATTTGAAGAAAATAGTCGTTCAATGCTGGTTGTTTCTTTTCTCGCTTTGCTTGAGCTGATGAAACGACAAACTATTACAGTGGAACAAGAAGGCAGCTTTGCTGGTTTAATGGTATCTTTAAAGGAGAGACAATAATGAATTTTGCAAAAGAACAAGCAATTGTAGAAAGTTTATTATTTGCTGCGGGCGACGAAGGTTTATCTTTAAAACAATTGTCCGAAGTGATGTCTATTCAACGTGATGTGCTCTTAGTAGTGCTTGAAAAACTACAAAAGAAATATGAGGAAGATGAAACATCAGGCATACAATTAACAGAACTTGCTAATAGTTATCAACTAACAACAAAAGCTAAATTTGCTGATTATCTACAAAAATTAGTAGATAGTCCACATGTTTCTGCGTTAACACAAGCATCATTAGAAACGTTAGCAATTGTTGCATACAAGCAGCCAGTCACTCGTATGGAGATTGAAGAAATTCGAGGCGTTAATGCTGATGGACCTGTGAGAACGTTAGTCACACGTGGGCTAATTGAAGAAAAAGGCCGTTCTGAAAAAGTAGGACGCGCTATGTTATATGGTACGACGAAAGAATTTCTGGATTATTTTGGCCTTGCCAATTTAAAAGGATTACCCGATGTTTCTGAGGAATGGGAAAACGATAAGATTCAAGAAGAAATGGATCTATTCTTTAAAACCTTCCAAGATACAACAATAAAAGGACGTGTTGAAGATGGAAAGACTACAAAAAGTAATAGCTAATGCTGGTATAGCATCACGACGTAAGGCAGAAGAATTAATCACTAATGGTCGTGTAACAGTAAATGGTAAAACAGTAAGAGAACAAGGTATCAAAGTTACGGGTTCGGATAAAGTTGAAGTTAACGGTGTACCATTATCAAAAGAAGAACATCGTTACTTTGTTCTTTATAAGCCACGAGGCGTATTGTCTGCTTCGTCAGATGATAAAAAACGTAAAGTTGTTACGGATTATTTTGATATGATTCCTGAACGAGTATATCCTGTGGGCCGTTTGGATTATGATACTTCTGGTTTGATCGTATTGACAAATGACGGCGATTTCGCCAATATTTTAATGCATCCTAAATACAAAGTTGAAAAAACATATGTTGCGCGTGTTAAAGGTATTCCTACGCGTGAAACAATTAAGCAATTACAAGATGGCGTTCGTATCGATGGCCGTAAAACTGCTAAAGCACGTGCTCATTTTATGTCAGGTGATAAAGGCAAGGACAAAGCAATCGTTGAGTTAACGATTCATGAAGGTCGTAACCATCAAGTGCGTAAAATGTTCGAAGCAGTGGGTCACCCTGTTCAAAAGTTAAAACGTGAACAATATGGTATGCTTGTATTGGGAAATCTTGCACCAGGAGAATGGCGTGAACTTTCTGTACACGAAGTAAAACAAATGTACGCTTTAGCGACAACCGGAAAAAAATAAAAAATTGAATCGGGGGCATTCTTGTGGAAACCGTTGAAAATAATATTAATATTTTAGTAGTTGACGATGAGGATAGAATTAGACGCTTATTAGCGATGTACTTAGAACGTGAAAATTATAACGTCACACAAGCTGACAATGGCATAAGTGCTTTGGACTTAGCATTAAACAATGATTATGATATTATTTTACTTGATATCATGATGCCTGGAAAAGATGGTTTAGAAGTGCTTAAAGAATTACGCCAAGTCAAAAAAACACCAGTCATTTTATTAACTGCAAAAGCTGAAGAAATAAATGTTATTGATGGTTTTAATACTGGCGCAGATGATTATGTTGCAAAACCGTTTAGCCCACGCGAAATAGTATTGCGTGTAAAATCTTTGTTACGCCGTGTGAATGAAAATCCGCAACAAACAATGGGCTCTGAAAATAGTGATGTTGTTGTTTACCATGAATTGTATATTGATAATGACGCACATCGTGTGACTGTAGCAAATAATACGGTCAGCTTAACACCCAAAGAATATGATTTATTAATTTTCTTAGCAAAAGCCCCTAATAAGGTTTTTGAACGCGAACAACTATTGAAAGAAGTATGGCAATATGATTACTTTGGCGATTTAAGAACGGTCGATACTCATATTAAACGTTTACGTGAAAAACTTTATAAACATTCTGAAGAAGTATCAAAAATGATTGTTACTGTCTGGGGAATTGGTTATAAGTTTGAAAGTAGAGATTAATCTATAGTAGAAGAAGTGCTCGTCTCGTTCTGAAATTTGGACGAGGCTTGTTTTCTTTTCAAAAGAAAGGAGCAAGGCATGAAGCAGTTTTTTATTAGTGTTGTTGGTAAATTGTGGGTCACTATCATTTTGCTTTCAACGATTGGTCTTACAATTATTGTATTACTACTCATTCAAATTTTCATCCAAAGCAACCTTAAAGACAATAAACAGTTACTCCAGCAAACAACCACACAAATTGTACAGATGGTGGATAAGCATTACGATAATAAAGCAATTCAAACTCAGGCTTTGGATATGCTGCCTAAAAACATGAATGCGTTAATTGTTTTTCCGGATGAAAAAGAGTTATTTCATTCAGCCAATGAACATGCGTTAAGTACAAAGATGTTAGAAAAATTACGCGAAGAAATTAAAGGCAATTCAAATAAAACAAACTTTCAAAAAATCGAACTTCAAGATGAACAACGTGGCGAAAAAATTTCATTGTATGTAAGTAGCGCCTCGTTTGAATCTCCAAATGGTAAGAGCAAAGGAGATATTTATGTCTTTAAATCCAACCAAGACATTTATAAATCAGTCGTGACGATGTCTCAAACTGTAGCGGTCTTTTACTTTTTGAGTATTATTGCTGTGACTGTATTTGCACTCTTTCTCTCCACCCGTATTGCTGCACCTATTCGAGCAATGCGTAATGCCGCAAGTCAGATTGCGTCTGGGGATTTTGATATTAAGGTTCAGATTGTATCCAATGATGAAATTGCTGATTTAGGTCGTTCCTTTAATCGAATGGGACGCGATTTAAAAGCGAATATCCAAACGATTGAAGCGGAAAAAGATCAACTTAGTGGTTTGTTAGGTGCGATGGCAGATGGTGTGATTCGTTTTTCACGTGAGGGGAAAATGATGCTAAAAAATCCACCAGCTGATATTTTCTTATCAAAATGGCAAGCATCTACTGATAATTTAGATAAGAGTGCAATTCCACCAGTATTAGCTGATGCGATCCAAGAAGCCTTAGCTTCTCAAAGTACACAAGAGGTAGAGATAGATATCGATAACTACTCTTACGCTGCCGTCTTAACATTAATACGTGATGAGAGTGGCGAATTGAATGTTATTGTTATCACAAGAGACTATACAGAATTGAAACGTATGATAAAAATGCGTATTGATTTTATTAGTAATGTGTCTCATGAGTTGAAAACCCCGTTATCAATGATGACAGGTTATAGTGAGGCCATCATTGATGGTGTTGCTGAGTCAAAGGAAGAGATTATCGAATTTTCTACGATCATTAATGAAGAGGCAAATCGACTCGCGAGACTTGTTAATGATTTGCTGGATGTTACACGAATGGAATCGGGTTTTGTTGACCTTAACTTAAATTTCCAAGAACTACGTCCTTTAGTAGAAAAAGTATTATATAATTATGAAAACTTTGCAATGGAACATAAAGTGGAGATGATTTCTGAATTTGAAACAGCAGATTTTGTTTATAACTTTGATGCAGATCGAATGCATCAAGTATTCGTCAATTTAATATCGAATGCTTTGCGTTACGCATCTGATCTTGAACATGGTGGTCAGGTAACAATTAAGCAATATGTCACCGATTATTTTGTAGTGCTAGATATTATTGATAACGGTCCTGGTATTACTGCAGAAGACTTGCCTTATGTTTTTGATCGTTTTTACAAGGCTGACAAAGCTCGTAAACGACATAAAACAGTTGGGACAGGTATTGGGCTAGCGATAGTGAAAAGTATCATTGAAGCCCATAATGGACGTATCAGTGTATTGAGTAATTATGGTGAAGGTACAACATTTAGAATTGAGTTACCGCTATTAGCAAAAAGCACATTAACAATTGATAAGGGAGAGAAATAAAGTGATGAAAATGAATAAAACGTGTACGGAATCATTTACGGCTAAAACAAGCCGAGTGTTTCCATTTGATATTAACGCATTTGATACATTGTTTGGAGGGAATTTGATGTCGATGGTAGATGACATCGCTTCTGTCAGCGCATCACGTCATTCGCAACGCAATTGTGTAACGGCAAGTACTGATAATGTAAGTTTTTATGCTCCAATACACTTGAATGATTCGGTTTGTTTACAATCGTATGTGTGTTATACAGGGCGTACGTCAATGGAAATTTTCATTAAAGTAGTCAAAGAAAATATGATGACGAGCGAACGTGAGTTGGCAGCAACTGCATTTATGACTTTTGTTGCAATCGGTGAAGATGGCAAGCCGACTGAAGTACCAACAGTTGAACCTGTAACTGAAGAGCAGAAATTCATTTGTGCAGGTGGCGAAGCGCGAGCAATCGAACGTAAAAAACGAATGATAGAACAAAAAGAAATGGCGAGTCAATTAGGTTTATCTCGTCCATGGGAACAATAAAATATAGCGAAACGTTAGCTCATTCAGGGCTAACGTTTTTTTATGGGCTGAAAATTTTTTGTAATGAAGTAGGTGGAACAGTAATCTTAGAATATTAGTAAGAGGATAGGTACTCACAGTTATTAATTTAAGGAGCGGTACTCGCTTTCTTGAAGGAGTGGTACTCGCTTGCGCTCCGTCCCATACTACTCTCGTAAAGCGGATAAATCCGCTACGATATTAGCAAAGGAGTGGTATTCTTAAAGCATTTAACATAAGGATTGTTAATCTCACGATGTTAATACAAGGAGTGTTACTCTTAAAGCATTTAACATAAGGAGTGGTACTCGCTTGCGCTCCGTCCCATACTACTCTCGTAAAGCGGATAAATCCGCTACGATATTAGCACCCATACTGCTCTCGTAAAGCGGATAAATCCGCTACGATATTAGCAAAGGAGTGGTACTCGCTTGTGCTCCGTCCCATACTGTTCTCGTAAGCGAATAAATTCGCAACGATAACAGCAGCAGATAGTGTTGAATTTAGAAAAGTCTGTGCTATACTAATAATGTATTAAAATAAAACGTTCATCTTCAGGGCAGGGTGTAATTCCCGACCGGTGGTAAAAGTCCACGAGCTTCTTTCGAGAGGTTGATGCGGTGTAATTCCGTAACCGACTGTAAAGTCAGGATGGGAGAAGATGTGATCGCAGGAATGATACGCGGTCCTTATTTCCCTTTGCCTAAATTTATAGGTTAAGGGATTTTTTGGTATATACGTGGCAATCAATAACAGGTAGTCTTGTTAAATGCGTTGATTTTTGGCGAACTCTTCACTTGATGAACAACAAGGGAGAGAATTTGTATGTCAAATTCAAAAGTAAGAATGTTAGTTAGTGTTTCAATGTTAAGTGCGTTATCGTATTTGTTAACGTTTATTAAGTTTCCATTGCCGGTTTTTCCTGATTTCCTCACGATTGATTTCAGTGATATTCCTGCGATGATTGGTACTTTTATTTTTGGACCATTAGCTGGAACCTTAGTATTGTTAATCAAAAATATTATTAATTACATTACGACAGGTAGCCCAGTTGGTTTTCCTGTTGGACAAGTGGCGAATTTCGTTGCAGGTATGTTATATGTAATGCCGATGTACTATATTTACCGTCACTTTAAAGGTAGTAAACGAGGGTTGTTAGTAGGTATTGGTACTGGAACACTCGCAATGACCTTGTTTATGTCGCTGTTTAATTATATAATTTTATTACCGTTATATTTAAAACTACTTAACTTTGATTTAGGTGTCTCTTTTGCTAAGGCGGTTGTAGTGAGTATCATGCCGTTCAATCTCATCAAAGGGGTGTTAGTTGGTTATCTCTTTATGTTGATGTTTGGTCGGTTGAAAAAATGGATTGAGAGACAACAACTTCAGCGCTAAAGGAAGTGTGAAAAATGGCATTATATACAATCATTGATAAATCAACGTGTATTGCTTGTGGTATGTGTGCAGTTTGCGCACCAACAACGTATGATTATGATGATGAAGGCATTGCCTATGTTGTGCACGATGATAATACAGGAACACAGGCTGTTGCTGTTGATATAGAAGAAGATGTCATTGAGGCAGAAATGAGTTGCCCTAGTGCTTCTGTACGAACGGCGGAGAGCTCTTTTCAAGGAGATCCCGATCGTTTTGAATAAAATGAAGTAACCTCTGAAAATAATTGTTTTTCAGAGGTTTTTTTAAGGAGCTAATTAAATGAGGATTGAACGCCTATTCAATATTTTATTGTATTTATTAAATCATCAAAAAGTAACGGCCGCTCAATTATCTGAGGTTTTTCAGGTAAGTAAACGCACAATTTATCGTGATATTGATACGCTATCGTCTAGTGGAGTGCCATTATTTACAGTGTTGGGTGTGAACGGTGGTATTCAACTAATGGAAAATTATCGCTTGAATCGTTTTACTTTTAGTGAGGCTGAAAAAAACATATTGATTCAAAGTTTAAATACACAGCATACGTTAATTGAGACAGATAAGGCGACAGAATTAGTGTATAAGATTAATCTTTTACAAGAGGGAGAACAAACATCAGTCTTTCAGGTCAATTTTACTGAAGCAACATTACATCGTGGGAGCATCGAACGTGACGTTCAAAATAAGTTAAGTGCTATTCAAACGGCAATGAGTGTTGGTGAAAAAATCCAGATTAATTATATCGCTGGAGATGGTACAGCGACAAAACGGATTGTGCAACCGCTAGAACTGTTATTAAAGGATGGGAGTTGGTATTTATCAGCTTACTGTGAGTTGAGAAAATCCCAGCGACTATTCAAATTGACGCGCATCAGGTCATTTGAGCATTTGCCGATTAAAAGTGATTATCTATCTAAAGATGATTTGATGGTTGAAACACCAAATTTAACCACAATCGAATTACAATTTGAAAAAAATCAGTTAGGAAAACTTTACGATTACTTTCTAGAAAAAGAGATGTCACTTTGTGACACTTGTATTAATGTGCGTTTCAAATATGACTCTCGAAAAAATATTTTGCCGTTTTTACTGATGTTTGGTAGCAATGTAAAAGTCATAGCGCCTATAGCGCTTAAGAATAGTTATCAAGATGAAGTGAAAAAAATGAATGAAAGTTGACAAACAGTTGTCAGCTTTATCCTGTTAAGCTCCTTATATAAGGGAGGATGATTTAAATGAAAAAACAAATTGTTTATGGCGAAAAAATTAGAACAAATAACCAAACGTTTGCCGGAATTGCTGAATTATGGCAACGTGTAGCAAAACGAGGTGATAAAGCACCGCTTTATGCCGTCTATCATAATTACGAATCGGATGAGAAAGGTGATTATGATTTATTAATTGGCACAACGATACCTGATATACTTTTGTCTGACATAACATTAGGCAAAAACAACTATTTAACGTTTGCTGTAGATACAAAGAAGGAACAGGGCGTGTATGAAAAGTGGTGCGAAATTTGGGCGACTGATTTAAAGCGTCTTTATACAACGGATTATGAGTATTATGACGTTAACGGTGAAATAACTATTTTTATCGCAGTCAAAGATTAAGCGTCTCGTTAGCAGTGCATAAAAAACTAGAACACATTTTTAGTGTTTTAGTTTTTTTGTCTGTTTGTTAAATACGGTGGTATTTGCTTTCATCTTCGCTATAATAGATAGTGAATAGAGAGGAGGCTTTGGCGGTGAATGATTATCAACGAGTAATACTTGATCTTATTCGACAGTTGAATGGATCGAAAAAATTAAAGCAAGTGACTGATATTTTACAAGGTGTTAAAACTAGCCAAAACATGGTCGATTTATTCCTCTATCGTATACAGCCGTTTTTCGGTGTGTTTGAAAATAAAGCCTTTTTTGATCTGAAAATGACATGTGATAATTTAATAACAGATGGTTACATCATCTTAAAATCAGAAGATCGTTTAGCGTTGTCATCGCTAGGCTTATCAACGGTATCTAATTTCACTTTACAAGCAAACTACCAAAATGTGAATGGTTGGCGGTGGCATAGAAGGTTACCTGTTTTTGCTTTAAGTTTACAGTTAGCCACTCAAATGACAGCCAATCGTTATCATGAAATCGCTCATTACTTTCCAATTGTACGTGATACAACAATACAAGCCTTATGTAAACGTTGGTGGTTAGGTTTGGAGAAAGATGACGAACAGGTTTTGGCGAAAAATTATCATGATGAATTGACGAGTTTACTTGATTCTTTAACGGTATCACCTGAAATTGTAGTGGATCGTTTAACAGGAGGGCAAACGATTGGTTTAACAGCGGAACAAAGCGCTAATAAACATCATTTGGAAAAAAACACGTATGATATGCAGTGGCTTGAAGCACTCTCGCAAATGATGTTCCTATTAGAACGTTATCCCAAAAGTTGGCCCCTTTTATCCCAATTGTTACTTGATCGCCCTGTAGCACAATTAACTGAATCGGCTCAAATCACCTATCAATTATTACTGGATGGGACATCTGTAGCAGATATTCAACAACAAAGGCGTTTGAAAAAATCAACGATCGTGGATCATTACGTCCAATTGATTGGGTTAGAAATTATGCCGTTAGATGCATTTGTAAATAAAGCCAATCGTGAATATTACGAAGCGAATAAAAAAATGGCAACATCGCTGAAAGAAGCACGAATGAATATGCCTGAATTAAGTTACGATACGTTAAAACTATGTCTTGTATCAGGGAGGTGAAAGTATGCTTGAAAATGATTTGAAAACCTATCTAGGATTTGATGAGTTCCGTCTTGGGCAAAAAGAAGTAGTTGAGGCTGCTGTTGCAGGGGAAGATACGTTTGTAATGTTACCGACAGGCTCAGGTAAAACCGTTTGTTTTCAATTAGCAGGCTACTTAAGAGAAGGTTTAGTTGTGATTATTTCACCACTGTTATCATTGATGCAAGATCAAGTAGAGCGGATGAAAGTATACGGTGAAAAGAGAGTTGTTGCATTAAACTCATTTTTGAATGCTAACGAAAAAACAACAATCCTCAATCAATTAGAACGTTATAAATTCGTATTTATTTCGCCTGAAATGATACAACAGGAGCACGTTTTGGCAGCTTTTCAACGACAAAAAATTGGTTTGTTTGTCATTGATGAAGGACATTGTATCGCACAGTGGGGCCCTGATTTCCGCCCTGATTATTTGCAATTAGGTGCTGTTAGAGAAACGCTTAATTACCCTGTAACGATGGTTCTAACCGCAACAGCGACAGAAACGGTGCGTGCAGAAACACAAAAAGTGTTGAATTTGAAAAATATGAAACAATTTATATATAGCGTTAATCGTGAGAATATTGCTTATAAAGTTATTACATGTGAACAAAGAAAAGATAAGGATACGGAGTTGTTAAAGTTAGTAAAAGAATTAGAAGGCCCGGGTATTATTTATTTTAGCAGCCGTCAAAAATGCCAAGATATGAGTTTGCTTTTGAGCGAACGCCTTAATCTAGATGTGGCATACTATCACGGTCGAATGGACCCTGCAGATCGTATTGCAATTCAACAGCAATTTACGCATCACCAACTTGATATTATTTGTGCAACTAGCGCCTTTGGTATGGGGATTGATGTACCTGATATTCGATTTGTTATCCATTATCATCCCGCGCAAAATATCGAAAGTTTTGTGCAAGAAGCGGGCCGTGCCGGTCGAGATGGAAAGCCATCATTAAGCATTTCGCTCTGCCATCAAGAAAGTGATTATTACCTAGCGCAGTCATTATCTGTTCGTGATTTACCGGACTATAATACAATTCTTAATCCACAATCTTATACGCGCGAGGCATTGGAAAATAACTGGGTAACAGATACACAGTGGCGTTTTCTAAAAACATACAAAGAAATGGGTTTTAATCCGAATGCGATATGGGAAGTTGTGCAAGCACGACAAACACTAAAAAAAGAGCAAATTGATGCTTATTTTAAATGGTTGCAAACAACACAGTGTCGTCGAGATCGACTTTTACGTTTTTTTGGCGAAGCGGATATTCATCAAGAATTTCAATGCTGTGATAATTGTGACTTAGACGAAAGTATCTATCATAAAGTAGCGAATGATTTCACTAAAGTGGTTAAAAATGACTGGAAAAAGACGTTGTGGGAAATGTTTGTAAAGAAAATGTAATATTTATAGTGATATTTCTTGTTGTCAAAAGGTTTTATCGCTATACTGATATATATAGATAAATTTTATAAAAGCGATATTGTTTTGGAGGTGCTAAGGAAATGTCTGAATTTAACAACGATGATTTTAAACGAGAAGAAGAAGATACGGATAGTGAGATAAGTCGAGCGAGTCGACGTCATCACAGAAAGAAAAATGTGATATTTAGATACCCATTTTTAAGTACGTTACTTATTGCAATTATTATTATTCCATTAGCATGCCTGATTACATATGCCTACGTTCATGAGAATGCTAAAAATAATAATGATGTTGTAACAGATACAAGTTCAGAAGATAGCAGTGTTGTTATCGAAAAAAACACGTCAGCTGCATCTAAAGAAACTGTAAGTTCTTCTGAAAAGGCAAAAGAAGAAGCAAAAAAAGCAAAAGCTGAAAAAGAAAAACAAGCGAAAGCTGATGAAGAAAAAGCTGAATCTGAACGAATTGTGAAGGAAGAAGCAGATGCGAAAGCTAAAGCTGAATCTGAATCGCAAGCGAAAGCAGAGGAATTAGCTAAAACAGAGGCTGAAAAAGAAAGACTTGCCCAAGAAAAGGCTGAGTCAGAAGAAAAAGCTTCAAGTGAGAGCGAAAAACAGGAAACTAAATCATATACTGTCAAAGCGGGCGACACATTATACAACATTGCGTTGACTCATTACGGTTCTGGTAATGCTGATAATCAACAATTGATTCGTTCCGCTAATGGGATTTCAGGAAATTCAATTCCAGTCGGAACAGTATTAACAATTCCACCAAATAATTAAAAGTAAACAGGTGCAAAAGGTTAACTACTTTTGTTACCTGTTTTTTTATGGCGGAATTTTATTGCATATCATGTAAAAGATAGGTATCATAGTGAGTGGATAAATAACAGTTTTACTAGGAAAGAGAGTGAGAAAATGTCTGGAATTTGTATTGCAATTGATGGACCGGCTGCAGCCGGTAAAAGCACTGTTGCTAAGATAGTTGCAAATCGTTTAGGATATATCTATTTGGATACGGGAGCGATGTACCGTACATTAACATATGCTGCTTTGAAAGCAGGTATTGAATTATCAAATGAAACACAATTGAAAATGTTGATGCCGAAAATTAATATTACATTTTCACCTGATGAAAAAAATGGCGGGCAACGTGTTTTTCTAAATGGTGAAGACGTTAGCGATGCTATTCGCTCAGAATCTGTTACTAGCAATGTTTCAGAGGTTGCGATGGTATTAGCTGTTCGTGAAGAAATGAAAGCACGTCAATTAGCATTTGCTGAAAATGGTGGAGTGGTAATGGATGGGCGTGATATCGGTACGAATGTTTTACCGAACGCAGAGTTGAAAATCTTCTTGCTTGCGTCAGTTGACGAACGAGCAATTCGTCGTTTTAATGAAAATAAAGCCAAAGGTTATAAACATGTACCATTGGACGTTTTAAAACAAGAAATTGAAGCGCGTGATCACTTGGATTATACGCGTGAACATGCACCCTTGAAAAAAGCAGAGGATGCAATTGAGTTAGATACAACTTCATTGTCAATTGAAGATGTTTCAACACGTATTTTCACATTGGCTCAAGCGAAAATCAACGACTAAAAAAACGATTTTATTTTTTAGCAAGTTATGTGTTAAAATAAGGATAACTGTATATTAAACAGATAGATGGTAGAGAGAGGATGAATGAAATGACTGAAGAAATGTTTTCATTTGAAATTGCAGAATTAAAAAAAGGTGACACAGTTGTAGCGACTGTATCAAGTGTAGAAGATAAAAAAGTATATGTAAGCATCCCAAACGCAAAACAAGATGGTTTATTACCAGCATCTGAATTATCAGTTGAGCCTGTAGAAGACGCTCATACATTAGTAAAAGTTGGCGATGAGTTAACGCTTGTTGTTACTCGTGTTGAGGATGATTTGATTGTTTTATCTAAAACTAAAGCTGCAGAAGGCGAAGTTTGGACAGACTTAAAAGAAAAATTTGAAAATGGTACAATCTTTGATGCAACAATTACAGAGGTTGTAAAAGGTGGACTGGTTGCTAACGTTGGTATTCGTGCGTTTATTCCAGGTTCATTAGTAACAGATCATTTTGTTGAAGATTTTTCAGCATATAAAGGCGAAACATTAGCGGTTAAAATCGTTGAGTTTGTTCAAGAAAAAGGCCGTGTTGTTTTATCACATCGTGCGATTGTTGAAGCTGAGAAAGCTGTTAAACAAGCAGAATTATTTGCAACAATTAACGAAGGCGATGTTGTTGAAGGAACAGTTGCACGTTTAACTAATTTTGGAGCGTTTGTAACTGTTAACGGTGTTGATGGACTTGTTCATATTTCACAATTAGCAAACAAACGTGTAAGCAACCCGAGCGAAGTCGTAGCAGTTGGTGATGAAGTGAAGGTTAAAGTTCTTAGCGTTGATACAGAGAAAAACCGCTTAGCACTTTCAATCAAAGCAACTTTACCGCAACCATGGGATAACATTTCTGAGCAAGTAGCTCCTGATGATGTTCTTGAAGGAACAGTTGCGCGTTTAACAACATTCGGTGCTTTCATTAACATTTTACCAGGTGTAGATGGCTTGGTTCATATTTCTGAAATCGCACATGAGCGTATTGGTACGCCACAAGAAGTTTTATCTGAAGGTCAAGCTGTGACTGTTAAAGTTCTTAGCGTTGATACTGCAGAACGTCGTATTGGTTTATCAATCAAAGCTTTAAGCGATGCGCCTGTAACTGAAGAAAAAGCAAAATCAACAGCAACTAAAGAAGTTGTTGAATCATATAAAATGCCAGAAGAAGAAACTGGTTTTTCATTAGGCGATTTACTTGGTGCAGATAAGTTGAAAGAAATGGATTTAAAAGATTAATCGTATGATAGGAAAGCGTCTCTCTTGTCTTCAATCACACGTTTGCTTAAGCTAGAGATGTGTGATGTACAGGTGAGGCGTTTTATTAATTGAGGAAAAGAAGGTGAGCGTATGGCAAAACCAGTAATAGCAATTGTTGGACGTCCAAATGTAGGAAAGTCAACAATTTTCAATCGTATCGTAGGTGAACGTATTTCAATCGTTGAAGACGTAGCAGGTGTAACACGTGACCGTATTTATTCATCGAGTGAATGGTTAACACAACAATTTAATGTCATTGATACAGGTGGTATTGATATTGGTGACGAACCGTTCTTGGAACAAATTCGTCAACAAGCAGAAATCGCAATCGAAGAAGCAGACGTTATTATCTTTATCGTTAATGGACGTGAAGGCGTAACTGATGCAGATGAGACTGTCGCTAAAATTTTATACCGTTCAAAAAAACCAGTTGTTTTAGCTGTAAATAAAGTCGATAACCCAGAAATGCGTTCAGAAATTTATGATTTCTATTCGCTTGGCTTTGGTGAACCGTATCCAATTTCAGGTTCACATGGTTTAGGTATCGGGGATTTATTAGATAAAGCAATTGCAAGCTTCCCTGAAAAAGAGGAAATTGAATATGAGGAAGGTACGATTAAATTTAGTTTAATTGGACGTCCTAATGTTGGTAAATCATCAATGATTAATGCCATGTTAGGTGAAGAACGTGTTATTGTTTCTGATATCGCAGGTACAACACGTGATGCTATTGATACACCGCATACGTTTGATGATCAAGAGTATGTTATGATTGATACAGCAGGGATGCGTAAAAAAGGTAAAGTATACGAGAACACAGAAAAATATAGTATTTTGCGTGCATTGCGTGCAATTGAACGTTCTGATGTTGTTCTTGTCGTTATCAATGCTGAAGAAGGTATCCGTGAACAGGATAAGAAAATCGCTGGTTATGCTCATGAGGCAGGCCGTGGTGTCATTATTGTTGTTAATAAATGGGATACACTAGAGAAAAATGATAAAACACTCGACAAATTTACAACTGATATTCGTGAACAATTTGTATTTTTAGACTATGCTCCGATTTTATTTGTATCAGCTAAAACACGTCAACGATTAGTTAAGCTGTTTCCGATTATTAACGAAGTATACAATAACCACTCAATGCGTGTACAATCAAGCGTGTTAAATGAGGTCATCACAGATGCAGTTGCAGTTAACCCTGCACCACAAGATAAAGGGCAACGTTTACGTATCTACTATGCAACACAGGTAGCGATTCAACCACCAACATTTGTAGTATTTGTTAACAATCCTGAATTAATGCATTTCTCTTATCAACGTTTCCTTGAAAATCGTATTCGAGACGTCTTTACGTTTGAGGGAACACCAATTCGTTTGATTTCACGTCAACGTAAATAAATTCATGTGAATGAAAGGTGATAATTATGGGTAAAATTGCGCTTTTAGGTACAGGAAGTTGGGGAACAGCTTTAGGGCTTGTTCTTGCTGATAACAATGAAGAAGTCATGATGTGGTCACACCGTGAAGAAGCAGCACTTGAAATTAACGAGCAACATCGTAATCATAAGTACTTGCCAGATATAGTGTTGCCTGAACGGTTGAGAGCGACTTCATCTATTCAAGAAGTTTTGTCTGGAGCAAACATTGTTATTTTAGCCGTTCCAACGAAAGCAATTCGTGAGGTTATTGGGCAAATAAATCAATACTTAACGCAGCCAGTTATTGTCGTACATGTAAGTAAGGGGATTGAGCCCGAAACAAACAAACGTATTTCTGAAATTATTGCTGAGGCAATGGATTCAACACTTGTTTCAGCGATTGTAGCGTTATCTGGGCCTAGTCATGCAGAAGAAGTATGCAGACGTATGCCTACAACGTTAACAGCGGCTTCTACAGATATTGTAGCAGCTCAAACAGTTCAGAATGCGTTTTCTAATTTAAACCTGCGTGTGTATACACATGATGATATTATCGGTACTGAAATTGGTGGGGCTTTAAAAAACATCATTGCTCTCGGTGCGGGTATATCTGATGGTTTAGGTAATGGTGATAATGCAAAAGCAGCTTTGATTACACGCGGAATGAGAGAAATAATTCGTCTCGGTGATGCGGTTGGAGCTGATGAAGGCACATTTTCTGGTCTGACAGGTATTGGTGACTTAATTGTTACTTGTACAAGTCAACATTCACGAAATTGGCGTACAGGTTATCGACTTGGAAAAGGTGAAACGCTTGGAGAGGTTCTTGAATCTGTCGGTATGATTGTTGAGGGTGTTCGTACTACAAAAGCAGTTTATTTGTGGTCGAAAGAACTCGAGGTATCAATGCCAATTACGACAGCGATTTATGGGATTTTATACGAAGGTAAAAATCCTCAAGTAGCTGTTGATGAGTTGATGGGACGTCAGAAAAAAAGCGAATATTGAGCTAAATATAGTTATAATATAGTCTAAAAGACTTGAAAACGCTTAAAAAACGTGCAATCACTTGCAGTGACAAGGTTTATGTGATAATCTTTTAATGAAATTAAGAATTTATAAAAATTCATAATTTTTAACAAATAAGTTTTTCTAATATCCTTTTCAAGGAGGTGAAAACATAATGGCAAATAAGACAGATTTAGTAAATAGCGTTGCAGAAGCAACAGAATTATCTAAAAAAGACGCAACTAAAGCGGTAGAAGCGGTTTTCGCTTCTATTCAAGAAACTTTAGCTAAAGGTGACAAAGTTCAATTAATTGGCTTTGGTAACTTTGAAGTTCGTGATCGTGCAGCTCGTAAAGGCCGTAACCCACAAACTGGTAAAGAAATCCAAATTCCAGCAAGTAAAGTACCTGCATTCAAACCAGGTAAAGCACTTAAAGATGCTGTAAAATAATTACATATTTTACAGAGTGAAAAAAGAGGACTGCTTCGGCGGTGCTCTTTTTTTGTTTAAATTGAGGAATCGGTGTCAATAAACAGAAATTTGATTACGTTGAATAACAGCATAGTAGGTGTTTTTATAGGGTTTAAATCTTCATTTTATAAAAGCCTTTTCATCGTTAATTTTACAAGGTTATTACATTAGACTGAAAGACTGTATTTATTTATAAAAGGGTGTATGATATGATATATTAGAAGTATTTTATAAGGTGGAGAAGCCGTCTATGACTGTAAATAAAGAGAAAATAGCATTAGCTGTGAAAGATATATTAGAGGCTGTGGGTGAAGACCCCAACCGTTCAGGCTTATTAGATACACCGATGCGTGTTGCACGGATGTATGAAGAAATTTTTAGTGGATTAGAAAAAGATCCTAAAAAACATTTAGAAACAGTATTTGAAGAAGAATACAGTGAAATGGTCCTTGTGAAAGACATTGGGTTTCATTCTGTATGTGAACATCACTTGGTACCATTTTATGGTAAAGTAAGCATTGCTTATCTACCTGCGGATGGAAATGTCGTTGGTTTGAGTAAGTTGGCTCGTATTGTTGAAGATATTAGCAAGCGTCCTCAGGTACAAGAACGTATTACCAAAACAATTGCTGATTTAATCGAAACAGAATTGAAAGCTGTGGGCGTTTTTGTTTATGTTGAGGCAGAACATATGTGCATGGCGATGCGCGGTGTAAAAAAACCAGGAGCAGTAACAATTACAACAGCAGCCCGTGGTTTATACGCGAATGATGCGGATGCACGTATCGAAATTTTGACAATGATAAAGTAAGTTATGAGAAAGGGGTACACGATGTTTCAGCAAAAAATAGATGGATTGGATAGTGCGTTATCTTACGTTCGTAAACGTGCGAATTATCCTTATTTGAAAGAAAATCTGGCACAACTTGCAAGCATTGATACTGAAGTGTTAATCAGTTATGAATTGATAAATAAACACAGTCATACTAATAAAGAATTAAATCATATTATGTGTGCCCTATTATTAATTAAGCAAGCATTGGATATTCATGAATCAGTCACTGAGGGGAACCTTACTTCTGAAAAAATGAGAAAGCAGCGACAATTAACTGTTTTAGCTGGCGATTTTTATAGTGGCTTATATTATCGTGAACTAGCTATGTTGGATAAACCACAATTAATTGAGATTTTTGCAGAAGCCATTGCAGGAATTAATCAAGCACGAGCTAATTCTTACCAAGCGCTTCAAGCTGGAAAATTTAAAATTGAAAATTTAATATTAGCAGAGAGTTATATTCATCAACATCTAGCTCGCTATTTTGGCGAATCAACAGAATATATTAACGTGATTAAAACTGCTATGACCTTAGCTCGATTGAAAGGCAACAAAAATAATGTAATAGATGTTAAAATAGAAGCTAAGAATCTGTGGATACAGTTTCTTGAAACAGAGCTTACAAAACAATTAAATAAGATAAAAAACGGGGAATTAAGTGATCGTCTTAAAAATCATTTAACCGCGCTTATACAACCGAAACACGAAGGGGAGTTAATCATATTATGAGCCAAGAAGAATTAGATCAACAATCCAAGTTAGAAAAAGTGCACAATGTGTTTGAAAAAGTATCACCAGGTTACGATAAAATGAATGCTGTTATCAGTTTTCAATTGCATAAAGGCTGGCGAAAAGAAACAATGGATGACATGATGATTGTACAAGGTGCAAAAGCCTTAGACGTTTGTTGTGGGACTGCTGATTGGACTTTATCGATGGCTGAGGCTGTTGGCGAAGAGGGCGAAGTGATTGGTTTTGATTTTTCTGCAAATATGTTAGCTGAAGGTCAAAAGAAAGTGGATGCTTCTTCGTTTGAAAATATTACTTTAATTGAAGGTAATGCTATGGAATTACCATTTGAAGATAATTCGTTTGATTACGTAACTATTGGTTTTGGATTGCGTAATGTTCCTGATTATTTAACGGTATTAAAAGAGATTAATCGCGTGTTAAAACCAGGCGGTTTGTTTGCATGCTTAGAAACATCGCAGCCTACTCTACCTGTTTATCGTCAATTGTATTTTGGTTATTTTAAATATGTAATGCCATTATTTGGGCGTGTTTTTGCCAAGAGCTATAAAGAATATGCTTGGTTAAATGATTCCACTCGTCTATTCCCTGATAAGGAACGATTAGCACAACTCCTTGTAAAAGCTGGTTTTGTTGCTGTTACCTACAAATCGTTTTCAGGCGGGGCGGCAGCTACTCATATGGGAGTTAAAAAAAGCTAAATGGTTTTGAAAAAAGGAAATACATTTGATTTATTGAGTCTTTATAGTTCTTTGAAGAAAGACCTCAAGAAAATCGACCAAGCGCTGTTAGATATTGTCATATCGGAGGAATCACCGATTATTGAAGCAGCGGCACATCAATTGTTAGGAGCTGGAGGAAAACGCATCCGCCCTATCTTTGTATTAATCTGTGCACGGCTTGGAGATATCGATAAAGAAGCAGCGATGAAGTTAGCGTTGTCTGTGGAATTGATTCATTCGGCATCTATTTTACATGATGATGTTGTTGATGATTCCGACGTACGTCGAGGTAGAACCTCTGTTAAAGCGATGTGGGACAATCATGTTGCCATGTATGCCGGTGATTATTTGTTTGCTAAAAGCTTAACCAGTGTGGCAACATTGAATAATCCGCTGATACATGACGTTTTATCACAAACAACATATGAATTGAGTTTAGGTGAAATTGAACAGATACGCTATCAGTATGATAGCACGCAATCTTTGCGTGTGTATCTGCGACGAATTAAACGTAAAACGGCAGTTCTTATAGCGGCTAGCTGTCAACTAGGTGCAATTGCTGGTGGAATGGAAGATAAGGCAAAACGCCTTTACTTATTTGGGTATTATGTCGGCATGTCATTCCAAATAAGAGACGATATTCTTGATTACACAATGACGGAAGCTGAAATAGGCAAACCTGTCGGAGGTGATTTACAGCAGGGGAATATAACTTTACCAGCCTTTATTGCGATGGAAGATCCTGTATTGAAACGCCAAATTGAAAAAATTAATGAAAAAACGACAAGTTCTGAAATGGTTGATGTATTAGAAGCCATACGAACGAGTGGTGCCTTAGAAAAAGCACAGAATATCAGTGAGAAATATTTACAAAAAGCAGTCGCAGTTTTAGATGAGTTTAATGATCCTAAAGCGACAAAACCGCTGCGACAAATTACTAACTATTTATTAGACCGCGCAGATTAATCAAAAAATGTAAGAGACTAAGCTTTGAACGGAACGATTTTTTACAAACTTAATTTAACTAGGGGTGTATTGAAATGGAAAAAACATTTATTATGGTTAAACCAGATGGTGTTAAACGTCATTTAATCGGTGAAGTAGTAAAGCAGTACGAACAAAAAGGATTGATATTGGTGGCAGGAAAATTAATGGTAATATCAGAAGAGTTGGCGAAAAAACATTATGCAGAGCATGTTGATAAGCCGTTCTTTGGAGAACTTGTATCGTTTATAACATCGGGACCAGTTTTTGCAATGGTATGGCAGGGAAATGATGCAGTAGTGATTGGACGTAAAATCAATGGTAAAACAAAACATTTAGAAGCAGACCTAGCCTCTATCAGAGGACGCTTTGCAACAGACACAGCTTTTAACGTTGTTCATGGCTCAGACTCTCTGGAAAGCGCTGAACGTGAAATTAACCTGTTCTTTGATGAAAGTGAGTTTGTATAGTGAAAGCACCTTCACACCCATTTAAAATTGAAGAGATTGGAGAAAATACCATTTTGACGCTATTTGTCAGGATGGTGTTTTTGAAATATCACAAGTTTTGGTGTGAAGTGCTAGAGAAAAATAAAAACGAAAATAGTCCGTTTAATGGCGACGAGCTTGGAGAAAATAAAAGCAGAACCAAACGTTCAGTTACAAATAAACTGAAGAAAATAAAAGTTTGATTCATTTTATCAAAATGTCATTTTTGAAATTTTGCTGTAGTTGTTTGGGTTTTGCTAGACAATAATGACAACGAGCGAATGATGTTACATATACTGATGGTACGTAATCGTGAGAGAGTAGTAAAAAGCTAGCTTTTTGTTTATCTTCAGTCTGAAACCCAATGTATGAGTGCATTGGGTTCTTTTACATAATGAATTGTGAGATAATTGTGACAGTTATAAACTAAAAGCGTATGAGGTTGAAGTTAACGAAAATATATGATAAAATGCTAATATACTTTAAAGCGATAAAGAATAGGGAGTGTAAATAATGAGATATTTAACAGCTGGAGAATCACATGGTCCACAACTAACAACGATTATTGAGGGATTACCTGCAGGGTTTACAATATTGGCAGAAAATATTAACGTAGATTTAAAACGTCGTCAAGGCGGTTATGGCCGTGGGGGACGTATGAAAATAGAAAAAGATCAAGTTGCAATTACCGCGGGTGTACGTCATGGTAAAACGTTAGGTTCACCTGTAGCGTTAAGTGTAACGAATCTTGATTACCGTCATTGGTTAAAAGAGATGGGAAGCGAGCCAGTAGCTGATGATGTTGTTGTTAAACGTACTGTAACACGTCCACGTCCCGGTCATGCTGATTTGGTGGGTGGAATCAAGTATGGACACAGAGATTTGAGAAACGTCTTAGAACGCTCGTCAGCGCGTGAAACAACGATGCGTGTGGCAGCTGGTTCTGTAGCCAAACAATTACTGAAAGAATTAGGCATTGATGTGAGTAGTCATGTGCGTAAAATTGGTGGGGTGACTGCAACTGTTGATATTTCAAACCTATCAGCAATTGAAATTCAAGAACGAGCAGAAGCGTCAGAAACACGTACATTGGATGAAGAAGCCAACGAAAAAATGAAAGAACGAATGGACCAAGCACGCCGCGATGGCGATACTATTGGTGGTTTAGTTGAAGTGGTCATTGATAATGTGCCAGAAGGTATCGGAAGCTATGTTCACTTTGATCGTAAACTCGATGCCCGTATTGCAGCAGCTGTAATGAGCATCAATGCCTTTAAAGGCGTTGAATTTGGTTTAGGGTTTGAAATGGCAAACATTCCAGGTAGCCAAGTACAAGATGAGATTTTATATGATGAACAACAAGGATACACACGCGCAACGAATCACTTGGGTGGTTTTGAAGGAGGTATGTCGACAGGGATGCCTATCATAGTGCGTGGTGTCATGAAGCCGATACCGACTTTATACCGTCCGTTACAAAGTGTTGATATTGATACTAAAGAGCCGTTTAAAGCAAGTGTTGAACGTTCTGATTCATGTGCTGTACCAGCAGCAAGTGTTGTAGCAGAACATGTGGTTGCATGGGAAGTAGCCAATGCGATTTTAGAGGAGTTCTCGCATGCGACATTAGCTGATTTAAAACGTGAAGTTGACGCAAGACGTCAAGCAGCGAAGGAGTTTTAACGATGGTAGCTATCGAAGTGAACACAGCAACAGCAAATTATCCTGTCTTAGTAGGAAAAAATTGTTTGAACACTGAAGAAGCGACGATTAAAGCTCAATTATCAGGCTATTCAAAAGTTCTGTTTATTACCGATGAGAATGTCGCAGCACACTATGCACACGTGATGGTCACGTTGACTGAGGGATTAGATCAAACCGTCCCAGTTTATATTACACCAGCAGGTGAAGCCGCTAAAACATTTTCTGTCTATGAAAAAGTAATGACGCATTTGATTCAACAGGGTTTGGATCGTAAGAGTGTCATCGTAGCTTTTGGTGGAGGTGCCGTTGGTGATTTAGCAGGCTTTGTTGCCGCTTCATTCATGCGAGGCATCGATTTTATTCAAATGCCCACAACCATATTAGCACACGATAGTGCTGTAGGTGGAAAAACAGCCATCAATCACCCCTTAGGTAAAAATCTTGTGGGTGCCTTTCATCAACCGGTAGCTGTTTATTATGACACGGCATTGTTAGAAACCTTACCCGAACGTCAAATGCGTTCTGGTTTTGCTGAATTGATTAAACATGGT
This sequence comes from Brochothrix thermosphacta DSM 20171 = FSL F6-1036, assembly GCF_036884295.1. Lineage (NCBI taxonomy): Bacteria > Bacillati > Bacillota > Bacilli > Caryophanales > Listeriaceae > Brochothrix > Brochothrix thermosphacta. The sequence goes on from NZ_CP145608.1 coordinate 824,920, forward strand.
CTAATTGCAGATAATGTATTGTTAGAGAAAGTAATGACACAGTATCCGACAATGGCTTCGTTATATAAAAATGACATGACAACCTATTTGGAAGAAGGCATCCAGATCAAAGCGAATATTGTAGCTGTTGATGAGAAAGAACAAGGCATTCGTGCGCACCTTAATTTTGGTCATACGTTTGGTCATGCGATTGAAGCGGCTGGTAATTTCAGTCGTTGGTTTCATGGTGAGGCGATTATGGTAGGTATGAAATTTGCACTGTTATTATCGGAAGAAGTTACGGGATTACAATTTGAACGTGAGCGTTGGGAAGCTTGGAGTGAAACGCTTGGATATGACTTGAGTGTGCCAGACGATTTAACGTTCGAAGAATTGTTTAAAAGTATGTTACATGATAAAAAAACAACCTATCAGGCGATACATTTTGTCCTGTTAAATAAAATTGGTGAACCAAGTATCCATGTCGTTGAAAAAGAAATACTTCAGCGCGTTTTTGAAAAAATGAGATAATTGAAGGTAAAGAAAGAGGCGAAGATGATGATAAGAGGTATCCGAGGCGCAACAACTGTTGCAGAAAATAGCGTCACAGCAATTGAGGAAGCAACGATAGCATTACTGGAAGAACTATTCAGAGAAAACAAGTTAGAAGCGGATGCAATTACATCAATTTTCTTTTCGGCAACAGCCGATGTGAACGCCTGCTTTCCAGCAAAAGTTGTTCGCACCTTTAAGGGATTTGAATATGTGCCTGTGATTAGTATGGTTGAAATGGATGTACCAAAGGCTTTGCCACTTTGTATTCGCGTCATGTTGCACTGTGATACAACAATCGCACAGTCTGATGTTCATCATGCTTATCAAAAGGGTGCACAGCATCTTCGTCCGGATTTATCACAAAAAGAGGTGTAAAGGTATGCGAAAGAAATTATTAGTCATCGGTATTGGCTTAATTGGTGGATCGATTGCCTTAGCAGTTAAACGCGGGCGACCTGATGTTACAATTTTAGGCTACGATGCTAATCCAGAGACGTTATCAGAAGCGTTGCGATTAGGTGTCATTGATGAACGTGTTATCAATTTGGATGAAGCAGCGACGTCAGCTGACCTTATTTTGTTAGCGGCACCTGTGCGACAAACAAAACAATTAATTTCACATTTAGCACAATTACCCTTAAAACAGTCAGTGTTAATCACTGATGCCAGCAGTACGAAAACAACGATTGAAGCAGCAGCTAAAGAGCTGACAGCTAAAAACTACAGCTTTATTGGTGGTCATCCAATGGCAGGTTCACACAAAAGTGGCGTTCAAGCAGCTAAGGAAATCCTCTTTGAAAATGCACTTTACATATTAACACCAGCGGATGAACAAGCAGCAGCACGCGTTCCAGAGTTAGAAAACTACCTGGTTGGAACAAAAGCACATTTTTTAATTAGTTCAGCAAGTCAACATGATAAAATGGTAGGGATGATCAGCCATTTACCGCATTTAATTGCTTCAGGGCTCATCCAACAAACAGCCAAATTTACAGAGGAACTGCCACAAACAATTCAATTAGCAGCAGGTGGTTTTAGAGATGTAACCCGTATCGCTGCTAGTGACCCTAAAATGTGGACAGATATTACGATGGAAAACAGAGAAAACCTGATGCAGTTGTTAAGTTCGTGGCAAACAGAAGTTGGAGCCATTCAAGACTTGGTAGCGACCGGTAGCGAAACAGATATTTACCGCTTTTTCGACGATGCTAAACGTTACCGTGATGAGTTACCAGATAAACAGCGTAATGCGCTTCATTCTTATAGCGATTTAATGATTGATATACCAGATTACCCAGGGGTTATTTCTGAGGTGACAAGTTTATTAGCACGTGAAGAAATCAGCATTACAAATATTCGAATTATTGAGACACGTGAAGATATCATGGGTATTTTACAAGTGAGCTTCCAGTCAACTCAGGAACGCCAGCGTGCTAAATCAGTGATAGAAGCGACGACTAATTTTGAATGTAGTGTGCTAGGTTAGGAGCAGATAAATGAAAACAGTTAATGCAATTAAACAACTTAACGGGACCATTGAGGTACCCGGTGATAAATCAATTTCGCATCGCGCAATTATGTTTGGTGCTTTAGCAAATGGACAAACGACCATCGAACATTTTTTACATGGTGAAGATTGCCTCAGCACAATTGCTGTATTTCGTCAGCTAGGTGTTGCTATCGATGTTTCATCTGATAAAATCACAGTGCACGGGACTGGCATTGAGTCGCTTAAACAACCTTCAACTATTTTAGATGTGGGTAATTCAGGCACGACCATTCGTTTAATGATGGGAATTTTAGCAGGACGACCCTTTGTAAGCCAATTGACAGGTGACGCCTCTATTCAAAAACGACCAATGAATCGTGTCATCACACCATTAAAAACAATGAGTGCAGCAATCAGTGCTCAAGAAGGTGGCTTGGCACCAGTGACAGTTTCAGCTGTTGAGGCTATTACGGGCATTAATTATGATATGCCAGTTGCAAGTGCACAAGTCAAAAGCGCCTTGTTATTTGCAGGTATGCAAAGTGATGATGTCACAATTATTAATGAAAAAGAAAAATCTCGTGATCATACAGAGCGTATGCTGCAACAATTTGGTGGTGAAATTACCATCAATGGTTTAAGCATCAGTATTACAAAACAACCACCGTTACAAGGGCAAAACATCTACGTGCCAGGTGATATTTCCTCAGCAGCATTTTTCCTTGTTGCAGCAAGTTTATTAGCCGGTTCAAAGGTGACGCTTAAAAATGTGGGGATGAACCCAACGCGAACAGGTATCATTGATGTATTGCGTGATATGGGTGCCGCTATTGCTGAAACAAGTCAACCGACAACGGGTGAACCATTATCTGATTTGACTGTAAGCGCAGCGCCATTGAAAGCTACTGAAATTGGTGGCAGTCTTATCCCTCGTCTCATTGATGAGCTGCCGATTATTTCCTTGCTGGCCACTCAGGCAGAAGGAACAACAGTGATTAAAGATGCAGAAGAATTAAAAGTTAAAGAAACCAATCGAATTGATACGGTGGCAGAAGAATTAACTAAAATGGGTGCCGATATTACAGCGACACCAGACGGCTTAATTATTAAGGGGCCAACAGCGTTGCATGGTGCCACAGTTTCTTCACATGGTGATCATCGTATCGGTATGATGTTAGCAGTCGCAGGATGTATTGCGTCGTCACCAGTAGAATTAGAAGATGCAGAAGCCATTGCCGTTTCTTATCCCAACTTCTTTGAACACGTTGAACAATTAAGTAAATAATAATAAAAACGAATTCAACCAAGTTAAAAAAATCGTAAAGCTTCATATATTCTCAAAACGTTCATATTTTTTATATCAACGTTTTCAGGCGTTTCACAATTCACTTTGCGAAGCGTCTTTTTTATTATGCAATATATCAAATAAGTCGTTATTAATTCAGCTGCACTTTTGTTGCTTATATTGTTGCGAAAGTATGAGCTTACAAAGACAGCATGAGTGCTAATATGGGGCGGAGGTTTCCCAAGAAAATCAGTACCAGTCCATCAATTGAGTACCATTCCAAGTCATTCCTCATGTGAGGGAAGCTTTCTGCGTGTGACTCCTTATCCTCCTCGCTCCGCTGTGGGGTATTCGGACGCCACTTTTCCCGCTAGAGTCCCCCTCACAACCGTCATGACTGTACATGTTTATGATTAAAGCTAAGTAGAATTCGATTGCAGAAATTTTTTTGATAATTTTAATTTTGTTGTTGCTGACATCGTTGCTTATTTATTCGCTTACGAAGACAGTATGGGACGGAGATTTCAGGAGAAATTGAGTACTATGCAATCAATCGTTTCAAGACATTTTCCATTTATTTGAAAGATGTCTTTTTTTGTTGAAAAAAATAGTCTATTTTGAGTTGGAAATAAGAATTTGTTTCTTGCCAACATTGATTGAGGACAAGAAAAGTTAGTCGAAGATTCTCGATGGAAATACGGAACGCCACCTAAAAATAATGCCAACTATGCTTGGATACAACACATGGCATCAAAATTAGCACCAGAAGGTACAGCAGGCTTTGTTTTAGCAAATGGTAGTATGTCTACATCAACGAGTGGCGAATTTGAGATACGTAAAAACCTTATAGACAATGACATGGTGGAATGTATTGTAACGCTACCTAGTCAAATGTTCTATTCAACACAAATTCCAGTTTGCTTATGGTTTATTACGAAATCTAAGACTAAGAAAAAAGAACGTAATCATCCAGGTGAAATATTGTTTATTGATGCCAGAAATGAAGGGTTCATGGCAGATAGAACGACTAAAGAGTTTAGCAAAGAAGATATTAATAAAGTAGCAGATGTTTATCATGCATGGAAAGGTACTTCTGAAACAGACTATCAAGATATAGCAGGATTCTGTATGTCTGCTTTATTAGAAAAAGTTCAAGAACATGATTATATATTAACGCCTGGTCGTTATGTCGGATTAGAAGATGAAATCGAAGATTCAGAACCATTTGAAGAAAAGATGGAACGCTTAACAACGACTTTGTCGGAACAATTTATTAAGTCCCATAAATTAGAGGAAGATATAAGAAAAGCTCTAGGGGGAATTGGATATGAAATATAAGATTAAGGATGTAGTTAATTTAAATCATAGTTCAATAAAGAAAGATGAACTGACTAATATTTTATATTTGGACACCGCTAATCTAAACCAGAATACAATAAATGAATTAACAGAATATAATTTTGTTATAGATAAAGTCCCGAGTAGAGCAAGGAGAAAAGTTAATAATAATGATATTTTATTGTCAACAGTGAGACCTAATCAAGAACATTATGGTATTTTAGATAATCCTCCGACTAATTTAATAGTATCGACAGGCTTTGCAGTATTATCACCAAAAAAAGATATAGTAAATCCTAATTATTTATATGCTTACTTAACTCAAAGAAGAATAACGGATTATTTGCAAATAATTGCAGAAAATAGTACGTCAGCTTATCCTTCTATAAAGCCTTCTGTTATTGCAAATTTGGATATAGAATTACCCAGTATGGAAAAACAAAATTCTATTGGGGAATTTTCAAAAAGTTTGGAAAATAAAATTAAATTGAACAACCAAATCATATCCACCCTAGAAGAACTAGCCTCAACCCTATTCAAAAGATGGTTTGTAGATTATGAATTCCCAGATGAAAATGGTAATCCATATAAATCAAGTGGTGGGAAGATGATAGAGAGTGAGTTAGGTGACATACCAGAGGTATGGGAAGTATTAAATTTAGCTGATGTATCGGAAGACATAATTACAGGAAAGACCCCTAGTACCAAAGAAAAAGAAAACTACGGTGATGAGATACCTTTCATAAAAATTCCTGATATGCATAATAATACTTATGTTGTTAATACAGAAAGTTCTCTTTCTTCTCTCGGAAGTAGTCTGCACCCTAAAAAACTATTACCTAAAAATACTATTTGCGTTAGTTGTATTGCAACGCCTGGGCTTGTATCCATTACATCAGAAGAAAGTCATACCAATCAACAAATAAATGCAATATTACCAAAAAAAAATGATTTATATTTTCTATACTTGAATATGAAGTCAAAAAGTAATTTAATTAAGGAGCTAGGGAGTGGGGGCAGCACTACTTTAAATTTAAACAAAACCCAATTTGGAAAGATTAAATTAGTATACCCGCCAGAAATCATTAAAGAGACTTTTAATGATTTCTGTTCTCCACTATTTTTAAAAATTTTATTACTTAAGAGGAGTAATAATCAGTTAGTAAACCTGAGAGATTCTTTATTGCCTAAGTTGTTATCAGGTGAAATAGAAATACCACAAGGTGAGGATGTGTAATTTTTGGCAGAAGAGTATGTATTTAATGAAAATGAGTTAGAACTTGTTGCATTACGTTGGTTAGAAGAAGTAGGCTATACTTCTGTATCTGCAAAAGAACTAGAAGATAGTGGGATGTCTAAACGCAACGATTATAAAGAAGTCGTGTTGAAAGACCGTTTACAAGAAGCATTAATTACAATCAATCCCAACATTTCAATAGAAGTAATCGATGAAGCTCTTAAAAAGATAACAGTTCCAGAGCACCCAAACATGGAAGTAAACAATCAGACTTTCCATAAATATATTACAGATGGCATAGAGATTCAAACTAGAGAAAATAATACGAACGTTACTAAACGAATCCTATTATTTGATTTTAATGAACCAAGGAATAATGATTTTTTAGCAGTCAATCAATTTATAGTGGAAGAAAACAATCAACGTAAACGGACAGATATTATTTTATTTATTAATGGATTACCACTTGTTCTATTTGAATTGAAAAACGCCACTGATGAAGCAGTTGGCACTTCTGATGCCTACAATCAACTACAAACTTATAAACAAGAAATACCATCTTTATTAACCTTTAATGAGTTCATGGTCGCAAGTGATGGTGTTCATGCTAAAGTGGGCACATTGTCAAGTAATGAAGAACGCTTCATGGTATGGAGGACAATTGATGGTCAAATTGAGTATGGAACAGCCAGTAGTCAATTAGAAGTTTTAATTAAGGGGATGTGTAATCCAGAAGTATTATTGGACTTAATTCATCATTTTATTTTGTTTAAAACAGATGGTGATAAAACAATTAAGATTCTTGCTGCTTATCATCAATATCATGCTGTCAATAGTGCTGTTGAAGAAGCCAAAAGAGCTGTTAGTTCAGAAGGTGATAACAAGATAGGTGTTATTTGGCACACACAAGGCTCAGGTAAAAGTTTATCTATGGTGTTTTACACAGGAAAATTGGTTCAAGAGCTTAATAACCCAACCATTGTCGTTTTGACAGATAGAAATGACTTAGATGACCAGCTGTTCTTAACTTTTAGTCAATCTAGTGATTTACTAAGGCAAACGCCTAAACAAGCCAACAATAGAAACGATTTAAGAGAGTTATTATCCGTTAACGCAGGTGGGGTGATTTTTAGTACCATGCAAAAGTTCTCCCCAGAATCTGGCAATCAAATGGATGTTTTAACTGATAGACGGAATGTAATTGTGATGGCAGATGAAGATCATCGTTCACAGTACGGTTTTAGTGCCGATATTAAAGAATCAGACGGAACTATCAAATATGGTTATGCCAAATATCTTAGAGATGCCTTACCTAATGCTTCTTACATAGGATTTACAGGTACGCCAATATCTAGTACCGATAAGTCAACTAAGGCTGTTTTTGGTGATTATATTGATGTGTATGACATGACCCAATCTGTGGAAGACGGAGCAACGGTTAAAATTTATTATGAGAGCCGTATTATTCCAGTATCATTACCAGAAGACTTAGAAATAGATGATTTAGTAGAGGAAATCGTAGAAGGACAAGAAGATACCATTGCCTCTAAATCTAAAGTAAAATGGAGTCGAGTCGAGGCCATTACAGGTGCACAACCACGATTAGAACAATTGGCAAAAGACTTTGTGACACACTTTGAAACAAGACAAGAAGCTTCCTTTGGTAAGTCGATGATTGTGGCAATGTCTAGACGGATTGCGATTGATTTGTATCAAGAAATAATTAAGTTACGTCCCAAATGGCACTCAGATGATGATGACAAAGGCAAGATTAAAATTGTAATGACAGGTTCGAGCAGTGACCCTGATTACTGGCAACCATTTATTGGCAATAAGTCAAGACGTGATAAATTGGCTACACGTATGAAAGATGATTCTGATGAACTACAAATTGTTATTGTACGGGATATGTGGTTAACAGGCTTTGATGTGCCTTCAATGAACACGATGTACATTGATAAGCCAATGCAAGGACACAATCTCATGCAAGCAATAGCACGTGTAAATAGAGTATTTAAAGATAAAACAGGTGGCTTAGTGGTCGATTATATAGGAATAGCACCTAAACTTAAATCAGCCTTACAAGAATATACACCAAGCGACCAAGCACAAGCGGGGATAGACACTAAAATTGCGGTTAATCTAGTCAAAGAAAAATATGACCTAATTACCAATACAATCATAGATAAATTTGATTATTTAGAGTTTAACTCATCAGACCATGTTAAAAAGTTAACAGTAATTACCAATGCAGCTAACTATATATTAGGGTTAGATGATAAAGAAGAAGTCAAACGATTCAAAGACCTAGTAACTGAAATTACAAGAGCCTATGCGTTATGTGTAACCGAGGAAGAGGTTCAACAGTATAATGCTGAAATAGCCTTCTTTAAAGCGGTTAAAGTTTACCTAATAAAATTGAATTTTGTAGATGGAGTAAAATCACCACAGCAGATTGATGAAGAACTTAAACAGTTAATTTCTAAATCTGTTGTGACAGAAGATATTGTGGATATATACGAATCATTAGGACTAGAAAAAGCTGAGCTATCAATTTTATCTGATAAGTTCCTAGAAGAAATCAAGGAAATGCCACAAAAAAATCTAGCACTACAGCTATTAGAAAACTTATTAGCAGGCAAAGTAAAGTCAATTCAACGCACCAATATTGTGCAAGCTAAAAAGTATTCAGACCTACTTCAACAATCGATTGATAAGTACAATTTAAGAGGAATTGATTCAGAAATTGCTATTCGAGAATTGATTGAGTTAGCAAAAGAAATGAAGAATATGAAAGAAGAAGGCGAAGAATTAGGCTTAACGGTAGAAGAAAAAGCCTTTTACGATATCATATCTAAAGATTCCGAAGTAGATAAACAAGTACTTAAAGATATTTCAGTGGATATTGCTAAAACAGTCAATGACAATATGACGTTGGATTGGACAAAACGTGCTTCTGAAAAAGCTGGAATGAGAGTAGAAGTAAAAAGGCTACTAAGAAAACACCAATTCAAAGCTAGTCCTGAAACAATTCAATTAGTAATTGAACAAGCGGAATCAATGGCAGGTAATTTAACAGAATAAACTAGTCTATAGGCTATATAAAATGTTATTTAAAAGCTATTGTGACGGTTGAAATTGGGTCTTTAAAAACAGTCTATAACTGTTAAAAATGTCATTTAATAAGAAATCGTGAGAAGTTCAAACAAGTATTTGAAATCAGAAAAAGCCTATTAAATAAGCTTCCGTTCAGCACTTAAATCTAAAGGTTTACTTACTCGTGACTCACGTATGGTTGAGCGTAAAAAACCAGGTCTTAAAAAAGCCCTTAAAGCAAGTCAATTCTCTAGGCGTTAATTGCTGGATCCGTGGTGAATTCATTCGTTTACGATTACAGTATAGGACGGAGATTTTAGGAGGAATTGAGTACCATTAAATCAATCGTTTCAAGATATTTTCCATTTATTTGGACTCTGTGTCAAATAGTGTTGGTGAGAAAAATTGCTAATATCGTAGCGAAGTCATGAGCGTACGAGAGTAGTATGGGACAGAGCGAAAGCGCCAATCCATTCTATTAAGTTAAGAAGCTTTTTGGATTGTAGATTAAGTTCTACAATCCTTTTTTATATGATTAATTAGTGAAACAGAGAAGAATGATACTTTCGGAAATTAGTGCAATTCTTGCAACCAAAACTAACATGTTTGATAAGCTTAATCTTGTTGTTGCTACTATCATAGAGAAGTTAGTAGTATGGGACGGAAGTTTCGCCAGAAATTGAGAGCCATTCATTCTATCTATCTCGGTTGAATAATAATAGACGAAACTCGTGTGAATATTTGTGTAAGTGATATAGGCTCTTTTTCAAATAGCGAGCAGCACAGTTATATTTCTATTTTTTTTGCTTAAAAATAGTGTTAGTGACTTATTCCGTCATGAATACATAATTTATAAAGTTTTTTTATTTGTCCACAAGCAATCACCAGTCATTTATTATGTATATATGGTACAATTAATAACCATGAGTAAGAGAAAGGATTTGAAAACAATGGCATACGGTTTAAAAATGATAGAAGCGTTACATAACGAGGATTTAGAAGGGGCACATGCTTTATTGGATCAGGCAATTGAGAATGATTCAGATGAGGAGCATTTTGACTTAGCAGAACAACTTTTACAACTAGGGTTCTTAGATGAAGCAGAGGCATTATATGGCACATTGCTTATTAATTATCCTGGTGAAGGTGAATTGCTTGTTGCCCTTGCTGAAATCAGTGTTGATCGCGACGATGAAGATACAGCTTTAGCTTATCTTGAACAAGTACATCCAGAAGATGAAAACTACCCACGTGCATTATTGGTGTTAGCAGATTTGTATCAATCACAAGGTTTATTTGAAGTGACTGAACAAAAATTACAAGAGGCAAAAGATATGTTACCAGAAGAGCCAATTATCGATTTTGCCTTGGCAGAACATTACAATCAAATGGGACGTTTTTCAAATGCAATTAACCATTATAATGCAGTAAGTGAAGCGGGTATTGATGAAATATCTGGCGTATTAATGCATCAACGATTAGCAGAATGTTACAGTAGTGGGGGTGCCTTTGAAGAAGCGATTCGTCACTATGAAGAAGCTTTGGAACAACGTGCCAATACGGACACTTTATTCGGTTTAGCGTTTACAGCTTATCAAGCACATAAGATGGTACGTGCGATTGAAGCGTTTAACCAACTTAAAGAATTAGATCCAAACTATACATCGTTGTATCCATATCTAGCGAAAGCTTACGAACATGAAAATCGCTTAGTAGAAGCATTTACAGTGATTAAAGAAGGTACAGTGTTAGATAACTTTAATAAAGAGTTATACTATGAAGGTGGAAAACTCGCATTGAAATTGGATGATGAAAAAGCCGCTGAAAAATATTTGCGTGAGACACTTGTACTAGATCCACACTTTATGGAAGCCGCATTAACGTTGAATAAATTATTCTTAAAACAAGAAGACTACCCAGCAGTAATCGATTTAAGTGGTTGGATGGAACAAGAGAACGAAGAAATTGATCCACAACTAGATTGGGATATGGCTTTAGCACATAAAGAGTTAGAAGAGTATGATAAAGCAGGTAAAGCTTTTGAGAAGGCATTGACACGTTATCAGGATAACCCATTATTCTTAAAAGACTATGGTTATTTTATGCGTGAAGAAGGAAATGTTAAACGAGCACTTGAATTATGGAATAAATACCTCGGTTATGAACCGGAAGATGATGAAATTATTCAAGAAGTGAGTTATTTAAACGAAAGAGAATAAGGAGTGTTGTATTTTGAATATAACAACGGCTGAAAAACGCGACTTTTTAACATGGTTTCTGCAGCATTATCGTGTACATATTCCAGAGGTCATTATCTTGTTAGATTTTTTGAAAAACAATGATGAAGTATTGGAATCTGTCCATTTTGTCAATGATATTACACGTTGTGAACGCGCGATGATTGTTTCAACAGATAATCTTGATCAAGAGCCTTTTTTGTTTTTTAAGAAGCACTTGGTTACAACTGATCCTCAAAAAGCATTTCATGATATTAGAATGCATCCAGAACAAGCGATCTATGTACAAGTTGATTTTCCTCATGCATTAACATCGCCAGAATATGTCGGCGTTAAGGAAGACAACCCGTATCAAATGATGCAAACCTTATCGAATGCTGAGCGAAGTGAAGTCAACACGTTTATCAGTGAAACATTACGTCAGGAAAGAATTGCTGATGTAACAGAATTGATTAATCAAGCCTTGGACGAAGGTAATCTTGACGATTTTAACGAGTGGACACGTGTTTTAAAAGAATTAAAAGAAATTTCACTTGCAAAGTAATGAGATTTAGCAATTGAGCCCTTTATTGATTGCGTATAAAGGTCAAAGTATGTAAAATATAAGGTAATACTAAAAACAAATGGGAAGTGAAAATATGGGAGCTTATTTAATTTATTTTGTGTTTATTATGATTATTCCACTCTGGGCACAATTCAGAGTGAAATCAACTTATGCAAAATATCAAAAAGTACAAAACCGCACGGGAATGACCGGTGAACAAGTAGCACGTCGTATACTTGACGAAAATGGTTTGTATGACGTAACAATACATGCTGTTAAAGGTCATTTAACAGATCATTACGATCCAAGTAAAAAAGGTGTCTTTTTATCAGAAGATAATTATTTTGGAACAACAATTGCTGGAACTGCCGTAGCAGCTCATGAGGTTGGACATGCAATTCAAGATGCTCAAAATTATAACTTTATGCGTGTACGTTCTGCACTTGTACCCGTAGCAAATTTAAGTTCTAATATGGCTTATGTGTTCATTTTAATTGGTATTATTTTTACAGCGCTTAACAGTTTCTTGTTAATTGGTATTGCTTTGATGGCTGCAGGTGTTCTTTTCCAATTGGTAACATTACCAGTTGAGTTTGATGCATCAAGCCGCGCGTTGAATCAATTAGTCTCAACAGGCATATTGCAAAGTGATGAAGAACCTCAAGCACGAAAAGTACTTAGTGCAGCAGCAATGACTTATGTTGCAGCAGCAGCAGTTGCAGTAATGGAACTATTACGTCTATTGCTTATCTACTTAGGTCGTCGCGATTAAACATAATAAAAGAGAGTAACGCTCATTGAGTGTTACTCTTTTTTTTGCTCAGTTTCAAATAGTGTTGCTATTCAAAATCCAGCAAAATAAGTTACTTAGGCAGCTATCTTTTTGTAGCTGTTTACTTTAATCATTCATCTTGCTGACATCATGACGATACATTTTTATTATTGAAGCCAAGTAGAATTCTCACGACAGTTTTTACAGAAGCTTTTGTTTGGTGCGAATAACTGAGAACATATTCTTTGAGATGATATCTACTACTAACTAGGAAGCATATCAATGATTTCATTATTTTTAGCATCTGTAAAAAAATCTTATCTCACTGTCGGCACTTTTACTGATTTTAATTTATATATTGAAAGGTGATATGTTAAGAAGGCTTATATTATGGTTACTATTATAATTCCTCCTTTGGATCGGCTCAGCGACTTTATTTTAAAGAAAATTTATAAATGTCGTCTAGACTATAGATTGTAGAGTCTGAATTATAAATAGGAGTACATCGAAGTGTTATTTACTTAATCTTAAATATTGATTAAGTGATTTATCGATTTAAATATACCTAGTCATATAGTTTTTTTCAAGGATAACAGAGTTACATAGTTTTTTTAAATAATCTTTAATATTCATTTGTTTTTCAAAGAAAGTGAAAATATAGATATATAGTTTTTTGTCTGTTTCAAAATAGTTATTTGTAGTTCTTTGAATATTAAAATATGGTATTATAGATACAGTCATATTTAAAATTTTAATGTAAAAAGGGAAGGTCTTATATGTGTTTTAAAAGATGATGATTTTATATGTTACGTTTAATTGGTATAGGAATAGCTATAGCCTTGGATTATCGATTATCTACACGAATTATTTCAAACAAATAATTCAAAGCTAGAGATTATTGTATATAGTGAAAATACTTTGGTGAAATGAAAAGTTTCCCTGAATTACTTAGTTTCACCAAACATTAATAAGTATGAAAAAATACTCTCCATTCGTCAATTATTTGATGGGTGTTTTGTTGAATAATAACCCAAATGAAGTGGGCGGTTATAAAAAGAAGGGACTCATATACTTTAATATGAGTAGATATTTAGGATGTCGCAGTGATGACGTGGACCTAAATATTAAAGAACTAATAAATAGCCAAAGATAGGAGTTGTTATTTTTGAAACGAAATGTTCTTGAAATTACAAATCTGAAAAAAAATATGCAGACACTCACGTGGTGAATATTTCAAAAATGACATTTGAAAAAGGAAAAATGATTGGTGTTCTTGGGCCAAACGGTGCCGGTAAATCAACTTTAATTAAAATTTTGATGGGTTTAACTCAATTTGATAATGGTGAAGTTCTTTATAATGGTAATACGAATTTACAAAAAGAAATTTTAGGTTTAGTACCACAGGATTTGGCACTGTATATGGAACTAAATGCTTATGAAAATCTAACTTTTTTTGGTTCGCTTTATAACAATAAAGAACAAGATTTAAAGCAAACTGTTAAACAGATGATTCAAAAAATAGGGTTAGAAGATAAAGCGAAAAAAACAATTAAAACCTATTCTGGTGGTATGAAGCGTAGGGTGAATATTGGAGCTGCCTTAATTCATAACCCTGAAATTATCTTTATGGATGAACCAACAGTCGGTATTGATCCTCAATCACGCAACAAAATTTATGAAATAATTGAAGAACTAAAAAAAGCAGAAAAAACAATAATTTATACTACGCACTACATGGAAGAAGTCGAAAAAATGTGTGATTATATTTATATTTTAGATGAGGGTGAAATTATTAAAGAAGGCGATTTATCGACGTTATTAAAACAAATAAATAATGGTGTGATAGAAGTCGTATTCGCTGATGCTAATGCAGATGTAATCTTGGAGATATTAAATACTTATAGTGCAGTTGATTTAGTAAAGTACGATGATATGAAATATACCTTGTTAATAAAAGATGAACTACAAGTAGTTACAGCAGAACTAATGTCACTATTTAAGCATGAAGATATTGTCATAAGAGATTTCAGCTTTCACAAACCAAATCTTGAAACGTTATTTTTGTTAATAACAGGCAAAACACTAAGAGAATGAGGTGCAATTTATGAAGTGGTACTCTATCGCAAAAAAAGATATCAAGTTGATGTTGAAAGATCCGAGTGCAATTGTGGTCTTACTCCTTTTACCGATTATGTTTATTACAATAATGAGCCTCGCTCTTAGTTCAACATATGGAAGTGTAGATGCACCGATAGAAATAGTTTACTTGGATTAAGATCAAACTAAAATGTCAGATAAATATATTAATAGGCTTCAAAAAATAGATGGTATTATGTTGAAAAAAACAGTCAGTGAAAAAGAGGGCAAGAAGCAAATTGATAAAGGTAAATATCCAATGTTTTTAATTGTACCAAAAGCATTTTCTGAAGAACTATCCAAAAATGGATCAATAACATTGAAAATTTATAGTGATTCTATGCAAAAATCAACAGTTGGTATTTTTGAACAGACAATTAGAGGTATATCCAAACAGTTTGAATTAGAATCTCAACTTGAACTCTATGGTGTTTCACAAGAAAAAATCATTGGAAATTATTTGAATGGCAAGATTAAAGAGCTAGAGAATAGATTTGACACACAGAGTTATTTAGCTAGTAACACTGATAATTTAGTAGATGGAGGTTTATCTGAATCAATCAAATCTTCAATGAATAGTATTCTTAAAAAAAATGTTATTAAACAAGAAGCGCGAACCAATAATTCTAGCATAGTAGAACCAGATACTTTTCAACAAAACGTACCTGGATACACTGTTATGTTCGCTTTTTTTATTATTATGTGGGCAGGTAAATCCTTTTTATCAGAAAAAAACAATGGGACTTGGGATAGACTCATGATTTCTAATATATCAACGGCAGAAGTATATTTGGGTAAATATGTCCCTAACTTTCTAATTGGTTTATTGCAAGTGACACTTTTGTTTTCGTTTGGTCACTTTGCCTTCGGTATGGGTCTGGGGAGCTCTCCTATTTCTGTGGGGATACTTAGCGTTGCATTGATTATTTGTAGTACATCTTTAGGGATGTTGATTTCCTCCATCGCTAAAACAGATTCACAAGTTACAGGCGTATCATTATTTATCGTTTTAACATCAGCTGCTATAGGTGGAACAATGGTACCTTTAACGGTTATGCCTGACTTTATGCAAAAAATAGCAAAGTTTGTACCTCAATCTTGGGCGTTAGAGGGATATCAAAACCTAATAGTAAGAAATCAAGGGTTCCAAAGTATTTTGCCGAACATTTTGGTATTACTTTCTTTTTCGTTAGTGTTTCTAGTTGTAGCGTTTGTATTTATTAGAAGAGCTATAAAAAAATAAGACGGTGTTTTGAATGAAAATACATTATTAGCGATAGCAAATATATCCGCGATAGAACCTGACAGAGTTGCTTTTCTTACGAGTAATAGAAAATGGACTTACAGTGATATATGGATTAATATAAAAAGAATAGTTTCTTCGAGTAAAACATACTTCTTGGAAAATGATGACATCATACTATTCGATAAAACAGAATCTATTTTAGAAAATAACTTTCCAAAATCTGTGTTGCTTCAAAAAGAAATCACTCACCAAGAAAATCATTGAAATATTGTGCATCAGTTGAAGTGTTTTTGAGTTACGTAAATTAAGAGGAATTGTCCATCTTAAATGGATGATTCCTCTTATAGTGTTACTCATAGTTAGTAATATAAAGGGATGGTACATGGAATGGTACTCGGACTTGAAGGAATGGTACTCTTAAGACATTAACATAATGATTGGTACTCGCTGTCGCTGCGTCCCATACTACTCTCGTAAAGCGGATAAATCCGCTACGATATTAGCAGCAGCAGCAAAAAAAAATCATGGCGATTATATCCCATGATTTTTTCATTATTTAATTAGGGCGATTTTTTGAATTTTCACATCATTTACAAGGATGTTTCCATTACTTTCGTTTGACCAAAAAGGACCTTGTAATCGCGCACGTTTCTTATCAGAAAGAATATGTTTTTCTTTGTAAGAAACTTCTACTTCGTAGCGACGATTGATTTTTATAGCATCCCATGTTTTTTTATCAACACTAAAAACGAAATGTTCACTTCCAGCACCTTCAATTAGTCCTGAAATTTGTTTTGTTGTATCCTTTTCTTGTACAAGCATGACAAATGTTAAATCAACACGCTTTGAACTAAATTGTTGGAAAAGGAAAAAAGCACCAATGAGTATAACGAAAACAATCGTTACAATCGGAAATCGTTTCATAATGTATCACTCCAGTCGAAGAAGGCATAGCTCATTCTTTACTTATACGTTCACCCTTTATTATATAGAGGTATTGTGTAAAAGACAAAGGATAACTAGTGAGCTGTTAGACCACTCATTTTTTATTCTTGTCAAAAATGTCTGAAGCAATCATTACTAATAAGATACTGAAAAGAGCAGCCCCAAAAAACATTGATCCTAATTGTCCATATAAAAAGTTGTTGAAACTACTTTGGAAAATAGATAAAGCCAAGAAAATCAAACTGGTTATGACAAATACAGCAGGCATCAGCAGTAAAAAACGGTTTTGTAAAAATTTAAGCTGCAATGCCGTTAGTAAAAGCGCAAGGGCATATATGCCAATTAGTGCAAACCAAAAATAAGTAAAAGTAGACGTCATAGTTATCGTCCTTTCTCGCTAAATATAGAACATGTACCCTGCAGGACCTTCAGTTTCTTTATAGTTAGCAAGATCCTCAATTGTCGTTGAATCAAGTACGTCTTTCACAGCATCGCGGATACGTCCCCATAAATCACGTTTAGCAGGTTCTTCATTTTCCATACCCTCAACGAGAGATATTGGCCCTTCCAACAAACGAATCACATCGCCGGCAGTAATTTCAGAAGGCTCCTGTGCAAGTATATAACCACCATAGGCACCACGAACCGAACGTACGATTCCAGCATTTCGTAAGGGTGAAATAAGTTGTTCAAGATAATGCTCACTTAAGTCGTGTGTTTTTGCAATCGTCTTTAACGAAGTAGGACCTTGTCCGGTGCGTTTTGCCAATTCAATGACAATAGTTAAACCATAACGTCCTTTTGTTGATATTTTCAAAAAAATAACCTCCTACACAATATTGTATCTATCTAAAATTATAACATAAATATTGTGAGGTCAAGCAATCATTAACTATACAATAAATCTTAGATAACCTCTAAAAAGGAAGCTTGCTGTAATATGTGATAAAATGGAAGAATATGACATTGGATAATGTTTACAATTAGAAGTTAAGGAGTTGAACAAAATGGGGATGGATGCACCGTTAGCTTATCGTATGCGACCAACTGACCTGAGCGAAATCATCGGTCAAAGTCATTTAGTAGCAGAAGGTGAAATCATTGAAAGAATGGTACGAGCTAAACGTCTGACCTCCATGATTTTATATGGCCCACCAGGGATTGGTAAGACGTCGATTGCAAATGCAATTGCCGGGAGTACAAAGTATTCGTTTCGAAAATTGAACGCTGTTACAAACAATAAAAAAGACTTAGAAATTGTTGTAGCTGAAGCACGTATGAGTGGGCATGTGATTTTATTGTTAGATGAGGTTCATCGTCTTGATAAAACCAAGCAAGATTTTTTATTGCCGCATTTGGAAAGCGGTCGTATTATTTTGATAGGCGCAACAACCAGCAACCCTTATATTGCAATTAACCCAGCGATTCGTAGCCGTGCGCAAATTTTTGAATTGAAGCCGTTAGTAGTCTCAGATATTTTAATAGCATTAAATCGAGCGCTCACTGATGAGGAACGTGGTTTAGCAAGTTATAAACCAAAGGTAACAAAAGAAGCGTTAGAGCATTTTGCAGTGAGTAGTAACGGCGATGTTCGTGGTGCTTTAAATGGCTTAGAGTTAGCCGTTATTTCAACGCCAGCAAATGATGAAGGCGTCGTTTTGATTGATGTAAAAACAGCTGAAGTTTGTTTACAACGTAAAAGTCTTGCGATGGATAAAGATGGTGATGGGCATTATGATGTGTTAAGTGCTTTACAAAAATCAATCCGAGGCAGTGATGTTGACGCGTCTTTACATTATTTAGGACGTTTAATTGAGGCAGGTGATCTTTTTAGTATTAGCCGCCGTATTTTAGTGATGGCTTATGAAGATATTGGGTTAGCGAACCCTCAAGTCGGTGTTCACGTTTTGGCAGCAGTACAGACTGCTGAAAAAATTGGATTTCCAGAAGCGCGAATTCCACTAGCTAATGCAGTAATTGAATTAGCATTGGCACCTAAATCAAATTCAGCTTATCTTGCAATTGACGGTGTTTTAAGTGACATTCGTAAGGGTGTCAGTGGAGAGATTCCAGATCATCTCAAAGACGGTCATTATAGTGGTGCTGAAAAATTAGGCCGTGCAATCGGTTATCAATACCCACATGATTTTCCCACAAAGCAGTTTCCTGGTTACTGGGTAGACCAACAATATTTACCAAATAACATAAAAAATAAGCAGTACTACTCACCTAAACGTTCTGGTAAGTTTGAAAATGCTTTGGCTGATATGTATGTTTTAATTGAAAAAAATAAAAAATAAAAAAAGAATCCCGATCGCGCCGTCGATTTTCCCTAAATTTTGTACCCGCACTTATAGCAGGTGGGTGACCCTCACCATTGATTACAAGTCCTCATGAAAAGGCTTTTGTTCTCAATGTTTGTTGCGTCTCCCGTAACAAACATGTTCGGTCAAAATAAATAGGTACTCTAACGTACACATCAGGATTTCTTTATGACCCTAATATAGCATTTTTTTTTTGAATAATCAAATGAAGTTAACTGAAAAAGCAGATAAAAAAAAGATAAACAGCAAATTTGCTTTTTAGCGTATTTTTTTCTAAAATCAATAAATATGGTTTAAAAGAACGGCTTTAAAATAGAGGAGATGCTTTCGAGTGAAACAGTTATATATCGATCATGCGGCTACATCGCCAATTGATCCCGAAGTTATGTCAGCAATGGTTGACAATATGTTATCTATCAGCGGTAATCCGAGCAGTGTACACCGTTACGGACGCGAAGCGCGATATGCCTTAGATACCGCTCGTGCTGTATTGGCAGCATCAATCCACGCGAAAGAAAGTGAGATTGTTTTCACGAGTGGCGGTACAGAAAGTGATAACTTAGCGTTGTTAGGAACAGCCTATGCGAGACAATCAGAAGGAAAACATATCATTACAACAGCGATAGAACATTCAGCTATATTGAAAACTGCACAGGCGTTGGAAAAAGATGGTTTTGAAATAACCTACTTACCTGTTTCTAAAAATGGTGAAATTTCACTTAATGATTTACAAGAAGCTTTACGTCCAGATACAATCTTGGTATCGATTATGTATGGAAACAATGAGGTTGGGAGTCGACAGCCAATTCAAGCGATTGGATTAATGTTGGAAACACACCCGTCCTACTTTCATACAGATGCCGTGCAAGCTTATGGTTTAGAGAAACTAAATGTTGATGAACTCAAAGTTGACTTGCTCTCAACAAGTGCGCATAAATTAAATGGTCCTCACGGTATCGGTTTTTTATATGTACGATCACAAATACGGTTAAATTATACGATGTTTGGTGGCGATCAGGAGCGTAAGCGACGTGCTGGAACTGAAAACTTACCGGCAATTGTAGGCTATGCTAAAGCAGTTGAGTTAGCAGAAGAAACACGTGCTGATAAGCGTGATAGTTACGAAAAATTCAAACAGATTATTATAAGTGCATTGGATATTGCAGGTGTTAAATATGAGATTAATGGAACGATTGACAACAGTCTTAGCCATATCTTAAACATTCATTTTATTGGCGCCTCAGTTGAAGCATTTTTAGTAAACTTAGATATGGCAGGTGTTGCTGTATCAAGTGGTTCGGCATGTATGGCAGGTAGTATTGAACCCTCGCATGTGTTAGTGGCGATGTATGGGGAAGATACACCTGTATTGAAAGAAAGTCTGCGATTTAGTTTTGGTGCAGGTTTAACAAAAGAAGATATCACTTATGTAGCTGATGAAACAGTACGTATTTATCAACGCATTGTAAAATAAGAGGAGTGGAAAAAAATGACTAAAAACGATAATGCCAATACACGAGTAGTTGTTGGTATGTCAGGCGGCGTGGATTCATCCGTTACCGCACTTATGTTAAAAGAACAAGGTTATGATGTTATTGGTGTCTTTATGAAAAACTGGGATGATACAGATGAATTTGGTGTTTGTACAGCAACTGAAGATTATGAAGATGTACGTAAAGTAGCGAACCAAATAGGGATTCCTTATTATGCCGTTAACTTTGAAAAAGAGTATTGGGATAAAGTTTTCACATACTTTTTAGCAGAGTATAAGTTGGGACGCACACCTAACCCGGACGTTATGTGTAATAAAGAAATCAAGTTCAAAGCATTCTTGGAACATGCAGAAAATCTTGGAGCAGATTATGTTGCAACAGGTCATTATGCACGTGCCGTTCGCGATGAAAATGGCGAAGTGAAAATGTTACGTGGGCAAGATCAAAATAAAGACCAAACCTATTTCTTGAATCAATTATCGCAAGCACAATTGCAAAAAGTAATGTTCCCATTAGGGGAAATTGAAAAACCAGAAGTGCGTCGATTAGCAGAAGCAGCAGATTTAGCAACAGCTAAGAAAAAGGACAGTACAGGTATTTGTTTTATTGGAGAACGTAATTTTAAAGAATTTTTAAGCGAATATTTACCAGCTCAACCAGGTAACATGTCTACGCTTGATGGAAAAGTAATGGGTAAACACGATGGTTTAATGTACTATACAATCGGCCAACGTCAAGGCTTAGGAATTGGTGGCGAAGGTGAACCCTGGTTTGTAGTTGGAAAAGATGTTGAAAGTAATACACTGTTTGTAGAACAAGGATTTGATCACCCAGCAATGACCTCTACAGCTTTGATTGCGAATCAAGTAAGTTGGACATCATCAACACCAAAAACAGGAACATTTGATTGCACAGCGAAATTCCGTTACCGCCAAGCAGACGTTCCAGTAACAGTTGAAGTTAATGAAGATGAAATTAAAGTAACCTTTAAAGACACAGCACGCGCTGTAACACCAGGACAATCAGTTGTGTTATACGACGGAGACGAATGCCTTGGCGGCGCAACAATTGACCGTATTTACCGTGATGGAGAAATAATCACATACCTCGGATAAGTGAAAGTGGAAACACCTCGTTTATTCTCTGAGAAATTGGAAAACTAAAAAATATTCGTTAGACTAGAAATCTTAAATGAGGGTCGACTGATCCATGTCGACTTTACCATTTAAATTTCAGGTCTAATGTTTTTTATTTGTTCTGAAATTAATCGAGAGAATAGGTGTTATAACTGGAGAAAAGTGAAAGTGGAAACACCTCGTTTATTCTCTGAGAAATTGGAAAACTAAAAAATATTCGTTAGACTAGAATTGAAAGAACGACAAGCTCATTCTACTTTATCTAAATTGGAATGTGAAAAAAGTCACTCGTTAGATTAGAAAATTCAATTAGGATAGACTGATTGTTGAAAGAAAGTTAAGCTCGCTTTATTTTATCCCAATTGAAATACTAAAAATATCACTCATTAGGCTAAGGAAATTAAATTGTTATAGACTGCTCCATGTCTATACTCCAATTTGATTTTCAGGTCTAGTGATTTTTTTATGTGTTTATGAAATTTTGATAAAGTCAGCTTAGTTTTCTGGAGACTATTCTATTTAAAATTAAATTTCAGGTCTAGTGATTTTTTTAACGTTTATGAAGTTTTGATAAAGTAAGCTTGGAGTTCTGGAGACAGAAGGAAACATCAAAGACAATAATATTTAAAATTTAAATTTCAGGTCTAATGTTTTTTATTTGTTCTGAAATTAATCGAGAGAATAGGTGTTATAATTAGAGATAAGTGAAAGTATTTTCAAGCCCGTTTGAAAATGAATAAATTGGAGAAAACACTATTTTGACGTATTTTGTCAGGATAGTGTTTTTGAAATTTCAGAAGTTTTGGCTTGGTTGAGTAGCGTCCCTTAATCACTAAAATCACCTAAATAATGAGCAGTTATAATTAATTCCTTCAAACAAATTTTTTTATTGTGATAAAAGCTGTTTTTACAGAGGTCAATGGTTTTAAAAAGCGGAATATATGGTAAAATGGTCTAATGAAGATATTAAGAAGAGGAGCGGGACAATGACTGATTTAAATGCACAAGCGTTAGAACATATGCAAAAAGGTGAAGTAGAAGAAGCAGTGAAGGTTTTAACTGAACAAATTGAAAAGGTACCTACAGATGTAGTCGCATATATTAACTTTGGGAATGTTTTATTATCAATGGGAGATGTAGAACGCGCGGCACGTTTTTATGATCGTGCGATTGAAATCGATTCAAATGTACCAACGGTTTATTATAGCTATGGGAACTTGTATTACCAAGCCCAAGAATATACTAAGGCCGCACAAAAATTTCAAATGGCACTTGAAAAAGGACTGGATGAAGCGGATGTTTACTTTATGTTAGGTATTTCATTGTTGAATCAAGGTGAAGCTAAATTAGCAATGCCTTATCTTTTAACAGCAACTGAAAAAAATCCCGATGATATTGAAGCGTGGTTCCAATATGCATTAGTATTAGCACAATTATCACTATTTGACGAAGCAATTAATGCTTTTAACCAAGTGTTGGCGATGGATGACACGCATGCAGATGCTCTTTATTATTTAGGTACAGCTCGTCTGATGAATGGTGAAGATTCAACAATCATTAAACCGCTGTTTGAAAAAGTTGTCACATTACAACCGGAACATGAAATGGCGTTAAGTGCGTTAGATGCAATTACAGCTTACGAAAAATAATAAACAAGGAGGTGGAGGAAGATGACGGATACAATGAACACATCAGAGGGTGAAAATATACCACCGTATGTTAAAGGCAATGTGGTCACCACCATCTTTCATAATGCCACTAACTTGTTTTCTGTGTTGCGTATGGAAGTGAAAGAAAGTAATGTCGAATGGGATGACCGTGAAATTGTCATCACCGGTTATCTACCAGAACTTTCACAAGAAGACCGTTATCATTTAGAAGGA
Source organism: Brochothrix thermosphacta DSM 20171 = FSL F6-1036 (assembly GCF_036884295.1). NCBI lineage: Bacteria > Bacillati > Bacillota > Bacilli > Caryophanales > Listeriaceae > Brochothrix > Brochothrix thermosphacta. Next base: position 848,615 of record NZ_CP145608.1, read on the forward strand.
ACGGTATCAGAACATCCAAAGTATGGACGACAGTTTCAGGTCACAACTTTCAGAAAAGAAATGCCTGCTACTAAGGCGGGTGTTTCTACTTATTTATCTGGAGAAATGTTCAAAGGTGTCGGTAAAAAGACTGCTGAACGAATTGTCGATATACTAGGTAACGATGCCATTTCACGGATTTTACAAGATCCAACTGTGTTAGATCAAGTCCCAAAATTAACAACAAAATTAAAAGAATCATTAGCCAAAACACTTCAAGAAAATGAAGGCATTGAATTGGTGATGATTAAACTTAATGAAATGGGATTTGGTCCCCAATTAGCGATGCGTATTTTTCAAACATACCAACAAAAAACGATGGAAGTTATTAATGAAAATCCGTATCAATTGATTCATGATGTCACAGGTATCGGCTTTAATCGTGCGGATGAACTGGGCCAAAAAATTGGTATGGGTGGTAATCATCCTTCTCGTTTAAGTGCAGCACTGATGTTTACGGTTGATTCGGAAAGTATGCAAAACGGTCATGTTTATATGGAATATGATGAAACGGTATTAGCTACAAAGCGTTTATTATTAAGTAGTAATGGCTCTTCTGTCATTGCGGAAAATGAAATTAGTGACGCATTGCAAGAACTATTACAAAATAATGAGCTTGTGCAAGAAGAGACACGCATCTATTTACCATCGTTGTATCATGCCGAAAAAGGTGTCGCACATCATTTAATGCGACTTGAAAAAGCACAGGCGAAGCGTACAACTTTTCCGAAGTCAGAGTTTTTAAAAGCGCTTGGTGAATTGGAAGAACGTATTAATGTAACCTATGCACCGTCTCAAAGTGATGCGATTGAAACAGCTTTAAATTCGTCAACAATGATTTTAACAGGTGGACCAGGTACAGGTAAAACAACTGTTATTAAAGGGATTGTTGAATTGTTTGCTGAATTAAATGGCGTTAGTCTAGATCCAAGTGAATATAAAGATGGAAAAACATTCCCTGTCGTTTTGGCAGCACCCACGGGACGAGCAGCAAAACGTATGAGTGAATCGACTAATCTACCTGCGATGACAATTCATCGTTTATTGGGGATGACAGGTCAAGAAAATAAGTCTGAAGATGTTGATCGTGATATTGAAGGACAATTGCTTATTATCGATGAAACAAGTATGGTTGATATTTGGCTAGCAAACCAACTGTTGCGAGCTGTGCCAACTAATATGCAGGTTATTTTTGTCGGTGATAAAGACCAGTTGCCATCAGTAGGGCCGGGTCAGTTTTTAAAAGATATTTTAAAATCAGAAGTCATTCCAACAATTTCGCTAACAGAAATTTATCGACAAGCAGAAGGCTCATCGATTATTGAATTGGCTCACCATGTAAAAGATGGCGTTTTGCCTGCTGATTTTACTGAAAATCAGTCAGATCGTTCGTTTTTCCGTTGTAATACACAACAGTTGTCAGAAGTAGTGGGGCAAGTGGTTAAAAATGCCGTGAAAAAAGGTTTTACTTCTAAGGATATTCAAGTGTTGATCCCGATGTATCGTGGTCCTGCTGGAATTAATAAAATGAATGAAGAGCTGCAGGAAATTTTAAATCCTAACCCTGAGGGTAAGCGGAAAGAAATAACCTATGGCGATGTGATTTATCGTGTGGGTGATAAAGTGCTGCAACTTGTTAATCAGCCTGAGAGTAACGTTTTTAATGGTGATATGGGAACAATTGTATCAATTATCTATGCGAAGGAAACCGTCGAAAAACAAGATACGCTTGTCATTGAATTTGATCAAACAGAAGTGACATACTTACGCGGTGATTTGAACCAAATTACGCATGCCTATTGTTGCTCTGTGCATAAAGCACAAGGATCTGAATTCCCAATTGTTATTTTACCGTTATTAAAAAGTTATTATCGAATGTTACGCCGTGATATTTTATACACAGCGATGACTAGAAGTCGGCAATTTTTAATTATGTGTGGCGAAGAAGATGCCTTTGCGCAAGCGACAGTGAGGCAATCAGATGTTGCACGACAAACATCTTTATTTGAACGACTTACTCGCACAACTGCAGAGTTAGAACCGGTGAATGAAGCAGGAGAATATATTTTAACACCTGAAAATATTCATTCAATTGACCCAATGATTGGTATGGTAGAGAGTCCGTAGTCTAATTATAGATACTGCAACCTACAGCGATAAACTGTGGGGTGCAACTGAAGATAAACGCTGTTCCAGTTCGTCACTTACTCGTTGTTCCTACGATCACAGCATTTCTATTCAGCCTTCTCATATTGGAATCAAAGTTGCTTAAATCATGTTCAACGAAAAAAGAAGTTTTCAAGACTTTGTCAACAATCTGAACCCACAGTGATAAACTGTGGGTTTTTTTGGAGTAATAGATTGTTTTGAGCAAAAAAAATGACACGTTTTAAAAAGTATGGTAAATTATATTGTACACAACTTAATTGTGAAAAACTTAATCGGAGGTAACAACGATGAAAAAATTATTTGAAACGACGGTAATTAATACAGGTGGACGTAAAGGTGAAGTTTCTTCACCAGATAATGTTTTTTATTATGATATTTCTGCACCAACTGAACTTGGTGGCGATGGCGGTTCTGGTACAAACCCGGAACAATTATTCGCAGCTGGTTACAGTGCATGTTTTAACAGTGCCTTGGAATTAGTATTACAACGCTCAAAAATAACTGCGGAAAGTAAAGTTTCTGCAACAGTGTCACTTTATAGCGATCCTGAAGACAACGGTTTTAAATTAGGTGTTATAATGGATGTTGAATTACCTGGCGTTGAAAAAGAATTAGCGCAATCATTGGTAGAAAAAGCGCATCAAGTATGTCCGTACAGTAAAGCTACAAGCGGAAATATTGATGTGACACTTAACCTCATCAATGCTTAAGCAAAAAATCAGGAAGAGGTGATGTCCAGTGACTCTAGATCAACAACTCTGTTTTACTGTCCATAAACTCGCCAGACAGTTCGACCAACTCTATCGTCCTATTTTAACGAAACATGCCATTACTTATCCTCAATACTTGGTATTGCTCGTTTTATGGAAAAACGATCGATTAACGGTGACTGAAATAGGCAATCAACTAAAGCTTGATTCGGGTACATTATCCCCAATGTTAAAACGAATGGAAAAAAGCGAATTGATTGTTAGAAAACGTGCACTGACAGATGAACGACGTGTTGTTATCGCTTTAAGTGATACAGGACGTGCGCTTGAAGAAGCGTTGAAAAATGACGTTGCTGATTGTTTTGCAGCGTTCAAATTACCCGTAACAAAAGAATCGGAAATTCTTATAAAGCTTAATGAATTAAGCAAATTACTAAACGAAGGAAGTCTTAAAAATGAATAAAGATATTAAACTAATTGATGCGATTAACAATCGTCACTCCGTAAAAGAATTTGATCCAAATGTTAAAATCTCTAAAGAAGAAATGGAAGAAATGTTAAGTTTAGCAACCCGTGCACCTTCTTCGATTAACTTACAACCATGGCGTTTTGTCATTGTTGAAGCTGAAGAACAAAAGCAACAATTGGATAAACTTGTACGTTTCAACCAAACACAATTACATACATCTTCAGCAATGATTTTAGTGTTAGGTGATAATAATCACGCGGATAAAGTTGAAGAAATCTTCAGCCAAAATGTTGCAGCAGGATCAATGACAGAAGATATTAAAAACTATTATATCCAAGCTGTAACAGAACAAATTATTAAAGCACCGGTTGAAGTTCGACGTCAATTAGCTATTTCTGATGCTAACCTTGTAGCGATGCAAATTATGTTAGTTGCAAAAGCATATGGTTATGATACGAATCCTATTGGTGGTTATGAACGTAAAGAAGTCATGGATGTTCTTAATATTGATAGTGAACGCTATACGCCAGCAATGTTTATTGCGATTGGTAAAAGCGTAAAAGAGGCACACGGTTCTGAACGTCTTCCAATTAAAGCTATCGCTAGTTGGAATACAGGAACTAACGGTGTAGTAGGAGAGTAAAAAATGACAATCTTAGCATATATTTTAATTATGATTGTAGCAATTGAACATCTTTATATTCTAGCTTTAGAAATGTTCTTTTCAACCTCTACAGCAGCACGACGTACGTTTGGTGTCACTGAGGAGTTTATTGCAAACAAGCAAGTGCAATCACTATTTGCTAATCAAGGTCTATACAATGGCTTTTTAGCAGCAGGTTTAATTTGGGGCTTATTGATTGTGCCGAGCGCTTTTCAATTTAGTGCGGTGGTCTTCTTTTTAAGCTGTGTTATTATCGCCGCGGTTTATGGTGGTTTAACAGCGAATAAAGGGATCTTAATTAAACAAGGATCACCTGCAATTCTAGCGTTAATTGTTACGTTAATCGCCTTAGGTTAATAAAAAAGCAGGTCTGCTATATTTAGCGGACCTGCTTTTTTTATTATTTAACTTCACCGTGGAATTTTTTTAAAATTTTATCGGTTGTTTTGTAATCATCTTCTGTGACGATATATTTTTCACGTTTATATACTTTTTGACGTTCGCCCCAACCTTCACTTGTGCGAGGACGTTCCATTTTGTATTCTTTGTATTCAATTGTTAATGTTTTTTGAGCAACTGGAACGTTAACACGTTTAAGTTTATAAACATCTAACATTGAATAAAAAGCTTTTTTGCGAATTTCACTTGTTGATGATGGGTCCTTAATTACTGTCATTGCAGCGGACATGATCTCTGCTTCGGGAGCATCGTCACCATAGATAAAATCAGCATCGTTAACGATTAATGAAGCATCAAAAGCGTTGTCTTCAGTTAAACCATAAACTGCTTTTATTTTTGAAACAAGGGCTTTGTGATCCATTGCATCCTTTGCCTTTTTAGTCGTTGTTTTCTTGAATTCATTTGAGTAAAAGATATCTCTTACCATTGCAAGGTCTATTGCCTTGTCCATTATTTTCACACGTCGAGCCATTAAAAAATTCCTCCTCTATATCTACATCATTAAAAGTATAACACATTATCTCCAGAAAAGAATCATCACTTTAAGGATGATTAAAGATTATTCGTTTAACTTAAACAGTCAGCAAAGGCAGTTTTATAATGAAGCAAGTACCAGAACCTTCTTCACTTTTAACTTCAACAGTACCATCATGAAAGGCGATAAGTTGTTTTACAATCGATAAACCAATACCTGATTCACCATATTTTGTGTTTGTTCGCGAGATATCCGCTTTATAGAATCGTTCCCAAATCTCTTCGATATCTTCCTGTTTAATACCGATTCCCGTATCTTCAACTTCAATCACCGTATGATGACTTGTGTTGTAACCTCTAAGAGCAACTGTTCCATTATCTGTAAATTGAATACTATTCTTAACTATATTAATCAATACTTGCGTCATACGATCGTAGTCAGCATGTAACATGATTTTTTCAGAAACATCTACCGTGATTTGATCGCCTTTTTTATCAGCAGCAAATGCAAGAGAATCTTTGACAATTTCAAACAATTCTTGTAATTGGAACGTTTCTTTTTTGAGCGTCACTTGATTTGTACGGATTCTTTCATAATCAATATTTTCGTTGACCAATCGTATCAGACGTTTGGATTCAGTTTGGATTAAACGAATACTTTCTTCTGCATCTTCAAGCGGTATAACATTTGTAGCTAAAGCATCGGAAACGCCGCTAATCGTTGTGAGTGGTGTACGTAATTCATGTGAAACATCGACTGTAAACTGACGACGACGACGTTCTTGCAATGCAACTTCTTCATTGGATTGTTTGAGTGAAGAAGCCATTTTATCGAAATCATTCGCTAAATCACCAATTTCATCACGATCTTTTGAATTTAGTTGAACATCAAAATCACCACTTGTAATCGATTGTGTTGCTCGTTGTAATTTAGTGATGCGATTAACTTGGAAACGAGAGAACATGTAGCTAAGAACCAAAGCAATTAACAATGAAGCACCGCTTGCAATAATGACATTATTTCGTAAAAGAGCGATAGCTTTTTGTGTTTCTGAAACAGGGGACATCAGTAATATACCACCTGCAAATGTACCGTTATTGTTAGTTATAGGTGTCAGTACGAAGGAGACCGTACGGTTAAATCGTGTATCTTCAAAAGGAACTGAGACTTGATTCCCATTCTTTAGATTTTCCCATTCTTGAGAGTCAATTTGAAAAGAGACACCGGGTTGAGCATAACGAAATCTTTTTTCTGAATCAAATAAAATGATGGTAGCATCTTTGGCATTGAGTAGCGTTTGGTATTTTTCGACAGTTTCGATACTAATCGTATTATCTGTTTTTTTAAACTCCTTGGCCATCGCAGAGCCAAAACGCTTGAGCTCATCAACTTTTCCTTCGTAAACATAGTTAGAAAGAAAATGCGTCATTAAAATTGCAATTGTGGCACTTGTGGCAAGGACGATAAATAAATTTGTAAGAAAAAGCTGTGTGAAATATTTAATTTTCATAACAATCATTCCGTTTCATCAAATTTATAACCAACACCCCAAACTGTATGAATGAAGGAATGTGACTCAGTCGATATTTTTTTTCGAAGACGTTTAATATGAACATCGACCGTACGTTCGTCACCATAAAATTGATAACCCCATACATGTTCTAATAACTGTTCACGTGAAAAAACTTGGCGTGGATGTTCCATTAAAAAGTAAAGTAAATCAAATTCCTTGGGTGTAAGTGCCGCCAGAGCAGTACCTTTGTAAAATAATTCGTGTGTCACACGGCTGATTTTAAAATATTCAGTTGTTAAAGTATCTGTATCTTCCGTTTCTTCTTTTTTTACACCGCTAGACGATCGGCGCGAAACGGCCTTAATACGAGCCATTAAAGTGAGGGCATTAAAAGGTTTAGTGACATAATCATCAGCACCTAATTCCAAACCTAGTACTTGATCAGCTTCTGATTCTTTCGCAGTTAAAATAATGATTGGCACGTTACTAAATTCACGGATTGCCATAACAATGGACATACCGTCGAGTGAAGGCAACATCAAATCCACAATTAAAATATCAAAATCTTCAGGTGTCGCTTTAAACAAATCAAGACCTTCTTGGCCATCGTGTGCAAATACAGACTCAAAGCCTTCTTTTTTGAAAAACATATTTACCATTTTACAAACGCTCTCATTATCTTCTATCATTAGTAGTTTCATTTGTTTTATCCCCCAGAGTTCATAGTAACTGGCTACATAAAATAGCTTTACCTTTACTATACTCGAAAAAAACTAGAATAGTGTGTAAAAACTATTAACAAATCATTAAAAGTACAATTACTTTAGTATTAACAGAAAATTTCAGTTGAAATAAGCAAGAATATCATCTAAAATGATTGTATAAGAATAAAGTGAAATTTTGAAAAGGAATATTTTGCAAAGGTGAATGAAAGAGAGGCGGTTGCACGGCTGAAACAACTGCTCATCATCAGTGAAATACGCTACCTTTTTCGAGCATAACCTGCCGTCTCATCAACGTTAAATGATGTTTGAGAGGTAATGATGTCTATGTCGTTGCAATTAGGGTGGTACCGCGAATTTTCGTCCCTAATATTGCAAAGGGATAGCTTTTTTTATTTATATAGAGGAGGAATTTAACTAATGAAAGCTTTAAAGGGTGCAGAAATACGTCAAATGTTTTTAGAATTTTTTGAATCAAAAGGTCATAAAATTGAGCCAAGTGCTTCACTTGTGCCAAAAGAGGACCCGACTTTACTATGGATTAATTCGGGAGTAGCAACATTGAAAAAATATTTTGACGGTACAGTTATCTCAGACAATCCTCGTTTAACAAATGCTCAAAAAGCAATTCGTACGAACGATATTGAGAATGTCGGAAAAACAGCACGTCATCATACATTTTTTGAAATGCTTGGTAACTTTTCTATCGGCGATTATTTCCGTGAAGATGCCATTAAATGGGCTTGGGAATTATTAACAAGTGATGAGTGGTTCGCAATGCCAAAAGATAAACTATATGTGACTGTTTTTCCAGAAGATACGGAATCAATTGCTGTATGGAAGTCGTTAGGTTTATCGGATGATCGTATTATTCCGATTGAAGATAACTTCTGGGAAATTGGTGCTGGACCTTCCGGACCAAATACAGAAATTTTTTACGATCGTGGCGAAGCGTACGATAAAGAAAAAATTGGTTTGCGTTTGTTAGCAGAGGATTTAGAGAATGACCGTTACATTGAAATATGGAACGTAGTACTTTCACAATTTAATGCTGATCCAGCAGTTCCTCGTAGTGAGTACAAAGAGCTTCCAAACAAAAACATTGATACGGGGATGGGTCTTGAACGAATGGCTTGTGTGTTACAAGAAGTTGAAACTAACTTTGAGAGCGATTTATTTATGCCCATCATCAATCATGTTGAAAAAATTGCAGGTGTAAACTATTCTACAAGCGATGTACAAACAAAAACAGCATTTAAAGTAATTGCTGATCATATTCGTACGGTTGCTTTTGCAGTAGGTGATGGTGCATTACCTTCAAATGAAGGTCGTGGATATGTACTTCGTCGTTTAATTCGTCGAGCAGTTCGTTACGCTAAGTTCTTAAATATCGAAAAACCATTCATGTATGAATTAGTAGGCACAGTTGCTAAAAACATGAGTGACTTTTATCCAGAAGTATTACAAAATCAAGCGTTTATCGAAAAAGTGATTCGTAATGAAGAAGAGCGTTTCCATGAAACATTAAATGATGGTTTAGCAATTTTGGAAAAATTAATTACAGATGCGAAAGCTGCAGGTACAAAAGAACTACCAGGCGAAGCTATCTTTAAATTATATGATACATATGGTTTTCCAGTCGAGTTAACAGAAGAGTATGCCGAAGATCAAGGGTTAAAAGTTGATCATGAAGCGTTTGAAATTGAAATGAATAAACAACGTCAACGCGCACGTGATGCACGTTCAACAGAAGGATCAATGAATATTCAAAGCGATGTTCTTTCAAAAATAACAGTTGCAAGTGAATTTGTAGGTTATACTCACACTGCTATTGAAGCGAACATTGTTGCAATCATTAAAGATGGTGAACAAGTAAAAGAATTGGCAGCTGGTGAAACGGGTGACGTTATTTTTGATAAAACACCTTTTTATGCTCAAGCCGGTGGTCAAGTTGCTGATATAGGGACAATTACTTCTGCTGATGTTGCAGCAAGTGTAACAGCCGTTCAAAAAGCACCACAACAACAAAATCTTCACAGTGTTAGCGTAGAAAAAGGAACGTTAGCGGAAGGTTCTAGCTATCATTTGGAAATTGATGCTGCAGCGCGTCGTTTGATTGTTAAAAATCATACAGCGACTCATTTATTACACCGTGCACTCAAGAATGTTTTAGGTGAACATGTTAACCAAGCAGGTTCATTAGTTGATTCTGAACGTTTACGTTTTGATTTCTCGCATTTTGGTCAAATTACAGCAGATGAATTAAAAGTAATTGAAGCTGAAGTTAATGCACGTATTTGGGATGAAATTCCTGTTGTTATTGAAGAAAAAGGTATTGAAGAAGCCAAAGAATTGGGCGCAATGATGCTCTTCGGTGAAAAATACGGAGATGTTGTGCGTGTTGTTCAAGTAGGCGATTATAGTCTGGAATTCTGTGGAGGCGTACATGTAAAAAATACTTCTGAAATCGGTATTTTTAAAATTGTTTCCGAAAGTGGAACAGGAGCAGGTATCCGTCGTATTGAAGCAGTAACTAGCCAAGCTGCATATGCTCATGACAATCAATTAATCGAAGCGTTAAGCACAACAGCAACAACGCTTAAAACGTCAGTAAGTGATGTGCCTGTTAAAGCGTTACAATTACAAGCAGATTTAAAAACAGCACAACAAGAAAATGAAAAATTAACAGCACGTTTGTCTGCGCAAGCGGCACAATCATTGTTTGAAAACCCAGAACAAATTGATGGTGTAAATGTTACGGCAGCAAAAGTAGATGTAAAAGATATGAACCAATTACGTCAATTAGTAGATTTATGGAAACAAAAAGAAGAAAGTGGTATTGTCGTATTAATTGCATCACCAGAAAGTGATAAAGTAAATATTATTGCAGCAGTATCACCTGATTTAATTAAAAAAGGCTTCAAAGCAGGGGCACTTGTAAAAGAAGTAGCGGTTATAACAGGCGGTAACGGTGGTGGACGCCCTGATATGGCTCAAGCTGGAGGGAAAGATGCAAGTCAAATTCCAGCCGCTTTAGAGGCAGTTAAAGCATGGGTAAAAGCTTAATCGTATTTTAAATCATAGTTGAAATGTCATAATTTCTAGCTTGTTGAGTTGAAAATATGAAAATAAAGACAGTAAACTGAAAAAGCAACGTTTTGACGATTTTTGTCAGAATGTTGCTTTTCTCATTGCTATAGTTGAGTAATGTTAGTATTGAAACATAATTAAAGTAATGTAAAAAGAGTAATGATACATTTAAGTTAATTGCAGAAAAAATTATTATTTTAAAAACACTTTTTTTGAGCAATCCACTCGCATTTTTAAGTGTTAACATATAAAATATTACACAGTGCTTACAATCAGACAGATTTACTTTATGTTTGTGAGATACTGATAAATGGTGTAGAATAAGATTGTATTCTAGCTTAGGAAGAAGAGGTGTTTATGATGCGTCCTTTTGACGAAACAATGAGATACGATTTTGGTGATGATCTGAATAAACCAGCCATAAAAGATGTGTTGCAAAAAGTTTATGTTGCACTCGAAGAAAAAGGATACAACCCCACAGGGCAAATAGTGGGATATCTTTTAAGTGGTGACCCTGCTTATATTCCGCGACATAATGAAGCTAGACAATTAATTCGTGGACTTGAGCGCGATGAAATTATCGAAGAATTGGTTAACAGTTATTTAAAAGTGGAAAGTGAGAGCAACTAACTTATGAGAACGATGGGACTGGATGTTGGTTCACATACAGTGGGCGTTGCAATCAGTGACACACTTGGATGGACAGCTCAAGGAATAGAAACAATACGTATCAATGAAGAAAAAGAAAATTTCGGATTTGATCGTGTCGCAGAATTGATTAAGGAGTATACTGTAACGAAAGTTGTAGTAGGATATCCAAAGAATATGAATAATTCTATTGGGCCAAGAGCAGAAGCTGCTGAGCGTTATGCAGCCTCGATTGGTGAACTCTTTAACCTTCCTGTTGTTTTATGGGATGAACGTCTAACGACAGTTGCTGCAGAGCGAATGCTAATAGAAGGCGATGTCAGACGAAACAAACGTAAAGGTGTTATTGATAAAATTGCTGCAGGATTAATTTTACAAGGCTACCTTGATTCACAATCTTAATTAATAAGGAGAGATATATTATGAGCGAAAACAATCACGAACACGAACATGCACACGATCATGAACACATTACAGTTATTGATGAAAATGGTAACGAGGAACTCTATGCAGTATTATTAACATTTGAACCAGAAAAAGAAAGTCCTTTCTTCGGTAACTCTTATGTTTATTGCTACCCAGAGAGTGAACATGATGCAGAGGAAGTTGAATTACAAGTTTACACTTACATCCAACAACCTGATGGTACTGCTGGTGAATTAAAACCAGTTCTTGAAGATGACGAGTGGGAAATGGTAGAAGAAGTATTAAACACATTCCTAGTTGACGAAGAAGAAGCTGAATAATAAATGAGTCACCCTTTCTTTCCTATTAGGAGAGAAAGGGTTTTTTATTTTTAAAATAATTACCATAACGTACATTTCTATAATTGTTAACTATTAACCCTTGAAAAAAATCACGAATATCGCTATTATAGATAAAGGAACTTGAGGACGTACAGAAAAGAGGAGAAAAATGAAAAAACGTAAAAAGTCATCCAATAAAGGTAAGATGATTGTTTTAATTGTTTTGAGTTTTATCGTTATTTTAGCAATCGGAGGTTATTTTTACTTCGTGTATACTATTTCTGCAGTGGATAAAGATAATAAAACAGATATTTACATTAAAGTGAAACAAGGTGAAACAATGAGCAGTTTAGCCGACGAATTGAAGAAAAAAGATTTGATTCATCAACCGCTTATTTTCACGTATTATGCGAAATACTTGCAACAAACTGAGTTAAAAGAAGGTCAATACATTGTTGATAAAACAATGAATGCCAAAAAAATTATCGATAAGTTTGTTAATGGGGAGCAAGCTAAAGCGCCTGCACTTACAATTCCTGAAGGATTGAATATCCCTCAAACAGCAGAAAAGATTTCTGCTTATACAAATCTTAAAGACGCAGATGTAATGGCTCAGCTAAACGATAAGGTTTTTGTTAAAAAAATGATTGAAAAGTACCCCAATTTAATCACAGATAATGTGCTGCAAGAGGGAATCAAGTATCCGTTAGAAGGTTATCTTTTCCCAGCAACATATACATTCCCAGTTGGAGATAAACCAACTGTGCAACAAATTGCAGAGGAAATGATTCAGAAAACAGATAAAGTTATCACACCACATTTGGAAGAGATTAAGAAAACTAATTTAAGTGTAAATCAGTTTTTGGCTTTCACATCTCTCCTTGAAAAAGAAGCGACTGCACATACGGACCGCTCAAAAATCGCAAGTGTATTCTATAACCGTTTAGAAGCAAAAATGCCTATTCAATCAGATGTTACAGTGTTATATGCATTGAATAAAACAGGCACAACATTTGTGAGTTATAAAGATATCAAAGTAGATTCACCGTATAATACTTATCTCATTGATCATTTGCCGATTGGTCCGATTAGTAATAGTAGTGAACTTTCAATTAATGCAGCACTTAACCCTGCTAAAACGGATTATTACTACTTCTTAGCAGATACAGAAACTGGCGATGTTTATTATGCTAAAACACTCAAAGAGCATAATCGTCTAGCAGCAAAACACGTAAAATAAACTTAAGGGGAATCATATATGGGTAATCAATCAATCGTCATCGGAATAACAGGGGGAACAGGCTCTGGTAAAACAAGTGTCTCGCGATCAATAATTGAATATTTTTCAGGAAAATCAATTTTGATGATTGAACAAGACGCTTATTATAAAGACCAAAGTCATCTTTCTTTTGAAGAAAGATTAAACACGAATTACGACCACCCCTTTGCGTTTGATACTGACCGTTTTATCGATGATATTAAAGCGTTACGACAAGGGAACGCAATCGAAAAACCTGTTTATGATTACGCCGCACATACAAGATCAGATAAAACAATTTATCAAGAATCACAAGATGTTATTATAGTTGAAGGTATTCTTGTTTTAGCAGATGAGCGTTTGCGAGATTTAATGGACATTAAAGTTTATGTCGATACCGATGATGATATTCGGATCATTCGACGTATGCTTCGTGATATTAAAGAACGTGGTCGTACAATTGAATCGGTTGTAGAGCAATATACTACAGTTGTAAAACCGATGCACAATCAATTTATTGAACCAACTAAAAAATATGCAGACGTTATTATTCCAGAAGGTGGCGAAAACAAAGTTGCGATTGATTTATTGCAAACAAAAGTAAGCCACTTCTATCAAAATAAGGACTGATAGTAGACAGTTCAAGTAGCAGTGTGTTACATTGTAACGTATAATGCGAATCGTGTGTATACACTGTTCACATGTATTATTATGTTCTTATAACAATCAAAGGAGCGATTACTGTGGAAGAAAAAGTATTCCCAATGACATTAGAAGGTAAGAAGAAATTAGAAGATGAAATTCATGAACTAAAGACAGTTAAACGTAAAGAAGTAGTAGAGCGTATCAAAATTGCCCGTGGTTTTGGTGATTTAAGTGAGAACTCTGAATACGATGCAGCTAAAGATGAGCAAGCATTTGTAGAAGGTCGTATCACAACGCTTGAAAATATGGTTCGTAACGCTGAAATCATTGATAGCTCAGATTCAGCAAATGATATCGTTTCCATCGGAAAAACTATCACTTTTAAAGAATTGCCTAAAGGTGATGACGAAACTTATACAATCGTTGGTAGTGCTGAAGCAGATCCGTTTAAAGGTCTTATTTCTAACGATTCACCAATTGCCAAAGCATTACTTGGACATAAAGTGAATGAAGAAGTATCAGTTCCAACACCAAGCGGTGAAGTTAACGTTCGTATTGTGGATATTAAAGCGTAATAGCTCTATATCGCATGAGGATGAGAAAGTAAGAATTATTTTGGATTGTAGATTAATTTCTACAATCCTTTTTTGATACTTTTATAGCGAGAAGTATGTGAATTAAAGAGACAAAAATGAGCAAGTTTTATGTTAAAGTAACTGACTTGCTACAGCTAGAAAATAGATGCCACTCAAAACTAAAGGATTGAACATTAGCAATTACATATTTAGCTGGTGTAAAAAATAGTGTTAGTCACTTTTAACGATGTAAACTTTAGATTAATTTGTTTTTTTATGATAGTATTGTTATGTACTTTGGAGGTGTAAAGAATGAGTCGTCAAGAAAAATACCATAACAAATCTGAAAAAAAGCAATATGTAACCCCGAAAGAAACGCCGAATTATGGAATTGATGATAATGAAGGCGAGATGAATGAATCGTCACGTTTAAGCAAAAGCCAAAAACGTAAACGAACAAACTTCATCTTAAATATTATGATTGTTGTTTTATTGATAGCAATCGCTACAACGTTGTACTTTGTCATTTTAACGACAGACACACCAGGTAAACAACCAGAGGGTGTTAAAACGGCAAGTGGTGAATCGTCATCTGAACAGGTAATAAAAAAGAAAAGTTCAGATGATGATAATTCATCATCTAAAAAGAAAACAAAAGAAACATCCGATATTAAAATAACTAAAAAAGCGGGTCCAGCTGATTCTAATATCAAAGAAGAGTGGACAGCAGACTGGCAACCGATAGGTACTAAACAAACAGGGCAACACGTTAATTCTTATGAGAGTGGTAGTGATGATTGGGCTGAAAAAATTGCTGCAATTGCCAAAACACTTACTATTTCTGAAACTAACGTTCAAACATGGTATATTGAAAATGGTGTAGGTTCAGGCAGCGATGCAATTGCGACAGTCTCTCCTAAAGATAAAGAGGATGATACCTACCGTTTGTATTTAAGCTGGGTTGATAAAAAAGGTTGGAAAACCGACAAGGTAGAAGAATTAAAAACAAACGATAAAAAATAAAGATGGGAATGACTAACAATGAAATTTGGGATTATTGGTGCAATGCAAGAAGAAGTTGAGTTATTAAAAGGAATGTTGGTTGATCGAGAAGAACACCAGATTGCTAATGGTTTATTTTACACCGGTCAATTAGAAGGTCGCGATGTTGTCTTATTACAGTCGGGTATTGGAAAAGTTAATGCCGCATTGACGACATCAATTTTAATCGATCGTTTTTCGCCAGATGTAGTAATCAATACAGGTTCTGCAGGTGGACTAGATACGAATTTAAACGTAGGAGACGTTGTGTTAGCCAAACAACTTACTTATGGTGATGCTGATGCAACAGCCTTCGGTTATAGCTATGGGCAAGTGCCTCAAATGCCAGCATTTTATGAGCCTGAAGCTGAATTACAGTCGAAAGTATTGGCATTATTAAAAGCTATTAGTACAGATTATCAAGTGGTGGAAGGACTTATCTTAACGAACGATTCCTTTATTCACCGACCTGATCAACGTGAACATCTGTTAGCACATTTCCCTAATGCACAAGCTTCGGAAATGGAAGCAACAGCTATTGCACAAACAGCGTTCCAATTTAAAATACCAAGCATTGTTATTCGTTCATTATCAGATATTGCTGGAAAAGAATCTTCAATGACATATGAAGAATTTTTGCCATTAGCTGCTGAAAATTCTGCAAGAATTGTTAAAACAATTGTGACGGAGCTTAATTAAACAATAAGCGATGAGTAGCTCGATATGCTGTGCGCTGATATTAAACTCCTAGTTTGAGGTGTTTGAGACTGAAGATAAATACTGTTCTAGGTCGTCACTCCTTGCTCGCTCGGGATTACGTACCATCAGTACGCGCACCGTCAATCGCTCGTCGTTTCTACTATAACAGCATTTCTATTCAGCCTGCTCATATCGTAGACAAAGTGGCTTAAATCATTTTCAAATGAAAAGCAGTTTTGCGAGACTTTGTCTACAATCTGGAACACCTCTTTAGGTTTTTTTTTATAAACTGATGTTATTAATAGGGAGGGAAGCGTTATGGATAAATTATCGGGTTCTGAGCTATATTCAAAACAATGGGGACAACCTACACATGACGATACACAATTATTTTACTTGCTGACAGTAGGTACTTTTCAAGCAGGGCTTAGTTGGAAGATGGTCACCAATAAAAGAGAGGTATTTCTTCGAAACTTCCACAATATGTCTATTCGAGATGTAGCGGGAATGACTGAAGCAGACGTTGATAACATATTGAACGATCCAGAGATGATTCGTAATTATCGTAAAATAATGGCAACGGTGATAAACGCACAAGCCATTGTTAAGATACAAGCAGAGTACGGTAGTTTTGCACGTTATCTTTGGGAATATGTCGAGGGAAGACCGCGTGAAATAATTTATACTCACAGTGATGAAATTTCTAACGTCTCACCCTTTGCAAGTATCGTAGCGAAAGATTTGAAAAAACGTGGTTTTAAATTTGTTGGTCCAGTGGTAACTTATATGTTTTTAAAAGCAGGTGGGATTGTAAAAGATATTGTTATTGATCAATAAATAAAGATGAATTAGAGAAAACACTATCCTGACAAAGAACGTCAAAATAGTGTTTTCTTTAATTCATTCAATTGTTAAAAAGATGGATTGATGGAATGGTACTCTCGTAAAGCGGATAAATTCGCTACGATAGTAGCAATTTTTTTGTAGCTGACCGTCTTTTTTTACTTTTAATTTTTTTCTCTAGCAAAAACCAAACAACTCCTGTTAAATTTCAAAAAACTCTTCCTGACAAAAAGCGTCAAAAAGAGTTTTTACTGTTCTCTAACTACAACAGCCAATGGCTTACTCTCTTTCAAAAAAATCAGTAGGCATAGAGAGCCTCCTTCATTTTTCTCCAAGCTAGTAGCCATTGTATGGGCTGTTTTCGTTTTTATTGGAGCTAAGCGTTTAGTTTTTACTTTTATTTATTCTCCAGTAAAAAAAGCCAAAACTTGTGAGATTTCAAAGATACTATTCTGACAAATTACGTCAAACTATTTTTTATCTACCTTCAGTGAAAGACAAACAACTCCTACTAAATTTCAAAAATAACATTTTGATACAAAAAATCAAACTTTTATTTTCTCCAATTTCTTTGAAGCTCAACGTTTGCTATCACTTTCAATTATTCCAATCTCTTCAGTTCTGACTGTCTTTTTTTACTTTTAATTTTTTTCTCTAGCAAAAACCAAACAACTCCTGTTAAATTTCAAAAAACTCTTCCTGACAAAAAGCGTCAAAAAGAGTTTTTTTCCAATTTATTCGGAGCTAATCGTTTAGTTTTTGCTTTTATTTCGTCAATTCTAAAAATTCGTCGATGTCTTTTAAAATGATGTCGACTGCAGCTTGCCAAAAATCAGGTTTTGTAAGGTCAACGTTCAAGTGTTTTTGTGCGAGTTCTTCAGTTGTCATTGAACCTGTATCTTGTAACAAGGCAATATAAGCATCCTCATAGCTGCCTTCCACTGTTCCAGCGTGCGCATATATACCGGCTGAGAAGAGGAAGCCAAACGTATAAGGGTAGTTATAGAACGGAATATCATCAATATAGAAATGTAATTTTGATTGCCAAAATGTTGGGTGGTAATCTTTCAAGCTATCAACGTAGGCTTCTTTTTGAGCATCTTCCATTAACTTGTTCAAACCTTCAACTGTAACGGCACCGTCTAAACGTGCTTTATGGAAGCGTTTTTCAAAGAGGAAACGAGAATGAATGTTCATAAAGAAAGCGACGCTGCGTTGAATTTTATCTTCGAGTAATTGGATATGTTCTTCTTTAGAGGCTGCTACCTTAATAGCTGCATCCGAAATAAGAATTTCTGCAAAAGTTGATGCTGTTTCAGCAACATTCATCGCGTAATCACGATTTAGAGGTGACTGGTCACGCATAACATGTGAATGGAAAGCATGGCCTAACTCATGTGCTAACGTAGAGATTGTATTCGCAGATCCATCATATGTCATAAAGATACGGCTTTCGCCATCTTCAGGAAATTCAGTGCAAAATCCGCCTGGTCGTTTATTATCACGATCTTCAGCTTCAATCCAGTTGTTTTCAAACGCATTGCGTGCAAATTCGGCCATTTTTGGACTGAACTTGGCAAAGTGTTCTTCAATAAATTCAGCGCCTTCTTGGAATGTCAGTGTTGTTTGAGTGTCAGTTAAAGTTAAGGGCGCTTCTACATCAACCCAACCCAGTTTATCAAGATTAAGCATTTTCGCTTTACGCTCTAGAAAGGCTAAAACAGGTGCTTTGTTATTTGAAACAACATCCCAAATGCTATTTAAAGTTGCTTCTTCTAAACGATTGAGGCGCAATGACTCATCAAGGATATCCCACTCACGCGCTTGATATTTTGCTAATCGGAAGCCAATTAAGTGGTTTAAGGTATCAGCAAATAACGCGCCTTTTTCTTGCCACGTTTGTTCCCAAACTTTAAAGGCGTTGTGGCGAACGTCATAGTTAGCTGAGTTCAAAAGGTTGTCAGTCTGACCTGCTGATAACGAAACAGCCTCACCTTGCTCATTAACAACATCAAAACGCATAGAATGAACAAGCGTATCATAATGCGCTGACCAGCCAGCATACCCATCAACACTTAAATTATTGATAAGTGTCTCTTCTTTATCAGAGAGCAGGAAGGTTTGGTTCGTGCGTAACTCATCTAATACAAAAGCAATTTCTTTTAAAGCATCAGTTTCTAACCATTGTTGCCAATGTTCATCAGATAATAAGGTTGTTTTCTTTGAAAGTTCATTAGAAGCATTTTGTAGGGTTGCATTTAATGAACCCAAACGGTTGAGCAGTGTGTCGCTATACGTATCACTAGCATCAGCAGCTGAGAAACACTCCACAAATGAACCCATTTGGAAAGTGGCCATTCCTAAATTCGCATAACTGGATGTTAACTCAGTAAAGACGGTGTAATCTTGACCATCCCACTCTGAGACTGCTGTAGTAAAAGCAGCCAATTCTTTGCTTGTTTGTTCTAATTTAGCTTGAAGCTCAGCTGAATGTGAGCCACCTTTGAAAAATGAATCAATATCCCAAGATAGCGAATAATTTTTTTTCGACATGGATAATACATCTCCCTTATAGTTAATAGTAGAAGTAACAGAAGTTCCAAAGTGGATTTTTAAGCAACTTGCAAAGATTCGTTAGAAAGATAACAAACCTCTTAAGAAGGTGTTTTTCCAATAAGGACAATAACTTCCTATTGAATTATACACTTAGTTTTTGTTAAATTCAAAATATTGGGACAAGAGAAATATTTTGTGCAAGGTAGCGTGTTTGTTAATAGGTCACTATAATTAATTAAAACGTTCAGCTAATTGATTGTGGTTTATCTAACAGGAACTTCTAAAGTTTATGCGACAAACACCATTTTTTCAGTTATAATGTATAAGAATGAGAAAAAGCGAGGTGCCTGAAATTTTGTTGAAAATGTTTTTACCCAATCGAATGGTTACATCACCGTATGTAATCACGCCGGAACAACTACAGCGAAATGGAATTAAAGTCGTGTTTACGGATCTTGATAACACACTAATTGCATGGGATGATGAAGCGGCGCCTGAACAATTACACAATTGGATTAAAGAATTGAAAACAGCTGGAATCGAGCTGACAATTGTTTCTAATAATAATGAAGAACGTGTGAGCAAATTTGCGGAAGAGGTTGGCGTTCCGTTTGTTTATCGTGCAAAAAAACCATTGAACTCCGGTTTTAAACGAGCAATGCGTATCTATGCAGTTCGTCGTGACGAAGTAGCAATGATAGGAGATCAGCTTTTGACGGATATTCTCGGTGGTAACCGTGCCCGTTTATTTACGATTTTAGTTCAGCCAGTTAAGCAAAGTGATGCTTGGAACACTAAAATTAATCGTCAGATTGAAAAGTTGATTGTGTCATTATTAAAACGAAAGAATCCATTAAAATGGGAGGATACACTATAAATGGAAAATGAAGAATTACATTGTATTGGTTGCGGGGCAATCATTCAATCAGAAGATCCAAACGCGCTAGGCTATGCTCCGGCTTCAAGCCTAGGAAGAGAACAAGTTATTTGTAAACGTTGTTACCGCTTGAAACACTATAACGAGGTTCAAGATGTATCTTTAACAGATGATGATTTCTTGCGTATTTTGAACGGACTAGGCGCTAAAAAAGGTTTAATTGTTATGATAGTTGACATCTTTGACTTTGATGGTAGCTGGTTACCTGGGTTACAACGTTTTGTTGGAAATAACCCGATCCTTTTATTGGGAAATAAAGTTGACTTACTGCCACATTCGCTTAAACGTCCTCCACTAATGAACTGGATGCGTGGTCGTGCAAAAGAGTTAGGTATGAAACCTGTTGCAGTTGATTTAATCAGCTCGTTAAGAGATGGTGAAATTAGTCCTGTGTTAGAATTGATTGAAAAACACCGTAATGGTGGGGATGTTTATGTTGTCGGTTGTACCAATGTTGGGAAATCAACATTTATCAATCGTATTATCCACGATGTGAGTGGTGAAAAAGACATTATTACAACGTCTCATTTCCCAGGCACAACACTTGATACGATTGAGATTCCGTTAGATGACGGCAGCATGTTAGTTGATACACCAGGAATTATAAATCATCATCAAATGGCACATGTTGTCACAAGCAAAACATTAAAAGCAATCACACCGAAAAAAGAAATCAAACCAGTTAGCTATCAATTGAATGAGGAACAAACACTCTTCTTTGGTGGACTTGCAAGATTAGATTATATTTCAGGTGGTAGACGCTCACTTACATGTTACTTGCCAAACAGCATTAAAATCCATCGTACCAAATTAGAAAAAGCAGATGAGCTTTATGCAAATCATTTAGGTGAGTTATTACAACCGCCATTTGCTGAGGATGTTGCTGATTTCCCTAAACTAGTGGGGCAAGATTTTCATGCGAAAGCGAAAATGGACATTGTTTTTTCTGGACTTGGCTGGGTAACAGTAGAAGAAGGTGCCCATATTAAAGCTTGGGTTCCTGAAAATGTGAATGTTACAATTCGTAAATCAATCATGTAACAAAAGGACGGTGATGGATCGATGAAAAAAACATATGCGGTAATTGGTTATCCAGTTTCTCATAGTATCTCTCCAGCAATTCATCAGCAAGCGTTAAATGCATTGGAAATTGATGCGAGTTATGTACCATTTGAAATTACTTGTGCGAATCAAGCAGCTGCTTTTAGTGGTTTGAAAGCTTTAGGTATAGATGGGTTTAATATAACAGCACCTTATAAAGAAGCGATTATTCCATACTTGGATGAATTAGCAGATAGTGCAAAGTTAGCGCAGGCGGTAAATACTGTTAAGAAAACTGACACAGGCTACGTGGGTTACAATACTGACGGCGATGGTTTTATTGCCAGCCTGAAAGAAGATTTTAAAGCTTTAACACTGGAAACTCGCTTCTTGATTATCGGTGCAGGTGGCGCTGCAAAAGGGATATTAGAGGCTATGAAAGCGCAAGGTTACAACAATATCACCATCACTAACCGTACACTTGCAACAGCTGAAAATTTAGCGGAGCTTTTAAATTGCCAGTCAATGGACTTAGAAACGGCGCAAGCAAACTTAGCAGATTTTGACTGTATTGTTCAAACAACATCAGTAGGAATGGATGCAAGTAGTGAGGCGTTACCAATTGAACTGACAGGTTTAAGAGCAGATACGTTCGTCAGTGATTTAATATATAATCCGCAAGAAACTGCTTTTTTGAAAGCAGCAGGAAGCAATCCTAAACAAAATGGTTTAGGAATGTTAATTTATCAAGCCGCATTGGCATTTGAAATCTGGACAGGTAAATGGCCTGATATTGATTTAATGTACAATGCTGCAAATGAGAAAGGGTTTAAAAAATGCTAAAAGGTAAACAAACACGTTATTTAAGAAGTCAAGCACACCATATCTCACCAATTTTCCAAATTGGTAAAGGTGGAATTAATGAAAATATGATTCGTCAAATTAAAGAGGCTTTAGAAGTTCGTGAGCTAATCAAAGTGAGCGTTCTCCAAAACAGTGATGAAATTCCAGCTGAAGTAGGTTTGACGATTGCTAAGAAAACAAAAGCGCAATTAGTCCAAGTAATTGGTAAAACAATTGTTCTTTACCGTCCATCAAAAAACGATCCTAAAATTCAACTCCCATCATAAAATAATCGGGGTGTAACAATGACAAAACGTATTGCTATACTAGGTGGAACATTTAATCCACCTCACTTAGGACACTTATATATTGCAGAACAAGTTTTCGAAATGTTAAACTTGGATGAAATAAGATTTATGCCTAATGCTGTCCCGCCTCATAAAAAGGTGACTGAGGGTATTAGTGATGAAAACCGTGTTGAGCTTGTTCGTAAAGCAATTGAAGGTAATTCACATTTTAAAATGGAATTATATGAAATTGAAAAAGGTGGCGCATCATACACCTACGATACAATGTTAGAATTGACTAAGCGAGAGCCAAATACGGAATTTTATTTTATCATCGGAGCTGATATGGTTGAATTTTTACCGAAATGGTATAGAATAGACCGTCTAATGGAGTTAGTGACCTTTATCGGTGTGACAAGAAGTGGTTTTCAATTGAACACTGATTATCCGATGAAAAAATTAGAATTGCCCTTGTTTGATGTCTCTTCATCAGGCATCAGGGCTCAAATAAAGGCGGATAAATCAGTGCGCTATATGGTGCCAGACAATGTTTATTACGCTATAAAGGAGTGCCGATTTTATGAATCGTGAAGAAGCTTTAGAGTTGGTTAAACCACATTTAACGGAACAGCGCTATATCCATACATTAGGCGTGGAAAAAACAGCAATTGAATTAGCGAGACAGTATGGTGTCGATCCTGAAAAAGCTAGTTTAGCGGCAATTTTTCATGACTATGCTAAAGTTCGCGACATCGATGAGATGCGTCATATTATTATAAAAGAAGATTTAGATCAAAGTTTATTACAATATCATCCTAACCTCTGGCATGCACCAGTTGGAGCAGTGTTAGTTAATAAGGAAATGGGCATTGATGATCCTGAAATTTTAGGTGCAATCACTTTCCATACGACAGGTCAACGTAATATGTCACCACTTGAAAAAGTTATTTTTGTGGCAGACTACATTGAGCCAAATCGTGAATTTCCAGGTGTAGAAGAAGCGCGTGAGCTAGCAAAAAAATCGTTGGATGAAGCCGTTCGTTTTGAATTATCACAAACGATGATTTATCTTATCCAAAGACAACAAACGATTTTTCCTGATACGTTCGAAGCGTATAATATGATTACAAAACAGTTAAAAGAAGAAGGAGAGCGAAATTTTGATAAATAGTAAAGAGGTATTAATGCTTGCAGCTAAAGCAAGTGACGATAAACGTGCAGAAGATATTATGGCGCTTGATATGACAGAGTTAAGCTCGATGGCAGATTATATTTTAATCGCTCATGGTAACTCTGAGAAACAAGTACAAGCTATTGCAAATGAAATTAAAGATAAAGCAAGTAAACAAGGTATTACAATCGAACGTATGGAAGGTTTATCTGCAGCGCGTTGGATCTTAGTTGATTTAGGCGATGTTGTTGTACATGTTTTCCATCACGAAGATCGTGCTTACTATAATTTAGAAAAACTATGGGGTGACGCACCACTTGTTGACGTTACTGCTGCGTTTGAATAAATGAAAGAAAACTACGATACGTTTCCACTTGTTTATGATGATTTGATGGATAAATCACTCTATGAAAAGTGGGTGGATTTTGTAGTACGCCATACACAATCGCAATCAACTTTGTTGGACTTAGGTTGTGGTACTGGAGAATTCGCTTTACGTTTAGCTGAAAAGTATGATGTTTCAGGACTTGATCTTGCAGCAAATATGTTGGTTTTAGCACAGGATAAATTTGAAGAAGCATCTTTAACGATTCCTTTGTTTGAAGCTAACATGCTTGATTTTGATTTAGGTCAATCGTTTGAAACGATTACATGTTTAAGTGATTCACTGAACTACATGACTGATGAAGCGAGTGTAAGTAAAGTATTTGAACGTGTACAGCAACACTTAACAGAGACAGGGACATTTATTTTTGATGTTCATAGTATCTATAAAGTAGATGTGCTATTTGATAATTATGTATTTGCTGATAATGATGACGATGTCTCATTTATTTGGCGCTCATACAAAGGCGAAGAAGCGCATACTGTAGAACATGATTTATCATTCTTCCTCTATGACGAAGAAATGGATATGTACACGCGTCGTGATGAATTACATTGCGAACGTACATATTCAGTCGAGACTTATGAAAAGCTATTACTAGCAGCTGGTTTCTCTAAAGTTGGTGTTTATGCCGACTTTACTGATGAGGCTCCGTCTGAAACGTCAGAACGCTTGTTTTTTGTCTGTCAAAAATAATCGAAAAAGATTCTAAGATAGTATAAATCTTAGAGTCTTTTTTTGTGCAAATTAATAATTATGTATAAGATTTTCCCTGTTTTAAATAGCTATTTAACATGAAAGGTATCTAAAAATAAAGATTAAATCGATACTGGCATCTATCAATAATAAGGAAGGTTGATAGATAAGAGCGAAAAGTTAAACAGGAAGAGGTGGACGCCATGAGAAAGATAAAAACATTTTATCAAGAATATCGATTAATATCTTATGTTGTGATAGGCGTTTTTATAACGGGGATATTAATCTTTTTGTTACCAGAGGTAAAGGTAGAAGAAACGCCGCAAGTGAATGCGGTCCAAACAGAGCCTATGAAAGAGAAAAAAACCGATGCAGAAGTAACACATTTTACAGTTGATGTAAAAGGGGCAGTAGGAAAACCTAATGTGTATGAAATAGCAATTGATGCACGGATTAAAGATGTTATCCATTTGGCAGGTGGTGTGACCGAAAAGGCGGATACTAGCCAGTTGAATTTAGCACAAAAGGTCGTAGATCAAATGGTCGTTAACGTGCCTTTTGAAGGTGATTTACCATCTGATCAAGTAGATGAAACAGATGCTGCACCAGTCAAAATCAACATTAATCAGGCGAAAGTAACTGATTTTGAAGGCGTTCCCGGAATTGGAGCTGTAAAAGCAGCGACAATTATTAGCTATCGTGAAGAAAATGGTTTGTTTGAAAATATCGAGGCACTGACTAATGTAACTGGCATAGGTGACAAAACAGTTGAGCGCTTAAAGGATTACCTTGATGTATAACGCTTTTTATTGAAAAGAGATTGACGGGTAGTAAGTTGTGTGATTATACTGATAATAAGAAGATAAACAGAGGAGCGACATTTAATGGAGAGAATATCATGGAATCAATACTTTATGGCACAGAGTCACTTGCTAGCTTCACGTAGCACGTGTCATCGTTTAATGGTGGGAGCAACAATTGTTCGCGATAATCGTATCATTGCAGGTGGATATAATGGCTCTGTAGCACGAGAGGCCCACTGTATTGATGGTGAGTGTTTAATGGATCACGGGCATTGTATCCGAACAGTTCATGCTGAAATGAATGCGATTTTACAATGTGCTAAATTTGGTGCATCTACTGAACAAGCTGAACTGTATGTGACACACTATCCGTGTGTTAATTGTAGTAAGGCCATTATACAAGCGGGTATAAAAAAAGTGCACTTTGCTCAGGATTATCATAATCACCCCTATGCTCAGCAGCTATTTAAACAAGCACAAGTAGAAACTGTTCATGTGCCTTTAGATCCTGTTTATTCTCAACATTTCGCTGTCGAATTAAAGAAAGATGTGCTTGCTGCACTCTCACAATTACCTGAAACAACAGAAAATGTAACGTTGATTAAAGCGGTGAAAAAACAGCTTTAAAACGGAGGTGATGTTATGGCACGCCATCTGTTAGTGATAAGTTGTGTGATGTTATTTATTGCTGTAGCGATGGAAAAAGAAGCCTTTAGCTTTGTTATTATTGTGCTCATAATATGTTGCTTATTAAGTTGGAAATATAAACAGCTTTTATATTTTTTACCGATGTTATTGTTGCTGATGATTATTTATCAGTCCAGCGCTGAACAGAGTTTTCGCAAAAGCGCACCTGATTTTTTAAAGTCTTTTAAGATTAGTGCTGAACCGCTGATTGATGGTGATCGTTTCCAAGCGATAGTTACACAAGGAAAACAAACAAGTAAAATGAGTTATGTGATGAATACAGAAAACGAAAAGGATGCGTTAAGGCATATAAAACCTGGCGATAATTTACAGATTAGTGGTGAAACACGTAGCCCTAATCGTGCAAAAAATCCTCATCAATTTGATGAACGGTTGTATTTAAAGTACCAGCATATCCACCATGTTATTACGGCTGTTTCGATTGACAAACTAGCAGACAGCAAACCCTCGTGGCATACAAAAATTCTACAGCTACGCCATTATTTATTGGCCGTAGTAACAGAAAAAGCACCATCTAAAGTAGGTTCTTATACAAGAGCGCTGATTTTTGGTGAACGAGATAGTCTTGAAGAGGAGACTGTTGAAGCCTATCGATCATTAGGTGTCATACATCTTTTAGCGATTTCTGGTCTACATGTACACCTCATCGGTGCGATTTTATTTATGATAACGCTTTATTTAGGGGCTACAAGACGTTTAAGTGCAAGTCTTGCTATTGTCTTCTTATTGTTCTATCTCGTGTTAGCAGGTGCTAATGCGCCTGTTGTGAGAGCAGTAAGCATGATGTGTTTGCTTTTTTTTAATGAGATCATCCCTTCGAAAATATCCACGTTCACTGCTTTGATTATAAGTTTCAATTTGCAAATCCTCCTCGATCATTATCAACTCTTTTCTATAGGCTTCCAGCTGTCGTATGCCGTCTGTTTAGGATTGGTTTTAAGTCGGAATATTATCCGCCAATCTCAAAGTAGAGTAGTTGAAGGACTGAAAATATCAATTATTGCGACGTTAATGTCTCTTCCTTTAATTAGTTACCATTTTTTTGAAATTTCACTTGCAAGTATTTGGAGCAATTTAATTTTTGTACCCCTCTATACACTATTCATCATTCCTGCATGTTTGGGAACAGCCCTTATTTTACCACTTTTTGAAATACCCACCCCGCTTTTAACACTGTTTGAAAAAGTGTTGAGTTTGAGTGAAACGTTTGCGATCAAATTAAATGAGTTACCGTTTAACACATACATTACTGGACGAGCCCCATTAGTTAGCTATTTTATAATAGTTGTACTTTTATGGAGTTTTTTTATAGCCTGGGAGCGGAAGTGTTATTTAAAGACATTGACTTTACTGTTGATTATAACAATCCTGAGTTTGCCAATCCAAACACAATGGAGCAATAAAGGCAGGGTCGTTATGATTGATGTGGGTCAAGGCGATAGCCTTTTTATACAGCTACCAAATAATAAAGGTAATATGTTAATCGATACAGGCGGACAATTTGATTGGCAGCCACGGGAGGAATGGCAGAAACGTAAACGTGTCTATACCATAGGGAAAAACGTCCTAAACCCTACACTTAAAGCATTAGGTGTTAGTCGAATTGATCAAGTTATCCTTACGCATAGTGACTTCGATCACATGGGGGCGTTGGTGGAATTAGCTGAAGAGATCAAGCTTGGTGAAATTATAATCGGACGTGGTAGTGCCAGTGACAAGTTATTAGCAACAATGTTAACAAAATTGAAAGCTATTCCTCAACGAGAAGTTGTTGAAGGCGATGAATTAGTGTTGGGGAAGATTAGGTTCACTGTTTTAAATCCACAAGCAGAAGGCGGTATAGGTGAAAATCGCGATTCTGTAGTATTGCATGCGGTTATTGCTGGAAAAAGTTGGTTGTTTACTGGTGATATGGAAAAAGAGCAAGAACAGCGTATCATGAAGGAATACCCTAAATTAGGCCTCGATTATTTAATGGTAGCTCACCATGGGAGTAAACATTCGACAGATGCCACTTTTGTTGAAAACATGCAGCCAAAAGAGGCGTGGATTTCTGTAGCCGAAAAATCAAGATATGGACATCCTCATCCCGAGGTTTTAGAAATTTTAGCAAATAATAATGTTCGTATTCGTAGTACGGCATTATAGGGCGCTCTTATTTATCATTTCGATTATTAAAAATAACAGAGTAGGGAATTCATCCTTAAAAAGAGAAAGCAGTTCGATAATAATGCCATTTTCAGTTATAATAAAGAGGTGAGAATATATTGGTAAAGAGTTGGGGATGAAAAGATGATCAAAGAATGGCAAACGATTGAACGTGGAGAGTTTTCTCCTGTTTATTTAATCATTGGAACAGAGGCGTATATTATTCAGGAAACGCTGAAACGTATCGAAGAAAATGCGCTGATTGCAGACGAAGCTGAGTTTAATTATGCGAATTTCGATTTAACTGAAACATCGATTGAAGTAGCGATTGGCGAAGCTGAATCCGTTCCTTTTTGGGGGGATCGTAAAGTTGTAATCCTTCAACGCCCCACTTTTTTAACTTCTGAAAAAGACAAGGTGGATCATCAAATAAAGGGTTTTGAAAATTATTTGAATGAGCCTGTACCGTTTACAATTCTTGTTATTGTGGCGGGTGTAGATAAGTTGGATGCACGGAAAAAAATAAGTAAATTAGTGCAAAAAAATGCTGTTGTTATCGATGCAACTGCACCCAACGAACAAAGTTTATTACGCTGGTTATCTGAAAGAGCGACCGCTTTAAATATGGATTATGAACCGGCAGCAATGCAAGAGTTAATGGTATTAACTAATTTCCAACTATCTGTAGCCATTCAAGAATTAGAAAAAATAGCGTTGTTTGTAAATGGTGGTTTGATGACTGTTCAAATTGTAGAAGATATGGTTGTAAGATCGTTGGAACAAAATGTTTTTCAATTGACTGAAAAAGTGGTTAATAAAGAGACAGGTAAGGCCTTGCGTATCTACCAAGATTTAATTAAACAAAAAGAAGAGCCGATTAAGATATTGGCATTATTGATTAGCCAATTTCGTTTGATGAACCAAGTTAAAATTATGAAGAAAAAAGGATACAGTGATCCAGAAATGGCACACACGCTAAAAGTCCATCCTTATCGAGCGAAGTTAGCAGCACAATCTGTCCGTAATATTGAATTGATACATTTACAAACAGCATTAGCGGCGTTGGCAAAAGCTGACTTTGAATTAAAGACAGGTAGAGGATTACCAGGCCAAAAAGTTGAGTGGTTTATTTTCAATTGGCATGCCTAACAACAAACAAAAAAGTAACGTCTCTGAGAAATTTTCTCGAAGACGTTACTTTTTAATTTACTTGAATACCAACAGTATCTACATTAAGATGGATTAAATTTGCTGTTGAATCAAAGCTTTTTAGATCAGCCATTAAAGCTGCAGTTTTTTCAGGCTGAGATAAGATTAAGACTGTGGGTCCTGCACCTGATAAACAGCAACCATAAGCATCGAAAGTTTTAACGCGTTCACGTAAAAGCTCTAATTGAGGCACGAGTGATTTACGATAATGCTCGTGGAAAAGATCCTGCGCCATCATTTCACCCATTTGTTTTAAATCACCTGACAATAAGCTCGATAACATCACATTGCTAATCGCACTTGCTTTAACCGCTGTGCCATAAGGTAATTCCTCAGGTAAAACACTGCGACTCAGCGTTGTCGCTAATTCAGTTTGTGGAATAAAGGCAACAATGTCACAGTTTGGAAAGTTATGACGTGTGTAGCGTGTCTCTTCACCGAGTTGAACAGCAATCACCAAACCGCCAAATACGGCAGGCGCAACATTATCCGGATGACCTTCAATGTTAGTCGCGATGCGCATTTTTTCTTCTGCGGAAAGCTTGAGCTCACCTAACTGATTGGCAAGTTCAATTCCCGCAACAATCGCAGCAGCGCTACTTCCCAATCCACGAGTGGATGGAATATCACAACGCATCACGAGATGTTGTGGTTGAATATGCGGTGCGAGTGCAAGTGCTGTTTCAATAATAAGATTAGAGGCATCTGTTGGGATACCGTCACCTAATTGATGCTCAATGAACCAAGTGTCTGCAGGGGTCACATCAAGTTCTAAATAAAGGGAAAGAGCCAAACCACAAGAGTCGAACCCAGGCCCTAAATTTGCTGTGGTAGCAGGCACCTTGATGCGCATCATTCTGCTGTTGCCGCTGCTAAATGTTTGGCAATTTCATCATATGTATTGAGACGATGAATTGTAGCAGGGACTTTATTGATAGCTGAATCAGGGTCTTTTAAGCCATTACCTGTAAAGACCGTCACGACTGTTTCACCCGGTTTGATTTGACCACTCTTCACATGCTTAATGACACCAGCTAAAGAGGCAGCTGAGCCCGGTTCAATAAAGATACCATCCATACGAGCGACAGCTTGATAAGCAGCTAAAATTTCATCATCGCTAACAGCGTCAATAAAACCATTGGATTCATCACGAGCCGCTTCTGCAAAAGCCCAACTTGCCGGGTTTCCAATACGAATTGCTGTTGCAAATGTTTCAGGAGCAGCGATTGGCGCTCCTTGGACGATTGCTGCAGCGCCTTCTGCTTCAAAACCGTGCATACGGGGAAGACCGCTTTGTTTTTTGTCATTAAATTCTTTAAAGCCTTTCCAATAAGCAGTGATATTACCAGCATTTCCAACTGGAATTGCTAAAACATCAGGTGCTTTACCAAGTTGTTCAACAACCTCGAAAGCAGCTGTTTTTTGACCTTCGATACGATAAGGGTTAACAGAGTTAACAAGGGTTACCGCTTCTTTTTCAGCAATATCACGAACCATAGTAAGAGCGTCATCAAAGTTACCATCAATTGAAATAATATCAGCACCGTACATAACCGCTTGCGCAAGTTTTCCAAGTGCAACTTTACCCTCAGGAATAACGATGTATGCTTTTAAACCAGCACGTGTTGCATAAGCTGCAGCCGCAGCTGAAGTATTACCCGTAGAGGCACAAATAACTGCTTTGGCTCCATCTTCTTTTGCTTTAGCCACGGCCATCACCATCCCACGATCTTTAAACGAACCTGTGGGATTCACACCTTCTGTTTTAGCATACAATGTAATGCCTAATTTTTCTGATAGGTGAGGTAAAGGCACTAATGGTGTATTACCTTCATGTAATGATAATAAAGGTGTGTTCTCATTAACCGGTAAAAATTCTTTGTATTTTTTTAATAATCCCTCATACATAATTAATCCTCCACTCGATAATGTGAGTTAACCACAATACCACTCTCATTTTTTAAAGTCTCTAACGCAAGATGCAGGTTTTCACGACTTGTTTCGTGTGTAATGATAACGACAGTTGCTTGTTCATTTGATTCAGGTAATTGTAGAATACGGCTGAATCCAATTTTTTGTTCAGTGAAACGCTGTGTCATTTTTAAGAAAGTACCTGTTTCATCAGTCATCTTTAGACGAACAAAGTATTTTGCGAGGCAATCTTTGTCAGCCAATTTATTTGTTTCATGCACATAAGAACTAAAAGCATTCCCATTTGTGCCAAGTTTTGTATTTTTTGCAACAGTAATGATGTCGCTGACAACGCTTGAAGCCGTTGGTAATTCACCAGCACCAGGGCCATAATACATCGTTTCACCTGCAGCTTCACCTAACACAAATACAGCATTATTTTCATTGTGAACACCTGATAAAGGATGCGTTTTTGGAAGCAGGGTAGGTGTGACGCAAACATCTACGGCACCGTTGTGTTCTTCAGCAATCCCTAAAAGTTTAATTGTATAACCTAATTGATCGGCTAATTTGATTTCGTCCACTGTTAATTGACGAATCCCAGTTGTCGAAACATCATCTAGTGAAACATTCATACCGAAGCTTAAACGAGTTAAAATAACCATTTTACGTGCAGCATCAATCCCATCAACGTCATTAGTTGGGTCGCTTTCAGCAAAACCAAGTTCTTGTGCTTGTTTTAAAGCAGTTTCGTATGAAAGTCCTTCGCTGGTCATTTTAGTCAACATGAAGTTAGTGGTACCGTTAACGATCCCCATTACTTTTTTCAAATGATCTGATGCAAGGCCGTTAACAATTGTACGTAAAATTGGAATTCCGCCTGCAACACTTGCTTCATAGAAGAGGTCGCAATTATTTTCACGAGCAACTGTGATCAAGTGATCGCCGTGTAAAGCAATAAGATCTTTGTTTGCTGTTACAACATGTTTACCAGCGCGTAACGACTTAAGTACATAATCGTAAGCGATATCGATTGTGCCCATTACTTCGACGATGATTGAAATTGATGGATCACCAATTACATCATTTACATTGTCAGTAACAGCAACATCAACGTCTTCATAACGTCGCGTTTTCGTGAGATCACGAACCAAAACCTTTGTTACTTTAATATCATAACCAGTAATCTGGCTAATCTTACTCTTATGTTCGTCTAAAATTCTCACGACGCCACTTCCGACAGTCCCGAATCCGAGAACACCTACATTCAATGATGACATAAAATACCTCCTTGTAATTTTCATTTCTATTAAATTTAGAATTGTTTGATTTATTAGAAAATTAATATTCTCAGTATAATAAAAATCCCACTATAAAGCAAGGTAAGATTATAGGACCTTGTAATATAATGGGATAATAAATTTTGGATAAAACAAAAGAGCCCTATACAACAGGCTCCCAAAGAGATTATTTAGCTAATTTTTTAGCAAGACGTGATTTACTACGGTCTGCTTTGTTTTTGTGAATCAAACCTTTTGAAACAGCACCATCAAGTTTAGAAACAGCTTGGCTATATAATTCACTTGTGTTATCAGCGTTAGCTACAACAGCAGCGTCGAATTTTCTAACAGCTGAACGAACAGCAGCACGTTGTGAAGATTTTAATTCATTACGAGTTTCTGTTTGTTTTACGCGTTTAATAGCGGATTTAATGTTAGGCATTTATGTCACCTCCGTTGAAATAATCATACTATGGCTCATCTAATTAGATAGCTCTAATTCCAACCATAAGACAGACTTAATTATATATGAAAATTGAAGGGATTGCAAACGTCTATTCTAAATTTATTTTTAAAAGGCTTTTTTTAATAGTAGAAAGAGCTTTAATACATAAATAACAAGGGATTTGCCAAACAATTGTAGCTACTATATAATAAAGTTAGATAAATGCCTTCTTATAATGAAGCTGAAGTGAAACGCAAATAGAGATGAAATTGTATTGTCTGCTATATGAGTATTTATAAGAGTGTTTGCAAAGAGTGATAGGAGTGGACAAATTGGATTTAAACCAGATGAAAGCGCGTCAAAAAAATATACGTAATTTTTCAATCATTGCCCATATTGATCATGGTAAGTCAACATTGGCTGACCGTATCTTAGAAAAAACGAATGCACTGACGCACCGTGAGATGAAGCATCAATTGCTTGATTCCATGGATTTAGAGCGTGAACGTGGTATTACAATTAAATTGAATGCCGTACAACTTTCTTACAACGCTAAGAACGGTGAAACATATACGTTCCATTTAATAGATACACCAGGACATGTCGATTTCACATATGAAGTATCTCGAAGCTTAGCTGCCTGTGAAGGTGCTGTTCTTGTAGTTGATGCTGCTCAAGGGATTGAAGCACAAACATTAGCTAACGTTTATTTAGCATTAGATAATGATCTTGAAATTTTACCAGTTATTAATAAAATTGATTTACCCGCAGCTGACCCTGAACGTGTGCGTGGTGAAATTGAAGATGTAATTGGATTAGATGCAAGTGAAGCTGTCTTAGCGTCAGCAAAAGCTGGTATTGGTATCGAAGAAATTTTAGAACAAGTTGTTGAACATGTACCTGCTCCAACAGGGGACTTAGAAGCGCCGTTACAAGCGTTGATTTTTGACTCTGTTTACGATGCATACCGTGGTGTTATTACGAGTATTCGTGTCATGAGTGGTACAGTAAAAGCAGGCGATAAAATTTACATGATGCAAACAGGTAAATCATTTGAAGTAACTGAAGTAGGTGTATTTGACCCGAAAGTATCGCCACAAGATGTCTTGATGGCAGGTGATGTTGGTTACCTTACTGCAGCAATCAAGCAAGTAGCAGATACACAAGTAGGGGATACGATTACGCATGCAGAAAATCGTGCAGCTGAACCTTTACAAGGTTATCGTAAAATGAACCCGATGGTTTATTGTGGTCTTTACCCAATCGATTCGTCAGATTATGTTGATTTACGTGATGCACTTGAGAAACTTGAATTGAATGATTCAGCATTACAATATGAAGCTGAAACATCACAAGCACTAGGATTTGGTTTCCGTTGTGGTTTCTTGGGACTTCTACACATGGAAATTATTCAAGAACGTATTGAACGTGAATTTAATATCGACTTAATTACCACAGCACCAAGTGTTATCTATCATGCAACATTAACAGATGATACAGAAGTGGTGGTATCGAATCCATCAGAAATGCCAGATCCATCATTAATTGCTTATGTTGAAGAACCTTATGTTAATGCATCAATCATGGTACCAAATGAATATGTCGGTGCCGTTATGGAGTTAACGCAACGTAAGCGTGGTAATTTCATCACAATGGATTATATGGATGATATTCGTGTTAACGTTAAATATGAAATTCCACTATCTGAAATTGTTTACGATTTCTTTGACCAACTCAAATCGAACACGCGTGGTTATGCGTCATTAGATTATGAAATTATCGGATACCGTCAATCTAAACTAGTGAAGATGGATATCTTATTGAACAGCGAAAATGTCGATGCTTTAAGCTTTATTGTTCATCGTGATTTTGCTTACGATCGTGGAAAAGTGATTGTTGAACGTTTACAAAAACTCATTCCGCGTCAACAATTTGAAGTGCCAATTCAAGCGGCAATCGGTAATAAAGTGGTCGCACGTTCAACGATTAAAGCGTTGCGTAAAAACGTCTTGGCTAAGTGTTACGGTGGCGATATTTCTCGTAAACGTAAATTACTCGAAAAACAAAAAGCTGGTAAAAAACGTATGAAATCAGTTGGTTCTGTTGAAGTGCCTCAAGAGGCATTTATGGCAATCCTTAAAATTGATGAAGATACAAAAAAATAAAGGCTTATATCATTTAGAGCAGTCACATGTGTGGCTGTTTTTTATTTTAAGTAACCATTATATAGAAGTGTGTTCATATAGAAAAACACATCGTTTTGTTTGCTATCTGAGCAATCAACCACTAAACTAAGAAACATAATAAGTTGTGATAGTGGGTGAAAAAATGATCATTAAGACAAAAAAATCAAAAAAGAAAAAGCGTCAAGACTTAATTATTACAGGGATAGTCTGCCTAGTATTTGTCGTGTTTTTAAGTATAATTATTGGGAAACTATCACAAGAAGAAGCGGCACCTGTAATTACAGAAGTTGACGAAGCAAAGATAACTGCCGAGAAAAAACAAACCTTTATAAAAAAAATATCACCAATAGCGAAAAAAAATCAAAAAGATAGTGGCTTGTTAGCAAGTGTGAGTATGGCCCAAGCTATTTTAGAGTCTGATTGGGGTACGAGCGATTTGGCTGTCGAAGGAAAAAATTTATTTGGTATCAAAGGTCAATATAAAAAACAATCGATCAAGTACCCAACACAAGAGTTTGAAAATGATGAATGGATCACGGTTGAAGCGGCATTTAGAAAATATTCTAGCTGGGAAGAATCGATGAACGATCATGTTAAGCTTTTTAAGGATGGTACGACTTGGAATGCTAATCAGTATAAAGAGGTGCTGGTTGCAAAGGATTATAAAAAAGGCACAATGGCTTTACAAAAAGCAGGTTATGCGACAGATCCAGACTATGCGGACAAGCTAGTTTCAGTAATTGAAAAATATAAATTAATGGAGTATGATTAGCCTATGATTACTTGAAAATAGACTTTAGGAGCTGAGATATAATGGAAAAAATCACAGAGCGTTTAATTACTTATGCTAAAATCGATACTCAATCTGATGAGAATAGTACAACAACACCTTCAACACCCGGACAATGGGATTTGTTGCATCACCTTGAGAAAGAAATGAAAGAAGTGGGATTAACAGATGTCCATTTAGATGAGAATGGTTATTTAATGGGAACTGTACGTGGTGATTTAGATGTCGCAACAATCGGTTTTTTAGCACATGTTGATACGGCAACCGACTTTACAGGTAAAGATGTCAAACCACAAATACATGAAAACTACGATGGCAAAGATATTGTTTTGAACAAAGAACATAATATTGTGATGACAACGGCTGATTTTCCAGAGTTGAGTGACTATAAAGGTCAAACATTAATAACAACTGATGGAACAACCTTGTTAGGCGCAGATGATAAAGCTGGTATTGCAGAAATTATGACGGCAATGGAATATTTAATTGCACATCCAGAAATTAAACACGGTGATATCCGCGTAGCCTTTACACCTGATGAGGAAATTGGACGTGGACCTGAAAAATTTGATGTGGAACGATTTAATGCCGATTTTGCTTACACAATGGATGGTGGTCCTGTTGGAGAATTGGAATATGAATCATTCAATGCTGCAGGAGCAGTCATTACTTTCCAAGGAAATAGTGTTCATTCAGGTACCGCAAAAGGTAAAATGGTAAATGCAGGTGCACTGTTTGCAGAGTTTCATGCGTTGTTACCAGCTGATGAAGTACCAGAAAAAACAGAAGGTAAAGAAGGGTTCTTCCATCTGAATAATATGAGCGGTAGCGTAGAAAGTGCAAAAGCCTCATATATTATTCGTGATTTTGATCGTGAAGAATTTGAAGAACGTAAACGAGTGTTAACTGCAGCGGTTAAACAAATGCAAGCTAAGTACGGTGAAAAAGTTATTACAATTGAAATGGCAGATCAATATTACAATATGCGTGAAAAAATAGAGCCTGTTATTGAAATTGTTGCGTTGGCACAAAAAGCCTATGATAAGTTAGGCATTACGCCACATATCATTCCAATTCGTGGTGGAACAGATGGCTCACAATTGTCTTATATGGGTTTACCAACACCGAACGTATTTGCAGGTGGTGAAAACATGCATGGTAAGTTTGAATATGTCGCAGAAGAATCAATGATCCAAGCGATGAAGGTCATCATTGAAATCGTTAAAGAACACGCAAATTAATAAAAAAGATAGAAGTGTTGTCATCATGGCAACTGCTTCTATCTTTTTAAAATAATCGAACTGAAAGAAATTACCCGAGTTAAACTAATAGATATCGTTCTTTTGAAAAAAACATGCTATAATTACAGGTGATATAAAATTAAAAGAGGTGAGACTTTGAAAAACATAAGCTTGATTAAAAATGAGGCGAGAGCAGCATTAAAAGGTCATTGGGGAATTGCGATTGGTGTTTTCTTATTGATGCTTGTGATCAATGGTGCATTGAACATGGTTGCTCCATTTGATGCTACAACAGAATCTACAGGAAATACGATTCTATCATTCATGAGTGTTTTGGTCACAATATTCGTAAGCATTCCTTTGACAACAGGATTTCAATGGTTTTATTTAAGTCTTTTTGACGGTGAATCATTGAGTGTTAAAAAAATGTTTTCAGCTTTTGGTAAAGGCTTTTACTTAAAAGTTATTTGGGCAAATATTTTAGTGGGTATCATGGTATTTATCTGGACTTTACCGGCAGTACTTATTGGTATATTAGTAGTTATTCTAGGCATGACTGAAGTGATGAGCTTATGGTTGCTCATTATTCCAATTATCTTACTTATCTTACCGATTATGAAAGCTTATAGTTACACGCAAACATTTTTCCTAATCAAAGATAATCCTACGCTTTCAGCTTGGGATGCAATTAAAACAAGTAAAGAAATTATGTCGGGGAAACGTATGAAACTTTTCCTCACAGAATTATCATTCATCGGTTGGATGATCTTACCATTAGTGATTGGTTTATACGGCGCATGGTTGATGTTCAGTGCTTTTATCTCAAATACTGGTACGTCAGCTGTTGGATTTGGTATTGGTATTTTGTTTATCGGACTCGCATTTTTCATCGGTATGATTGTCTGTATTTATTTAGCACCATACTACCAAACAACAGTGGCTTCATTTTATCGTATGCTTCAACCAAAAGAAGTTATTGTGGAAGAAGTCATCATAGAAAATGATTCATATGTTGAAGAAGTAAGTACTTTAGATAACAATACGGATGAAACGAACCGTTAGAATAATTTTCGGAAATTTGAGAGAGGCTTTTGCTTCTCTCTTTTTGTTTAGTAAGTGTATAAAAAACAACCGTCTGACATTTTTTGTCAGACGGTTGTTTTAGTTTTGATCTAGCTTTACTTAAACGGATAAAATTTGAAACCAAGCTTACCATCAATTTGGTCTTTATTAACAAATCCAATCATACGACTATCCGTGGAATTTTCGCGATTATCACCTAACACATAATAAGAATCTGCTGGTACAGTGACTTCGTCAATATCGTCAGTTACACCTTGAGTAGTAAAGGATTGTGTTGTTTTTTTACCATTAATATACAATTCATTATGACTCACTTTTACGGTATCACCAGGCATTCCGATAATTCGTTTGACAAAAATGCTACCAGAACCAATTTCGTCAAATATGACAATATCAAATCAATCAATACTGGCTTGTTTATAGGCGATATGACGGTCACGGTCGTTTAAAGTAGGGTCCATTGAGTGACCATCAATCACAACAGGTGAAAAGAAAAAGACACGTGCAATAATAATAAGGATGATGACAGCTGCAACAAAAGCATATTCTCTAACTATTTTTTTCATAAAATCCTCCGATGTATAGATTGAAATTTAACTTCTTATCATTTTTTTAAGTCATTAATAGTCAATTTATCTTTTATAACTAATTGAAATAATAAAAAACGAGAGTTATTAGTGACATTATACCACGTCGCAATACTTTGGTCATATGATATTGTGCGGAGAGTCATTGTTTTTATCAATTTCTAAATGTGCTAACAAGAGAGGCTGATTAAGCGCTCCGTTGAACAAAATATAGAAGTCACTTACTTCTTATTTTTTTTATTGCCTAACCATCCTTTACGATAGAGCCATAGAGCAACAAGACCAGTGAAAAAGAGTATCAACAAGAGTGAGTAAAGATAACCGTATTTTAAATAAAGTTCGGGCATTACACGGAAGTTCATCCCCCAAATTGCTCCAAATACAATGACAGGTGTGGTTAATACTGTGAACATAGTAAGAGCATTCATAATTTCATTGCCACGGTATGAAGCAAATGTTGTACTTAAGTCTAACATTGATGAAAGTTGTTTTTCATATTGATTAAGCAAGTCTGTCGTTCGTTCAAAGCGTTTATTAAACGAGTGAATCGCATGTTTTTGCAAATGGTTGTTTGTGTATATTTCTTCTGTCGCTAGTTTGATTTCTTGTAGCGGTAACGTAAGGTGTCGCAATCGTAATAAATCTGAACGCCAATTAAATAATTGTTGTACCTGCTTTTGTTTAAACTTATCATAGTGTCGTTTTTCAGCAGTAACAACGCTACGTTCGAAATGATCTATTTCAGATAAAAACGGATTTAGTGTTTTTGTTAATAGAAAATAAAGTGCTTCAATAGGTGTCTCAAAAGATTTTAATATGGCAACGGTTGTAGCTAAAGAATGCCCCGTTAAGTCAGGGATATTTAAATCAGTTAATAATAATTGATATTGGTCGACATAAAAATGAGCGAGCAGATTGGATTGTGAGGAAGTCTTTGTAATATAATGAAAAGAACCGATCATACAATTTTTTTCAGATGCTATAAAATCATTTGTTACGTGTAAGTAATTTGTATCAGTTAACAAGGCGCTTTCTTCTATAAAAGGCGTGTATTGGGGGAATACATTTGCGATTTTGCTAAAGTCAGATGGTTCATTGAGTAAGCAATAATGAAATTGCCAATTACCACAGGAGACGGTTTCAATAAAAGCTGGTTTCATACGTCAACTTCCTTCCAAAATATGATATAGTTACTATGTAAATGAAGTATACCACGTCCATTAAAGGAGGTAACCATGGAAATATTAGAAAACTACATCAAACAGATGGTTGCCGATAAAATAATTCCTGGTGCAACATACGGTATTTATCAACAAGGAAAATGGGTTAATGCTCAAGTGGGCAGTTCGCAACTCCTTCCAACGGCATTAGTGTTACAAGAGAATGCCATTTACGATGTCGCATCACTTACTAAAGTATTGGTAACGACACCGTTATTATTGAAATTGTATGAACAAAAACAAATTGATATTTTAAAACCTGTGCACTATTATTTGCCGCGTTTTAAATACCTAGAAGTGACAGTTAAGCAACTAACCACACATCAGTCAGGATTGGCAAAAAACATTCCTAACTATCCAATAAAAACAGCGACTGATGTAGAAAATTATATGTACGATATTCCACAAGATAATACTGCTGGAGATACAATCAATTATTCAGATGCCAATTTTCTGTTGCTAGGTGCAGTGATTGAAGCGGTGACCAAACAACCAATTGATAGACTTTTTAGCGAACAAATCACTAAACCACTGGCTATTGAAAATTTATTATTTAACCCTAAAAACAAAGCGAAATTAGAGTGTGTCCCAACTGAATTACATACACAGCGTGGACTAATTAAAGGGGATGTACATGATCATAAAGCATACTGTCTTGGCGGTATTGCGGCACATGCGGGTTTATTTGCGAATATTGAAGCGATTGAAAAGTTAATCAATCATTTAATGGGGTGGAATAGTCCAGAATTACTGACGGATGAAAGTCGAAAACTAATTCAAACAGTACAAGGAGAAGATCGTGTGAATAAGCGATCGATTGGATGGGATTTACGTTTTAATCAGGCACAACAACCCATCATGTACCATACAGGATTTACAGGAACGTTTATCTTAATTAATCCGATGAAAACTGAAGCGGTGATTGTTTTAACCAACCGTATTCACCCCAATAGAGAAAACCAACTATTTCTAACAGTACGGGATAAATTTATAGAAGCTTATTGTAAACGATAAAAAAGGGGCGATAATGATGAAAAAAGTAGCAACAATACAAGAATTCAACACAATCATTCAGACAGGTAAAACGATTGTTATGTTTAGTGCAGATTGGTGTGGTGACTGTGTTTATATCGAGCCGCAATTACCCGAAATTGAAGCGGATAACCCAACATTTAATTTTATTCATGTGGATCGTGACGAATTGCTTGAGCTTTGCCAAGACTTAGCTATTTTTGGTATTCCTAGTTTTGTAGCATTCGAAAACGGTAAAGAAACGGGCCGTTTTGTTAATAAAGAACGTAAAACGAAAGAAGAAATCAATCGTTTTGTAGCGTCTTTGAGCAGTCAGGAGCGTAGTGAATGAAACCAACTATCTTTACTGTAAAAGAATTATTAATTAATAAACTAAATAATCCTGACTATCGTTATACCTTTGATAAGGACTCAGGCACGTTACAAGTTAAAAATGATCGTGTAAAAAATGCTGTTACGATTCAATTGGCCGAACTCGTCAAACTCATAGAGCGTGATGGAGAATCTGCACTTGATAAGCAAGTGTATTATATTACCAGCAGTTTTGCGGCAGCGCAAAATACGAAACGTGTAGAAGATCATATGGACGATCTTTATCCCGTTATACGTTCAAGCTCATTCCCACTTGAAACAAAAGAAGGGGAGCCGTTTATTGTTACAGACCATACAGCAGAAACGCGAATTTATTACGTTTTAGATTTGGGCAATACCTACCGTTTATTAACTCAGAAAGATACAAGTGTGTTAGCGGTAGAAAAGATCAAAAGTCAGGCGTTAATCAACCTCAATACTAAAAAGATTCCATTAAAAGAAGATAATGTAGCAGGAAACCGTTTTTACTTTGTTAGAACCAATGATGGTTATGATGCGAGTCGTTTGCTCAATGAAAAATTCATGGAAAAAATGGAAAAAAACGCAAAAGGTCAGATCGTTGTAGCAGTACCACATCAGGATGTGTTATTATTAGTAGATGTAGTGAATGAAGCGGGTTATGATGTTATTGGGCACTTAACACTTGATTTTTATGCCTCAGGACCGGTGCCAATTACAACATTGGCATTTGAGTATTCAAAAGGTCATTTAACACCTGTATTCATTTTGGCTAAAAACAAACAAAAGGGGTTATAAAAATGATAGTAAATGTATTTTATAATGAAAAAGGAATTGGCGATGTATTGATCGTTCAAATGAACGGTAAAAAAGCTGAAAAAACAATAACTGAATCTAACAATAATGTGACTGAAATTAAAAATGCCGATACGAATGAAGTAATTGGCTATAACTTATTTAAAGTGAAAGAAAAGACAGCGTTAAACGTGACAGATAAAGTAGAAGTCACAGACGAAACAATTGCAATTATTAACGAACAATTGAGTGCTGCCGGTTTTGAAACATTAAAAGATGTGGATACAAGTCCTAAATTTGTTGTCGGTTATGTAAAATCAAAGGCAGAACACAGTAACTCAGACCATCTTAGTGTATGCCAAGTTGATTTGGGTACACATGTTGAGCAAATTGTTTGTGGTGCACCAAACGTTGATGAAGGGCAATACGTTGTGGTAGCTAAAGTTGGCGCAGTAATGCCAAGCGGTTTAATCATTGAACCTTCTGCATTACGTGGTGAAAAAAGTAACGGTATGATCTGTGCAGCACGTGAATTAGCTATTCCTGATGCACCAACTGAAAAGGGCATTATGATTTTAGAAGGATCAGACTATAAAGCAGGTCAAGCATACGCAATCCTCTTTTAAGTTAAACAATGGCTCAGTGTAGCATTGAAGACTATAGTTTGGTAAAATTAACTATATAAGAAGAGAAACGAGGGTGATGCAGATGGCTGGTTGGTTTAAAAAAATGTTGAATTTAGACGAAGATGAAACAAGCTCACAGAAACAAAAGGTAGTAAGACCAATCGCTGATAGTAAAAAGGAACGGCGCACACCCGCACCAATTAAAAATAAACAAGCACCAGATTATAATGAAGGTCGTGTGCGAACTGTCACAATGGATTCTGCAAGTAAGACACCGCGCACCAATAGAAAACCAATTATAGAACAAGAAAAAGTGGTTGAAAAAGTTAAACCACCTACAAAAGAAGTGAATAAAGAAATTGAAACAACCTCAGACGAGATAAAGTGGCATTCTGCATCACGAGAATCTCATTTTAAGGCGAGAGATATTCCTTCGCCTGTCTTTGGATTTCAAAAAAGAAATATGAGCCAATTCTATCCCAAACGACAGGAGCTAGAAACACCTGTCTTTGACGATCATATAAAGCATGAGGAAAAACCTATTGAAAGTAATAACCCTGCACTAACAAGTGAGTCAGTAGAAGTATTGCATGATACTTTAGAAGTGGAGAACGTGGAATCGTTGGTTGAAACCAGCACTGAAGTTAACAGTGAAATAGGACCGATTGAAGAAACAAGCGAAACTGAAAATAGTGATGTAGCAGAAATTGTTAGCGATAAGCTTGATAAACGTACGGATGTCATTGAAAATAATAAAGCAGTTGAAGCAGTTGAAGCAGTTGAAGCAGTTGAAGCAGTTGAAGTTCGTGCTGAAGATCAGCCGGATGTTTTAACGATTACTGCGGATGGCAAAGTTAAATTACCGAAATCAATTAAACCCAGTGGGGATCATTTTACTGATGCTGAAATTCAACAAATTGCTCGTGTAGCTGCTGTTGAAATGACACGTAAAATTCGTTCGAAGCGACTGAATGCAGGAACAGCACAACAAGAGTTGAACGCTCGTTTACGTTCTGTTGAAGAAATAATGAGAAAACGAAAATAACCAATGAAACTAAATTAGTAATAATGGAGGCTTTTATAATGAGTACATATCATTTTATAGGGATTAAAGGCACAGGTATGAGCGCGTTAGCACAGATTTTACATGATGAAGGCGAAACTGTCCAAGGTTCGGATATCGATAAATTTTTCTTTACGCAAAATGCACTTGAACGTGCGAATATAAAGATGTTACCTTTTTCAAAAGAAAATATTTCAGCAGAAATGACTGTCATTCAAGGGGCAGCATTCCCAGATTCGCATGAAGAGGTTATTGCAGCAAAAGCAATCGGAGCAAAAGTTATTCCTTATAATGAATTTTTAGGATCTTTAATTAAAGGTTATGCCAGTATTGCTGTGACAGGTTCACATGGTAAAACATCAACAACGGGATTATTATCACATGTATTAGAAGGTGTTACCTCAGTTTCTTATCTAATTGGTGATGGGACTGGTCATGGAGTTAAAAATTCGGATTATTTTGCGTTAGAAGCATGTGAGTATCAACGTCATTTCCTCGCGTATAAACCAAATTTCACAGTTATTAATAATATTGATTGGGATCACCCTGATTATTTTAAAACTGAAGGTGATGTGATTGATGCCTTTCAATCAATGGTTGAACAGACAAGTAAAATGGTAATTGCAAATGGTGATGATGATAAAGTGCGTGCATTGAATTATACAACACCGGTAGTTTATTTTGGTATTGGTGAAAATAATAACTATCGTGCAGTTAATATTAATCGTCATACTG
Source organism: Brochothrix thermosphacta DSM 20171 = FSL F6-1036 (assembly GCF_036884295.1). Classification (NCBI taxonomy): domain Bacteria; kingdom Bacillati; phylum Bacillota; class Bacilli; order Caryophanales; family Listeriaceae; genus Brochothrix; species Brochothrix thermosphacta. The sequence continues at coordinate 893,488 of NZ_CP145608.1, forward strand.
CGGGTTGTAGTTTTGATGTTACAGTTGATGGTAAGTTATACGGCTCGTTTAACGTACCAACTTTCGGCGAACACAATGTTCGTAATGCACTTGCTGTTATCGTATTTACGCATCTTGAGGGCTTATCAATTGAAGCGGTTCAATCGAGACTACGCACATACGAAGGTGTAAAACGTCGTTTTAGCGAAAAAGTAATTGGCGATCAAGTACTGATTGATGATTACGCTCATCATCCAGCAGAAATTGAAGCAACTATTAACGCAGCTCGTCAAAAATATCCAGATAGAGAAGTGGTTGCGATTTTCCAACCGCATACTTTTAGTCGTACAAATACGTTTTTAAACGCCTTTGCTGAATCCCTAAGCAAAGCTGATGAGACGTATCTATGTGATATTTTTGGTTCTGCACGTGAACAAACCGGAAACTTAACCATTCAAGACTTAGCGGATTTAATTGAAGGAAGCCATGTTATTCAAGAACAACATACAGAAGTATTGAAGCAATTCAAAACAGGAGTATTGTTATTTATGGGTGCAGGAGATATCCAGAAATTCCAAAAAGCTTATGAGTTAACAATGACAATTCAGAGCTAAAATAAAGCTAGATAGTGAGTATCCTATTTATTTCTATGATTCTGATTGAGGTATACCTAAATTTTCTAAGAGTAAAAGCCACAGTAATTAAAATGTGGCTTTTTTATTATGGAAAAGAACAATATAAAGGCGAAAAAAAGTCAGTGGCAAGCGGTTTTATCTTTTTTGACACAGATATAAGTGAAATGTGTCTTTTTTTGTCACAAACTATGAAAGTTATCTGAAAACTTATTGACAATGATAATCATTATCACTTACAATTGATGAAGTATAGGAATTAAATACATTGGGAGCGTTTTATAGGACGTAAAAGTTCTGTATCACGACTTATATAGGAGGAATACAATGAAAAAATTATTAGCGACAGTCGTAATGATTACTACATTGACACTTTCACTGTTTATATTACCGCAAACAACGCATGCAGCAGTTGCAGATGGTACTTATTCAGTTGATTATACAGTATTACAGGGAGGTAGTGACTCGGTTTCAATGGCGAATGATTATTTTGATAAGCCAGCAACTGTAACAGTTTCAGGTGGTGAAACAACTGTGGATATTCAAGTGAATCACAGTAAATGGATTACAGGCTTATGGTTAAACTCAGCTAGCGAACAAGTCATTAGTTCCGATAAAGGGGCAGATACACGTAAAGTTCGTTTTAATATAGGGACTTTAGAAGAACAAATTCCTGCAAAAATAAAAGTTGATATTGATGATAATGATTTGAATTATCACCATGAGTACAAAATTGTTTTGAAATTTGTATTGCCAAAAAACACTGAAAAAGCCAGTGGTACGAGTGATTCAAAAAACACAGATGCAGTAGTTGCAAAAGGGACTGATACAAGTGGTAGCAGTGCAACAACTTCGACTGAAAAAGTGGCAAATCCCAAATCTGGGGATAATTCTTCAATGATGCTTTATGGTGGATTGGGACTTTTAGCATTAATCGGTTTAGTGGTAGTTAGAAAAAAAACAGCAACAAAATAGGGGGAGATAATATTGATGAAAACGGTGATTAATAAATTTAGTGTATTTGTCCTCATTGCTATGTTAGTAGTAAGCTTTTTCCCATCTTATGTAGCAAGCGCTGATTCAACAGTGTTAAAAGATGGTGGCGAATATAAAGTTAATGTTAATTTCTTTAAAGATAAAACTGGCTCGACAACAAAAGAAAAGTCGGTAGCAGATGATTATATTAATAATGAAGCAACAATTAAGGTTGAGAATAATCAACCCTATTTATATTTAAACGTAAAAAATAGTTCTTGGTGGAAAGCAATGGCAGTTAGTGAAACGGGTAACCGTCCAGAAACGCCAAATCCAAAAGAGGATTACGCTGGAAAATATAACGATGTTCAAATCGTTTCAAAAGATGATAGCACTCAAACGCAAGTAATCAAAATTAAAGTAGAAGATTTGAATAAAATCGTTTATTCGTATATGCATATCGTTGTGGATACAATTCCTGGATTTACTTACGACAACTGGTATCAAATTGATCTTGTCATTGATCCAGCATCGGTACAAGTTATTTCTGAACCAGAAGAAAAACCAGCAGCATTAGCAGATGGCACGTACAAAGTCCCATTCGCTGCAAAACATGCAACACAAGACAAAGCAAGCAGCATGCAAAAATATTTTGATAATCCCGTTTACATCCAAGTAAAAGATGGCAAACGTACGGCAGCAATGACAATTAATGACACAGATACGGTGAAAGAGTTCCAAACAACCGTGGATGGCGCATTTAAAGAAACAACAACGTTGTCAACTAAAGATAAAACACGTACGGTTCAATTTAATGTACCGGATGAAAACGCAGATTTATTGGCACACGTGAACTATGAAGCGCCATTTAATGGTGGTGTTCATAAAGGCAGCGCAGATTTCCGTCTAGCATTTGATACAACACAAGCAACAAAAGTAGCAGATTCAGAGTTCCCAGTGGCAACGCCCACAGAACCTGAAAAACCAGCAGCATTAGCAGATGGTACGTATAAAATCCCATTCGCTGCAAAACATGCCACTGAAGACAAAGCAAGCAGCATGCAAAAATATTTTGATAATCCCGTTTACATCCAAGTAAAAGATGGCAAACGTACGGCAGCGATGATAATTAATGACACAGATACGGTGAAAGAATTCCAAACAACCGTGGATGGCGCATTTAAAGAAACAACAACGTTGTCAACTAAAGATAAAACACGTACAGTTCAATTTAATGTACCGGATGAGAATGCAGATTTATTGGCACACGTGAACTATGAAGCGCCATTTAATGGTGGTATTCATAAAGGTAGTGCAGATTTCCGCTTAGCATTTGATACAACACAAGCAACAAAAGTAGCAGATTCAGAGTTCCCAGTGGCAACGCCCACAGAACCTGAAAAACCAGCAGCATTAGCAGATGGTACGTATAAAATCCCATTCGCTGCAAAACATGCCACTGAAGACAAAGCAAGCAGCATGCAAAAATATTTTGATAATCCCGTTTACATCCAAGTAAAAGATGGCAAACGTACGGCAGCGATGACAATAAATGACACAGATACGGTGAAAGAATTCCAAACAACCGTGGATGGCGTATTTAAAGAAACAACAACGTTGTCAACTAAAGATAAAACACGTACGGTTCAATTTAATGTACCGGATGAAAACGCTGATTTATTGGCACACGTGAACTATGAAGCGCCATTTAATGGTGGTGTTCATAAAGGTAGTGCAGATTTCCGCTTAGCATTTGATACAACACAAGCAACAAAAGTAGCAGATTCAGAGTTCCCAGTGGTAACGCCCACAGAACCTGAAAAACCAGCAGCATTAGCAGATGGTACGTATAAAATCCCATTCGCTGCAAAACATGCCACTGAAGACAAAGCAAGCAGCATGCAAAAATATTTTGATAATCCCGTTTACATCCAAGTAAAAGATGGCAAACGTACGGCAGCGATGACAATAAATGACACAGATACGGTGAAAGAATTCCAAACAACCGTGGATGGCGTATTTAAAGAAACAACAACGTTGTCAACTAAAGATAAAACACGTACGGTTCAATTTAATGTACCGGATGAAAACGCTGATTTATTGGCACACGTGAACTATGAAGCGCCATTTAATGGTGGTGTTCATAAAGGTAGTGCAGATTTCCGTCTAGCATTTGATACAACACAAGCAACAAAAGTAGCAGATTCAGAGTTCCCAGTGGCAACGCCCACAGAACCTGAAAAACCAGCAGCATTAGTAGATGGTACGTATAAAATCCCATTCGTTGCAAAACATGCCACTGAAGACAAAGCAAGCAGCATGCAAGGTTACTTTACAAATCCAGCTTATATCAAAGTTGAAAATGGTAAACGCACGGTTGCTATGACTATTACAGATTCTAAGACAGTCACAAGCTTCCAAACAATGGTTGCCGGTGCACTTAAAGATGTTAAAGTATTATCAACAGATAGCAAAAATAATACGCGCACGGTTTCATTTGAAATCGATGATGAAAAAGCAGATCTTTTTTCACATGTGACATATGCCGTAGATATGGGCAATGCACGCGCAATATATGAAGGTAAAGCAGATTTTCGTTTAGCGTTTGATCCAAAAAATGCGATGATTGTTTCACCACTTGAGTTTCCTCAAGCTGAGACACCAACAGAGCCAGAAAAACCATCAACGATTGATCCTTTGAAATTAAAAGATGGCTCAACTTATACAATTGATTTTGAAGTCACAAAAGAAAACAGTAAAGAAGTTTCAATGATGGATGAATATATGGTGAAACCAGCTGTAATCAAAGTTGAGAAAAAACAGCCATTTGCCTATGTTACACTAAAAAACAGTCATTGGATTCAAACGTTTGAAACAGAACAGAATGGAAAATATATTGCTGCTGAAGTAGTTGAAAACAATAAAACAAAGGATACACGTGTTGTAAAATACCCTATAAAAGATGCAACTGTGTCGACAAAAGTACGCACACACGTTAAAATTACCGACGTTCCTGGATTGAAGTATGATGAAACGTATGGCGTTAATGTAAAATTAGATGCCAAATCAATCAAAGAAACAACTCCAACAGAACCTGGTAAACCAACAGAACCTGGCAAACCAACAGAACCTGGTAAACCAACAGAACCTGGTAAACCAACAGAACCTGGTAAACCAACAGAACCTGGCAAACCAACAGAACCTGGCAAACCAACAGAACCTGGCAAACCAACAGAACCTGGTAAACCAACAGAACCTGGTAAACCAACAGAACCAAGTAAACCAACAAAACCTAGCAAGCCAGCACCTGTTGATCCATTAAAGTTAAAAAACAATCATCAGTATACGGTGAACTTTAAAGTTTTGAAAGAAAAATCAACAGAATTATCAATGATGGATGGTTATACACAAAAACCAGCCGTTATCAAAGTTGAAAAAAATCAAGCCTATGCTTACGTTACATTAAAAAATAGTCACTGGATCAAAACATTTGAAACGAAACAAAATGGTAAATTTGTTGCAGCACAAGTTGTAAGCAAAGATGCTAAAAAAGACACACGTGTCGTGAAATATCCTGTGAAAAATGCTGCTGACTCAACAGAAGCGCGCACTCACGTTAAAATTACAGATGTACCAGGATTAAAATATGACAATGTTTATAAAATAACGGTTAAGTTGGATGGTAAATCAATTAAAGATGTCACAACAACCAAACCAGTGTTGCCAGTGAAACCTCAACCACCAGTAAAACCAACAACGCCAGTAAAACCAAGTAAGCCTGTAACGCCAGTAAAACCAAGTAAGCCTGTAACGCCAGTAAAACCATCTCAACCAGTAAAAACAGCAGTGGTTAACCCTAACAAATTACAAGAGGGTAAAAGTTACTCAACAAATTTCACTATCCTAAAAGAAAATTCAAACGCTGTTTCAATGATGGATAGCTACACGCAAAAACCAGCTATTATCAAAGTTGAACAAGGGCAAGCTTATCTTTACTTGACACTGACTAATAGCCATTGGATAAAAACGTTTGAAACAAAACAAAATGGTAAATTTATTGCGGCTCAAGTAGTATCAAAAGATACGAAAAAAGATACGCGTGTCGTAAAATATAAGATTCCAAATGGAGCAGCAGCAACAGAAGCACGTACACATGTCAAAATTGATGATGTTCCAGGTTTAGATTATGACAATTACTACAATGTTACTGTGAAACTTGATCCAAAAACATTAACAGATACTACCGGGAAAAAAGTTGTTCAATTGGCAGTTGTAACTAATGCGAACAATACATCAGGTACTGGACCAAATGGGACAGCGAACACTGTGTCAACTTTGGCACAACCAAATAATAATGCAGGTGCAGCTTTGCTAAAACCAACTTTTGCAAAAGCAGAACAAGCACCCATTAAACAAACGGCAGCAACTAAACAACAAAATGTGAAGACTGGCGATAAAGCAAGTATGTTCATTTACGGATTATTTGTTATACTAGCTAGTGGGTACTTTATCAGAAGATTCCAAGTGAGAAATCGATAAACACTGCTAATACTGTTTAGTTAATTACAAAAACTTTTTAAGACAGGCCTTAGCATTAATGCTAAGGTCTTTATTTTATGAGAGAGGTGACTTCATAGTGAAATTTAAAAAAATAATTGTACTAAGCGCCGCCTTACTTTTATTAGCGGGTTGCGGTAGTCCAAAATCAGCAGCAGATGAAACAAGCACAAAAAAAATGGAACAAGAAAAACGTGTTGTCACAACTACAGTTGCGACAACTGAAATAATGGCAAAATTAAATGTTGATTTAGTGGGCATCCCGACGTCTTCTAAAAAATTACCAGAGCGTTATGCAAAGGTACAAAAAACAGGCTCTCCAATGAGCCCAGATTTGGAGATTATTCGTTCATTAAAGCCAGATGTTGTGTTAGCTACTAAAACGTTAGAGGCTGATCTGAAAGATGGTTTTGAACAAGCCCAATTAAAAGCAGAATTTCTTGATTTTCGCAGTATATCTTCAATGGAGGATGAAATAACAAAGTTAGGGAAAACATTAGAGCGTGAAAAGGAAGCAAAAGTATTGAATGAAACATTATCACAACACGTATCTAATATAAAAGCAGAAGTTGCTGGAAAAAAACAGCCAACAGTGCTCATCTTAATGGGAATTCCAGGCAGTTATTTAGTTGTCACTGAGCATGCCTATATTGGCGACTTGGTGAAAATTGCGGGGGGAAAGAACATTATTCAAGACCAACCCCAAGAATATTTAGCATCTAACACTGAATTTTTACAAAAAAGTAACCCTGATATTATTTTGAGAGCATCACATGGAATGCCGAAAGAGGTCGTTGAGATGTTTGATAAAGAATTTAAAGATAATGATATTTGGAAGCACTTTAACGCTGTCAAAAAGGGTCGAGTTTATGATTTAGATGAAAATTTATTCGGTATGACAGCTTCTTTGAATGCACCAGATGCATTAGACAAAACAGTAGAGTACCTCTATGAAAAATAGAGTGATTTGGCTGTATGTTATTGTAACTACCGTTTTGATTCTTGCGATACTGTGGTCATTACTATCCGGCAGTATTTCTATCACTTTTTGGGAAATAGCAACACAATTGTTCAGTTCGGGAAATGAAAATGTTGCGATTATTCGTGATTTACGCTTACCACGTATTATATTAGCGTTATTTGCAGGAGCGGCACTCTCTGTTTCAGGGTTATTATTACAAGCTGTTTTAAAAAATCCGCTTGCAGATGCAGGTGTTATTGGTATTTCAGCGGGAGCGCAGTTGTTTGTGTTGAGTTTACTCACTTTTTCACCTCAAATGTACAATTGGTCACCGGTTGCCGCTTTTATAGGAGGGAGTATCGCTTGCGTGTTAGTCTTCCTATTTAGTATTCGTTCAGGGCTTAACCCACTCTATTTGATTATCATTGGAGTGGCCGTTAACGCTGTTTTCACTGGATTAGGTGATCTAGTATCTGGAATTGGTGCACAAGTCAGTAGTCAGGCATCTGGGAGTGCTATTGGCTTTGGTATGAAGAAATGGTCAGATGTATCAATGTTAGTGGGTTACGGTGGTTTAGGATTGCTGTTATCATTTTTCCTTGCAAAGCGCTGTAACTTATTGGCTTTAACAGATGATGTTTTGGTTGGATTAGGAGCACCGATAGCCCGTATCAGAATTATGATTGCTGCTGTTGCCGTTTTGTTGGCAGCCATTGCAACTGCAGTGGTAGGCGTCATTGCTTTTGTAGGATTATTAGTACCACACATGGCGAGATCCTTATTAAAAACAGCAGATCATCGTATATTACTGCCTTTTTCAATGCTGTTAGGTGGTTTGTTATTAATTATTGCAGATACGTTGGGACGGATTATGTTTGAGCAAGTTGAAATTCCAGCGGCAATTATCATGTTGATCATTGGTGGACCATTCTTAATCCTATTGATGTGGCGTAATAAAGTAATTCGTTAAGAGGGGGAAGCAGATGAAACGAAAGATACTCAATCTTATTATGCTTGCTGTGCTTGTTTTTTCGAGTTACCAAATAATAAAAACATATCGTGAAAATAAACATAATCAAACAGTTTTAACAGAAGTACAAACGTTATATAAAGAAGAGATACAAACAACGCCTAAGGGGGAGGAACAAAAATTCCCTGCTTTTAAAAAGTTACAAACGATTAATCCGGATATTATTGGTTGGTTAACAATTGCGGATTCAACAATTAACTATCCTGTTTTACAAACGGATAATAACGATTATTACTTGAAGCATAATTATCAAGGCGAGTCAGCTCGCGCAGGTAGCGTTTTTAAAGATTTTCGTAATACTAACCAAGATGAAAAGAATACGATTATTTATGGGCATAATATGAAAGATGGTTCAATGTTTGCTGATATTCAAAAATACATGGATAAAGATTTTTTTAAGTCACATCCCACATTTGAATATAATACAGAAACAGAAAACTATAAGGTTGAGGTATTTGCTGTCTATGAAACGACGACTGATTTTTATTATATTGAGACTAATTTTAATGAAACAGCTTCTTTTGCGCGATATCTGAGTGAAGTTCAAAAAATGTCCGTTTATAAAACCGATGTGAAGGTTTCTGATGAAGACCATATCATTACTTTATCAACGTGTGATACTGGTTTTGATTATGAAAAAGGGCGGTATGTGGTGCAAGGTAAAATTGTTAAAAGTGATTAAAATAAAAAGGTAGGGAACCAGAGGTTTCCTACCTTTTTTATGCTTATTTTAAGTTGTCAGGATTTAATGCCTCAAGTTCTGGCAAAACAAACAATCCGTTATCACGAATAAGAACATCATCGAAGAAAATTTGGCCACCACCATAATCAGCACGTTGGATATTTACCATATCCCAATGAATGCCTGATGTATTGCCATTGTATGCTTCATCGTAGCATTGTCCCGGAGTAAAGTGGAAGCTGCCACGAATTTTTTCATCAAATAAGATATCTTGCATAGGTTCTGCGATGTAAGGATTAACACCAATAGCAAACTCACCGATATAACGTGCGCCTTCATCAGTATCGAGTATCGCATTCAATTTTTCAGGTTCATTTGAACATGTCGCATCTACAATCTTTCCATCTTTGAACGTTAATTTAATGTTTTCAAAAGTTGTACCATTATAGGGTGACGGTGTGTTGTGAGTAAGAACACCATTAACTGAGTCTTTAACAGGAGCAGTATATACTTCGCCATCAGGAATGTTGTTTTGTCCAGAACATCGAATAGCTGGAATATCTTTGATAGAGAAGCTCAAATCAGTGCCAGGTCCAACTAAGCGAACGCGATCAGTTCGTTCCATTAAACTTTGTAAAGGTTTCATTGCTTCATCCATTTTACTATAGTCTAAATTACAAACATCGAAGTAAAAATCTTCAAATCCTTCTAAACTACGCCCCGCTAACTGAGCCATTGCTTGATTCGGATAACGTAAAACAACCCATTTTGTTTGTTTTACACGCACGTTAGAGTGCATGTATTGCACTGTTTGGCTGTAAATGCCATTTTTATCAGCAGGCACATCCGCTTTAGCGTTGATATTGTCAAAGGCACGTAATCCAATATAGGCATCCATTTCTTTCATTACTGCCGTTTCAAAATCGGCTTGTAATTTAAATTGCGGTAAAGTTGCGCCAAGTAATAATTCACGCTCTATTTGGTTATCTTTTAAAGAAACAAAAGGTTGACCGCCAGCGGCATAAGCTTCTTTAACAAGTGCCTTTACGAATTCACGTTGAATACCAAAGTTTTCAATCAGAACCTTTTCACCAGGTTTCAAATCGATTGAATAGTTAATTAAATTGTGAGCAAGTGTATCTAGACGTTGGTCTCTCATTATATATCCCCCTTAAATTGTAATCTCTTACATTTTACCTTAAACGCTGTGATTACTCAACAAAAGGCTGTTAAATCGGACTTTATTAAAAAAATAAAGCCAAAAAATTCCAATAGAATTGAAAAAAAAGAAACGCTCTAAAAAAAAACAAGTAAATGATTATGAATTACGCCCGTTTATTGCTAGAATAAGAGAAAGGGAACGTTATTCCTTTCGAAAGTAGCAAAATAAGTAATAAGAGGAAGGTGTAGAAATGATTGCAATATTATATTGGGCTGCATTTATTGCCGCAATCGCTTTACTCATCGGTGCTATCTTTTTAGCCCGTGCATTTGTAGCGATGTCGAAAACAATGGATGCTGTTACAAAAACAATGGGGACGCTTGATACACAAGTTACAGGTATCACAACTGAGACACAGTTAATCTTAAACAAAACCAACACTTTAGTTGAGGATGTTAATGGTAAAGTTGCAAGACTAGATCCAATCTTCGATGCAATGGGTGATATTGGTGTTTCTGTGCAAGATTTAAACACGTCAATCCGTAATATGTCTTCAACGGTATCAAATAGCGTAAAGATGACGGAAGAAAAAGTGAGTAATACGGTATCGTACAGCAATGCATTTATGGTTGTGCGTGATATCTTGAAGAAACGCAAAGCTAACAAAGAAGTTAAATAAAACAACTACTATTAGGAGGAATTTAACATGACAGAGAAAAAATGTGTATCAACTCAAAATTTTGTTTTAGGGGGACTAATTGGTGCGGCTGTTGGATCAGTTGTAGCATTATTACTTGCTCCAAAATCAGGCCGTGAATTACGTTCAGATATTAATGATCAAGTGCAATCTGCTAAAGAGAAAGCATATGATGTAAAAGATGCAGCTTTAGAAAAAGGTGCAGAATTAAGTGATTATGCTAAAATTCAAACAGATTCATTAAAAGAGCAGACAGCTCGCTTTACAGATACTGTAAAATCAAAAGCAAGCGAAGTTTCTGGAGCAGCTAAAAAATATGGTATTAAAATTAAAGCTGATACTGAAGATGCAATAGAAGAGGTTTCTGGTAAAGTAGAGGACACTCAAGAAGTTGTAGCCGATAAAGTAGATGAAGCAAAAGATAAAGCTAAGGATGTAGCTGATAAGGTATCTGATAAAGTAGATGAAGCAAAAGATAAAGCAGAAGACGTGAAAGATAAAGCGGAAGATGTGAAAGATGTTGCTCATTCTGAAGCAAAAGACGTTAAAAAAGCAGCTAAAAAAGCAGCTAAAAATGTTGAAAAAGAAATTAAAAAATAAGGATTATAACGAGATACATACGGTATAACACTTAAACTAATTAGGCTGCATATTTCCGAAAGTTTAGCGGAAGTATGTGGTCTGATTTTTTTAATAGGAAGATTTCAGAGAGACATTCACAGACAGGACACTAATTAAACATCAATTGACTTAACTTTTCGAATTGTTAGATAATATCAATCAAAACTGTGTTAAAATTAAAGAAATTTATGTTTCAAAGTTGAAAGAGTTCAAGAGGTATGTTATTATAAAAATACACCTACACTTTAACGCTTGAAAGTGTAAAAACAATTTGAGATGAGAGGGATTTTATAATGAATAATCAACCGTTAGATGAACTAAGAGCTAAAATTGACCTAGTCAATAAAGAAATTCTTGATGCAGTGAACAAACGTCAATCGTATATCGCTGAAATTGGAGATGTTAAAAGCAAACAAGGTGTTCACCGTTACGATCCTGTTCGTGAACGTGACATGTTAAATAAATTGATTGCCGTTAATGAAGGTCCCTTAACAGATCAAGAACTTGAATACACTTTTAAAGAAATTTTTAAAGTTGGACTTGAGAAGCAAGAACAAAGTAAGAAAAAAGAATTATTAGTATCACGTAAACGTCAACCAGAAAATACTGTTGTTACTATAAATGGAGTTGAAGTTGGAAATGGTAAACCGGCTTTTGTCTTTGGACCATGTGCGGTAGAATCATTTGAACAAACTTCTTCAGTTGCTGATAAAATTAAAAGTAAGGGTCTTAACTTGATGCGAGGTGGTGCTTTTAAACCACGTACATCACCATATGACTTCCAAGGATTGGGCGTTGAAGGCTTAGAAATTCTTGATAAAGTACGTAAAGGATCTGGACTTGGTGTTATTAGTGAAATCGTTTCACCACTAGATGTTGAAGTCGCATGCGAGCACATTGATGTTATTCAAATTGGTGCACGTAACATGCAAAACTTTGAGTTGCTAAAAGCGGTAGGTAAAACTAATAAACCAGTTTTATTAAAACGTGGACTTGCAGCAACAATTGATGAGTTTATTCATGCAGCAGAATACATCTTGGCACAAGGTAATCCAAACGTTATTTTATGTGAGCGCGGTATCCGTACTTACGAAAAAGCGACACGTAATACGCTTGATTTATCAGCAGTTCCAATCTTAAAACAAGAAACACACTTACCAGTAATGGTAGATGTGACTCATTCTACAGGTCGTAAAGATATCATGTTACCATGTGCAAAAGCTGCTCTTGCAGTAGGTGCAGATGGCGTAATGGCAGAAGTACATCCTGATCCAGCAGTTGCACTTTCAGATTCAGCACAACAAATGGATTTTGAAGAATTTGACGCTTTCTGGGATGAATTAAAAGCATTCGCAGCTAAGTAATATGTAAAAGGTGAAAACACCTTGTTGTTTCTCTAAGGAATTGGAGGACAATAAAATCAAATATTAAGCGCCAAAGAAATTATAATTATTAAAAACCACGGGATTCCCGTGGTTTTTATTTTTGTTTTTTTCATTCGTTTTCAAAAAAAATAAAAAAATCATGAAAACATTTGCAAAAGACGTCAAACAGGAGTATTATAAATGTATATTGGTTACGTTTACATTTCATACATTAAGTGAATATAAACTATAAAAGCTAAAAAATATAAACATAATAAAGGAGAATTTACATGACAATTACAATTTACGATGTCGCCCGTGAAGCTAATGTATCAATGGCTACGGTCTCACGTGTCGTCAATGGCAATCCAAATGTTAAACCTGTAACAAGAAAAAAAGTTTTAGACGTTATCGAACGCTTAGGTTATCGTCCAAATGCTGTAGCAAGAGGTTTAGCAAGTAAAAAAACAACAACAGTAGGGGTAATTATTCCTGATATTTCAAACGTTTTTTATGCAGAACTTGCGCGAGGTATTGAAGATATTGCAACAATGTATAAATATAACATCATTTTGAGTAATTCTGATAATAATGAAGAGAAAGAATTAGTCGTACTGAACACACTTCTAGGTAAACAAGTAGATGGTATTGTTTATATGGGTAATAAAATTACAGATAAGCTACAAGACGAACTTAAACGAGCGAATACACCTGTTGTACTCGCTGGGGTATTAGACGCAACTGAGAAACTTCCTAACGTTAATATTGATTATAAACAATCAACCTATGCGGTTGTAACGGAACTGATTGGTAAAGGTCATACTAAGATAGCTTTCTTGAGCGATGGTATCGAAAATACAAATACGCGCGCGAAGTATGAAGGTTACTTGATGGCATTATCTGAAGCTAAGATTGAATTAAACTCAGCGTTAATCGTTGAATTAGAAGGTAATAATTACCATCAAGGTACAATTGGCTGGTCACGTTTAACTGAAAATAAAGTTGAGGCAACAGCTATTTTTGCATCGGATGATGAAATTGCGATAGGTGCTTTGAATGCAGCCCAAGACGCTGGCGTTAAAGTACCAGATGAGCTTGAAGTAGTGGCATCAAACAATACTAAAATTACTTTAATGGCACGCCCACAATTGACAACAGTTGTTCAACCGTTGTATGATATCGGTGCTGTAGCAATGCGCTTATTAACTAAATTGCTTAACAAAGAAGAGATTACGTCACCACATGTGACTTTGCCATACAGTATTCAAAAACGAGGCACAACGAAATAAAAGCACACAGGGCGATTGGGTCAACCTTTGACTTAGTGGCCCTTTGTCTTTTAAGGCGCTTGTGATGAAGGAGAGAAATTTTATGTACCAAGCACCACCCGTTAATAAAAATGAAGAAATTGAACTAACCGTAGAAAGCTTATCACACGAAGGTGTAGGCGTATGTAAGGTTAATGGTTATCCTTTATTCGTTAAAAATGCCTTGCCAGGTGAAACCGTCAATGTAAAAGTAACGAAGACATTAAAAAATTATGGTTTTGGTCGTTTACAAAAAATTGTAACGCCAAGTATCGATCGTGTCACACCGCCTTGTGCTGTTTATTCGCAATGTGGTGGTTGTCAGCTGCAACATTTATCTTACCAAGGGCAAAAGAATTTTAAGCAACAACATGTAATAGATGTTTTTCGTCGATTAGGCCATTTTACAGATGCGAATGTCCTTGAAACAAAAGGGATGGATAATCCATGGGCGTATCGAAATAAATCACAGTTACCTTATGGGACTGTTAATGGCATGAATCAACTAGGTTTTTATCGTGAGCGAAGCCATGATTTGATTGCGACAGATACGTGTCTGATACAAAATACGCACAATGACCGAGCGATGCAAGCAATCAATGCGATTTTAGCTAAACATGAGGTCTTTCCTTATAATGAACGAACACACAAAGGCGTATTACGTCATGTAATGCTACGTTATGGTCGTAGTACTAATGAATTGATGGTTGTGTTGATTACTCGTACACCAGATATGCCAAGTCGCCGAGTGATTGTTGAGGAAATCATTGCCGCAGTGCCAGAAATTGTGAGCGTCTATCAGAATGTTAATAATAAAAAGACAAACGTTATTTTTGGAGAGCAAACGATTCATTTGTATGGTCAAGAAACGATTGAAGATACGATTCATGATGTTAAGTTTAAAATTTCACCACGCTCATTTTATCAAATCAATCCAGACCAAACCGAAATTCTTTATGCAGAAGCATTGAAGAGTGCTGCGTTAACTGGAAATGAGAACGTAATTGACGCTTATTGTGGGATTGGCTCTATTTCATTGTGTCTTGCTAAGGATGCCAAACATGTGTATGGCGTTGAAATAGTACCTGAGGCAATTGAAGATGCGAAAGAAAATGCGATTATTAATGGCTTGGAAAATACGACCTTTGAAGCAGGACCAGCTGAAGTTGTTATCCCTAATTGGTATAAACAAGGAATCACAGCAGATGTTATTTGTGTTGATCCACCGCGTAAAGGGTGCGACGAGAAGTTATTAAATACATTATTGAAAATGAAACCACGTCGAATTGTATATGTATCATGTAACCCTGCAACCTTAGCGCGAGATGCTCGCGTGTTAGTAGATGGTGGTTATAAATTAGAAGATGTGCAACCTGTTGACATGTTTCCACAGACAACTCACGTGGAGGTAGTCACGGCTTTTACGTTAGTTGATTAGTAGCAAGACTATTGTTAAGAGTTAAATAAAACGCTGAGGGAGATGCTGATTATGCACACTGAAAAACCTAAAGATGTGGCGGAATACATATCTAATCAAGCAGAAGTTGCTCGCCCACTCTTAGAAGCAATACGAGCGCTTATTAAAGAAGCGGTACCAGAAGCAGAGGAAACAATTAGCTGGAATGCACCGTTTTATAAACATCATGGTATGTTGGCTGGGTTTGCTGCTTATAAACAGCATATTCGTTTTGGAGTAGTAGGGAGTGAGATTGATAGTGTTATTAGGGAGAAACTCACAGAGCGCGGATATAATGTGCTTGAGCGAGGTCTTCAAATTAAATTTGATCAAGAAATACCAATGGTTGAATTAACACAAATTTTACAAACAAAAGCGCAGGACAACGAGAAAAAACAAAAAAACAAAAAATAAAAATACCCGTTAGTCTCAATTAGAAAATGAGTCTAGCGGGTGTTTTTATGTGATAGTAGTTAGCTATACGAATTCAATTTCTACAATGGCATCATTGAGTGAATCTAACATTTCGTTTTTATCAATAAACTCAGACCATTCTGATACAGAAGGGTCTTTCTTGATTTCAACTTTAATTTTTTCATGAACGTTGCCAGAAAAGTCTAACCACATTTTATAGGCAGCACGTTCCATTTTTTCTTCAGTCCAACGTTTTTTATTCGGACGACGTTTATTTTTTTCTTGCTGATAATCCAGTGCATTAGATAGAAAGACAGTGTGATTCGAGAGGTTCTTCTCTAAGTAATCTGTTAACTCTTGTTTTGTCATGGTTAAGCTCCTTTTTAGTTGTGGTGCATGTGTAAAATACGACACAATATTTTTCTTGTTCTTTAATTATAGCACTCGTAGGAGTTGGAAGACACACTATATTACTTCTTTGTTTAATTTCATAAATTGACGGGAATTATCAGACAAAAAGCCTTAATAAATAAAAAAAGGTTATTTTGAAAAAAAAATAAAAAAATTGAGCATTTTATGTTGCTTTTTTAAGAAAATGGTATTATATTGTATTAGGGACATCAAAAGACCCTAAAGGACAATCAATATCTCTATCGGAAAGGAAGTAGGCCAATGAAATTTTCCAAAAGTATGAAGCAGGCAATATGCATCATGGTTTTGTTAGCGACGCAGATACCAGAGAAATCGCTTAAATCACAAGATATTAGTGAACGATTACAGATGTCACAAGCGTATTTGAAAAAGATTATGCGTAAATTGGTTGTTGCAGGACTGATAAAATCAGTTTCAGGTAACAACGGAGGTTATATGATTGTGAAATCAATTAATGAAATGACACTGTATGATATTTACCATGCTGTTTGTGGGCCAGTTCAAACATTCAGTGATGAAGATAATATGTTGTTAGATGCATTTAATGGTGCGATGCAGGCTAAAAATGGTTTGCAAGAACTTGAAGAAGTTTTTTCTTTAATGGATAGAGGCATTGAAAAGTTTTTAAAGGGTATCATAGCAGGTCCGTTTTTAAAGAATATTCTTGGCGTCTCTGAAGTGCCAGTTGTTGACTGGACAGACGTTGAAAAGAGTATCAAAGATAATTTAAGGGAGGTATGAGTTATATGTGGAAAAAACAATGGAAAGAACTTTTAGGTAACCGTGTGTTACTCATTTCTGTTATCGTCTTACTATTCATACCGATTATGTATGCAGGGACGTTCTTAGGATCAATTTGGGATCCATATGGTAAAACAGAGAATTTAAAAATTGCAGTCATCAATGAAGATAAGCCTGTCGAAATGGAAGGCAAAAAATTGGATGTCGGGGATCAATTAGTTAGTAACTTGAAAAAGAACGATTCTTTTGACTGGCAGTTTGTGTCCAACAAAGAAGAGGCAAATAAAGAGTTACGAACTGGTGATTATTACATGATTATCACCATTCCAAAAGATTTCTCGAAAAACGCTTCAACAGTGTTAGATAAAAAGCCCAAAGAGATGCAATTAAACTACACAACAAACCCGGGTAAAATTATGACAGGTGATTTGCTGGGTACTCAAGGTGCTACAGCAGTTAACCAAACAATTTCAGAATCAGTAACAGAACAATATAGTAAAACTATTTTTACTGTTATCGAAAAAATGGGCGATGGATTCGGAGAAGCATCAAAGGCTTCTGATAAATTAGCCAAAGGAACAAACACAGTAAAAGACGGTAATAAAAAAATTGCAACAAACCTTGAAAAAATGGCAGACAGCACACTTACTTTCCAATCAGGAAGTAAAAAATTAGTAGTGGGTGTGGATGCCTTACAATCAGGTGTTTCGCAATTAAATACCGGTGCAACAAAATTAAATACAGGTATTGGTACATATACAAACGGTGTGGATCAACTAGCTAGCGGTTCTAATAAATTGGTAGCAGGTGCTGATCAATTAACTGCAAACTCAGGCGCATTGAACAATGGTGCGAGCAGTTTAGCAAATGGTTTATCACAATTACAAACAGGTAGTTCAGCATTGCAAAATGGTGTAGGTGCTGTAGCTGATGGTAATAAACAATTAAGTGATGGCTTAGGACAGCTTGCTGGTAAAACACCAGAACTTGTAGATGGTATTAACCAGTTAGCTGAAGGACAAAAAAGTTTAACAGCTGGTTTAGATAAAATGAATAAAAATACTGAGCCGTTAACTAATGGTTTAGCAAGTATGAAAGATGGTATCGATCAATTGAGTGCTGGCTTAAATGGCACTGAAATGCCCAATATTGATGCAGCTAAATTGAAGGCTCAATTAACGGCGGTAGGTACAAGTTTAGAAAACATTGCTGCCACTGTGCAAGCGCCGGATCAATCGGATGAAGTTAAAGCCGTGGCTAATACAGCAGCATTCAAAGCGATGACGCCAGAACAACAAAAAGAACTTATGACAGCTCTACAAACTGCAGTTGGTGGCAAAGCGCAAAAACAAGCTGCTAGTCTTGCAAGTGCTAAAGAAAATCTTCAAAGCGTCGGAGGCACATTAAACGCTCTTGATACTGAAGCCTTAACACAACAAATCACAAAATTAAAAGCTGGCGTTGCAGAGTTACAAGCAGGTGTAAATAAATTAGCACCAGGTTCAGTTACTCTTGCTAACGGTATTGCAGATGCCCATGCTGGAAGTGAAAAACTTCAAGCGGGTGCAGAACAATTACAAGCGAGTGCACCAACTTTAACAGGAGCAATCAATAGTGCGTCTGCTGCCAGTCAAAAACTAGCAGATGGTGCATCTAAAGCAAATGCGGGTGTCGGTCAATTAGCGACTGGTATTAACAGTGCTGCTGACGGTTCTCAAACATTAAACAATGGTTTATCTACTTACACAGCAGGAGTTGGTACTTTAGGTAACGGAGTGTCTACTTTAAATGGTGGGGCTTCAAAACTTGCTGCAAACTCAGGTCAATTACAATCAGGTGCTTCACAATTAGCAACTGGTACAAATCAATTAGCAGAGAAAACACCAGAACTTGCTTCAGGTGTGGGTCAATTAAATGACGGTGCTGGTAAATTACACGACGGTGCCACACAATTAGCAGAGGGTTCAAATAAATTAACTGATGGTTTAACAAAAGTATCGGATGGAACAATCAAATTAGGTGACACATTAGGTGATGCTTCAACAAAAGTTTCCGATACAAATCTTAACCCAGCAAACGCAAAAATGATTTCAAAACCAACAGATTTAAATCACACAGAAATTAGTAAAGTACCAAATTACGGTCACGGTTTAGCACCATATGTAATCGCATTAGCACTTTTTGTTGGGGCGTTGACATTCAACGTTATCTTCCCAATCGAAGTACCTGTTGCGTATCCAAAAACAGCCGTATCATGGTGGTTCAGTAAATTTAGTGTATTAGTCGTACATGCAGTAGCTCAAGCATTATTGCTAGATGTTATCATGTTGCTATTCTTAGGATTGGAAGTCGATCATGTCGGGCAGTTCGTTATGATTACAGTGTTTACATCATTAGCTTACATGTCGATTGTAGCATTCCTAGCAATTACATTAGGTAACCCAGGTCGCTTTATTGCGATGGTCTTACTTGTTATTCAATTAGGTGCAAGTGCCGGAACGTTCCCATTACCATTAACAAATGGCTTCTTCCAAGCAATGCACCCATTCATGCCAATGACATATGCCGTTAACGGTTACCGTCAGGCGATGACGAGTGGTTTATCAAATGGTGTTTTCTGGCAAACAATGGGCGTTATGGTCGGTATAGTGATCGTATTCAACGCATTGTTAATTGCTGTGCTTCACTTACAACGTAAAAAGAACTATCGTTTAGACCCTAACGAAAATTAAAAAACAATGAATAAGAAAAGTATCGAGTTGAGAATGGAAACGTTTCTCAATTTGATGCTTTTTTTTGATGTTCGGGTATTGTAACGATATGACAAAAATGTAAGTTGAGATGCAGTGGTAATTTATCACTAAAACAGATAGAATAAACTATATACGCAAAAAAAGTTGGGAGTCTGAATATATGAAGCAACGCTTATCGCAAATTATTACTTATTTACAAAAAAATAGTGGCATTGTTCGTCTAGTTTTTATTGGCCTAATTGTGGCTATCCTTTCTTTTGTTCTGATATCTGAAGGGCGAAATATTAATTTTCCATTACTTAAATCTTATATGGTTGCACAATCTCCAAGTACAATATTATTAATTTTATTGATAGGATCAGTCGCTTTAATACCGATGATTCTCTATGATTTTGTATTAGTGGCGTTATTGCCTCATAAATTTTCTAAGTGGCGAATTATTCAAGCTGGTTGGATTGCAAATACGTTTGCAAATATTGGAGGCATGGGAGGCGTCGTTGGGGCATCAATTCGTTTGATGTTTTATGGCGATGAACAAGTGAAGAAAAAAGATTTATTGTTTGCATTATCAAAGATAGGAATGTTTTTACTATCTGGGTTATCAGTTTTGTCTATCGCTATTTTAGGAGCATTCTTAATCCCAGGGTATGCAAATCATTTTATCCATTATTGGCCATGGCTCTTAGGGGCAGGTTTGTATTTTCCGATTTTATGGATTATCACAAGTACCAAAAAATATGGATTTTTCAGTGACTTAACGACCAATAAAAAAGTAGTGCTAATTTTAGCATCTACGATGGAGTGGTTTGCAGCAGCAGGAGCGTTTGTTGCAATTGGTTGGTTATTGAATGAACCGGTTGATGTCATTAAATTATTCCCTGTATTTGTAATAGCTTCAATTATTGGGATGGCCTCATTGATTCCGGGAGCGTTGGGTTCCTTTGACCTTGTGATGATTTTAGGGATGAGTGCATTAGGAATCAACAGTGAGATGGCAGTAGCTTGGGTATTATTTTACCGAATCGCTTATTACTTTGTACCATTCTTCATTTCATTGATAATGCTACTTGTTCGTGGGCTCAGAAAATTAAATGCCTTTTTTGAAGGTATTCCTGCTGCAGGGCTTCGCAAAACAGCCCATATGGGACTGGTTGTTTTTGTCTACTTAGCAGGTCTGATCCTGATTGTAACATCTACGTTACCATATGCCGGCGATCATTTTAAGATTGTCTCTGACTTTAGGTCTTACGGTTTTGTCTTTTTATCCCAACTAACTTCGGTTACCTACGGCTTTATATTAATTGGTTTAGGTCGTGGGATTGAACGGAAAACGAAAAAAATGTATTTAGTTACGTTAATCGTGTTAGTTGCAGCGATAACTAATACACTCGTAAGGGGTGTTTCAGTTAAACAAACGGTTATTCTTTCGATTGTGCTGATTTGTTTGATATTGGCGCGTAAAGAATTTTACCGTGTGAAGTTTGTCTATACGTGGAGTCGTGCGATTATTGATACTGTTATCTTTGTGAGTGCGATTATATTATATATTTGGATTGGTATCTATAATCGTCCATCAATTAAAAATCCGCATTTTGTACCCGATTGGTTAGTGATAAAATCTCAGCAAATTTGGTTTTTAGGAATTGTAGGAATCCTGCTCGGTATCCTTGTGTTAGCATTATTGTATGTATACACCAGCTATACGACAGATAGTCTAGGGTCGCCTTATAATCGTCAAAAAGTTGAGCGTCATTTGAAGAAGTATGGCGGAAATGATATTTCTCATTTGGTTCATTTACGCGATAAAAATATTTTTTGGTCAAAAGACGACAAGCTGATGTTCCTCTATCGAACATATGCTGATAAAATGGTGATTATGGGAAATCCAATCGGAGATCTTTCCTATACACAATCAGCAGTTGAAGAATTGATGGAACGAGCAGATTTGTTCGGTTTCCGACCTGTTTTTTATGAAATTGATGAATCGATGATTACCATGTTACATGAACACGGGTTTGATTTCATGAAAATTGGTGAACAAGGTTATGTTGATGTTCAAGAATTTACACTTTCAGGTAAAAAGAAAAAAGGGTTACGTGCGGCTATTAATAAATTAGAGCGTGAAGAATTTGTTTTTGAAGTCGTCCAACCACCATTTACTCTTGAAATGATGCAGCAACTCAAAGCTGTTTCTGATGATTGGTTGGGATCTCGTTTAGAAAAAGGGTTCTCATTAGGTTTCTTTGATGAAAGTTATATACGCGAAGCGGGAGTTGCTGTTGTAAAAAACAAAGAGAGCGAAATAATCGCCTTTGCAACAATAATGCCGTCTAATACAGATGAGTTAATTTCGATTGATTTAATGCGTCAGTCTCATAAAGCACCTTCTGGTATTATGGATTTCTTGTTTGTTAATTTATATATTTGGTCGAAAGAAAATGGGTATCAAGAATTTAATTTAGGAATGTCACCGTTGTCCAATGTAGGTGAAAGTCGTTATGCGTTTGCTAGTGAGCGAATTGCTGGTTTAATTTACCGTTTCAGTCAAGATTTTTATGGTTTTCAAGGATTGCGTAACTATAAAAATAAATATGTGAAGGAATGGCGTCCGCGCTATATCGCTTTCCGTAAGAGTAGTTCGGTTGCCTTCACGATGATTCAATTAATGTTATTGATCAGTAAACGTCGTTTGTTACCAGCGAATGAAATTGAATATCACGATCATGTGAACGAAAATAGCGAAAAGATAGAAGAAAAGCCAAGTGATGATGCTCAGAAACAGTTATAACTTTATTTATAAGGTTAAAATGTGCTATGATTTAGCAGTAATTAAATCATGAAAGTGAGCGATTAAATGACTATCATACAGAATATTATTAGCTTTATTATACACATCGATAAGCATCTTGTTGAAATCATTAATATGTTTGGCGTTTGGTCTTATGTAATTCTATTCGCCATTGTTTTTGTTGAAACAGGATTGGTTATTTTTCCTTTCTTACCAGGTGATTCGTTATTATTTGCGGGTGGTGCACTTGCAGCATTGGGATCGTTTAATTTAACGACGCTTGCTATTACATTCTTTGTAGCAGCAGTCATCGGTGATACAGTAAATTATCATATCGGTAAGTGGTTAGGTACTTCAATACCTAAAGGAAGTTGGCTCAGCAAAGTTATTAGTGAAGAACGAATTGCAATTGCAAATGGCTTTTTTGAGAAACATGGAGGTAAGACGATTATAATTGCACGTTTTATGCCGTTTATTAGAACATTTGCACCGTTTGTTGCAGGGGCTTCGCACATGTCTTACCGCAAATTCTTTATGTACAATGTAATTGGCGCATTCATTTGGGTTGGATTGTTTACATATGCAGGTTATTTCTTTGGAAACATTCCATTTGTTCGTGATAATTTTTCAACTGTAATTTTAGCGATTATATTTGTGTCAATATTACCAGCGGTCATTGGATGGATACGTTCGCGTATCACTAAAAATAAATAAATGAAAAACAACCACTTTTGTGGTTGTTTTTTTGAACTCTTTTATTTGTTAGTCAAATCTATCAGTGCTTGACGTAACGTAGGGTATTTAAATATAAACCCATTTTGTGTTAATTTTGTTGGCACCGCATGCTGCCCTTTTGTAACAAGCATCGCCGATTCACCAAAAACAGTGTTAATTGCAAAGCGTGGTACAGGTATAAAAGTCGGACGATGTAAAATATCACCTAGCTCTTTGGCGAATTCATGTTGACGAACCGCATCTATTGACGTGAAATTCACTACGCCAGCAAAAGCTTCTACTGTAACAACGAACGCTAATGCCTTGATACAGTCATCAATATGTATCCAAGAATACCATTGATTACCATCTGCTATTTTGCCGCCAGCACCAAGCTTTGAACTCTTGAGCAAAGGTGGAAAAGCTCCTTTATCGGAGTCAAGGATAAGGCCGAATCGGCTATAAATGACACGAATATCATATTGAGAAAGAGGGGCTGTTGCTTGCTCCCAATCTTTTACAACGGAACCGAGAAAATCTTTAGCATACGGGTAATCTTTTGTATCATCATAAACGGTTGAAGAAGGCTCGTAACCGCCGATAGCACTTGCGTTAACCCAAACAGAAGGTTTGTGTTCTAAATGATGGACAAGTTCAACTAAAGCCTTTGTACTGTCAATACGACTGTTGCGTATTTCTTTTTTGACGGCGCTGGTCCAACGTCGAGGCCCAATAGGTGCACCGCTTAAATTATAGATAACATCAATTACGATGTTATTTTCTTGAAGCTGTTGTAAAACCTTTTGATAAGATGGTGGCTGCCATGTGATAAAATGAATGTATGTAGACTCTGTTTGTTGAGGGTGTCGTGTGAGAATATACACCTGATGTTTTTGTTCGGTTAATAATCGTGTTAGTTTTTCACCGATCATTCCGGTACCACCGCTGATTAAAATATTCATTAATTTACACCTCCAAAGTTTCTATAGGTTAATTGTAACGCAAAATATGTTAGATGGAAGGAAGAATGACTTGAAAAAAATTACAAAAATAGAAGTTCAAAAAAAGAACGAGCAACGTTTTAATATATATATAGATGAAGCATTTGCCTGTGGGGTTGATATTGCTGTCTTAACAGAGTTTGGTTTAGCAAAAGGGATGGAAGTGACCGATGAATTATTAGAGCAGCTGACGGATCATGAAACCCATCGAAAAGCAATTAACCGCGCGTTGGTTTATTTAGGGGCACGTGTACGATCAGAAAAAGAAGTTATTGAAGATTTGCAAAAAAAGGAATATGAAGAAGATGCCATTGATGCAGCAATGTTGTATCTAAGAGAGAATAAATTTGTTGATGATAATGCCTTTGCAAAAATGTTTTGTCGTACGATGGTTAATACAACCCTCAAGGGACCACAAACAATTAAACGTGAGTTACGTCAAAAAGGTATTGGGGAGAACGATACAGAAGAAGCATTGGAGTACTTTACGGATGAATTACAGGATGAACATCTATACAAGGTGTTAACTAAAGCCGCACGAACGCAGCATAATGTCTCTCAGGTTAAGTTGAAACAAAAATTACAAACAGCTGTTATGACAAAAGGTTACTTTAATAACAAAGATATTATGGACGCTGTGTTGCAAGAGTTTGTATCTGACGAAGAAGAAGAAGATGCGCTTAAATTACAGTATGAAAAGTTCGAAAGAAAGTTCAGTAAGTACAAAGGTTATGAACGAAAGAGTAAAATTGTTAAAGGTTTGATGCAAAAAGGTTTCCGTTATGAGGATATCCAAAACTTTTTAGCAGCGCAAGAAGAATATTGAATGCAAAAGGACTGTCGCTTATTAAAAGCAACAGTCCTTTTTTATAACTATAAGTATTGTTCATCCAAGAAAAGTTTTTTCTGTAATTTTCCTTCAGTGAAAATCCAACCAGTATAAGAAGAGTGAATTTTCAAGGTGCTATCGAGTTTAACAACAGCTACAAATGGATAATGGCCATTGCTGCGATAACGAAGGTCTGTAAAAACAACCAAAAAGCCATTATCTGGCAAACGTTCGAGATGCCAACGGTAAACTTTTGAAAAAGACAGGAACGATTTAACGTTTTCATCTTTAAGAGCGTTAAGTATGATTGGATCTTCTTTAGGTAAGGGGATACGATCAAAACTTTCTAAAAACATTACTTGCGTGCGATAGGCACGAGCGACATAATATTTATTTTTAGTTGTAACAGCGACACGCCACTGAAAGAAACGTGAAGTTGAAGCGATGATGATTTGTTCAACCTCGTCGTCTAGAAGGCGAGTAACAGAACGCTTGACACTTCGCTGGATTAAATAACGAATAATATAATAGACGGCAAGAATCAAGTAAAGAGTATCGAAAATTAGTAAAGGTTGTTTGTATATTAACCATAGAGCAATAGCGATGACATGTGTTCCAAAAATGAACCAATCAAACGTATTGATAAAACCAAGCCCAATCCAAGTTTTTGTGATGGGTCTTAATGCTTGTGTACCATATGAATTGAAAATATCTACAAAAACATGCAAAAACACTGCAAAAAAGCTCCATAAAAAGAGATGAGTCATGTTTAGGTTAAATAAATAACCAAAAACAATCGTAATGAGCGCAGGCCATATAAACAGAAAAGGTAAAGAATGGGTAATCCCACGGTGATTTCGAATGTAGATACCATTGCCTTTTAATTTTAAGACAGTATCAATATCAGGTGCTTGTTGCGATATTATCATGGCGCCCATTAATCCAATCATACTTACATCAGCTGATTGGAAAGTGGGGTCAACTGTCGCTAGTCCACCAATCGCAACGCCCATAGCTAAATGTGTTGCTGAGTCCAATAGATTTCCTCCTAGTAATCAGAGTTATTAGTCGTTATAATAATAGAGGATAACAATGATTGATTAGTGTGTCAGGCATAATTAAGTTACGCTTAATCTTATTATACAGCGTTATGGCTGATGTATCAAAAAGGAGTCTCTAAGATTTTGATGGCAAAATGGAGTGAAATAGAAAAAGAGCAGTTTTCAGAAGTACTTGTCGAGTGGTATGAACGTGAAAAAAGAGAGTTACCCTGGCGTGAAAATACTGAAGCGTATAGGGTTTGGGTATCTGAGATTATGTTACAGCAAACACAAGTGGATACAGTGATTCCTTATTTCGAACGTTTCATGTCATTATTTCCAACAATGAAAGACTTTGCTTATGCACCAGAAGAACAAATTTTAAAAGCTTGGGAAGGTTTAGGATACTATTCCCGCGTTCGGAATTTGCAAACGGCAATACGCGAAGTAACAGAAGCTTATGATGGGGTAGTTCCTCAATCTAAAGAGGCTATTTTATCTTTGAAAGGTGTCGGTCCATATACTGCTGGCGCAATATTAAGCATTGCCTACAATCAACCTGAAGCTGCAGTTGACGGCAACGTTTACCGTGTTTATTCACGATTAATGCGCATTGATGATGATATATCTAAGGCAAAGACACGTAAAGTGTTCGAGCAAGCAGTCAATCAAACGATTTCTCAGGATAAACCAGGTGCATTTAATCAGGCATTAATGGATTTGGGTGCTACGATATGTACGCCAAAGAACCCTAAGTGTGATATGTGTCCAGTGCAAAAATACTGTCGTGCCTATGCTGAAAACGATATTGAAAAGTATCCGTTCAAATCTAAAAAGTTAAAAACGAAACAAAAATATTTAGTTACAGCAATTATCCAAAGTAATGATGGGCGTTTTTTAGTACAGCAACGCCCCTCTGAGGGACTATTGGCTAATTTATGGATGTTCCCTTCTATAGAAGAAGAAAAACCAGTTGAAGATTTGGTTGAAAGTTATCAGGCGGGTGTATCGATGCCTCTATATCTAAACAATCAATCCTTAGGTAAAGTGAAACATGTTTTTTCACATTTGAAATGGGATGTAGAAATAATCACAGGAGTAATGGATGAAGCAGATTTAATAGAGGGTTATCGTTTAGTTACGTTAGAAGAGATGAAAGTATTACCGTTTCCAGTACCCTATCAAAAAGTTTGGCAATTATACTTAAAAACAAGGAGTGAGTTATAGATGAATAAAGTAGCGCTAGTAACAGGAAGTAGTAGAGGGATAGGACGTTTGATTGCATTGAGATTAGCTGGTCAAGGTTATGATATTGTTGTTAACTTTAACCGTAATCGTAAGAAAGCAGAGGAGGTCCAAGCTGAAATAGAGGCATTAGGACAAAAGTGCTTAATCGTCAAAGCTAATGTTGGAGATGTTGAAAAAATCAAAGAAATGTTTGCGACGGTGTTATCAGAATTTGGACGTTTAGATATATTTGTTAACAACGCTGCAAGTGGTGTTTTGAAACCTGTAATGGAACTTACAGAAAAACACTGGGATTGGACAATGTCAATCAATGCCAAATCGCTTTTATTTGCAGCACAAGAAGCGGCTAAAATGATGGAAGCTAATGAAACAGGTGGATCGATTGTAAGCCTAAGTTCATTAGGATCAATGCGTGTGTTAGAAAATTACACAACTGTGGGAGTATCAAAAGCAGCAGTAGAGTCATTGACGCGTTATTTGGGAGTTGAGCTTGCGCCAAAAGGTATACGTGTTAATGCGGTTTCCGGTGGGCTTGTTGAAACGGAAGCGTTAGATCATTTTCCGAATCGTGAAGAGTTGCTAGAAGATGCTAAAAAACGCACTCCAATGGGTCGTATGGTACAAGCGGATGATTTAGTTGATGCCGTTGATTTTCTTGTGTCGGATAAAGCGAAGATGATTTGTGGACAAACTATTCTTATTGATGGTGGACGATCGTTGCCAGTTTCATAAAAACATAGGTAGGACTTTATATATAATAAGGGGTTATGGTATACTATATTATGAAATTAGTTGTAACAATAAATAAAAGCGTATTGCAAACAACTGTCCAAAAACAGCCACGAATAAACCATGAGCAATGCAGAGCTTGCCGAATTTCCTTCTCTTCCTTTTATTCAAGAAAAGGAGTGTGAGGCTTCTTATGTATCAGTCATGAGAGATTCCAGAAAGTAGGTTATAACAATGTGTCTTCCAAATGAAGGGGACGTCATTAAGATTCAAAGTTATAAACACGACGGTAAGCTCCATCGTACCTGGAAAAAAACGACTGTTTTAAAGGCGACTGATCAATTACTAATAGGCGGAAATGATAGAACGCTTGTTATAGAGTCTGACGGCAGAAAGTGGGTAACGAGAGAACCGGCGATTTCTTATTTCCATAAAGAACACTGGTTTAATGTTATCTCAATGATTCGGGCGGATGGTGTTCATCATTATTGCAATATTGGTTCTCCTTATCTCATTGATAATGAAGCGCTGAAGTATATCGATTATGATCTTGATATTAAAGTGTTCCCAAATGGGAGTTTTCATTTATTAGATGAAGATGAATACGAGGCCCGTAAACGTTCGATGCACTATCCTGCTGAAATTGATCTTATCCTGAAACAACAGCTTGGAATTCTGACAGAATGGGTACTCGATAAAAAAGGTCCTTTTTCAGATGACTACATCGATTTTTGGTACTATAATAAATACCGTTCGATTCATCCAAACAATGACGTAGAAAAAGATGCCAAACACTAAGTGTTGGCATCTTTTTTTATTTTAATGTGAAAAGCTGTATTTGAATGTCTATCATTTAAAGTATAAAAGCTTATGGAGTTAAAGAAGAATTATTGACACGAAGGTCTTTTTAACAGTATTATAGAGATAATGTATAAATAGCAATTGAAAGGGTGGTTAATAATGGAGCATACTCATGTTCATAACGATAATCATCTAGACAGTGCAATCGATATTTTAAAACATGCAGGTGTACGTATAACGCCCCAACGTCGAGCGGTGCTTGAATTTATAATCAACTCACACTCGCATCCTACTGCAGATGAAATATATAAAGCTTTAGGGCGAGATTTCCCAAATATGAGTGTAGCAACTGTCTATAATAATTTGCATGTTTTTAAAGATGCAAATATTGTGAAAGAATTATCATACGGAGATTCATCAAGCCGTTTTGATTTTACAACGCACGATCATTATCATGCAATTTGTAATAAGTGTGGTAAGATTGTTGATTTTTCATATCCTGGGTTAGAAGAAGTTGAAAGTTTAGCGTCACATGTGACAGGTTTTGAAATAGCGAGCCATCGTCTGGAAGTTTATGGTATTTGCGAAGAGTGTAAGAAAAAAGGTTAAAAAGTAATAAAGTTATTGACGGCGGTAAGATGATTTGATAATATAAAGAATGTTCTTGTTAAAACAACGTTTGAAAAAGAATTGCATGAATGCAAAAAACTTTGTAAATGTTGTTAAGATACTGTTTGTAAATGCATGAAAAGTTATTTTAGTAAATTACTAATAAGTCTTTAAAAAACAATTGACACACAGGTTCATATAGTGTTATTATTAGTAAGTCTTAAATAAGTTTCCTTGAAGAAACATTTTTTATAAATAAAAAAATGTTGACTTAAGAAACATGGCGTGTTATTATTAAGTAGTTGTCAGCGAGAGCTTGATAACGATTGACCTTTGAAAACTGAATGAACGAAAAGACATATTATATGCTTAAACTCTTCGGAGTTTAACCAATTAATTTCGTAACGCAAACAAGTAACAAATTTTTAGCTAGCGAACTAGTTAAGGATCATTTGATGGTTTAAACACTATCACTTTTTAACGAGAGTTTGATCCTGGCTCAGGACGAACGCTGGCGGCGTGCCTAATACATGCAAGTCGAACGAACGGATAAAGAGCTTGCTCTTTTGAAGTTAGTGGCGGACGGGTGAGTAACACGTGGGTAACCTGCCTCACAGCTGGGGATAACATCGAGAAATCGATGCTAATACCGAATGTGCTGAACATCATAAGATGTTCAAGTGAAAGACGGTTTCGGCTGTCACTGTGAGATGGACCCGCGCTGGATTAGCTAGTTGGTAAGGTAATGGCTTACCAAGGCGACGATCCATAGCCGACCTGAGAGGGTGATCGGCCACATTGGGACTGAGACACGGCCCAAACTCCTACGGGAGGCAGCAGTAGGGAATCTTCGGCAATGGACGAAAGTCTGACCGAGCAACGCCGCGTGAGCGAAGAAGGCCTTCGGGTCGTAAAGCTCTGTTGTTAGAGAAGAACATGGGTGAGAGTAACTGTTCACCCCTTGACGGTATCTAACCAGAAAGCCACGGCTAACTACGTGCCAGCAGCCGCGGTAATACGTAGGTGGCAAGCGTTGTCCGGAATTATTGGGCGTAAAGCGCGCGCAGGCGGTCTCTTAAGTCTGATGTGAAAGCCCCCGGCTCAACCGGGGAGGGTCATTGGAAACTGGGAGACTTGAGGACAGAAGAGGAGAGTGGAATTCCAAGTGTAGCGGTGAAATGCGTAGATATTTGGAGGAACACCAGTGGCGAAGGCGGCTCTCTGGTCTGTTACTGACGCTGAGGCGCGAAAGCGTGGGGAGCAAACAGGATTAGATACCCTGGTAGTCCACGCCGTAAACGATGAGTGCTAAGTGTTAGGGGGTTTCCGCCCCTTAGTGCTGCAGTTAACGCATTAAGCACTCCGCCTGGGGAGTACGACCGCAAGGTTGAAACTCAAAGGAATTGACGGGGGCCCGCACAAGCGGTGGAGCATGTGGTTTAATTCGAAGCAACGCGAAGAACCTTACCAGGTCTTGACATCCTTTGACCATTCTGGAGACAGAACTTTCCCTTCGGGGACAAAGTGACAGGTGGTGCATGGTTGTCGTCAGCTCGTGTCGTGAGATGTTGGGTTAAGTCCCGCAACGAGCGCAACCCTTGATTTTAGTTGCCAGCATTTAGTTGGGCACTCTAAAGTGACTGCCGGTGTAAGCCGGAGGAAGGTGGGGATGACGTCAAATCATCATGCCCCTTATGACCTGGGCTACACACGTGCTACAATGGATAATACAAAGGGTCGCGAAGCCGCGAGGTGGAGCCAATCCCATAAAATTATTCTCAGTTCGGATTGCAGGCTGCAACTCGCCTGCATGAAGCCGGAATCGCTAGTAATCGTAGATCAGCATGCTACGGTGAATACGTTCCCGGGCCTTGTACACACCGCCCGTCACACCACGAGAGTTTGTAACACCCAAAGCCGGTTTGGTAACCTTCGGGAGCTAGCCGTCTAAGGTGGGATAGATAATTGGGGTGAAGTCGTAACAAGGTAGCCGTATCGGAAGGTGCGGCTGGATCACCTCCTTTCTAAGGAATAGGAACACATCTTCGGATGTGATAATGTTACAAATTAATTGTTTTAAAATGATGAGAAACGCTCGCATACACCGTTATCAATGCACACTCTCAGACACGTACGTAAAGTACGCTTTCTTATGAGTATTGTTGATACCTAGTATGACAAACGTCATCACTCACTTTAAAATATATATGATATGTCTAGCGTTCATTTAGTTTTGAGAAGTCAATCTTCTCTATAAAAATTTGTTCTTTGAAAACTGAATACTAATTGATATTAAATAGAAAGACCAAGTAACAACCGAGACTCATTTTAGGTGATTTATAATCATCAGATCGTATCGCACGATCAACCAGACATGTGTTCATCATGTCGAACTTTGCCTCTTCGGAGGCAAGGTAAAGACGAAGTTGTTTTTTTATCAATCGAGGAAGAACGAGCACTCGTAAGTAATTGTACTTCGGTACATGTCTGAGAGCGCGCAATTCTGACAAAGAGAGATAGGAAAAGAAGTAAGTCTGAAGGTTAAGTTAGAAAGGGCGCACGGTGAATGCCTTGGCACTAGGAGCCGATGAAGGACGGGACTAACACCGATATGCTTTGGGGAGCTGTACGTAAGCTTTGATCCAGAGATTTCCGAATGGGGAAACCTACTATGCTTGATCGCATAGTGTCTTCAACTGAATACATAGGTTGTTGACGGCAGACGCAGGGAACTGAAACATCTTATTACCTGCAGGAAGAGAAAGAAAAATCGATTTCCTAAGTAGCGGCGAGCGAAACGGAAACAGCCCAAACCAAAGAGCTTGCTCTTTGGGGTTGTAGGACACTCTACACGGAGTTACAAAAGAAACGTTTAGTTGAGTAACCTGGAAAGGTTAACCAAAGAGGGTAACAGTCCCGTAAACGAAAAGCGTTTCTCTCCAGAGTGGATCCTGAGTACGGCGGGACACGAGAAATCCCGTCGGAATCCACGGGGACCATCCCGTAAGGCTAAATACTCCCTAGTGACCGATAGTGTACCAGTACCGTGAGGGAAAGGTGAAAAGAACCCCGGAAGGGGAGTGAAATAGTTCCTGAAACCGTGTGCCTACAAGTAGTTAAAGCCCGTTAATGGGTGATAGCGTGCCTTTTGTAGAATGAACCGGCGAGTTACGTTTACTAGCAAGGTTAAGTTGATAAGACGGAGCCGCAGCGAAAGCGAGTCTGAATAGGGCGAATTAGTTAGTAGGCGTAGACCCGAAACCAGGTGATCTACCCATGTCCAGGATGAAGGTAAGGTAAAACTTACTGGAGGTCCGAACCCACGTAAGTTGAAAATTGCGGGGATGAGGTGTGGGTAGCGGAGAAATTCCAATCGAACCTGGAGATAGCTGGTTCTCTCCGAAATAGCTTTAGGGCTAGCCTCGAGGTTGAGAGTCATGGAGGTAGAGCACTGTTTGAACTAGGGGCCCATCTAGGGTTACTGAATTCAGATAAACTCCGAATGCCATCGACTTATACTCGGGAGTCAGACAGTGAGTGATAAGATCCATTGTCGAGAGGGAAACAGCCCAGACCACCAGTTAAGGTCCCTAAATATACGTTAAGTGGAAAAGGATGTAGTATTGCTTAGACAACTAGGATGTTGGCTCAGAAGCAGCCACCATTTAAAGAGTGCGTAATAGCTCACTAGTCGAGTGACACCGCGCCGAAAATGTACCGGGGCTAAACGTATTACCGAAACTGTGGATGGACATCTAAGATGTCCGTGGTAGGAGAGCGTTCTAAGGACAGTGAAGTCAGACCGAGAGGACTGGTGGAGTGCTTAGAAGTGAGAATGCCGGTATGAGTAGCGAAAGACGGGTGAGAATCCCGTCCACCGAATATCTAAGGTTTCCTGGGGAAGGCTCGTCCGCCCAGGGTTAGTCGGGACCTAAGCTGAGGCCGATAGGCGTAGGCGATGGACAACAGATTGATATTTCTGTACCAGTCATTAATGTTTGAGCGATGGGGGGACGCAGGAGGATACGAACGCATGCTGATGGATATGCATGTACAAGCAATTAGGCAGGGAAGTAGGCAAATCCGCTTTCCGTGTAAGCTGAGTTGTGATGTGGTGGCACCTAGTGCCGTAGGTTCTGATTCCACACTGCCAAGAAAAGCCTCTAGTTAGTTAATGACTGCCCGTACCGCAATCCGACACAGGTAGATGAGGAGAGAATCCTAAGGTGAGCGAGAGAACTCTTGTTAAGGAACTCGGCAAAATGACCCCGTAACTTCGGGAGAAGGGGTGCTCTATTAAGGTGAAAGCCTGAGAGAGCCGCAGTGAATAGGCCCAAGCGACTGTTTACCAAAAACACAGGTCTATGCAAAATCGTAAGATGACGTATATGGGCTGACACCTGCCCGGTGCTGGAAGGTTAAGAGGAGTGCTTAGCGCAAGCGAAGGTGCGAATTGAAGCCCCAGTAAACGGCGGCCGTAACTATAACGGTCCTAAGGTAGCGAAATTCCTTGTCGGGTAAGTTCCGACCCGCACGAAAGGTGTAACGATTTGGGCACTGTCTCAACAAGAGACTCGGTGAAATTATAGTACCTGTGAAGATGCAGGTTACCCGCGACAGGACGGAAAGACCCCGTGGAGCTTTACTGCAATCTGATATTGAATGTTTGTGTCACTTGTACAGGATAGGTAGGAGCCTTAGATTCCGGAGCGCTAGCTTCGGAGGAGGCGTTGGTGGGATACTACCCTTGTGACATGACCATTCTAACCCGCACCCCTTATCGGGGTGGGAGACAGTGTCAGATGGGCAGTTTGACTGGGGCGGTCGCCTCCTAAAGAGTAACGGAGGCGCCCAAAGGTTCCCTCAGAATGGTTGGAAATCATTCGCAGAGTGTAAAGGCACAAGGGAGCTTGACTGTGAGACCTACAAGTCGAACAGGGACGAAAGTCGGGCTTAGTGATCCGGTGGTTCCGCATGGAAGGGCCATCGCTCAACGGATAAAAGCTACCCCGGGGATAACAGGCTTATCTCCCCCAAGAGTCCACATCGACGGGGAGGTTTGGCACCTCGATGTCGGCTCATCGCATCCTGGGGCTGTAGTCGGTCCCAAGGGTTGGGCTGTTCGCCCATTAAAGCGGTACGCGAGCTGGGTTCAGAACGTCGTGAGACAGTTCGGTCCCTATCCGTCGCGGGCGCAGGAAATTTGAGAGGAGCTGTCCTTAGTACGAGAGGACCGGGATGGACACACCGCTGGTGTACCAGTTGTTCCGCCAGGAGCATCGCTGGGTAGCTATGTGTGGAAGGGATAAACGCTGAAAGCATCTAAGCGTGAAGCCCCCCTCGAGATGAGATTTCCCATCACTTTATGTGAGTAAGACCCCTGAGAGACGATCAGGTTGATAGGTTCGGAGTGGAAGTACAGCAATGTATGGAGCGGACGAATACTAATAGGTCGAGGACTTAACCTTATTAATTTTTAAAAAAGCGAAAATGACGATTGGTTGTCGCAAATTCTTTCTATATCAATAAGTATTCAGTTTTGAGAGTGCAAATTCTCTTGATAATTTCATATTATCCAAGCAATTAACAGGTAATGTATCTGTTAATATGAATTTTGTAAAAGCGAGTTATTCTAGGCGTTTATGAATCGATTGAGGAACATACTTAGGGTATGTGACAATTGAGATGAAGAAGACAACAACGAAAAACGAAGCTTAGATAAAATTCAAAAAAACGTTTGGTGACGATAGCAAAGAGGATACACCTGTTCCCATCCCGAACACAGTAGTTAAGCTCTTTAGCGCCGATGGTAGTTGGGGGTCTCCCCCTGTGAGAGTAGGACGTTGCCAAGCAATGGGGGATTAGCTCAGCTGGGAGAGCATCTGCCTTACAAGCAGAGGGTCGGCGGTTCGAGCCCGTCATCCCCCACCATTTTTTTGCCGACTTAGCTCAGCTGGTAGAGCAACTGATTTGTAATCAGTAGGTCGCGGATTCGACTTCTGCAGTCGGCATATATTTTTTGGAAAAATTCAAAAAATACTTGTCAAAACCATATCGAAATGTTATAATTAATCTTGTTGACAAATGACAAGAGCCGTTAGCTCAGTTGGTAGAGCATCTGACTTTTAATCAGAGGGTCGCTGGTTCGAGCCCAGCACGGCTCATATGCGAAAGTAGTTCAGTGGTAGAACATCACCTTGCCAAGGTGGGGGTCGCGAGTTCGAATCTCGTCTTTCGCTTGTAATAAAATTTTTAAGCCGGGGTGGCGGAACTGGCAGACGCACAGGACTTAAAATCCTGCGGTGAGTGATCACCGTGCCGGTTCGATTCCGGCCCTCGGCATAGTACGACTAATAAAAAGCGCCCATAGCTCAATTGGATAGAGTACTTGACTACGAATCAAGCGGTTAGAGGTTCGACTCCTCTTGGGCGCATTTACAGCACGGGAAGTAGCTCAGCTTGGTAGAGCACTTGGTTTGGGACCAAGGGGTCGCAGGTTCGAATCCTGTCTTCCCGATTGTATAGACATACATATACAAACGTAATATTCCAGTAATTACCCATTTTTATGGGGCCTTAGCTCAGCTGGGAGAGCGCCTGCCTTGCACGCAGGAGGTCAGCGGTTCGATCCCGCTAGGCTCCACCAATTTTTATTAATAGTTAAGTAATAACATCATGGCGGTGTAGCTCAGCTGGCTAGAGCATTCGGTTCATACCCGAAAGGTCGTGGGTTCGACTCCCTCTGCCGCTATATATTTTCACCTTGGAGGATTACCCAAGTCTGGCTGAAGGGAACGGTCTTGAAAACCGTCAGGCGAGTAAAATCGCGCGGGGGTTCGAATCCCTCATCCTCCTTAACTGAAATTACTGTGATGGTTTTGTACTATAACAGGTAATAACAGTGCTTTGTAAACGAAGTAAGCAAAGTAGTCTTGACTCTGTAAAGAGTTGTAATCTAATATTTTTATTTCGGAGGATTACCCAAGTCTGGCTGAAGGGAACGGTCTTGAAAACCGTCAGGCGAGTAAAATCGCGCGGGGGTTCGAATCCCTCATCCTCCTTAACTGAACTCACTGTGATGGTTTTATACTATAGCAGCTGATAACAGTAACTTACAAACGTAAGCGAGTAAGGTAAGCAAAACTAGTTAAAAGTTAAAATCAAATATTTTTATTTCGGAGGATTACCCAAGTCTGGCTGAAGGGAACGGTCTTGAAAACCGTCAGGCGAGTAAAATCGCGCGGGGGTTCGAATCCCTCATCCTCCTTAACTGAACTCACTGTGATGGTTTATACTATAGCAGTTGATAACAGTAACTTACAAACATAAGTGAGTAAGGTAAGCAAAACTAGTTAAAAGTTAAAATCAAATATTTTTATTTCGGAGGATTACCCAAGTCTGGCTGAAGGGAACGGTCTTGAAAACCGTCAGGCGAGTAAAATCGCGCGGGGGTTCGAATCCCTCATCCTCCTTAACTGAGAATCACTGTGAAGGTTTTAATCGAGCAGTTGATACACAGTAAATTAACAAGTACTATTTATATTATCGCGGGATGGAGCAGTCTGGTAGCTCGTCGGGCTCATAACCCGAAGGTCGTTGGTTCAAATCCAGCTCCCGCAATTGCAAGTTAGCTTGCAAACAAGTTTTTGGTCTGGTAGTTCAGCTGGTTAGAATGCCTGCCTGTCACGCAGGAGGTCGCGGGTTCGAGTCCCGTCCAGACCGTTTTTTTTTGGCTCAGTAGCTCAGTTGGTAGAGCAACGGATTGAAGCTCCGTGTGTCGGCAGTTCGACTCTGTCCTGAGCCATATTTTATGATGGCGGTTGTGGTGAAGTGGTTAACACACCTGATTGTGGTTCAGGCATGCGTGGGTTCGATCCCCATCATCCGCCTTTTGTATATGCGAGTGTAGTTTAGTGGTAAAACTACAGCCTTCCAAGCTGTTGTCGTCGGTTCGATCCCGATCACTCGCTTTAGTAAGTTAGAAAATAGGGCCTATAGCTCAGCTGGTTAGAGCGCACGCCTGATAAGCGTGAGGTCGATGGTTCGAGTCCATTTAGGCCCATTGTTATCCGCAATAGCTCAGTTGGTAGAGCACACGACTGTTAATCGTGTTGTCGTAGGTTCGAGCCCTACTTGCGGAGTTAGGGGAAATACTCAAGTGGCTGAAGAGGCGCCCCTGCTAAGGGTGTAGGTCGCGAAAGCGGCGCGAGGGTTCAAATCCCTCTTTCTCCGTATTATATTTAGGCCCGTTGGTCAAGCGGTTAAGACACCGCCCTTTCACGGCGGTATCACGGGTTCGAATCCCGTACGGGTCATAGCAGTAAAAAAATATTGACAATGAAAGCATACGTGTTATACTTACTATTGTCGTGTTAAGCCGACTTAGCTCAGTTGGTAGAGCAACTGATTTGTAATCAGTAGGTCGCGGGTTCGACTCCTGCAGTCGGCATACATCTTCCTAGAAGATGTTGCTAGAAATAAATATTCAGCTTGTTGAAAAACAAGAGCCGTTAGCTCAGTTGGTAGAGCATCTGACTTTTAATCAGAGGGTCGCTGGTTCGAGCCCAGCACGGCTCATATGCGAAAGTAGTTCAGTGGTAGAACATCACCTTGCCAAGGTGGGGGTCGCGAGTTCGAATCTCGTCTTTCGCTTGTAATAAAATTTTTAAGCCGGGGTGGCGGAACTGGCAGACGCACAGGACTTAAAATCCTGCGGTGAGTGATCACCGTGCCGGTTCGATTCCGGCCCTCGGCATAGTACGACTAATAAAAAGCGCCCATAGCTCAATTGGATAGAGTACTTGACTACGAATCAAGCGGTTAGAGGTTCGACTCCTCTTGGGCGCATTTACAGCACGGGAAGTAGCTCAGCTTGGTAGAGCACTTGGTTTGGGACCAAGGGGTCGCAGGTTCGAATCCTGTCTTCCCGATTGTATAGACATACATATACAAACGTAATATTCCAGTAATTACCCATTTTTATGGGGCCTTAGCTCAGCTGGGAGAGCGCCTGCCTTGCACGCAGGAGGTCAGCGGTTCGATCCCGCTAGGCTCCACCAACAAAAGCAAACTCATTATATTATATATGGCGGTGTAGCTCAGCTGGCTAGAGCATTCGGTTCATACCCGAAAGGTCGTGGGTTCGACTCCCTCTGCCGCTACCATTTTTTTATTATAATGCAGGACCTTTAGCTCAGTTGGTTAGAGCAGACGGCTCATAACCGTCCGGTCGTAGGTTCGAGTCCTACAAGGTCCATTATCATCATTTTTATTTCGGAGGATTACCCAAGTCTGGCTGAAGGGAACGGTCTTGAAAACCGTCAGGCGAGTAAAATCGCGCGGGGGTTCGAATCCCTCATCCTCCTTAACTGAGAATCACTGTGAAGGTTTTAATCGAGCAGTTGATACACAGTAAATTAACAAGTACTATTTATATTATCGCGGGATGGAGCAGTCTGGTAGCTCGTCGGGCTCATAACCCGAAGGTCGTTGGTTCAAATCCAGCTCCCGCAATTGCAAGTTAGCTTGCAAACAAGTTTTTGGTCTGGTAGTTCAGCTGGTTAGAATGCCTGCCTGTCACGCAGGAGGTCGCGGGTTCGAGTCCCGTCCAGACCGTTTTTTTTTGGCTCAGTAGCTCAGTTGGTAGAGCAACGGATTGAAGCTCCGTGTGTCGGCAGTTCGACTCTGTCCTGAGCCATATTTTATGATGGCGGTTGTGGTGAAGTGGTTAACACACCTGATTGTGGTTCAGGCATGCGTGGGTTCGATCCCCATCATCCGCCTTTTGTATATGCGAGTGTAGTTTAGTGGTAAAACTACAGCCTTCCAAGCTGTTGTCGTCGGTTCGATCCCGATCACTCGCTTTAGTAAGTTAGAAAATAGGGCCTATAGCTCAGCTGGTTAGAGCGCACGCCTGATAAGCGTGAGGTCGATGGTTCGAGTCCATTTAGGCCCATTGTTATCCGCAATAGCTCAGTTGGTAGAGCACACGACTGTTAATCGTGTTGTCGTAGGTTCGAGCCCTACTTGCGGAGTTAGGGGAAATACTCAAGTGGCTGAAGAGGCGCCCCTGCTAAGGGTGTAGGTCGCGAAAGCGGCGCGAGGGTTCAAATCCCTCTTTCTCCGTATTATATTTAGGCCCGTTGGTCAAGCGGTTAAGACACCGCCCTTTCACGGCGGTATCACGGGTTCGAATCCCGTACGGGTCATAACAGTAAAGATGTTAACTTTTAAAGTTAGCATCTTTTTTTATTTTTCTCGTAGTGAATTTCTCCGCATACGAGGACAGTATGGGGCGGAGTGAAAGCGAGTACCAATCCATTCTATTAAATTAAGAACCTTTTTGGAGTATAGATTAAGTTCTATCCTCTTTTTTTGTATACGATTAATTATTGAAACAGAGAAAAAACGATTTCGGAATTTGTGAAATTATTAGCTCCAAAAAAGAAGCACTTATGAGGGCCTATTTGCCGACGTAAGTGCTTCTTTAATATAATAACTGTTTGATTTAAAAAGCTAAGCCAATGATTAAAGCGAGTGCTGTCAGTAATCCGTAATATTTGATTGCCTTAGAACATGTAGCCATTCCAGGAATCATCTTCATGACTTCATTTTGTTTCCAAAAGATATAGATAGACATGAGTGCTGGTGGTACAGCAATAAGTGTAATAAAGAGGAATGGTGTAAGGTTCATTGTAAATACTAATGACCAAGTCCATCCAAATGCGAATAACCACATAGCTGCATAAAATACCGTTGCCCAACGTCTACCCAGTAAGATTGCTAAAGTGAGTCGTCCGTTGCGAGTATCTTCTTCAATATCACGTAAGCTGTTTGCTAACAACATGTTACCAATCATAACGATTAACGGGAATGAAAGGAAAATAATTGTTTTATTCAAGTAGCCTGTCTGAATAAAAAAGCTGAGGTAAGTAATAATACCACCCATGAAAAATCCAGCGATCAATTCACCAAAGGGTGTATGTGCAATTGGGAGTGGACCACCGGTATATAAAAAGCCGACAATCATTGAAATTACTCCGATAGCAGCGAGATACCAACTCACAGTGATACAAAGATAGACGCCTAGAAGAAGGGCGATTAGGAAGCTTAAAATGGCTAAATTGCGAATCAAGCTAGCAGACATCTTCTCTTTTGTGATAGCACCACCATGACCTACTTTATTTTCATCGTCATGACCACGTTTATAATCGTAGTACTCATTAAATAGATTAGTTCCTGTTTGAATTAAAAAGGCTGCAAATAACATTGCTAAAAATGGTAAGACCTTAAAGGTTGAATAGTGCAATGCTGCTGCAGAACCAACAAATACAGGAACATAGCTGGAAGCCAACGTATGTGGACGTAATAATTTCCACCATTTATTTTGTGTGATGCGAGCCAGTTTAGAACTCTGACCTTGTTTCAAAAAAACCCTCTCCTTTATTGCGTAATTATACAAATTTAACTATAACACACTATAAACTGCCATAACAGTAAGTAAGAGTATGATACAGTGATATTTTTTGTTATAATTGGTGTGGCAGAGTAAACATAAGCTGATATAAAAAGAGCTATTCGTTGGTTTTATGCGTTCGAATAGTTTCTCTCTTTTTATATGGAGCATCTATATAGGGGCGATATATCTAATGAAACTAGCAAATAAAGTGACAGAGTCTATTAAACAGGCAGTTGAACAAGCAAGAAAGACTGAAAATGCAGTGTTATTGAGCATCATTACTCCGATAGAAGAAATTAATTTTCCAAAGGTGTTAATTAATTTACCTCAAACAGAGGATGCTTTTTATTGGCAAACACCCGATGATTCATTAGAATTTACAGGGATAAAGACAGCGGCAGTGTTTAATGAAAAAATGATGAGTGCAACAGGGGTACAACAAGAGTGGTCGCAGCTTCTAAAAGATGCAGTAATAAGCGATCAAGATAAGGCAAATAGTGGTTTGCCATTACTTTTTGGTGGTTTTAGTTTTGATGATAAAGCAGAAACAACTGGAACAATTTGGAGTGTTTTTGGAAAACAGATGTTTTTGTTACCTGAGTTAATGTTTATGCGCAAAGAGAAGCTAAATACGTTGACAATTAATTGCATTGTTCAAGCGGATGATACTTTTATGAGTATTGAAAAAAAACTGAATAACAGTTATGCGCAAGCAAGGACTTTAAATATAACGTCAGAAAAAGAAAGAACACCTTTAATAATTAAGAAGATTGAAGATTTGATTACGCCCACTGATTGGGATAAGATGTTAAATAAGGGCATTGAACATATTGAGGCAGGTGTATTTACGAAAGTCGTCCTTGCACGCCAAAAAGAAATTGTGTTTAATCGTTCATTACACATTGGTGAATTAATGGCAGCCTTACTTTTACAACAACCGAATTGTTACCGTTATTTGTTGCGTTATCAAGGCACTAGCTTTTTAGGTGCATCACCTGAGCGTTTATTATATAAAGAAGGGCAATCAATCTATTCAGCAGGTGTCGCAGGGTCAATTGCAGCAGGAAAAACAGAAGAACAGCGACAAATGTACGCCGATGAATTATTGGCAGATCCTAAAAATCTACATGAGCATGAAATTGTTGTGAGCATGATTACTAATAAATTAGCAGGTCTTTGTCATGATTTAAACTACTCATCACAGCCTCAAATTTTAAGCAATCGTGATATTCAACATCTATATACACCCATTAAGGCCGAATTAAATAGTGGAATGTCTTTTTTAACATTGGTGAAACAAATGCATCCAACCCCAGCTTTAGGTGGTTTTCCATCTAAGAAAACAGTGGAATGGATTGCAAAAGAAGAACCGCTTATCCGAGGCTTTTTTGGTGCACCAATCGGTTG
The DNA here is from genome assembly GCF_036884295.1 of Brochothrix thermosphacta DSM 20171 = FSL F6-1036. NCBI lineage: Bacteria > Bacillati > Bacillota > Bacilli > Caryophanales > Listeriaceae > Brochothrix > Brochothrix thermosphacta. Next base: position 935,875 of record NZ_CP145608.1, read on the forward strand.
GTATGATAGTAATGAAAACGGCGAATTCGCAGTAGGTATTCGCTCATTAGCTGCACAAGAAAAAACAGCTCGCTTATTTGCGGGTTGTGGGATTGTTGCGGATTCTGTTCCTGAAAATGAATGGCATGAAACAGCAATGAAATTTCAACCAATGTTAAGATTATTAGGAGGGACAGACAATGACACAGCATCAAATTGAAATGACGCGTTATCTTTCGTCTTTTATTGAAGAGCTTGTACAAGCAGGAGTCAAGGATGCAGTGATCAGTCCAGGTTCACGTTCAACGCCGTTAGCAATGCTAATGGCAGAACATCCGACTTTAAAAATATATGTGGATATTGATGAACGTTCAGCAGGTTTTTTCGCATTGGGATTGGCTAAAGCGTCACACCGTCCCGTTGTATTGCTTTGCACATCAGGCACAGCAGCAGCTAACTATATGCCAGCAGTAGTAGAAGCTAACCTCTCTCAAATTCCATTGGTTGTATTAACATCAGATCGCCCACACGAATTGCGCGGTGTAGGTGCACCACAAACAATTGATCAAATTCATTTGTATGGTCATCATGTGAAAGATTTTGTTGATATGGCTTTACCAGAAGATCGTCCAGAAATGTTACAATATGCCAAATGGCATGGAGCACGTGCTGTAGATTTGGCTTTAAAGGCGCCTAGTGGGCCAGTTCACCTTAATTTCCCACTAAGACAACCATTGATGCCTATATTAGACCCCTCGCCTTTTAGTGGCGAAGAAAAGCGTCATCATGTACATATCTATTTGACAAAAGAAACAGTTGAAAAAGATCTTTTAAACCAAATTATCGCAGTTTGTCATGGGAAAAAAGGTTTGATTGTCATTGGTGATCTTGATAAAGCTGAAGGTTTTGCAGAAAAATTGGTTGAGCTATCCTTGCAACTAGGTTTCCCCGTTTTAGCAGATCCGTTATCGCAAATTCGTTCTTTTGGTAAAAATGATATTAAAGTAATTGATCAATACGATAGTTTCTTACGTATCGATAGAGTAAAACAAGCGATGAAAGCAGATGTGGTTATCCGTTTTGGAGCAATGCCGGTTTCAAAATTCCTTAGTCAATATCTTGATACCTTAGACGATGCCCGTCATTTTGTAGTTGACCCAGGCTCTAGTTGGCGCGATCCAATTAAAGCAGTGACAGATATGATTCATTGTGAAGAACACGTTTTTGTAGAAGAATTGTTAACGACAGTTGATTATACACAACGCAATACGGAATGGTATGATCAATGGCAACGATTAAATACTTTAAGTAAAGCTACTGTTAATAAGTATTTACAAACAATTGAAGGTTTGGATGAAGGGAAAGTTATTAGTGAATTACAGCAACATCTTCCGAACAATGCGACTTTATATATCGGAAATAGTATGCCAATTCGTGATATTGATACGTTCTTCCAACAAACAGAACGTCACATTAAACTCTACGCCAACAGAGGCGCTAACGGTATTGATGGTAATGTGTCAACTGCGTTAGGAATGAGTGTTGTTAAGCAACCAATGTATGCCTTAATCGGCGATGTCACATTCTTTCATGATATGAATGGTTTATTGATGTCACGTACAAATCAACTTAACATGACTTTAATTGTTATTAATAATAATGGTGGAGGTATCTTTTCATTTTTACCACAAGCAGACAGTCCGCGTCATTATGAGCAGCTATTTGGAACACCAACGGACATATCTATTGAGAAAGCAACTTCATTGTATGATGGTAATTACTATGGCATATCAGATTGGGAAGAATTCCAAGACGCTTTAGACCAATCTGCACATGATAAAGGCTTAAATATTATTGAAATTAAAACAAATCGTTATGAAAATGTAGTCACTCATCGCAGTGTGTGGGATAATATACAGGAAGTGATTGGTTATGAAAGCTTATAATGTGAAGATACGTTCGCGTTCCTATCATCTGTTGATAGAAGGTTCTGATGAATTACCTACAATATTATGGTTACATGGTTTTACTGGCAGTTCACAAACCTTTTTAAAGACCGCTACTTCAATCGATGGTTTTCGCCATGTTTTACTTGATTTAGCAGGGCATGGTCAAACTATTGCCACAGAATGTAATTATGCTGAACAGTTGGCTGATATCATCGCTATAATGACTCAATTGGGTAGTGAACACTTTAATGTTGTTGGCTATTCAATGGGTGGCAGAGTGGCATTGGGATTAGCTTGTGAATACCCTGAAAAAGTGACACGACTTGTTATTGAAAGTAGTTCTCCGGGGTTGGCAACAGCAGAAGAACGGGCAGAACGCCGTCACAGTGATCAAAAACTTGCTCAACGGTTGGAAACAAATGGATTGGAAGCCTTTATTGATTTTTGGGAAGGGATTCCACTGTTTGAGTCGCAACGAATATTATCAACGACTGTAAAAGAACACCTTCGCAAACAGCGAGAAAATAATACTGTGGTTGGTTTGCAGGAATCGTTGTATGGCATGGGAACAGGTTCACAACCCAGTTACTGGGATAAACTTAGTGACATTAACTGTCCTGTTACATGCATTGTTGGTCTATTGGACAATAAATATGTCAGCATCGCAAATGCGATGAGGCTCAACCAGCCAAGCTTCGAAATCGAAGGTGTACCAGATGCAGGTCATGCGGTACATATTGAAAAAAGTGGTTATTTTAATAACTATTTAAAAAAAGTGTTTAAAAATTAGGAGGAATAGAGAATGAAAACATATGACTGGAAACAAGTGAAAGAATATCAAGAGATTAAATTTGAAAAAACAAACCACGTGGCAAAAATAACAATTAATCGTCCACATGTACGTAATGCATTTACACCTTTAACTGTAATGGAAATGATTGATGCATTTACAATCTGTCGTGAAGATGCAGATACAGGTGTTATTATTTTAACTGGTGAAGGCGATTTAGCATTCTGCTCAGGTGGGGATCAAAAAGTACGTGGAAACGGTGGTTATGTAGGTGATGATAACATCCCACGTTTAAACGTTTTAGATTTACAACGCCTTATCCGTGTAATGCCTAAACCTGTTATTGCAATGGTTCGTGGTTATTCTATCGGTGGTGGTAACGTTCTACAATTAGTGTGTGATATTACAATTGCAGCAGACAACGCCATCTTTGGTCAAACAGGGCCTAATGTTGGTAGCTTTGATGCTGGATATGGTTCAGGCTACTTGGCACGAGTTATAGGTCATAAACGTGCGAAAGAAGTTTGGTTCATGTGTCGTCAATATACTGCAGCAGAAGCTTATGATATGAACTGGGTAAATAAAGTGGTACCATTGGCACAAGTAGAAGAAGAAACAATGGATTGGGCAGAGGAAATGTTGAAGAAAAGCCCAACATCATTACGTTTCATCAAAGCAGCCTTTAACGCAGATACAGATGGTTTAGCTGGTTTACAACAATTTGCTGGTGATGCAACATTGTTATACTATACAACAGACGAAGCAAAAGAAGGCCGCGATGCTTTTAAAGAAAAACGTGAGCCAAACTTTGATCAATTCCCTAAATTCCCATAAAGTGAGAGGGTGGAGTAAATGTTTGTGAATAATTGGTTAAGCCAAAGGGTGGAACAGTCACCCACAGCCAGTGCACTTATTTATGATAACGAAACAACGACCTTCCGTGAATTAGGGAAACGTGTGTGGTCAATAGCGGGGAAATTACAAACAGTTATTTCTCCGGGACAACACGTGGCGTTGCTAGGTGAAAATAATCGTGCAATGTATGAGCTAATATTGGCATTACAACAAATCGGAGCGGTAACCGTTTTTATTAATAACCGCTTAACCGCCTCTGAAATTAACTATCAATTAGAGCAAAGTGATACAACACAACTCCTTTATGCAGATAACTTCAAAGAGTTGGTTGCCGTGCTAGATTTAGCACAGCGACCTGCTCTTTCGTTTGTATCGTTAGAGAAGTTAACCGCACCTGCGATGATACCAAATAAAACGGTATCTTTAAAGGCGACAGCATCCATGATGTTTACGTCAGGCTCGACGGGTCATCCTAAAGCGGTGCAACAAACCTACGGAAACCATCTCGCATCAGCAATGGGAACCGCCATGACAAACGCTTTAGGAGTGGGTGATTGTTGGTACTGTGCGGTGCCCTTGTTTCACATAAGTGGTTTATCAATTATGATGCGCTCATTATTGTTTGGTACGGCTGTGATGCTAGAACAAAAATTTGATGCGTTTCGCCTCGGTTTATTATTAACCGAAGGTACCATTACGCATGCGTCAGTTGTAACAACAATGTTGCATCGACTGCTTGATACAACATCATCAACCTATCGTTGTCACCCAGCAGTTAAAGTAGTATTGCTTGGTGGTGGACCGGTGACAAAAGAATTATTAGCAGCCTGCCAAGAACGAAATATTCCAGTCATACCTTCATACGGTATGACAGAAACCGCAGCACAAGCTGTTGCAATGCCTTTGGACAAAGTTGCTGATAAATTAGGTTCTGCAGGTTTGCCGCTTTTTCAAACGCAATTGCGTATTAATAAGGGAACTGAAGCCGCTGATACTGTCGGTGATATTTGGCTCAAAGGTGCTAATATTACACCAGGCTACTATGGTAAACAATCAACTGATTTTCAAAACGGATGGTTTAGAACAGGCGATGTCGGTTACCTTGATAACGAAGGCTTTTTATATGTAAAAGAACGTGCGGGTGATTTGATTATTTCTGGTGGCGAGAATATTTACCCCACTGAAATTGAACATGTACTTTTGGGTCATCCTGCAATAAAGGAAATTGCTGTTGTCGGTGTTCCAAATGAGCAATGGACACAAGTGCCTGTTGCCTACATTGTTACAGATAAAGCAGTGACAGAAGCTGAACTCGCTCACTTTTTGAAGAATAAACTAGCAAAATATAAATGGCCACAGGCCTATTATCACGTAGAAAAGTTACCACGAACAGCTACGGGTAAGATACAACGCCACTTGTTGCGTCAACAATAGCTTACTATTTTGGAAGAAACAACACATGTGGTAAAATAAATTGAATGAATACGATTGATTGGAAGGGGAAATAACATGTCACTACGTAGTAAAATGGCAGCTGTGGTCGGGAAAACCGTCTACATGACAGTGCAGACATTAACCAAAGGAGGAAGCAGTTTTCCAGGCCGTGTTGCGCTGAAACTTGATCCGACTGTGTTAGAAGAAATCTCTAAAAATTATGAAGTGATAATTGTTACCGGTACAAATGGTAAAACAGTAACGTCAGCTTTGATGCATAATGTATTGAAACAACTTGATCCTGATACGATTTCGAACACAACAGGGGCTAATATGTTACAAGGAATTACCTCAACATTTTTGAAAAATTATCAACCAGGTCGCAAAGAAAAATGTCATGCTATTTTAGAAGTAGATGAAGCAAGTCTTGTGAGTATTACTGAGTATGTAAAACCACATGCGATTGTTTTTACCAATGTATTCCGCGATCAACTTGATCGTTATGGTGAAGTCTATACGACATTAAAATTAATGCTTGATGGCGCTCGTTTAACGCCTGAAACAAAATTATTTGTAAATGGTGATGCACCGATCTTCCATGATTTAGATGTACCGAATCCAGTAACTTATTTTGGTTTTGACATTGAAAAAGGTGAAGCACAAGAAGCGCAAATCAATGCAACCGCTACTTTGTGTCCACATTGTAAAAAACCATTAAAATATAACTTTATTACTTATAATAATCTTGGAGATTACTATTGTGAAACATGTGATTATAAACGTCCAGAACTGACGTATCGCTTGAATGAAGTGACGCGTTTAACGGACCAAGAAGCGGATGTTCAAATTGATAATGACCCTTACCACTTAACTGTCGGAGGCTTGTATAATAGCTATAATGCTTTATCGGCTTATGCAATTGGACGTGAATTTGGTTTATCAACAGAGCAACTTCAACGAGGATTAGTCCTTGATCAAGCTGTTTTTGGACGTCAAGAAGCCGTAATGGTTGGTGACAAACGAGTACATGTTATTTTAGTTAAAAACCCTGTTGGGTTTAATCAAGCGATTGAAACGATTGCTTTGCATGAGAAGGAGTTCTCATTGTTCTTACTGATGAACAACCATTATGCAGATGGTATTGACGTGAGTTGGATTTGGGATGTTAATTTTGAAAAATTAGCTGAAATGCCAATCCCAAGTTATAGTGTAGGTGGCGAACGTTATTACGATTTAGGTGTGCGTTTGAATGTTGCTGGAATTCCAGAAGATGAAATTGGCATTGTACCGACAATCGATGGTTTAATCGAAGCGATTCAAAAAGAAAAAACAGATGATGTCTACGTATTAACAACGTACACAGCAATGTTGCGTTTCCGTGAAGAGCTGTACAAAAATAACATGTTGAAAGGAAAGTGGTAATATGGATATGTCATTAACAATGTGTCATCTTTACGCCAACCTGTTAAATACGTATGGCGATAATGGCAATTTATTAGTGCTTAAACATCGTGCGAATGCGCGCGGTATTGCTTTCGATATCGAAACAATCAGCTTGGATCAACCATTTGATGGCGATAAATACGATATGGTTTTTATTGGTGGCGGTCAAGATTATGAACAACTATTAGTAGCAAAAGATTTACAAACAAAAAAAGCAGCCTTAACAGCCTACATTGAGAATAATAAAGTGATGTTAGCTATTTGTGGTGGCTATCAAATGTTGGGTCAATATTACATGGACGCTGATGGCAATCGTATCGATGGTATTAGTGTGATGCCACACTATACGGTGAATGGCGACGAACGTTTTATCGGTGATGTAATTTTACACAATAAAACGTTTGACGAAAAATATGTTGGCTTTGAAAATCATGGGGGACGTACATACCTTGGTGAAGGTCAACAACCGTTGGCAATGGTTGAAAAAGGACGAGGCAACAACGGTGAAGATGGTACAGAAGGAACGATTTATAAAAATACATTTGGTTCGTATTTACATGGTGCATTGTTAGCAAATAATGCGGATTTAGCTGACCGTTTATTATTAAATGCGTTACAAACGAAATATCCTGAATTAGCGGAATTACCACCGTTAGTAAGTAAATTCCAGGCAAAAGCGAAAGCCGAACGTCTATTGGGACGAGATGCTACAGATAAGTAATACCGTAAAACTATGGCTCTATGTCAAATAGTGTTGTTATTCAAAATTTAGTAAAATAAGTCATTTTTGCAGCTGCCTTTTTTGGTAGCTGCTTATTTTTTGTCATTGCTAATACCGTAGCGGATTGCTAATATCGTTGCGAATTCATGAGCTTACGAGAATAGTATGGGACGGAGATTGCGTAAGCAATTGAGTACCAATCAGTAGTTAGAAGCTTTACGAGAGTACCATTCCTTTCAACTATTTCTTCTAAATTTGCGGATAACTCCTTATCCTCCTCGCTCCGCGGTGGGGTATTCGGACGCCACTTTTCCGTTTCGCGCAGTCACCCTCACAACCATCACGACTGTACACGTTTATGTTTAAAAGCAAATAGAATTCAATTTCGAAATGAGTGGGATTTCGATAACCAAAAGAAACCCGTTTGATGAGCTTAATTTTGTTGTTGATTCCTTCTATATGTCCATTCTAATCTTTGTATATAAAGCTGATTGATAAGCTGAATTTTTTTGGTTTGCAGATCAATCAGTAATTTATATGTTAATGGATAGACTTCCTTGGATTTAACATCCTCCTTGATACACACACTGCGGTGTATTAAAATGTCACTCTTTCCGACAGCTCCACGCTCAAAATTGTCATGACTATCTTTGAGGCGTATACACTCACACGGAATAGAAACCCATCGTAAGTTTAATAACGTTATCAACCGTCGGATAGCTGGTTATGTAAGATTAATGTGAAATATAACGGTGTTAATGAGGTGTTGATTAATGGATTATTCAGAAGATACAGGTTATTAGGAAAAGAAAATGCTTGATTGTTTTAATAATGGTTTCAGTCGTTTCTTTTATCTTAAATAGCCATTGATTCGTCTATTAATTCCTTCGACTGATTACATGGATCTAGATTTTTTTTAAAAGTTTTTTGTAACAGGTCTGTTTCTTTACTAATAATCTATTTTGTTAAGTTGTTCCATACCATAAAGATGTTAAGTGCTTTTTTGTCATCGTAGTACCTCATAATTTTAAATGTTTTTTAATTGTACAACATATAAAGTTTCTAAGAGCGCAAAAAAACTAGTATTAAACGAACAATAACGTATAATTAAAGTATATTATTGATATTGGAGGGTGAATTTTGACAGAAGATGAGTTACAAGCACTGTATACAAAAAGAAAAGAGATAAAAAAAGAATTTGATGGAATTTTGGAAGATCTTTTCGATGACGATGAAGCTAAGGAATTACATAGGGTACAAAACCCTGATGAAACAGAAGAATATTTAAGTAGCCTTCCAGAAAACAGGTTGAGTGATTTAAAAAAACAATTACATACTATTGATAATCGGTTAGGCACGCATCATCAAAAAGAATTTCTAGACAAGCATCGAATCTCTATTGAGGAAGAATATACAACACATATATCTGAAGATTATTTAGACCGCAGTTCTTTGGCCGATTCAGTTGCTAAGTTAATTGGATCAAATAATTCGAAAAATAATATGAGTGTAGGCATTATAGGAGAGTGGGGGAGTGGTAAATCTACATTTTTAGAGTTAATTAAAAAGAAAATGATAGCTAATAAATTTGAAGGAGTTTCTGTTGATTTTAATGCCTCGAAGTACGATGATCAGGAACAAATATGGCATTCACTCCTTCAATCTGTTTCTGAAAAACAGTTATTATTGCAACCATACTTTGGTAAAATACGTTTTATTTTGAAGTCTATTAAAAACAAGAAAAAAATAAAGTCAACAATTGTATCTATTTCGATGCCTTTTGTTTTTATAATCCTATTAAATTGGACGATACATATACTAGCTGACGCTAACTTTAAATACAATAGTTTAAGTCTAGTAACAGGTTTTTCGAGTTTAATAGCGGGTGTTATTTCTTATGACCTTATCAAAAAACTATATTTAGATACGTTAAGTTATTTTAAAAGAAAAGGAGAAGATATACTGCGGAGTCATAAATACCCTAATTATGAGAAAATGTTAGGTTTAAGAGCTAACGTTCGTCAAGAACTTACTACTTTCAAGGACGTCATGGTTAATAAAAATAAAGATAGCAGCTTAGTTATATTCGTGGATGAACTTGATAGGTGTTCTAAAGATACAATAATAAACTTCTTCTCGTCAATAGAGGCTTTTATAGACATAAAAGGAATAACTTTTGTGTTCTCTATAAATCCATTTGTTGTATACCCAGCTTTAGATAAGATATCTTCTTTAGATAGTACAAATTCCATGTTAAATAGTGATGAACCTTATTATGAAGATAGTTCTGGCAAGCTCTTTATAGAGAAATATATAACGAATTTTATAACGCTACCTGTCAGTAATGACTATAAAGAATTTATAAATATAAATTTGAAACAAGCGCTTAAATCAGATGTTATAGATAATATCTCTAATCTAATAACCTCTATCGCGCATTATCAAACGATGACTCCTAGAGAAGTTAAAAAGATATTAGATATCATCTTAATTAATTCCAATTACTTTAATGATTTTACTACAACTCAATTTGCATCTTTAGTTATAATGAAAAGATATTTCAAAGACTGTATGAAATTGTTTAACGAAGTTCCTGAAAATTCAAATGCTTTAATAAAAGATATTGCTAGTACATATATAAAATACAGTGATACAAAAATACCTTTTGATGTTTTTTCACAATTTATCGCAATGATAGGTAGCTCAAGTACATATACAGTTAAGAGTTATAGCGATAAAATTGATCGTATACTTTATTACGTATAAAAATACCTCTTGTATACAACTGAAGTATTTTGACACTTTATGTCAGAATGCTTTTTTTAGTGTGATAATTAGCCATCAACCCGACACAGAAAAACGAGCTGACAAATGTTATAATCATGAGATAGTATATAAAGTAGTATAAAGGAGCGGAACGTATGAAAATAACGATTGTGGGCGGTGGCATTGTCGGAATGACAGCAGCCTATTTATTAACAAAAGAAGCAGATATTGAGGTGACATTGATTGATCGTGAAGGTGCTGGTCAATCATCGGCAGCAGCATCCGGAATTGTTTGTCCATGGGTATCAAAAAGACGTAATAAAACATGGTATCGTTTAGCTGTAGAAGGCGCACGTTTTTACCGTGAATTAATTCCTCTATTGGAGCAAGAAGCGACAGTTGATACAGGGTATAAACAAACGGGTGCATTAATATTACGCGATCAACTTTCTAAAATCGTTGAGTTGCAGGAGATTATTACTGAACGTTTAGAAGAAGCCCCTGAAATAGGAGAGCTATTAATACTAGATGAAGCGGATATTCAAAATCGTTACCCATTTTTAGCAGCTGAATTAGTGGGACTCTTTGTGAGTGGGGGAGCCCGTGTTGATGGTACTAATCTTGTGGCAGCTTTACAAGAAGTGGCACTACGTAATGGATTGAAGTTAGTGAAAGGCACAGCTGTATTAAAACGCAAAGAAGAACAACTGCAGGTGTGGGTAAATGATAACGAACTAATTGCTGATAAAATCATTTTAGCTGCAGGTGCGTGGTTAGGAAAAATGTTTGATGATGATGTTTTTTGTGATATTGATACGCAAAAAGGGCAACTTTTTCACTTGAACCCTCAACAAGCGACAGGAGAATGGCCAGTGATGATGCCAGCTTCTGCTTATAGTTTCGTGCCGTTTGATGGTCAGCATCTTGTCATTGGGGCTTCACATGAAAAGGGCAAAGACTTTGATTTAGCACCCACTATCGGTGAACTGAATGATATTGCAACAGAAAGTTTACGTTTTGCGCCGGGATGGCGCGATTCTCAAATAATTGAAGTGCGTACGGGCACACGAGCCTATACCTCGGATTATACACCAGTAATTGGTCAAGTACCGTTTGCTAGTAATGCCTACGTAGCAAACGGACTAGGTGCATCTGGGTTAACTGTAGGACCTTATGCTGCCAAAATCGTAGCCGATTTAGTTTTAGGGCGTGATGTTCAAATTGATTTGAGTGACTATCCTGTGGCGCAGTATTTACGATTGAAAGATTGAACAATTGAACGTTTTTTTGATTTAGAATGTTTTCAATCGTTAAGAGTATTATCACAGCTGCTTTCCAAGTACAATTTTCCCTATAAAAAAAGCTTAATCAGATGATTAGGCTTTTAAACGGATCATTTATTGCAAGAAGGGGTAAGGATAAAATAAGGTATGATTGATTGAGTTGATTATTCTCTGAAATTATAAACGGATGACATGCTAATAACAGCAAATAATCCTAGTGAAAAAAGGAAATTAATAAACAATGTACGAATAATGTTATCACTCGAGTTGAAAATGATGCTTAAAAGTGAGATGAAGACGAAAAAAGCGAGACAAATCAATAATTTTTTTAGCATAGTGGACCTCCTAGTATGAATCATAATCGGTAGTGCTAAACTAATTGTATAATGAGTGAACTGAAAAGTATGTAAACGTATTCTATTGTAAGTATAACAAAAAACGTATCAATAAAGAAATTTTCGATGGATGCAAACAATTTAAACCATCAAAAAAAGACACTTAACAGTGTCTTTTTATTTGTAAGAAGCTACTAATAACCTGCTTCAACACTCGCATTCACGATATACATTAAGTCATTTTTATCGCCTTTTTCGGGAATAATAATGCCATGAGTTGTTACCATACCACCGCGTTGTGTTTCAACGGTAACTGTGCCAAAAGGGATGCGAGCTTTAACAGCTTCTATATCCAGCTCTGCTTCATCAGTAGGAATTGCTAATTTAACAGTAACACACATATTATTTAAATCTTCATTTGGGAGCATTGCTTCAATACCAGCCATTGAATTATGATAAATGGCATTATCAACAGCTCGAACAGCTGCTTTAGTGACATCTTGGCCATGAACATCGACACCAAAACCCGTTTGGATAAAGAGTACTTTTTTCATAACAAAAAACCTCCATTCGTATAGTTTCAGTATAGGTGTAGAAAGCTGTTAAATCAAGTTGTTCAGCCTTTACAAAAAATGATACAATAATGTATGAGTATTATTGTAAAATTGAGTCCATATAAACGTCAAAGTGACGAATGAGCAATTGTCTTAATATAATAGACAGTTGGGAAATCGAAAGGATGATAACGATGACAGATAAGTCAATGCGCACGATCCAACAAGAAGTAGATGACCATATCGGTCAATTTAAAACGGGTTATTTTTCACCATTAGCGATGATGGCACGTATTACCGAAGAAACCGGTGAATTGGCACGTGAAGTTAATCATTTTTACGGTGAAAAACCCAAAAAAACGAGTGAAGCAGAAGTCACTGTTAAAGAAGAACTTGGAGATGTTTTATTCACAATAATTTGTATGGCTAATTCATTAGGCATTGATTTACAAGAGGCACACGAAGAAGTGCTGCATAAATTTAACACCCGCGATAAAGATCGTTGGGAACGAAAGGATGACTAAAATGATAAAAATTGCGGTAACAGGTTATACGGGACGCATGGGTTCAGAGGCGGTTCGTTTAGTTTTAAATGATGAAAATTATGAATTGGTCGGCGTATTAGGTTACCGTCACCAACATCAAAATATAAATGAAATTGCTGAATTTAATACTTATGATGTACCGGTTTACAATGAGATTGAAACATTATTTTCTGAGGAAAATTTTGATGTACTCATTGAATTAACAACACCTGCAGTGGGTTACAAACATACTAAAATGGCACTTTCACACAAAGTAGCACCTGTTGTAGGAACAACTGGTTTTACACCAGAACAGATAGAAGAATTACAGACTTTAGCAATCACAAATCAAACAGGTGGTTTAATTGCACCTAATTTCGCAGTCGGTGCTGTCTTGATGATGAAATTTGCACGTATGGCAGCGAAGTATTTTCCTGATGTTGAAATTACAGAACTCCACCATGATCGTAAGTTAGATGCTCCATCTGGAACCGCTGTTAAAACAGCTGAGATGATTGCAGAAGTACGTCCAGAGCATTACCAAGGAAATGTAGATGAAGAGGAAACAATGCCTGGTGCTCGTGGTGCTAATTATGAAGGTATGCGTATTCATAGTGTCCGCTTACCCGGTTTAATTGCACATCAAGAAGTGCTATTTGGTGCATCAGGACAAGGTTTAACAATTCGTCACGATTCATATGACCGTGCGTCATTTATGTCGGGTGTAAAACTAGGTGTGGATCACGTGGTTGTAAATCCTGGATTAGTTTATGGATTGGATAACATATTAGATTAGGTAGGGATGTCATGTTAACAGGAAAATTTAAAGAGGCTCTGCCTTTATTAGAAACATTAACAACTGCTGGATACGAAGCTTATTTTGTTGGTGGCTCCGTGCGGGATGTCATTCTTAATCGACCAATCGCTGATGTGGATATTGCCACTTCGGCTTATCCAGAAGAGGTTAAAAAACTCTTTAGCCATACAATTGATACGGGAATTCAACATGGAACCGTGACGGTAATGATGGAAAAAGAAGGGTATGAAATCACAACCTTCCGAACAGAGTCAACATACCAAGATTATCGCCGTCCAGACGAAGTCACATTTGTACGTTCGTTAAAAGAGGATTTAAAACGTCGTGATTTTACGATGAATGCCATCGCAATGGATCAATTTGGTATTTTGCATGATCCTTATCAGGGTCAAGCAGCGATTGTGGCACAAATAATTGAAGCAGTTGGTATTGCTGATGAGCGTTTTTCAGAAGACGCATTACGAATGATGCGTGCATTACGATTCGTGAGTCAACTCGGATTCACATTGGAGCTAGCAACAAAGAACGCCATTAAAAATAACCGTGCATTATTGGAGCATATTGCAGTTGAACGTTGTTATGTTGAAATGACAAAACTATTATTAGGGAGTAATGTGCAACAAGGATTAGCGTTAATCACTGATACAAACATATACCAGCATCTGCCCGGTTTAGCAGAAGCTGCCACCAGTTTAGAAAAACTACAAACAATTAACTGGCCAAGTGAACGTCAACCGCAATTAGTATGGACGCTTTTTTGTTCCGAGGTCGCGCCACTAGAAGCGAAACGTTTCTTAAAAAAATGGAAAGCTTCAAATGAAATGATGACGGCTGTCAGTCACGCATTGACTTATTACCAAACAGTGCCTGTGTGGTCTTCACTTACATTATACGATGCAGGTGAAGCTACAATCACATTAGTAGAGCAACTAAAGAGGGCACATAATATAGCAACAGACACAACAGAAGTTTTGGAACAATACCACCAATTACCAATTCAGAATCGTCATCAATTGGCAGTTAGTGGTCATGATTTAATGCTTTGGTTAGAAAAAGCACCAGGTGCTTGGATTGCGACACTGATACGCAAGATTGAAGTTGCTATTGTTGAAGGTTTATTAGCGAATGAAGCAAGTGCAATTAGAGAGTGGGTAGAAAATGAAAACTGATATTCGAAAAGCCTTATTAGAACTTTTTTCTTCAACAGAAACTGAATTTGTTTCTGGACAAGCGATTGCGGATCATCTTAACTGTTCACGCACAGCGGTTTGGAAACATATGAATGCCTTGAAAGAAGAAGGTTTTTTGGTTGAAGCCGTGAGAAATAAAGGGTATCGCCTAGAACAAAACACCGATCAAATTTCAGAAAATGAACTTTATCTTGGTTTGAAGACAGAGGTAATTGGCCAAAAAATTGTGTATGTCGAAGAGACAAGTTCAACCCAATTGATTGCACAACAACTACTGCACCAAGATACACCAGAAGGCACGCTTGTTGTGACTAACTTTCAAAGTGCAGGTCGCGGACGTTTGTCACGCACTTGGTTATCAGAGCCAGGGGATAATATCGCTATGAGTCTCATTTTAAAACCAAAGTTATCGATGCAACAGTTTCCACAATTGACATTTTTAGCTTCAGTATCAATCGTAGCGGCTATAAAAGAAGTTGTAGGGATTGAAGCACAGATTAAATGGCCTAATGATATTTTCATTGCAGGTAAAAAAGTTTGTGGCGTATTGACGGAAATGGTCAGTGATCCGGAAGAAGTAAAAGCAGTCATCATCGGCATGGGAATCAACGTTAATCAGGCTGTTTTTTCTGAGGATATTGCAACGATTGCAACGAGTTTACGACTTGAAAGTGGAGAAAAACAACAGCGCAGTGCTTTAATACAAGCAATTTTAGTACACTTCGAAGCATTTTATCAACAATACTTGACTGAAGGTTTTTCTCCAATTAAAAAATATTGGGAAGCGCATGCTTTGCAGTTTAATAAAAACATTAAAGCTCGTACCTTAAAAGGTGTTTTAGAAGGCGAATTTAAAGGTATTACCGATGATGGCGTATTATTATTACAAGATGTAGCAGGTGAAATTCACCACGTATATTCAGCTGATATTGAAATATAAATAGTCAACATAAACTTCAATATGTAGTGACCCCGATAAGTAAGACTTTTAGGGAGTGGATAAATCCACTCTTTTTTTATGTTTTAAAATGGATGATTATTTTAATGATTTTATCAAGTAATACAAAAGTAAAAACGACAAAGAAAGAAGAATTAATATTAATATTGAGATAGGTATCAGTATGTTAAAAACCCTTTGGATATTTACCGGTACGAATAAATAACTGAATACAATTATTAATATGAAAATTAAAGGAATGAAAATCATTTTCCTATTCAATAGGGATGCAACTCTTTTGCGATGTTTTGAAATTCTTTTAACGTAGAAAGTTCATTATAAAACATCTTATTTATTTTGTCTTATTACTTTTTGAGCAAAAGGTAACTATTAATATAACCTAATAAAAATGCCTTTTTTAGCTAGTGATATTTATTAAATATATAAATACAAGAAATATAAAATCCCTAATCGTTTCTTTGCAGAGCATCAAAATATTCTGATATCTAGAAGTAAGGAGTTAAACTTGTTACTTCTTTTTTATCAACTTCTAATAAATATCCTAGCTTTTTTTGATGCATACGGCTATCATTTAAAGGGAATAGCTAAAGGCAATAACCAAAGAGGAGTGTCGAACATGCCGGAAGAAAAAGGTCAATTAAGTGTTGCAGTTGCTCGCTTATATTATGAAGCGGAATTAAGTCAACAAGAAATTGCTAATCAATTACAAATATCACGACCAACCGTTTCACGTTTATTGGCGTATGCCAAAGAGAAGGGGTATGTGCAAATCAATATTTCTGATCCGTTCACTGATATTGAAGGTGTAAGAACAGCTTTACGGGAGCGCTACCAGCTTAAAGACGTACAATTAGTATTTGCACCCACTACCTCAGAAGAGAAACTATACGACACCTTAGGTGAGTTTGCAGCGCGTTATATTGAATCAATCACAAAGGATGATGATGTTATTGGCGTGAGCTGGGGAAAAACAATTCATGCCATTGCAAAACATCTCACACCACAAGAATATAAAAATATTCAAGTCGTGCAACTAAAAGGGGGTATCAGTCAATCGAAAGTTGATACTTATGCAAATGAAACATTGAATATTTTCGCGAAAACGTTTAATACAGTGCCTCAAGCATTGCCTTTGCCAGTCGTTTTTGATAATGAAGTAACAAAACATGTAGTCGAACAAGATCGTCACATCCAAGCAATTAGTAATTTAGGTAAACGTGCGAATACTGCTATTTTTACTGTGGGTACAGTTCGCCCAGAAGCATTGTTGTTTCAATTAGGCTATTTAACAGCAGATGAAATAGAATTATTAAAAAAGAAAGCTGTTGGCGATATTTGCTCGCGTTTTTATGATGAAAACGGAGAAGTTTGTGCCCCGACAATTGATAATCGTACGATGGGAATTGAATTAGCGGATTTGCAAGATAAGGAAAATGCGATTTTGGTTGCTGGCGGTGTTCGTAAAATTCAAGCGATTGATGCGGCATTAAAGGGAAAGTATGGCAATATCTTGCTGTTAGATTATGAAACAGCAAAAGGTTTGTTAGCCTATCCGTCATAATTAAAAATAAATTTGAACATTGGTTCAAACTAATGTTGTACATTTGTTCACGATGTAGTATACTCAAAATATAAAGAGAAAAGGAGTGATTGAATCATGAACTTAGCAAATATGATTGATCATACATTATTAAAACAAGACGCAACACGCGAACAAATTTTAAAACTGACAGCAGAAGCTCGTGAACACGATTTTGCATCAGTATGTGTTAATCCTTACTGGGTTAAATTATCAAGTGAAGAATTAGATGGCGCATACGCAAAAGTATGTACTGTTATTGGTTTTCCTTTAGGTGCATCAACAACAGCAGCGAAAGTAGCAGAAGCTAAAGATGCTGTGGCAAACGGTGCAAACGAAGTAGATATGGTTATTAACGTTGGCGCTTTGAAAGATGGCGATAACGAAGTTGTAAAAAATGATATTCAAGCAGTCGTTGAAGCTGTTAAAGGTCAAGCAATTGTAAAAGTTATCATTGAAACATGTCTGTTAACAGACGAAGAAAAAGTACGTGCATGTGAATTAGCAGTTGAAGCAGGTACTGATTTTGTTAAAACTTCAACAGGTTTTTCTACTGGTGGAGCAACAGCGGAAGATATTGCTTTGATGCGCAAAACAGTTGGACCTAACATTGGAGTTAAAGCTTCAGGTGGCGTTCGCTCAAAAGAAGATGTTGATGCAATGATCGCAGCAGGAGCAACTCGTATTGGAGCAAGTGCTGGTGTCACAATTATTGCTGGTGGAACTTCTAAATCGGACTACTAAGAAATAGCGAAAGCTAAGTCGATTTTTGTCCGGAATATTACGAAAAAGCTCAGTTGGTGTTACAACTACTAAAACTGAGGATGAATAAGCACAATCTGTTGCTTATTCATTTATTTTTCACCTTTATTGTAGTTCATGTTGTATAATGTTAAATGTAAACGATTGCAGTTGTAATCGTAAAAACTAAAAGGTGGTCTCTTATGAAATATTTAATTGGTATTATCGGTATTATTGTTGTGTTATTGATGGCATGGGCTTTCAGTAAAGATAAGAAAAAAATCAAGTACCGTCCTGTTGTTATCATGATTGTTTTACAATTTATTCTTGCTGCCGTATTGTTGAATACGAACGTAGGTAATATATTAGTCGGTGGGTTTGCTAAAGGATTTGAATACCTTTTATCTTACGCTGCTGAAGGAATCAACTTTGTATTTGGTGGTCTCCTTAATGCTGACGCACAATCAAGCTTCTTTTTAGGCGTGTTAATGCCAATTGTATTTATCTCAGCGTTAATCGGGATTTTACATCACTTCAAAATTCTACAAATTTTCATGCGTAGCGTCGGTTACTTATTAAGTAAAGTAAACGGTATGGGTCAATTAGAGTCATATAACGCTGTTGCATCTGCAATACTGGGTCAATCAGAAGTTTTCATTTCAGTGAAAAACCAATTGAGCCTATTAAATGAAAAACGTCTCTACACATTATGTGCATCAGCAATGTCAACAGTATCAATGGCAATTGTTGGCGCATATATGACAATGTTAAAACCAGAATACGTTGTTACAGCAATCGTATTAAACCTTTTTGGTGGTTTTATCATCGCTTCAATCATCAACCCTTACGAAGTAGCACCAGATGAAGATATTCTCGAAGTTAAAAAAGAACGTAAACAATCGTTTTTCGAAGTACTTGGTGAATACATCATGGATGGTTTCAAAGTAGCTATTACAGTTGGGGCAATGCTGATCGGTTTCATCGCAATTATTGCGTTGGTTAACGGTATTTTCTCAGCGATTTTAGGAATTTCTTTCCAAGATCTATTAGGATATGTTTTTGCTCCGTTTGCTTTCATCATGGGTATTCCGTGGTCAGAGGCAATCAGTGCCGGAAGTGTTATGGCAACGAAATTAGTATCGAATGAATTTGTTGCAATGGACTTCTTGACAAGTGGTAACTTCGACTTCTCAGGACGTACAACAGCAATCGTTTCAGTATTCCTTGTATCTTTTGCAAACTTCTCTTCAATCGGTATCATTTCAGGTGCGATTAAAGGATTGAACGAAGAAAAAGGTAACATGGCAGCTAAATTTGGGTTACGCCTTCTTTATGGTGCAACACTTGTAAGTTTCTTAACAGCTACAATTGTAGGATTAATTTACTAAAAAACAAAGGACTGGTGATTTATTATGAGAATGGTAGATATTATAGCAAACAAACGCGATGGAAAAGAATTATCAACAGAGGAAATTAATTTCTTTATCGATGGTTACACAGCTGGCGATATTCCTGATTATCAAGCAAGCGCATTAGCGATGGCAATTTTCTTTCAAGATATGACAGATAATGAACGTGCCTCTTTAACAATGGCAATGGTTAATTCTGGAGAAACAATTGATTTATCAGGTATTGAAGGCGTAAAAGTGGATAAACATTCGACTGGTGGTGTTGGTGATACAACAACACTTGTATTAGCACCACTTGTAGGAGCTTTAGATATTCCTACAGCTAAAATGTCTGGTCGTGGTTTAGGTCATACGGGTGGAACAATCGATAAATTAGAAGCTGTTAAAGGCTTCCATGTTGAAATTACGAACGAAGAGTTTATGGAAATCGTCAACCGCGATAAAGTTGCTGTTATTGGTCAATCAGGAAACTTAACACCAGCAGATAAAAAAATGTATGCATTACGTGATGTTACAGGAACAGTTAACTCGATTCCTTTAATCGCAAGCTCAATCATGAGTAAAAAAATCGCAGCAGGTGCTGATGCAATTGTCTTAGATGTTAAAACAGGTGCCGGTGCCTTCATGAAAACAGATGAAGATGCACAAAACCTTGCACATGCAATGGTTCGTATAGGTAATAACGTGGGTCGTCAAACGATGGCAGTTATTTCTGATATGTCACAACCTTTAGGTTATGCGATTGGTAATGCTCTGGAAGTTAAAGAGGCAATTGACACACTTAAAGGTGAAGGACCAGAAGATTTAACAGAATTAGTTTTAACATTAGGCTCGCAAATGGTTGTGCTTGCTAAAAAAGCAGAAACATTAGAAGAAGCGCGTGAATTGCTTAAAGAAGTAATTGCTAATGGAAAAGCACTCGATAAATTCAGAACGTTCTTACACAATCAAGGTGGCGATGAAACAGTTGTGGATCATCCAGAACGCTTGCCACAAGCAGAATTTGTGATTGATGTACCAGCTAAACAAACGGGTGTTGTATCAAATATGGTTGCCGATGAAATTGGTATCGCAGCAATGTTATTAGGTGCAGGACGTGCAACTAAAGAAGATGAAATTGACTTAGCAGTTGGTTTAATGTTACGTAAAAAAGTTGGCGAAGCAGTGAAAGAAGGCGAGCCACTTGTAACAATTTATTCTAATAGAAAAAATGTTGATGATGTTATTGCGAAAATCTATGCTAACATTTCAATTGCTGATAGCGCAGTGGAACCAACACTTATCCACTCAATCGTTACTGAATAAAAGCAAGTTTAACCGTGTTAAAACACTGGTAAATTGGAATCTATAACAAAGTCACTACTTTTAGACTAAGGAATTTAAGTTAGGATAGACTGATCCATGTCTATTTAAAACTTAAATTTCAGGTCTGGTAGTGGCTTTTTTTATAGGGTATGAAATTTCCAGATGTTTTAGGTTAAAGTGCTAGAGAATTAAGAGAAACGTCAATCTAGGTTGTTACAATTTGCTCATTCGGGATTGCGTACCTTATGTACGCGCACCGTCATTCACGCATCGTGCCTACTAGCTCAACATTTCTCTTCTTCTAAAAAATATTATAAGAAAACCATCATTAGAATTTTTCTAGTGGTGGCTTTTTTTATAGGGTATGAAATTACTATCATCGTTGCAAATTTATTTGCTTACGAGGATAGTGTGGGTGTTGACACCGTTGCAAATTAATTTGCTTACGGAGACAATATGGGACGGAGCGAAAGCGAGTACCATTCCTTATGTTAATGTCTTGAGAGTACCAATCCTTATATTAATTCCTATGCTAATTCCTTAAGAGCATCATTCCTTAGAGTAAGAGAGTACCAATCGTTGTTGTTTTTTCAATACAGTTAAAATGAAAACCGTATCATTTAATATAACCTCCATAAAATTAAGAATTATATCCTAAATAAAGAGCAATAAGCATAATAAAACAAAGTACTAAAATAAGACTAAAAGATAATATCATAGATATGATAGTTAGTAGTGTAGAATTCTTTGTTCTATTTTTCCATGATAATATAAACCAAAAAAAGCAAAATAATGTAGGTATCATAAGGATAATAATATACATATAGCGTTGTTTAAACATAAACCAAAATTCAGTTATAAACTCATTCATTGATACACCTACTTTCTTGAGAAGCGGTTACATACACTTTTATAATACACATTTTATGTCGATAAGACAATGATGGTAATATAAGAAGTTCAAAAGTTAATCCCAATATAGTTTATGCAAATGAAAATAGTGTATCAAAAGACTTAAAAATGATGGATGTATGAAATGTTGACAAATTATGCTTGTAATTCTAGAGATAAAGCTAACATTTCTCTTCTTCTAAAAAATATTATAAGAAAACCATCATTAGAATTTTTCTAGTGATGGCTTTTTTTTGGAAAATAGATAAGATGATTTAGTTTTATGACAAGTATTAATAGTCATTTGTTAAAATTTACAGTTGATTTGATAAAACTACCTTGATATGAAACGTTTTGTAGCTATAAAAATGGTGCTGTGTTTGTTATAATGGTAAGGATAATAACAATAATAAAAGGCTACCTGTGTGACATTATATAGAGGGAGCTAAGAGAAATTAGGTGATTCACATAGCGAGATATGTTGTTGTAGATATCGAAACAACAGGCCATCGCCCAAATGAAGGCGATCGAATAATAGAATTTTCAGCCATTGTCATTGAGCATGGGGAAATTGTACATGAATTTTCAACGCTAGTGAATCCTGATCGGACGATTCCACCGTTTATTACGGAGTTGACTAAAATCAATTCAAAAAAGGTGGCAACCGCCCCTTATATTGAAGATATAATGACAATCATAGCTTCATTATTGTCAGATTCTGTTTTTGTAGCACATAATGTCCAGTTTGATTGGCCATTTATACAATCGGAAGCAAAACGTTTAGGGTACGATTTTGATATAGCTCGTGTGATTGATACGGTTGAATTAACACGCATTTTATTTCCAACTTTAGATAGTTATCGTCTCAGTGATTTGAGTGAGGATTTTAATATCACTCATGACCAACCCCACTCAGCAGCAAGTGATACTTTAGCAACTGTACATTTATTTTTAGAAGCCATGCAAGCATTGGATAAAGTACCCACTTCAGTTTTAGAGCAATTATATGAATTAATGCCTCATTTACTTAGCGACTTTTCAAAGGAGATTTATACTCTTATTCAGAAAAAAGAGCGACGTAATGAACCGTTGTCAAAATCATTAGTAGCATTTGAAGGATTGATTTTTCGCCGACCAATTGAAACTGAAATCTTAAATAAAACAGTTGAAGATGTTTCTTATCCACATACAATGGCGGAAAAAGAGAACTTAATCCAACAGTCTTTTTCAAATTATGAGCCGCGATCGAATCAGTTCGTGATGATGGATCAAATATATGATCAATTACGATTAGATCATCATCAAGCAATTGAAGCGGGCACTGGTATTGGTAAAACGTTGGGTTACTTACTGCCTGCAGCTTATTTTTCACAAGAAAGTGGGAAGCGTGTAGTTGTTGCAACATACTCACTTTTATTACAAAACCAAATGATGGCTCAAGATGTACCACGGCTGCAAAAACTGTTACCTTTTCCAACAAAAGTTGCGACGGTCAAAGGGCGCACTCATTATGTTAGCCTTAACAAACTATCCGTTGTATTAAAGGCACCAGGGAATAATTATGATGAATTTTTAACGAAGGCTCAATTGTTAATATGGTTATTACAAACAAATAGCGGTGATATGACTGAGCTTAATCATCCTGGTGGCGGTAAAAATATTATGTATCAGGTAACAAGTAGTGCGCGTGATGATGGTTCTATTTTTGAAGAGTACGAGTATTACTCACGAATGAAACGTGAAGCTGCAGCAGCGAACATTGTTGTTACAACACACGCAACATTATGGTTAGATACTGTTTCTCAAACCGATGTGTTAGGAGATTATGACCACGTTATTGTCGATGAAGCCCATCACCTTACGGATTCTGCTCGCCAATTTTTAGGTGCACAGTTCTCATTACAACAAACGCGTTATATGTTGAATCGGATTACGTCATTGCATAAAGAGAATACTTGGAGTGAAATGAAGAAAAAAAGTGATTTAGCAGATTCTCTCTTTGAGATTGGTCTTACGGTCACTAGTTTAGATATGGAACTGGGCCATTTTTTCACTTATATAAATGAATTATTTTTGAATGAAAAAGAAAAACGACCTGGCGCATTTCGTGTCGCATTATCGGATGGTGAGAAAGCCACAGTTGCCCAATTACCTGATCATATTGTTGTTTCTTACCGACGTTGTGAAAATTTTTATAAGGTTTTAAGCGAGCAGTTGTTAGAAATGAGCACTGCAAAATCGGTGAGTGAAGAAGCGCTCTTTGAAATTGAAGTCACACGAGCAATTAGCTTTATCAAGGAGCAACAGCAAGCCTTGGTTAGACTAATGACAGAGACAGAACCTGAGATGGTTGTTTGGTACGAAACAGACCGTAAAAACACTCGTAATGGCAGTCGCTTGGTTGGTGAGCCATTGCAAACGGCACCACTTATTCAAGAACGTCTTTTTCAAACGAATAAGTCAGTGATTTTAACATCAGCAACACTCACCACTGACCGATCGTTTGATTATTTAGAAAAAGAATTGGGTTTTGAAACGAGTGCGCTACCAACGCTAGCTTTAGCGGCTTCATTTGATTATGCCACGCATGTGCGATTGTGCTTGCCTGAAGATATGCCATCAGTAAAACAGGTCAGTGTGAATGAGTACGCTCATGCTTTAGCTGATTATCTGAGTGATGTTGCTCAAGTAACTGATGGACGGATGTTAGTATTATTTACAGCCTATGATATGCTGACTGCAACCTACCATCGATTAAATAAAGATAAAAAATTAGATGCTTACCGTGTATTAGCACAAAATGTAACATCGGGTAGTACACAACGATTGATTCAACAATTTAAACGGACGGATAAGGCAATTTTATTAGGGACGACTAGTTTTTGGGAAGGGCTCGATATTCCAGGGGAAGCATTAAGTTGTATTGCTATTGTAAGATTACCCTTTATTTCACCAGAAGACCCTTACATGAAAGCGCAGATGCGTCGTTTCAAAGAACAAGGTGAGAATGCTTTTGAAAAATATGCATTACCACAGGCTATCTTACGATTTCGTCAAGGGTTTGGCCGTCTGATGCGTCATGAAAATGATCGTGGTATCATTTTAGTATTTGATCAACGAATTGATAACACGGATTTTGGACAAGCCTTTCTACATTCGATCCCTTCCGTTGATATTGTTAAAGGAACAAGCGAAGTGATTTTACCAGCAATTGCTGAATGGTTGCCACAAACAACAATAATCGACCATTGAAAACGATTTTTACTTTATTTTAAGCAGTAAGATTGCTATAATATGCTAGTGAGTAGGGTGGAATTTCACCTTTTACAAATAACTGAAATAAGTGACAGAAAGTGTGAGACTTATCAAAACATTATTGAAGAGAAGTCATGAACATCGTAGACGTCGTCGTTGGCCGTGGATTGTGTTAGGTTGTTTTTTAGTTATCATAGGTATCGCTACAACAGTCTACCTGGTTTCAACAGCACCACTTCGAGAAGCGAAAGCTGATGCGTTTGAAGTGGCTCAAAAAGAAAAGAATATTGTCTCCGTTAGTGATTTTTACTACTATAATGGTATTAAAGATAAATATTCTGTTATTGTGGGACCAAATAATAAAAAACAAGAAACAGCTGTTTTTGTTCCGCGAGGCGTTAAAGGGAAATACGCGAACAAAACAATTAGCTATCTGATGAAAGATGGCATCACTAAGGAAAAAGCAATTGAAATTGTAGAAAAAGAAAAAAGTCCTAGCAAGATATTAACAACGCATCTTGGAATGGATGAAGGCACTCCGATATGGGAAATTTCTTATCGTAAAGCCGACGGGACACTCAATTATTTAGAAATTAATTTCATCACGGGTTCGTGGTATCGCCAGATTAATAATTTATAAGGAGGCAGTAACAATGACATTTGAATTATCGAAGCGTGCGTTAAACATTACGCCATCAGCAACATTGGTTATTTCAGGTAAAGCAAAAGAGATGAAAGCCTCTGGTATTGATGTAATTGGTTTAGGTGCAGGTGAACCGGATTTTAATACGCCAGATTATATTTTGGATGCTGCAAAAGCAGCGATGGATAATGGCGAAACAAAATATACTGCAGTTGGTGGTATCATTGAGTTGAAACAAGCAATTGTTGATAAATTAGCCATTGATAATGGTTTAACTTATACAACCAATCAAGTTATTGTTACAACGGGTGCTAAAAATGCTATTTATACATTGTGCCAAGCAGTGTTAAATGCAGGGGATGAAGTTATTATTCCTGCACCTTATTGGGTCAGCTATACTGAAATGGTTAAATTGGCCGAAGGTGTTCCTGTTATTATTGAAGGAAAGCAAGAGCAACAATTTAAAGTGACAGCTGCTGAAATTGAAGCAGCGATCACGCCAAAAACACGTGCTCTTTTTATCAATTCACCAAGTAATCCAACGGGTACAGTTTATAGTCGTGAGGAGTTACAGGCGATTGCAGAAGTAGCAGTTAAACACCAAATTATGGTTATTTCAGATGAAATTTACGAGAAATTAATTTTTGGTGAGGCTGAACATATTTCAATTGCTTCTTTAGGTGATGAAATCAAACAGTTAACGATGATTATAAATGGCGTGTCAAAATCACATGCAATGACAGGATGGCGTATTGGATATGCAGTCGGTGATGCACAAGTGATTAAAGCGATGACCGAGCTAAATGGTCATGCCACAAGTAATCCAACGTCAATTGCGCAGTATGCTGCATTGGGAGCTTATACAGGAGATCAAACAGCAATTTCTGTAATGAAGGAAGCCTTTGGCAAGCGTTTAGATACAATTTATCCGCAAATCACTGCAATTCCTGGTTTCAAAGTAGATAAACCAAGCGGCGCCTTTTATCTCTTTATTGAGGTAAGTGAAGCAGCAAAACAAACAGGTTTTGATTCGGTCGATGCGTTTGCAACGGCATTGTTAGAAGAAGCGCACGTTGCGGTTATTCCGGGATCAGGGTTTGGTACGCCAAACTATATTCGTATCTCGTATGCTACCTCATTAGAGTTATTGGAAGAAGCGGTCAAACGAATGAAAAACTTTGTTATTTCAAAACAACATTAAAGTGAAATTATTGGAGGCAATGAATTGAAAATTACAATTAAGCAAGCAAAAGATTATGTAGGACAAGTCGTAACAATCGGTTGTTGGTTAGACAACAAACGTTCAAGTGGTAAAATTGCGTTTTTACAATTACGTGATGGTTCTGGCTTTATGCAAGGTGTTGTCGTTAAAGCTGAGGTTTCAGAAGAAATGTTTGATTTAGCAAAACATATCACTCAGGAAACAAGTCTTTATGTAACTGGTGAAATCCGTGAAGATTCACGTTCTAAATTTGGTTTTGAAATGGGCGTGCAATCAGTTGAAGTCATCGCTGAAGCAAAAGATTACCCAATCACACCTAAAGAACATGGAACAGAATTTTTAATGGACAACCGTCATTTATGGTTACGTTCTAAACGTCAACATGCCATTATGAAAGTGCGTAACGAATTAATTCGTGCGACATATGAATTCTTCAATGATAATGGTTTTACAAAAGTTGATCCGCCGATTTTAACTGGTAGTGCACCAGAAGGAACAACGGAATTATTCCATACAAAATATTTTGATGAAGATGCATTTCTTTCTCAAAGTGGCCAACTATACATGGAAGCGGCAGCAATGGCTTTAGGTCGAGTATTTTCATTCGGACCAACATTCCGTGCTGAAAAATCAAAAACACGCCGTCACTTAATTGAATTCTGGATGATTGAACCAGAAATGGCATTTGTACAACATGCAGAAAGTTTAGAAATTCAAGAACAATATGTTTCTTATATTATCCAATCGGCGCTTAAAAACTGTGAATTGGAATTAGATACATTAGGTCGTGATACATCTAAATTAGAATTAGTAACAGGTGAATTCCCACGTATTACTTATGATGAAGCAATTGAATTATTACACAAATTAGATTTTGATGATATTCAATGGGGTGATGACTTTGGTTCGCCACATGAAACAGCAATTGCTAATCATTTTGATAAACCAGTCTTTATCACTGAATACCCAACAGCAATCAAATCTTTCTACATGCAACCAAAACCTGGACGTCCAGAAGTTGTTTTATGTGCTGATTTAATTGCTCCTGAAGGTTATGGTGAAATTATTGGTGGGTCAGAGCGTATTCATGATGCTGATTTAATGTTAGAACGTGTTAAAGAGCATGGCTTAGATCCAGAAGCATACTCATGGTACTTAGATATCACTAAATATGGCGATGTGCCACACGCTGGATTTGGTTTAGGTTTAGAGCGTTTAGTAGCATACGTAACAGGTGTTGAACATGTGCGTGAAACAATTCCGTTCCCACGTTTGTTAAACCGTATCTACCCATAAATAAAAGCTCAGACCACAAGCTTAACACCAAAGCATTTGGAATCTTTGACAAACGACTAGTTGTGTCGGTAGGAGAAGATGAAAATGGACAGGTGTTAGTGGTCTAAACTAGATAATAAAAAAAGTACAGACCACAAGATATAAATCTGAGACGCATCATCCAATTATTGTGATGGTGCGTTTTATTAATACAAGGAGGTACTGATGGATTATCAATTTTTAGCTAAAAGCATGATGGCTGGTTCCGTTAACCTGCCTGTACCTTTGTTACAATATCACCACCAATTAGGTTTGGAAGATACAGATGTGTTGTTATTAATTCATCTACATGGTTATATCCAACAAGGCGAATATTTACCACCTATTGCTGAATTAAGTAAACGGATGGCGCTGACACAATCGGAGTGTTATATTAAAATACAAAAACTGATTGATGCTAAAGTACTTAAAATTAACACTGAAATTGATGCACAACGTCGGGTAACTGAAAGATATGATTTAACACCACTGTGGGAAAAAATTGCACTCCAGGTTGTTAATCAAGTTGAGGATGAAGTTGTAGAAGAAAAGCAGGCTCGTGATATGAGTATGTATGCCTTGATTGAGCGAGAGTTCTCGCGACAATTATCACCTATTGAAGGTGAAACAATTGCTAATTGGACTGAACTAGAACATTATGAACCAGAACTTATTAAAGAAGCGTTGAAGGAAGCTGTAATTGCAGGCAAAAAAAACATTCGTTATATTGATCGGATTTTAAGTAATTGGCAAGCAAATGGTGTTAAAACCTTGGATGATGCTAAAGCTGCTAGCCGTGAATTTGGTACTCATACGATGAAAACAAATACCAAATCATCCCCCAATTTAACCAGTGAAGCAAAACCAGCAAAACCATTTAAGATGTATAATTGGTTAGACGATAATAAACCAAAAACATAGGTGTAAAGGAGAATGATATGCTCTCTAAGCAAAAGACAACTGAAGTAATTGCAGAGATGGGTGAGCTTTTTCCAAATGCTCACTGTGAATTGATACATGAAAATCCGTTTGAATTGTTAGTTGCTGTCATGTTATCGGCGCAATGTACAGATAAACTTGTTAATCGTGTCACGGAAAACTTATTTGAAAAGTATAAAAAACCGACAGATTATCTCGAAGTGCCATTAGAAGAACTGATGGATGATATTAGATCAATTGGTTTATATCGGAATAAAGCTAAAAACATTCAAGCAACAGCTAAAATAATTCATGAACAATATAACGATGAGGTACCAGAATCAATGAAAGCACTCGTGAGTTTACCAGGTGTTGGACAAAAAACAGCAAATGTTGTGATGTCAGTGGCATTTGATTACCCAGCAATTGCCGTAGACACACATGTCGAACGTGTTTCTAAACGATTGGGTATTTGTCGTTATAAAGATAATGTTAAAGAAGTGGAAATCACGCTTCAAAAAAAGATACCTCAGGAATTATGGTCGGTATCACATCATCGAATGATCTTTTTTGGACGTTATTTCTGTACAGCACGATCACCAAAATGTCCAGAATGTCCCTTCCTTTCTTTTTGTCGTGAAGGTAAAAAACAAGCAAAAGCACGAGGTTTTGACGGTTGATAAAACAGTAACAGCTACGATTGATAGGCAGCGACACTTTTTTGTTGCTGCTTATTTTTCATCAAACATTGTGGTTGCGCTCTCATTCTAGTCGTGTTATTATAAGGTTAGTTAAAAACAGGCATGTGACTGGTAAAGCAGGCAGGACCTAAATAAAGCAATTTTCAACTATTATCATGAGGTTGAATGTTTTATTTAGTTTCTGCCTGTTTTTTTTGCGTAATATTTGGCCAATATTGCGTAACTACCTAAAAAAGGAGCGTTAGTTATGGATTATAAAGAAACCGCTAAATCAATTTTAAAATTAATTGGTGGCAAAGAAAATGTTTCTCATCTTGAACATTGTTCGACTCGATTACGTTTTACTTTAAAAGATAATCAAATAGTCGATACAGATAAACTTGAAAAAGTAGATGGGGTCATTGGTGTTCGCCAAAATGTTCAAACGCAAGTAATTATTGGGAATGAGGTTGTAGAGGTTTACGATGAAATAAAACCATTAATAGGTGAAGTTTCTCAGACTAATACATCAAAAGAAAAACAAAAAATAGGGGCAGTTATTCTTGATTTTATTATTTCTATCTTCCAACCATTAATACCAGCAATTGCTGGTGGTGGTATCTTAAAATCACTGCTATTACTTGGATCAGCAACTGGGGTGATGAACGACCAAAGTTCAACTTATCAATTATTGAACCTGATCGGTGGCGCACCCTTGTATTTCTTACCGATTTTAGTTGCAATCACAACAGCTAATAAATTAAAAGTGAATCAATTAGTTGCAGTCTCTGCAGTAGGTGTGTTAATTCTACCTGAAGTAACAACCATGCTAGCTGACGGAACATCATTTTTGGGAATGGGAGTAACTAATATTGCTTATGCTTCCCAAGTCTTCCCAGCAATTTTGACAGTTCTATTTTATGCTCAAATTGAAAAACTATTTACTAAAATTTCACCGAAACCGATTAGAATTTTCTTTGTACCTATGATGAGCTTATTAATCACTGTACCAATCGCGCTACTTATCTTAGGCCCATTGGGTTATAACGGCGGTACAGTTTTCTCAGCAGTGATAATTTGGTTATACAATCATTTTGGTTGGGTGGCAACTGGCTTACTTGCGGCAGTACTTCCTTTCATGGTTGTTACGGGTATGCATAAAGCGATGATTCCTTATGCTGTTTCATCAATGAGTAAAATGGGTGCGGAATTATTATATTTACCAGCTTCATTAGCTCATAATATTGCAGAATCGGGTGCGTCGTTTGCTGTTAGTATTAAAACAAAAGATAAAAAATTAAAAGCAACAGCAGTATCAGCAGGTATTTCAGCCTTGTTTGGAATTACTGAACCTGCCTTATACGGCGTAACAATTTTACATAAACGCGTCCTATATAGTGTGATGTTTGCTAGTTTAATTGGTGGTAGCTTTGCTGGAATTATGGCAATCAAAGCATTCGCTCTAGTTGGACCTGGATTGGCAAGTATCACAATGTTTGTTGAAAAAGTAAATCCCATGAATTTAGTATGGGCGTTTGCTACATTCGGTATTTCTTTTGTTATAGGTTTTATTGCCGTATTAATTATCTATAAAGACCCACAAGATGTTTCAGAAGAGGTGTTAAAAGAAAACGGATTAGAACATTTAACAAGTCCTACTAGTGGAGAAATTGTCTCACTTTCATCAATCAATGATGAAGTCTTTGCAAGTGGCATGATGGGTGATGGCCTTGGGATTGTTCCAAAAGAAGGAGAATTGGTTGCGCCTGAAGAGGGTGAGGTAACAATGGTGTTTGATACGAAACATGCTTTAGGATTAAAAATGAATAACGGTGCAGAAATATTGTTTCATATTGGTTTAAATACTGTGCAGTTAGCGGGTGAAGGATTCGAAACATTTGTTAACGTTGGAGATAGAGTAATTAAAGGACAAAAATTAATAGCTTTTGACTTAGATAAAATTGTTGCAGCTGGATATGATCCAACCGTTATTTGTGTCGTTACGAATAAAGAATCCTATCAAGTGAAATCAATACATCAGTCTGAGTCGGTAACAACGGATACGGAAGTTTTATCAATCGTACCCATTGTTTGACAAAAAAATTAATAATAGGAGGACAATATGAATAAAACAAATGAATTTCCAAAAGATTTTTTATGGGGTGGTGCAATTGCTGCCAATCAAGTGGAAGGCGGGTGGAACTTGGATGGTAAAGGACTCTCAGTAGCTGATATTGCAAGTTACAAACCAAATATCGATAATAAAGATTATGCAGCTCATATGGAGATATCAACGTCTAAAATTGAAGAAGCGATTGCCGATAAGAGTGATAAATGGTATCCAAAACGTCGTGGGATTGATTTTTATCATCGTTACAAAGAAGATTTAGCGATGTTTGCTGAATTAGGTTTTAAAACACTGCGTCTTTCGATTGCTTGGAGCCGTCTATTTCCAACGGGTGAAGAAGAAAAACCGAATGAAGCGGGCGTTGAGTTTTATCGCAATGTCTTTAAAGAAATGAATCGTTTAGGTATTAAACCAATTGTGACACTTTCTCATTATGAAATGCCATTATCCCTAAGTCTAAAGTATAATGGTTGGGTAGAGCGTCGAGTGATTGATGATTTTGTGAGGTTTTCAACGGTTTGTTTTAAAGAATATGATGAATATGTTGATTATTGGTTAACATTTAATGAAATTGATAGTATTCATCGTCACCCCTTCACAACAGCAGGCATTATTCCAGATAAATGCACGACAGGTAAAGAAGAACAAGAAGTTTATCAAGCACTTCATCACCAATTTGTCGCAAGTGCATTGGTCACAAAAGTTGCTCACGAAGTGAATGCAAAAAATCAAGTAGGCTGTATGTTGACGAAATTGATGACTTACCCATTAACTTGTGCCCCGCTTGATGTAGAATTAACATTGAATAAAAACCTCGAAAATCATTTTTATACGGATGTTCAAGTTAAAGGTGAATATCCTCGAATGATTGAAATTAATTTGGAAAACCGAGGCATTCATTTAGATATATCAGACGAAGATCGTCGCATTTTAAAAGAAAACACAGTAGACTTTTTAACTTTTAGTTACTATATGTCAATGGCAGAATCTGGTAATCCAGAGGCTGAAAGAACACCAGGTAATACGGTCTTAGGTGTTAAAAACCCCTATTTACCTTCAACTGATTGGGGTTGGCAAATTGATCCTAAGGGGCTGAAAATTTCAATGATTGAATTGTATGATCGTTATAGAATTCCAATGATGATCGTTGAAAATGGTATGGGGTCTGTTGATCGTATTGAAAATGGTGAAATTCATGACCCTTATCGCGTGGAATATTTTAAAGAGCACTTCAAACAAATGAAAGAAGCGATTGATGAAGGTGTTGATTTGATTGGTTATACAAGTTGGGCACCCATCGATTTAGTAAGTGCGGGGACATCACAAATGTCTAAACGTTATGGCTTTATCTATGTTGATGCAGATGATGAAGGTAACGGTACATATAACCGAATGAAAAAAGATTCGTTTGATTGGTATCAAAAAGTGATAGCAACTAACGGGGCTAGTTTAGCTGACGAGTGATAAGGAGTGAGTTTAAATGATTTTAGTGAAAAAAATATTGAACTCAAGTGTTGTTTTGGTAGATAATGATGGACAAGAAATGATTGCCTTAGGTAAAGGGATTGGCTATGGAAAGAAAAATGGAGATATCATTTCAGATTCAGTTGTTGATAAAATTTTCTTGCCAATTGAAGCAAAAAAATCAACCCACTTTGCAGAGTTAGTTAATGAAATTCCAATAAAGTTTTTTGAAATAACGAAAGAGATTGTATCTTTGGCAGAAACTGAATTGTCTTATCAATTAAATCCTTCGATTTATTTAACACTATCAGATCATCTGCACTTTGCTGTTGAACGGAATGAAAAGGGGATTAATACATCGAATCGCTTGTATTGGGAGATTAAAAATTATTATCCAAAAGAGTATCATGTTGGTGAAGTGGCGCTTAAACAAATCAAAGAGAAACACTCTTTTAATTTACCAGAAGAAGAGGCTTCTAATATTGCTTTTCATCTTATTAATGCTCAGTCAGATATTGCTGAAGACCAAGATGGGCTAAGAAAAGCTAAATTAGTTGGTACCATTGTTAATATGGTAAGGTACTCCATTCAACACAACTTAGATACAAATTCAATCCATTATACGCGATTTATTACCCATGTTCGTTTTTTCGTCGACCGTTTTTTCTCAGGAGGCTTAATTCAAGAAAAAGAAGACGAATTGTATCGACAAATGTGGTCGTTATATCCAGCTGCTATGGAGGTAGCAACGAAGGTGAAAAGTTATGTTGATCAAGCCTATAATACAAAGATACCAGAAAATGAAATTGTCTATCTAGGTGTTCATATTAATCGACTAATGAATCATACACTACTAAATAAAGAGTGATAGATAAAGCTATAAAAGCACAATCCTCAACTGGATTGTGTTTTTTATTATTTTATTACATAAATGATTATTTTTTTGTCTATAAGGGGCTTGTAATTGACAAAAAAACGAGTGCCGTCTATGATAAGAATGTAATTATTTATCAGGGTATTGAGTACAAAAAGGAGAGTGCACGGCATGGCACAACCAACCAATCGCGCATTGGAAATGCAAAAGACACGTCAACGTATCGTCGCAACTGCAGAAGCATTATTTATGGATAAGGGGTATCGTTTTGTAACAACCCGTGAAATTGCCAAAGAGAGCAATATCACGCAACCTGCACTCTATCATCATTTTAAAGATAAAGAAATGATCTATGTTGCAGTTATGGATGCTGTTACCACAGATGTTCGAGAGCATTACGCAACATTAAAACTGGATGAATTAGCGCTAAAACCTGCGTTAATTTCGTATTTTGAATTATTGATTGTTAAACATCCTTCTAACTTAGCAATGATGATTAATGATATAAACAGTCAATTTTCAGAAGCTAACCGTCTGTTCTTGTTTAAAATGTGGCAATCGACTTATTTTATTCCAATGACAACGTTTTTTGAAGATCGAATTAAAAAAGGCGAACTACGATTGGATAAAACGGCGTCTTCAATGACCCAGTATACTTTTGGAGTTGTTATGTCGCTAGTATCGTTGAAGCTTCCTCATCAAACGGATGAACAACTTTTGATTAAAATAAGCGAAAGTATTGATTTTTTACTTGAAGGTTTAGTATAATTAAAGAACTTAAGATAAGCCTTTTGCAGAAAAGTTTTTTTTTATAAATTTTCACTTATCGAATGATAAATGAAAAAAGGAGGAATAATATGTTTTTAGGGTGGAAGGAAATTAAGCATGCAAAATTGCGATATGGTTTAATCATAGGGGTTCTTGTACTTGTTAGTTATCTTGTATTTGTATTATCTGGATTAGCAAATGGTCTAAAAGATATGAACCGTCAAGCAGTTGATCAATGGGATGCATCAAGTATTGTATTAACGTCGGATTCTGATGTGAGTTTGACAGCCTCAACGTTAACGCTTAAAGAAGGGAAAGCGATAGATGTTCCTGAGAAAAACAAAGCGTACATAGGTAATATGGCAACAGTTATTAAGAAAAAAGGAACAGAAGATAAAGAAAAAATCACTCTTATGGGGATTGAAAAAAATCAGTTTATCATGCCTGAAATCACTAAAGGTAAGGCCTTTGCCAAAGAAGGTGAAGTTGTTGCTAATGATTCTTTAGAGGATGCGGGTTATAAAATCGGTGATACTTTTACAGTGGCATCATCTGAAAAAGAAGTGAAAATTGTTGGTTTTACAACAAAAGCAAAATTCAATGCCGCGCCAGTCTTATATACATCAATGGCTTCTTATCAAGATTTAAAATATGGAAAAGTTGATGAAAAAAATGCGCCTATTAATGCGGTTGTTTTAAAAGGTGAAGACGCGAGTAAAGTGAAGGTATCTAAATCTTTAGAAGTCACACCAATTGAGACTTTTATTGAAAAATTACCAGGATACAGCGCTCAAAATCTCACATTAAACTTTATGATTATCTTTTTGTTTGTGATTGCATCGATTATTATCGCAATCTTCTTGTATGTTTTAACAATTCAAAAAGTAAGTATGTTTGGAGTATTAAAAGCGCAAGGAATTTCAAGCGCGTTCCTAGCACGTTCAGTTGTTGCACAAACATTTATATTATCAGTTATAGGTGTTTTAATTGGTTTTGGCCTAACCGCAATTACTGGAGTTGCTTTACCTGCTGCAGTTCCAATTTCAATTGATTACGTGACATTAGTCTTTTATGCGCTGATTTTTGTAGCGGTGGCGATACTTGGTGGACTTGTATCCGTACGTACAATTGTGAAAATTGATCCATTAAAAGCGATAGGGGGTTAAGAGATGTCGATTTTAGAATTAAATGACGTAACAAAAACATATGGTGAGGGTCATAAAAAAGTAGAAGCGTTAAAATTAACTAACTTTGTAGCGAATAAAGGTGAGTTAATCGCTATTATTGGACCATCTGGATCAGGTAAAAGTACGTTTCTAACGATTGCTGGTGGCTTACAAACACCATCAAAAGGCAGTATTCTTATTAATGGCACAGATTTTACGAACATGAAAGAAAAACAACGAGCAGCGACACGTTTGCAAGAAGTTGGTTTTATTTTACAAGCATCAAATCTCGTACCATTTTTAACAGTAGAAGAACAATTGACGTTATCGGACAAAGTGAAGAAAAATAATATGAATGCAAAAGAACGAAAACGTTTGTTGGAAGAGTTAGGAATTGAGGATTTACTAGCTAAGTATCCAGCAGATTTATCTGGTGGGGAGCGTCAACGTGTAGCCATTGCGAAAGCTCTTTATACCCAACCAAGTTTGATTTTGGCTGATGAGCCAACCGCATCGCTCGACTCGGATCGTGCATTTGAAGTGATGAAAATACTTTCGCGTGAAACGAAAGAAAACAATAAAGCAACCATCATGGTGACGCATGATCAACGTTTAACACAGTTTTGTGATCGAGTTTATAAAATCGTTGACGGCACCCTAAGTGAACAATAAAAGCAAAATCCACTCATTATAGATAGTGTTTTTGAAATTTAAAAGTTATTAGTGGGTGTAGCTAGAAAACAATAAAAGTAAAACCCATTCATTCAATAACGATTAAATTGGAACCACTGAAAACGATAACAGCCTGTTAAATGGTGACTAGCTTGAATGAAAATGAAGACGGCTATCTGTCCCTACTGATTTTATGGAAAGAAAGTAAGCCATTGACTGTTATAGTTGGAGAAAAAATTAGTGTGATGCTTTTTGAATAACGATAAAAATTCAGCAGCCATTTATGGCTGCTTTTTTATTCTTAGGCAGTGTATAAATAATTCGATAGTGAAAAAAACGGCTAATTTAAAGATAGTTCATGAGGGACTTAATGTGCTTTTTTCATGATAAAAGTAAGCTTTTTTGAAAGAATCTATGAAAACACAAGCCATTTGCGCTAAAATAAGTTATAATTAAAAACGAGTGTAGTGCGAGAGAGAACGTAGAAGGCTCGCCACAAAGGAGAGAAAATCGAATGACAGAAAAAAAATCGAAATTTGATATTTTTGGGTTCAAGCCATTTATTAACGAAGCAATTGCTAAAAAGGCTTTCTTTAAACCAACAAAAATTCAAGAACAATTAATGCCAACAATTCACCGTGGTGAATCTGCAATTGGACAATCACAAACAGGAACAGGTAAAACACATACTTACTTGTTACCATTATTGGATAAAATTGACCCTTCATTGAATGAAGTGCAAGTGATCATCACTGCACCAAGTCGTGAGTTAGCAACACAAATTCACGAAGAAGCACGTCAAATCGCAAAATTATCAGACCCAGAAATTCATACGCGTCTAATGATTGGTGGAACTGATAAGAAACGTGCAATGGGGCAACTCAAAACACAACCGCAAATCGTTATTGGAACACCAGGTCGTATTTATGACCTTATGCGTGAGAAAGCATTAGAAACTTATACAACAACAACACTCGTTGTCGATGAAGCTGATTTAATGTTGGACATGGGATTCCTTGAAGACGTAGATAATATTGCAAGTCGTTTAGCTGAAAAATTACAAATCTT
Organism: Brochothrix thermosphacta DSM 20171 = FSL F6-1036; assembly: GCF_036884295.1. Taxonomy (NCBI): domain Bacteria; kingdom Bacillati; phylum Bacillota; class Bacilli; order Caryophanales; family Listeriaceae; genus Brochothrix; species Brochothrix thermosphacta. The sequence goes on from NZ_CP145608.1 coordinate 973,570, forward strand.
AGTTTTCTCTGCAACTATTCCAGAGAAATTAAAACCATTTTTAAAGAAATATATGGAAAACCCGCGTTATGCGCATATTCAACCTGAAGCGATTATCTCACCAACAGTAACAAATGTACTTGTTGATTTGAAAAGTAAATCGCGCGAACACTTAATTTATGATATTACAAAAACAATGACACCGTTTATGGCGTTAATTTTCTGTAATACAAAAGCTGACGCAGATACTTTAACAGAGTTCTTATTAGAGAAAGAGCTTAATGTTGCAAAAATTCATGGTGGCGTACCTGCTCGAGATCGTAAACGTATCATGAAACAAATCCGTAACCTTGATTTCCAATATGTTGTTGCAACTGATTTAGCAGCACGTGGCATTGATATTGAAGGCGCAAGTCATGTGATTAACTACAACTTGCCAGATGATCCTGATTTCTTTATTCACCGTGCAGGTCGTACAGGTCGTGCAGGACAAGAAGGAATTAGTATTTCAATCTATGAACCAGAAGATGAAGAGAAATTAGTAGCACTTGAAAAACGTGGTGTTGAATTTGAATACAAAAACCTTAAAAAAGGTGAATGGATTCAAATGGCTGACCGTAACCGTCGTAAATATCGTAAAGAAAAACGTGACGATGTTGATCCACGTATTGGTGGAATGGTTAAAAAAGCAAAAGCAAACATCAAACCTGGTTATAAGAAAAAAATTAACCGTGCGATTGAAAAAAATAAAGAACGTGCAAAACGTGCTGGTACTCGTGCTGGTAAAAACTCGCAAGGTAAACATAATTAATTAGGAGGTAGCTTATGTTGAAAATTGGCTCACATGTGTCAATGGCTGGCAAGCGCATGTACGCTGGCGCAGCAGAAGACGCACATAGTTATGGCGAAACAACTTTCATGGTTTACACGGGCGCACCTCAAAATACGCGTCGTAAACCAGTGGAAGAACTAAATATTGAAGAAGGCCAAGAATTAATTGAAAAATATGGTATGAGTGACATTGTCGTTCATGCACCATATATTATTAATCTTGCCAATACGACAAAACCAGAAACCTTTGAATTGGCTGTAGAATTTCTAACAAAAGAAATTTTACGTACTGAAGCGTTAGGTGTTAATCAAATTGTCTTGCACCCAGGTGCGCATGTTGGTGCTGGTGCTGATGTTGGGATTGCTCGTATTATCGAAGGGTTAAATCAAGTGCTTCATGCAGACCAAACAGCTCAAATTGCCTTGGAAACAATGGCAGGTAAAGGTACTGAAATTGGTCGCTCATTTGATGAATTAGCACGTATTATGGATGGTGTGACTCACAGTGATAAGTTATCAGTTACGTTAGATACCTGCCATGTGAATGATGCTGGATATAACATCAAAGAAGATTTTGATGGTGTATTGAATGAATTTGATAAAATTGTTGGTTTAGATCGCTTGAAAGTTTTACATATTAACGACAGTAAAAATGAACGTGGTGCTGGAAAAGATCGTCATGCCAATATTGGTTTTGGAACAATCGGATTTGAAGCACTTAACTATATCGTTCATCACCCACAATTGACAGAACTGCCTAAAATATTGGAAACACCCTTTGTTGGTGAAGATAAAAACAATAAAAAAGCACCTTATCGTTTAGAAATTGAAATGTTTAAGAAACAAACATTCGATCCTGATATACTTGCAAAAGTGTTAGCTGAATAGAAGACTGAGCCACTCTGTGTCATTGGGGTGGTTTCTGTCATAAAAAAGATATGAAAAGAGGAATCAAATAATGAGTTTATGGATTGTCGCAATTGTACTGGGAATCGTTGAAGGTTTGACTGAATTTTTACCAGTATCATCAACAGGACACATGATTTTAGCTGCTGAGTTAATGGGTGTTCAAAACACTTGGAAGCAAATTAATACCTTTGAAGTCGTTATTCAACTAGGATCAATCATGGCGGTAGTTGTGGTCTTCTGGCGTCGTCTTTGGGCAGTTGTAGGTGTTAAAACAGGTGAATACAAAGGTCGTAAGAATCAGTTAAATCTTATTCACGTTATTGTTGGTTGTATTCCAGCTATCATTGCCGGATTGATTTTTGACGATATGATTGATAAGCATCTGTTCTCTTATCAAACTGTTATTATCGCATTAATTGCAGGTGGTATTTTAATGTTGATTGCTGAAAAAGTTGCGCATAAAAATCGTAATTTATCGGAAACACTCGATCAATTATCATATAAACAAGCATTATATATTGGTTTTTTCCAAGTATTAGCTTTGTGGCCAGGTTTTTCACGCTCTGGTTCTACGATGTCAGGTGGTTTAATCGTTGGAGTGGGTCGTAAGACAGCTGCTGAGTTTTCATTTATTATTGCTGTGCCAATGATGATTGGTGCAACGGGATTAAAAGTATACAAAGCACTTGATACAATGACAATGAGTGATGTTCCGATTTTTATTGTCGGAAGTATTGTTGCATTTGTTGTTGCAATGTTAGCGATTGTATTCTTCTTGAAATTGATTGAGCGTGTGACATTACGTGGTTTTGCTTATTATCGCTTTATCATCGCGTTCATCTTTATTTTATACATGATTTTCAGATAAAACTATTTTTAAAAGCAATCAATTGACCGTTTTCACAGCGGTAGTTGGTTGCTTTTTTTAGTGATAGCCTCATCGTATTAGTGGTAGTTTTATTCCAATCAAAATCAATGAAGATCAGTGTGGATATTGCTTCTTTACCTAATTTAGAAGGTATGCTATCATAAAGTTAATAAAGTGAAACGGAGGTGGTTAGTATGTGTTTATTATCTGTGGTTACGAGTGAAAAAAGACAAGCGGTTCTTACATTCACACGTGGTCTTTCTTATGCATTTTTCAACTCACTGGAGGAGTCTGTCAAAAATCATAATAAAGTAAACCACAGCTGATATTACCGTATTAATCACTATTTTAACCCCATTCATTTATGATGAAGGTTATAACTAGAGTCGGATGCTGTTAGCATGCGGCTATTTTTATACACAAAAATAGCTGTGGTTTTCTAATAAACGGAGGAAAACAAAATGTTGATTAAAGCGGAAGCAGTTACAAAAATAATAGGTGGGACACTCATCTTTGAAGATTTAACATTAACAGCGAATCAAAAACAAATCATCGGAATTGTGGGTCGTAATGGTTGTGGAAAAACAACATTACTTAAATTATTAGCAGATGTCGAAACAGCAGATGTGGGTCGGATAATTAAACGTAAAGGGATTAGAACGGGATATTTGCATCAGATTCCACAGTTTGAAATAGAATACACTGGAAAAGATGTCTTACATCTAGCGTTCTCTCAAACGTTGGCACTACAGGTAGAATTAGAAGAATTAGAAAGGCGTATGGTGACACTTACTGGTGATGCGTTAGAGCGGAAATTACTTGTTTATGGTGAAAAACAAGAGGCTTTTATTCAAGCTGGTGGTTATGAGATTGAAGCTAAAGTAAATCGTGTAGTAAAGGGACTGAAATTAGAGTCAATCATTGAGACAACGTTTACCCAACTTAGCGGGGGTGAACAGACCAAAATTATGTTGGGGCAGTTGCTTTTGAGTGAACCTGATGTCTTGTTGCTAGATGAACCGACCAATCATCTTGATATGTTGGCGATTGATTGGTTAGAAGACTATTTACGTAATTTTGAAGGTGCTACGCTTATCATTTCACACGATCGTTATTTCCTTAATGCTGTATCTACAAGTATTGCTGAGATAGAAGACGGTGTTTTGAAGACATACAATGGAAATTATGATCGTTATGTTAAAGAAAAAGAAGCTGAAATCATGCAAGCCTTCCAACAGTATGATGAGCAACAAAAGAAAATTAAAAAGATGCAAGAAGCCATTAAGCAATTAAAAATATGGGCGAATGAGGCATCGCCACCTAGTGCTTCGTTGCATCGTCGTGCTAAGAATATGGAAAAAGCCTTAGCGCGAATTGTTGTGAAAAAACGCCCACCTGTTGCTAAAAAAATGAACCTTAGTTTACAAAATGCTGACCGTGCTGGAAATGATGTATTAGGATTAGAAGCGGTTAGTTTTGGTTACGGTCAGACGCTCTTTAATTGTGTAAATGTATCTATTGGTTGGAAAGACCATATTGCTATTGTCGGTGAAAACGGGGCAGGTAAAACCACTTTATTGAAGATAATGAGTGGTGAATTGTCGCCCGACAATGGTCAGGTGAAAAGTGGAAGCAACGTGAAAATAGGATATCTCTCACAAAAGTTGAATCATCAAGCGACTGATATACGATTAATCGATGCCTTTCGAGAAAATATCAGTATAACGGAAGAAGAAGCGAGAAGCGTTCTTGCTAGCTTCTTGTTTTATGGTTATGATGTCTTCAAGCAAGTTGCTTCATTAAGCGGTGGTGAGCGTATGAGGTTACGTTTAGCGCAGTTGATGTACGAAGATGTTAATGTCCTGGTGCTAGATGAGCCAACTAACCATTTGGATATTGAATCGCGTGAGGTTCTAGAAGAACAGTTAGCTCTATTCAAAGGCACAATTATAGCTGTTTCACATGATCGTTATTTTCTTAATGCCTTGTTTAATCGCATAATCTGGCTAGAAAATCGGACAGCTAAGCTTTATTCGGGCAACTACGACGAGGCTAAGAAGCAACACGGTATCGCTCATGCAAAAGTACCTTTGGAAAAAATTGCGGTAAAAAAAGATTATCGTAATAATACAACTATGCGTGATTATGAAGGAGAATGCTCTAATATAGAGCAACAAATCTCCACTTTGAAGCAGGAAATCACGAACGAATCTAACTGGGAAAATTACCAGGATTTAGAAAAAGAGTTAACAACATTGGAAAAAAAATTACAGGTGCTTTTAAACGAATGGGTCATGAATGAGTAAAGAAAAACGCCACTGAGATATTAGTCTCAGTGGCATTTTTAGTATTATGATTCTTTTTTATCACCAGAATTATTTGTCCTTTTTGGAGGAGTCGCATTGTTTTCTGGTTTATCGTTAGATGCATTACTTTCATTGGAATTGGTTTCTTTTGTTTGTTCCTGACTACTTGAAGAAGAACTTTCGCTTTCTTTTTCTTCAGTAGTTGAAGAAGAACTTTCGCTTTCTTTTTCTTCAGTAGTTGAGGAAGAAGAAGATGATGAACTTTGTTTTTCTGATGATGAAGATTCTTTCTTTTTACTTGTTGATTTTTTTGCTTTATCTATTGGAGATGTTCCATAACTAAATGGCTGTGTTCCTGCTATAAATAATTCAGTTGTTGATGTTGTTCCTTTTGCTGCAAGTAGTGGTGGGTTAGACTTAGCAGCAATACTGAGGCTTAATACATCATCAGGTTGATTGAAATCTTCGGTGCTTGTTTTGCTTGAAATATAACTCATCATTTCACGATAGATCAGTTTGGCATAATTTTGTTCGGATTTTGAAAGATAAACTTTCTTTTGCTCATATCCAGTCCAAACACCCATCGTATAACGAGTTGTATAACCAGCAAACCATGAATCAGGTACACTAGCAGGATCAGAAATACCGTAATCAGACATTTCTTGATCTGTATAGTTAGTTGTCCCAGTTTTACCAGCAGCCTGTAAACCACTAATAGCAGCTGTTGTTCCTGTTCCTTTAGTCAGTGTATCTTTTAACATATCTGTAATCATATAGGCAGTATGAGGTGCCATAACGCGCTTGCTTTCGGGTGCCATTTCGATTGTATCCCCTTGGCGAGTCGTGATTTTTTTAACTGTGTGTGGTTTATTATAAACACCATTATTTGCGAATGCGCCATAACCACCTGTTAGTAGAAGAGGGTTAACTTTGTCATAGGCACCAATTGCAATCGATTCACCTAATTTGTCACGATCAAATTTAAAATCCATTTTTTCCATAAAGTTGAGTGAACGATCGAGCCCAACCGCTTGTAAGGCTTTTAATGCAGGAATATTACGTGAATCGTATAATGCTTGACGAATAGTAATTTTCCCTTGGTAAGAGCGATCCCAGTTATTAATTTCAGCACCATTGCTATATTGATAAGATGAATCATCAAGAATATGGGCTGTAGACCAGTTCAAATATTCAATTGCGGGCGCATAATCTGCTAACGGTTTGAATGTAGAACCTGGTTGACGGTTAATATCGGTTGCAAAGTTAAAACCAAGTTTAATATCTTGTTTAGAATTACGATTACCACTACCAATTGCTAATATTTCACCGTTTGTACTATCCATAAACACAAAACCAGTAGTTAAACGATCATCTGAGTAGGAAATTATTTTGTTTGTTGTTGCTAATTTATCAGCATACTGTTGCGCATCTCTATCTAAAGTAGTATAAATTTGTAACCCATCAGTATAAATATCGTACTTACCATCAGCTTGTACTTCTTTTATAACTTGGGTGATATAGTTATTGTATTTTGAATCTGTTTTGCTATCAATAGATGTTGTACGTTTACTTTCTGGTACAAGTCCAGTGTTGATTGGTTCTGCACGGTACTCGTCCATTTTTGCTTGCGTTAATTTTCCATTTTCAACCATACGTTGCATCACAGTATCGCGACGTTCTTTTGCAGCTTCTGGATGGTCATAAGGATTTAATTCGTTGGGACTGTTCGGAATTCCCACTAACAAAGCCACTTGTGGAATTGAGAGCTGACTTAGTTTTTTGTTATAAAAGTGTTTTGCTCCAGTAGACATCCCATAAACACTGTCGCCCATATATACTTTATTGATATATATTTCAAGAATTTGTTCCTTGCTATATTTTTTCTCTAATTCCATTGCTAGATAAGCTTCTTGAGATTTTCGCTTAATTGTTGCATCGGTGTAATCAAGTAGTGAAAGTTTAATGACTTGTTGAGTTAACGTACTTCCTCCTTGAGATCCAAAACCACCTGTTACGTTAGCTACTGCTGCACCGGCTATACGAATGGGGTCGATACCATGGTGCTTATAAAAGCGCATATCTTCAACGGATATTAACGCATCAGTCACATCGGTAGGCACATCTTTGATATCAATATGTTCTCGTTGTTCTTTACCAATCTTAGCAAAAACCTTCCCCTCGATATCATAAAGATTCGATGACAACGTATCACTTAATGCTTGATCTGTTATTTTTGGTGCAGTATCAGCATATGTTTTGAAAACAATGAGGCCAGCGGTGATACCTACAATCATCAGTGCTAACATCGTGAAGACCAACCATTTTATTGCTCTCCATAGAATGCTTTGTTGTTTATTTTGTTTTTGTTGTTTCTTTTTAGCGGGTTGTTTTTTGTTGCTTTGATTCTTTTGAACCCGTGTTTGTGTTTGGTCCGACATTTAAAAAATTCCTCTCTGTTTACAAGTGATAGACGTTTTTAATCACTTGAATGTAATCTACTCTTGGGTGGTAGCCTAAAATAATAGGATGCCCAGTTGCTTCTATTTCTTTAAGTGCAATTGATTTCCGACCATCGTTAAGCATCCGCTGCCAATAGTAATGTAGTTGTTTGATATCTAATAGATAGGTTGATGATAAGTTTGTGAAGCGGATAATAACAAAGGCGATGCCGGACTGTTCATGGACTTGAAGCATGTGTTTTAATTGATGCTCATGGATATTTTTCAGTGGGAAAGCAGTGCTACTTGTGGTTTCTTTGGCTTCGAAATCAATATACTTTCCTTTAAAGACACCGTTGTAGTCCGTAGTAGACGCTTGTGAAAAATAGGCCTCCGTAATCAATGCTTGTGAACGACTAGGATATTTAACTTTCACAATTTTAATAGGAGTAGGTTTTTTATGTACTACCGCTATGTTGTGAGCTAAATAATAACGATTGCTGTCGTTAAGGTCATCTTCTAAGCTCATCCCACGCTTTGAATGGCTCATTTTTTTTAAGCTTGTTAATTTTTTGGGGGTAGTAGTTAAGGGTGTGTATTTTTTCCCGTTTGAATAATTGATTGTCATACACAAACCTCCCCATCTTAATTTAATAGCAATATCATCTATTGTACCAAAAAAAAAGTAAAAAAGAGAGATTTAACCCTAAATTTAGAATAAATCGTATAATTTTAGCATGCATAACTACATTGTAAGACGAGTAATGATATTATAGAAGAAAGTCATTATAAAATAAAGTGAGATAAGTTATAAAGGGGTTTTGATAAAAATGATAGAAAAACAAATACAAGCTGTTTTAGATGGTATAAAAGAGATTGAAGCTATCAAAAAACGAGCAGAAAATGGCGAGACGTTCGATTTTAGAACGGATATTGAACCATTTGTAAATCGTATGTCAGAAATAGCTGAAATTTATAAAAAAGAAGGTGTTGGTTATATTCAAAAAACACCAGTAAAGTATATGTCAGACGCACAGATCATTACAGCGGGTGACAATTTAAAAAGATTAGCTGTGAGTTGTTTTGCTCCTAAAGTGAATGAAACACAGTATAATCGTCATATTTATGCGGTGACATATACACAAGAACGCTTTTTAGAAGGACTTACTGGTGGTGAATTATTGTGAAACGAGTGGCTATCACAGGATATAAATCGTTTGAATTGGGTATATTTAAAGATAACGACCCTAGTGTAACAATTATCAAAAAAGTAATCCAACAGCGTCTTGAACAGTATATTGATGAAGGGTTAGAGTGGGTCATTATTTCAGGACAACTGGGCATTGAACTATGGGCTGGACAAGTGGTCATTGAACTGAAAAAAGAGTACCCGGAGTTACAATTGGCGATAATAGCACCTTTCATTGAACAAGACAGTAAATGGAACGAAACCAATAAATTAGCATACTCAACCCTGATTAATGCAGCAGACTATACGAATAGTGTCTCTCATTCACCGTATGAGTCACCACAACAATTTCGTGATAAAGATGTTTTTCTTATCAAAAACACGGATGGTGCTTTGGTCATTTATGATGAAGAACAAGAAGGTGGACCAAAATTTATTTTGAAATTGATGGCAAAATATGCAGAAACAACCGATTATATTATTGACCAAGTTGATTTTTTTCAACTACAAGATATTGCGTCAGGTGATGGGTTTATTGATTGAATTAAGGGCAAAACATTGACATCGTCGTTGATTTTTGGAAAAATAGAGTTATGATAAGCATATAGACGTTAATTTAGAGAAATATAAAAATATCGATATTAATAAAATGTGTTTAATAAAATGATAAAGGTGGTTATGATATGCCAGTAGAAAAATTCAACTTAACATCTCAAGAAATTTTAGACAAAGAATTCAAAACCGGTATGCGCGGTTACTCTGCAGAAGAAGTAGATCAATTTTTAGATTTGGTCATCAAAGATTATAATACTTATAATGATGAAATCAAACAATTAAAAGCCTCTATATCTCGTTTAGAACAACGTTTGAGTACTGAAACTCCTGTTGTTAAAGAAACTGTTGAGGCTCCAGAACAACAAGGGACAACTAATTATGATATTTTAAAACGATTGTCTAATTTAGAACGTCATGTTTTTGGCAGCAAAATGAACGATTAATACAAATAAACCTTGCAATTTCGCACAGTAGTTTTATAATTAAGGATGTAGTATTCGGGTAATCGCTGGAATAGCAATGTTTCAGAGGAAAGTCCATGCTCGCACGGTACTGAAATGTCCGTAGTGTTTGTGCTCGGTGAAAAAATAAGCCGAGGCCCGCTTAGGCGGTGATGGCGAGTGACACACCTAAGTCTTTGATATGGTGTTAGCTCTGAAAGTGCCACAGTGACGTAGTCTTTTTGGAAACAAAGAGAGTGGAACGAGGTAAACCCCACAAGCGAGCAACCCAAATTTTGGTAGGGGCACTTTGTTCACGGAATAACAACGTAGAACAGAGGCGAATAGTTCGTAGACAGATGGTTATCGCTCTTGTATCCGTTAAACCTGGCGGTATAGGAGTACAAAACATGGCTTATAGAATACTACATCAGGTTTTTAATTAACAAAAACGTCAGTAGTAACTGGCATTCAAATATCACGCCCGAACCTAGTTTGGACATAGTCCTTCGCGTATCCATGTGAAGGACTTTTATATTGTGTTGAGACCGAAGTGGATTTTTATCTGTGACGGGTTAAAATAGAGATAAAAGAGAAGAAAGTGGGAAAATACATGTCGAAAAAATATCAGTTAGTTGCCACAGCAGCATCGGGTTTAGAAGCTGTAGTTGGGCAAGAAATGCGTCATTTAGGTATTGAACATAAGGTTGAGAACGGGAAGGTTTATTTTTCAGGGGATGAGCATACAATCGCGAAAGCCAATTTATGGTTACGTGTAGCCGATCGTGTGAAGATTATTATTGGAACGTTTAAAGCAACAACATTTGATGAATTATTTGAACAAACAAAAGCATTACCATGGGAAGATTATTTGCCGCTTGATGCCGCTTTTCCAGTTGCGGGTAAAAGTGTCAAATCAACACTTTATAGTGTCCCAGATTGCCAAGCAATTACTAAAAAAGCAATTGTTGATCGCTTGAGTACTGTGTATCATCGCTCATCACGTCTTACTGAAACGGGATCGCTTTTTAAATTAGAAGTGGCAATTTTAAAAGATGAAGTAACATTGACGCTCGATACTTCAGGTGCTGGCTTGCATAAACGTGGGTATCGTGTGGCGCAAGGTGGCGCACCGTTGAAAGAAACAATGGCAGCAGCGTTAGTATTGCTTACTAACTGGCACCCAGACCGCCCATTCGTTGACCCGCTTTGTGGTTCAGGAACATTAGCTATTGAAGCAGCTTTAATTGGACAAAACATCGCACCAGGGTTTAATCGTGAATTTGCTTGTGAAGCATGGGATTGGATGCCTAAATCTGTCTTTGAAAAAGCTCGACTTGAAGCAGAAGAAGCTGCAAACTATGATCAGGTCTTGAATATCAAAGGTCGCGATATTGATCATCAAATGATTAAAGTCGCAACACAAAATGCAATTGAAGCCGGTTTAGGAGATATTATCGACTTTAAACAAATGCAAGTGCGTGATTTTTCAGACGATGCAGAAGCTTATGGTGTTATTGCAACCAACCCGCCTTATGGTGAACGTTTGTCAGATGAACCAGGTATTATTGAAATATACCGTGATATGGGAGCGTCGTTTAAACAATTAACTAATTGGTCTTTCTATGTATTAACTTCGTATGAAGATTTTGAAATTGCTTTTGGCAAACGCGCAACCAAAAAACGCAAATTGTATAATGGTTTTTTACGTACTGACTATTATCAATTCTGGGGCCCACGCCCTAAACGTCCACAAAGAGATGCATAAAATATAATTTCAAGGAGTGAGTAGGATGACGGAAATAAAAACGGTAAGTATCAATTTTACTAAACAATGTCAGACCATTAAATCATATGAAGAAGCTTTAGCGCTTGTCTATTGGGATATGCGTACAGGGATTCCTCCCAAAGGAACGCAACAGCGTTCTGAAGTTGTTGGTCTTTTATCAGCAGAGATTTTTCGTTTATCTACTGCTCCTGAATTTATGAAAAACTTAACGTTTTTAAAGACAGTGCAAGATGAAGTAGAGCCATTAGTTCAAGCGCTAGTAATTGAGATGTCTAAAAAGGCCGCGTTATTTGAAGCGATCCCTGCTGATGAATATGCAGCATATGCTGTTTTGCAATCAAAAGCAGAAGCTGCTTGGTCAGAAGCACGCGACCAGTCAGATTATAAGATTTTCCAACCACATCTAGAAGAAATTATTGCGTACAAGAAAAAATTCATTGGTTATTGGGGCAAAAAAGCAACCGCCTATGATACACTACTAGATCAATTCGAACCAGGAATGACCGTAGCCATCCTTGACGAGGTTTTTGCAGAGGTTCGTGAAGCAGTGATTGCTTTACTTAAACAAACGCAAGCTGCGCCACATCAGCCTAAGTCTAATTTGCTGGAACGTTCATTTGCCAAGGATAAACAAATTGCGTTTAGCCGTGAAATATTGACTAAAATGGGTTTTGATTTTGAAGCGGGGCGTATCGATGACACCATTCATCCTTTTGCGATTACAATGAATCAAGGCGATGTGCGAATTACAACGCGTTACGATGAAATGAATTTTAAAATGGCTGTGCTTGGCTTGATTCATGAAGGCGGTCATGCCATTTATGAACAAAATATCGCGCCGGAATATGATGGAACACCATTATCTGAAGCTGTATCGATGGGGATTCACGAATCACAATCACTCTTTTATGAAATTATCTTAGGTTCAAGCCGCGCTTTTTGGGAAGATAATTATGCGCGTTTCCAACACTATGCTGCACCATCGTTCGATGATGTTTCTTTTGAGTCATTCTATGAAGCGTTAAATGTGACTGAACCGTCACTCGTTCGTATTGAAGCTGACATATTAACCTATGCATTGCATATTATTATCCGCTATGAAATTGAAAAAGCGATATTTAACGATGATTTGGATGTTAAAGAGCTTCCAACAGTTTGGAAGGCTAAGTATAAAGAGTACCTCGGTATCGAGCCAAAAAACGATTTAGAAGGCATTTTACAAGATATTCATTGGGCGGGTGGCGATTTTGGCTATTTCCCTTCTTATTTGCTTGGTTTGCTTAATGCTGCACAGTTAGAAGTCGCAATGCGTCAAACGATTGATATTGAGGCAACTGTTGCTACAGGAGACTATACAGCTATTAAAAACTGGTTGACAGAAAACGTCCATCAATTCGGTAAAGCAAAAGAACCATTAGCTATTATGGTTGATGCAACAGGGGAAAAATTAAATCCAAAATACCTCATTGACTTCTTGACAAAACGATACAAAGATGTCTATAAACTAAAATAAATTTTCAAAAAAAATTCTATAAAAATATTTTAATTGTGCAAACATGCGTGGTAATTGACTTCTTCTTGTCAAGTGTTTTTTTGAGAAGACATAACACTACATTTTGTGTTTATGATATGATAGAATAGTTTTTGTACACAATATGATGTTATGTGAAAGAAAGCGTTCCTGTCGTTTTAGGTTATCAAACGAGCTGCGGGAAGGTCTTTTCTTTTTTTGTAACGAAGGAGGAGCAGAACGTGAGTAAAACAATTGTATATACGAAATACGGGTGTCCACAATGTGATATGACGAAAACATTATTAGCAGGTGAAGGTATTGATTTCGAGATACGCAATGTGATGGATGATGAAAAAGCTTTAGCATTCTTGAAAGATAGTGGTTACAGCAGTACACCAGTTACTTTTAAAGATGGCTTTGATCCGATTGTTGGCTTTGCTCCAGATAAATTAAAAGGATTAGCTGATTAGAATGATTGTTGTTTATATGACTTTGACTGGTCAGTCAAGGCGATTTGTCAATAAACTACAATTTGAAAGCTATGAATTATCGACAGCTTTTCCATCTAAAGAAATGACAACGGATTTTGTTGTTGTTGCACCTACTTATGATTATGAAATGACAAGTATTATCGATGATTTTATCGATTACAAAAATAATGGTCACTTTTTTAAGGGAGTAGCAGGAAGTGGTAATATCAACTTTGCGGATTTATTTGTCTTCACTGCGAGGGATATTGCTAAGAAATACAATGTACCGATTATCGCTGAATTTGAATTTAGCGGTACTGAAACGGACGTTGAAAAATTTATTAAAGGGGTTGAGTCGATTGGAAACACCTCGTTTACAGAGTAAACCAAAAGAAATAACATATTTTAAGCTTAACAATGAATTGAATCGACCTGTTGATGGTAAGATTCCTTTAAACAAAGATCGTGAAGCAGTTCATGCCTATTTTTTAGAGCACGTTAATCCAAACACTGTTTTTTTCCACTCATTACAAGAAAAATTACATTATTTAATTAATAATGATTATATTGAACGTGAATTTATTGAACTTTATTCAGGTGAATTTGTGAAAAAAGTTTTCCAAAAAGCCTATGCAAAAAAATTCCGTTTCCGCTCGTTCATGGGAGCGCATAAATTTTATACACAGTATGCTTTAAAAATGAATGATGGTGAGCGTTATTTAGAACGTTATGAAGACCGAGTATCATTTAATGCTTTATACTTTGCAAATGGTGATGAAGAATTAGCGCTTGATTTAGTTGACGAAATGATTCATCAACGTTATCAACCAGCAACGCCTTCATTCCTTAATGCAGGACGTAAACGCCGAGGAGAACTTGTTTCGTGTTTCTTGATTCAAGCAACCGATGATATGAACAGTATTGGGCGTATTGTTAACTCAGCATTACAATTGTCACGTATTGGTGGTGGTGTTGGAGTATCTCTTTCTAACCTACGTGCAGCTGGTGATCCAATCAAGGGTTACGAAGGTGCCGCAAGCGGTGTCGTTCCTGTTATGAAGATTCTTGAAGATTGCTTTAGTTATAGTAATCAACTTGGTCAACGTCAAGGAGCAGGTGCTGTATACCTAAGTGTCTTCCATCCTGATGTCGTATCTTTCTTAGCAACTAAAAAAGAAAATGCGGATGAAAAAATCCGTGTTAAAACACTTTCACTTGGGCTAGTTGTTCCAGATAAATTTTATGACTTGGCTAAAAATGATGATTTTATGTATCTTTTCAGTCCTTATGATGTTGAGCGTGTATATGGAAAACCATTTTCATACGTTGATATCACAGCAGAATATGAGGCAATGGTTAACAACCCTGACATTCAAAAATCAAAAATTCGCGCACGTGAGTTAGAGACAGAAATCTCTAAATTACAACAAGAATCAGGTTATCCGTATGTTATTAACATCGATACTGTTAATAAGGAAAACCCTGTTGATGGTAAAATTGTTATGAGTAACCTTTGTTCAGAAATTTTACAAGTACAAAAACCATCAATCATTAATGATGATCAAACGTACGAAGAAATGGGAACAGATATTAGCTGTAACCTCGGATCTTCAAATATTGTTAACTTAATGGCTTCGCCAGACTTTGGTAAGTCTGTTCGAACAATGACACGTGCCTTAACATTTGTTACTGATTCATCATCAATTGAAGCAGTACCTTCAATCAAAAAAGGTAATGATTTAGCACATACAATTGGTTTAGGTGCAATGGGATTACACACGTATCTTGCGATGAATAAAATGTCATATGGTTCAGAAGAATCACTTGATTTTACCAATATCTACTTCTTGTTATTAAATTATTGGACATTAGTTGAAAGTAATAACATTGCTAAAAATCGTAATGAAACTTTTGATGGATTTGAAAAATCTAAATATGCTGATGGTTCATACTTTGATAAATATACAGATAAAACATGGGCGCCAGAAACAGATAAGGTAAAAGACATCTTTAAAGATATCTTTGTTCCAACGCCTGAAGATTGGGCTGCCTTACGTACTGAAATTATGGCAACTGGTTTATACAACCAAAACCGTCTTGCAGTAGCTCCTAACGGCTCTATTTCATATGTGAATGAAACAAGTGCATCATTGCACCCAATCACGCAACGTATCGAAGAACGCCAAGAGAAAAAAACAGGTAAAACTTATTACCCAGCGCCTTATCTTTCGGATGAAACGATTCCTTATTATACATCTGCTTATGATATGGATATGCGTCGAGTGATTGATGTTTATGCAGCAGCACAACAACATATCGATCAAGGTATGAGTTTAACGTTGTTCATGCGTTCGACAATGTCGACTGAGATTTATGAATGGAAAAAATCTGAGAAACAAACAACACGTGACTTAACAATCCTACGTCACTACGCACATCGCCAAGGTATTAAATCGCTTTACTACATTAGAACATATACTGACGATGCTGAAGAAGTGGGAAGCAACGATTGTGAAAGCTGCTCAATCTAAAGCAAGCGCATGTGAGAAGGAAGGGGTAATACCAGTGACTACTAACAATAAAGCATATACAGCAATTAACTGGAACGAGATTGAAGATGTTCTTGATAAAAAAACATGGGAGAAATTAACTGAGCAATTTTGGTTAGATACACGAATCCCTATTTCAAATGATTTAGATGACTGGCGTTCACTTTCTGATGTTGAAAAACATCTTGTTGAGCGTGTGTTCGGTGGTTTAACATTATTGGATACATTACAATCACAAGATGGTATGGCATCATTACGTGAATCTGTACGTACACCTCATGAAGAAGCAGTATATAATAATATTCAATTTATGGAGTCTGTTCACGCAAAAAGTTATTCATCGATTTTCAGTACACTTAATACACCAAAAGAAATCAATGAAATTTTCTCATGGACAAATACCAATGAATTCTTACAGAAAAAAGCATTGATGATCAATGAAGTGTATCAAAATGGTACTGCTCTTGAAGCGAAAGTTGCCAGCGTTTTTCTTGAAAGCTTCTTATTCTATTCTGGTTTTTATACGCCGCTTTACTTCTTAGGTAACAACAAGCTACCTAACGTAGCGGAGGTTATTAAACTTATCATTCGTGATGAAAGTGTTCATGGAACTTACATAGGTTATAAATTCCAGTTAACATTTAATGAAACAAGCGAAGCAGAGCAAGAAAAATTAAAAGGTTGGGTTTATGCTTTCCTTTATGAACTTTATGAAAATGAAGTGAAGTACACTGAATCTTTATATGATGCAGTTGGTTGGACAGAAGACGTTAAGGTCTTCTTGCGCTACAATGCAAATAAAGCCTTGGCTAATATGGGCTTCAGCCCACTTTTCCCAGATACTGCCGATGATGTGAGCCCAATCGTTATGAATGGATTATCTACTGGAACAAACAACCATGATTTCTTCTCACAAGTGGGAAATGGTTATTTACTTGGACAAGTAGAATCAATGTCTGACAGCGATTACCTCATCTAATCGTAAACTTTTAAACTAATAAAAAGATATAAAAACATCCTATCAGTACATTACTTTGAAAAAAGTTTTGCTGAGAGGGTGTTTTTTTGTGCTACTATCGTAGCGAATTTATTCGCTTTACGAGAGTAGTATGGGACGGAAATTGCGATAGCAATTGAGTACCAAACCTTCAATGAATTGAGTACCACACCTTATGTTAATGTCATGAGAGTAGGAGTCCTTAAGAGTATCACACCTTATGTTAATGTCATGAGAGTAGGAGTCCTTAAGAGTATCACACCTTATGTTAATGTCATGAGAGTAGGAGTCCTTAAGAGTACCACACCTTATGTTAATGTCATGAGAGTAGGAGTCCTTAAGAGTACCACATCTTATGTTAATGTCATGAGAGTAGGAGTCCTTAAGAGTACCACACCTTATGTTAATGTCATGAGAGTAGGAGTCCTTAAGAGTACCACTTCTTATATTAATCTTTTGAGAGCATCAGCCTATTTGAGCTCCATTCGACTAAGTTTTCAAAATTTATTATCAAGGATGTCACACTTTGTGTGGCTTTTTTTGTTGCTAGTAATGTGATTTTTTTGATTACGAGAGTGCTATTCAACTAATTCAGTTTAAAGTTATCTAGGCAGTTGCTTTTTGTTAGTGATTTATTTTAATAAACTCACACAAAAATTATAGTGAAAAAATATAATTAATACCCCTATAAAGCTAAAAATTACGCTTTTTAACAGTATTGAATATCAAAAATTACATTATTAGATGGATAAAATGAAAAAGACCATTCAAATATATATTTTTGAACAACATGTTTTGAAACCTTCATCCTGTTATGAGTGCTAAATTTACTATGTATTGTAATTTATTGACATTTTTAACAATGTTTTATTGAGTAATAATCACTGTTTTTAGTTGAAATGCTTTATATATAGGGCTTAACCACAGATTCCAAATACAGTTGTATGTTGCTCTTAGAATGGGACACGCAGACATAACAAATATTATATAGTTATACAAGTAGGCAAGAACCGTGGTTAAGAGTGTAGTAAATATTCAATATAATAACGAGGGGAGACTATCAATTTGAAAGACACACGAAAGAAAATTAACGGTTTGTTAGCATTAGCGATTATGGGCGTGGGGTTTACAATGGCACCGACAATGACGTCGGCATTGACGCTGCCTGAGCCTAGCGCAATAGCACCGGATGCTCTGGATTTGACAAATATTTTTGAAGCAGCTTCTGGAGGTACAAGTAGGATTATTGATGAAGGTGTTGGTCAGTCAGTGGTTGTAACTGATAATAGCCTTAATCAAGTCGGCGCAATATTTTCAACCGATGATTATAGAATTAAATTAACAGAAGACTACCATGCGCGTTTTGCTTTGTACTTCGGCAGCTCTGATCCTTCGAATGCTGGAGACGGAATGGCCTTCGTTATACATAGTGATCCTAAATATGCAAAACAGATTTTAGCAGAAGCTAAAGGTCAGCGTTTAGGTGTGTATGGGAAAGATACTGTGTCGAATAAAGGAGCGAATGCAATAGCAAATTCATTTGCAATTGAATTTGATGCATTTGCAAACCAAGATTATAAAACTGCTGATGGATCAAACTTTGATTACGGCGGGGATTTTTCAAAAGAAGCCAACCATATTGCGTATAACTATCCTTCAAAACCAGCAACATATATCGAGAATAGCCATGGTGGCGTTTTAGGTATAGGAGCTACTAAATCAGTTAAGATAATCCATAATAACTTGCAATCAAAGAAATTTGTTGATAATAAGTGGCATTATTTAGACATTAGCTATGAATTATCGTTAAATCAATTAACCTATCAATTTGATAACCTTCCGCCGGTCAAAGCCATAACTTCTAACGCAGATTTCGGAGGAGCCAATGATTTATATTGGGGATTTACAGGTGCGACAGGTCAAAAAAGTTTAAATCAAAAAGTGCGTTTTGTAGAGTTGCCAGGTTTGGTTAATGCGAAAATTTCGATGTCTGCTGAGGTAGCTACAGGTGACGGTTTGGGTTGGAGTGATTTACCTAACGGTACAGTTGTTGAACCTAATCAACGCGTGAAGCATATAGCATCATTACATTATACAGATGGTAAACAAGGGTGGGTAAAACCACAAGTGCAAATACCTTTAGATGTAAATGAAGAATTGGTACCAAATACTACAAAATATATTAGTGCTGGTAATCGAGATGCTAAGATTTCAGATGATGATTGGATAGTAGGTGCTGACGGGCAATTAACACTAAAAACTACAGTTCCTGATCTGAATGGTATAAAGTATTTCACAGATGTTACCTATGAAACACGTCCCAAAAATGTAAAAACAGAGACCACTGTTACAAATACATATGATGTTGTTGGTAAGAATTTAATTAAAAATTTAGAAACAAAACCAACTTATAAAATCGCTGCAAATAAAAAACCTGTTATACGTTGGCCTGATGCCTACAAGTCATTTGAGATTGGTCGTTCAGAAGTAATTGAAACTTATGCCAATGTCAGTGATGTTGACAGTGACTCTGTTGATGTTTTCTATAGATTAAATAGTGCTCCTTATAAAAAATTTGGAACTGTAAAAGGTAAACAAAAAGAAGCAGTTAAAGTTCCCTTTGAAATTAAAGGAACTGATTTAGTCGAAGGTAAAAATACCATACAAGTAGTAGCGACAGATTCATTAAATGCTGATTCAGATATTGATGTCGGAACTATTGCTAGTAATGTTTTCTTAGTTGGAAAACTAGAAATGATGTCGATTCCGAACTTCAGTTTCGGGGATTATACAATAGATCAATTACCTCAAACTGCAAAAATAACGGTGGATAAGCCATTGATAGTTTCAGATTTCCGTGAAAAAAATCAAACGTGGAAATTATATGCACAAATGAAAACGCCTTTTAAAAACGAGGATGACCACATTGGATTTGTAGAAGGATTTACGTACACTTCACCAATTAGCGGTGCAACAGTAAGTGATATATCTAATAATACTTTGATTATAGAAGGTAAATCAGGCGGTAAAGAAGAAACGCTAACGGTAGATCAACTACAAGACAGTTTTAAATTAACTATTCCGGATGGAATCCGTAGTGGAAATTATACTGGGATAATAACGTGGACATTTTCAGAGACACCCTAAATACCTGTAAGAGTAATAACAAAGGAGGTGCGTTTGATGGATACGATGATGAAAAAAGTGTTAGGTGTTTTGTTAGTGGCAGTAATGTTAATTCCGATGTTGATGAATGTTGCTTATGTTAAAGCTGCAGAAAGCAAAAGTAGTATTTCTATTCGCTTTACGAATGAAGGTAAAGATAACGGAACTGATAAGGGAACTAGCAATGGTACTGGATCTGATAACGGTAAAGGAACTGGTAATGTTAACAAGTCTGATAACGGAGGTAAGTTACCAGTGACAGGTGAACAAACACAGGGTTTTATCTTATTGATGGGGCTTGTATGCGTGATGGTATTTGCCGTTAGAATAAGGCAAATCAGAGTAGTTACAAATAAAAAGGAGGAAATTTAAATGAAATTAGTAAAACCTTTGGCTACATTAGGAATGGCTTCAGCCATTCTCTTATCAGCGAGTAATATTGCTTTTGCAGATACAACAAGTACGGCATCCTTTACATTAAAAGCATCTGAGGGTGGTGAATCGGGTGCGGCCACAATCGATGAAATTTCTGCAATTGAATTTGGCGAAAAAACACTTTCAGACAAAGAAGAAACATACACTGCAATCAATCCACTTCTCATGAAAGTGAGTGATACGCGTGGAACAGGTGAAGGTTGGGCCTTAAACGCTAAAATAACAAAATTTGTTAAAGAAAATGATACAAGCGTCGAGTTACGTGGTTCAGTGTTGACAATTGCTCAAGGGGAAGTGACGTCACCGAGTGGTTCAGCTTCAGAAAAACCCACAGCGGCTAAAAATGTTGTCCTTAACGACGAAGAACACACTTTATTTGCTGGACGAAGAGATCAAGGTTTGGGTACATGGTTAAATACCGTCAGTGCCTCAGGTGTTACTTTGAAAGTACCTAACGGTAATAACGCTGGTAAATACACTGCCACAATTAGTTATGTATTGGCCGCAGCACCACAAAGTTAATTAGGCAACACAGATAGACCACATAGATACTACTTAAAACAACTAGGAGGAAGAGTAACATGAAATTAACTAAAACTTTGGCAGTAACAGGTTTGGCAACGGCATTAATGATTACAGGAAGCGGAATCGTATCTGCTGACGAAACAGCACCAAAAGCAGAAACAGGTTCAGCAAGCGTTATCTTATCAGGTAGCAACGGCGAAACACCACCAGAAATTATCGATCCAACTTTACCAGTTGATCCAGAAAACCCAGGCGTAGACCCAGGTGAAACAGGACAAACAGGTCCATTGACAATTGACTATGTGCCACACTTTGATTTTGGTTCAGTTGAAATTGGTGAAAAACCAACAGTAACAGCTGCAACAAACGCAAAAGCATCTGTTCAAATCAGTGACCGTCGTGCATCAGGTGAAGGTTGGTCATTAACAGCGTCATTAAGTGAATTTACAGATGCTGAAGATAAGACTCAAGAACTTAAAGGTGTGTCAATCACACTTCCAGCAGGAAAAGCGACAACAACAGAAGGTAACGTATCACCAGAAGCTGTGACATTAGCGGCAGATTTAAAAGCAAATGGTGAAAGTGCAACAATCTTCAAAGCTGATGAAAACGCTGGTTTAGGTTCATGGGCAAACGTTATCACACCAGGTGATGTTAAATTATCTGTTGGATCAGGTAACCTTGCAGGCGATTACTCAGCAACAATGACTTACACTTTGGCAAATGCACCAAAATAAGTGTAGATTGGAGTGGATGTAATGGAACGTTTTAATAAAAGAATTGCGAGTAGTTTGGTCGTTCTGATTGGTCTTCCACTAATGACGATACCTAGTGTTAGTGCAAATGAAACCACTGTTTCAGCACCATCAGAAATGATTATTCGTTTTCTTCCGGGATCAACTGGTCCAACGGCACCAATTAACCCAATCAATCCAGGTGAAAAACCTAAGCCTGATCCAATCGACCCTACTAATCCTGGGACAGGTCAATCAGGAACACTAACAATTGATTTTCTGTCGAATTTCAAATTTGGTGAACAAGCATTGGGTAAAAAAGAATATTATGCGGTTAATGAAAACCCCTACATGCAAGTAACTGACAAACGTGGTCTTTCTAACGGTTGGGTGTTAACGGCAGCCGTTTCGCCCTTTGAATCAGCAGATGGTCGTTCTCAATTAACTGGAGCAGAATTAACGCTTGGTAAGGGGAATGTAAAGTCTTTGGCTGGTAATATCTCATCAGCGCCAATTGCACAAGCGGTTACTTTTAAAAATAACGATAGTTTCACAGTGATGAAAGCTGGCAACGGTGGTAGTCGTGGAACATGGGTCAACGTATTGAGTGGCAAAGCGGGAAGTAATGAAAAAATAAAATTAACTGTACCCGCAGGAGCAAAAGCTAATGTAGACTATTCAGCAGTAATGAAATGGCAATTAGCAGATGCACCAGTAGGTCTATAAAAGAGTGGGAAGCAGGGTTACGTTATGTGACCTCTGCTTCTTCTCCCTTTTTTTAATTATGAAAGTTCGCAAATAGTGGTGATTCACTATTCTTAAAATAGAAGGAGGTACAAAGATGAAAAAAATGATTTATGCAATAATGGTGTTAACGATTTTACTGGGATTTAACCTGAAAGCTGAAGCTGCCTCAATGGATTACGGTGTTAAAAGTATTTTACCTGAAAACCAATTAAATAAAAATGTGACATACTACGATTTGAAAATGAAGCCGGGTGAAACACAACAAGTTGAGTTATTATTTGAAAACAATGCAACTGAAACGGTAACATTGAATACGAAAATACATACTGCGAGTACTAATGCAAATGGCGTTATTGACTATAGTCGTAACCTTAAAAAACAAGATGAAAGTATGAAATACCAAATTGCAGATTATGTAAAAGGCCCTAAAACAGTGACATTAAAAGCAAAAGAAACGCGTAAAGTAGCCTATACAATTACAATGCCTAAACACTCTTTTGATGGCATTTTACTTGGTGGTTTTCATGTGTCTAAAGAGAAAAGTAAAGCAGAAGAAAAAAAGAACAAGGCCAACAAATTAAAAATGAATTCGCCTATGTTATTGGGTTGAAATTGACAGAAACAAACAAAAAAATTAAGCCGGAATTGAAATTGATTGATGTTAAGCCAGCTTTAGAAAACTACCATACAGTTGTGAAGGCGTTTATTCAAAATCCAACAGCTTCGATTATTTCGGATTTAAAAATTGAAGCTCAAGTAACAAAAAAAGATTCTAAAACGGTATTGCATGAGATTAAGAAAGAAAATTATGCGATGGCACCTAACACTAATTTCGGTTTTGCCATACCTTGGGATAACCAAGAATTAAAACCGGGGAAATACACAGTGAGTGTTAAAGCCGAAGATAAAACCAAAGAAAAATGGGAATTTACACGTGATTTTGAAATTAAAAAGGAAGCAGAATCATTGAATAAAGAAGCTGTAGATATTGAAAAACCATTCCCTTGGGGATGGACAATTGCAGGAGGAATAGTACTCCTAGCCATTATTGCAGGTGCTGTTTACTTTATCATTAAGAAGCGTCGTAAAAATTAATAATTAAAATAATAGCTAAAACACAAGCGCATGTTTTTAAATGTGAGTTTGTGTTTTTATTTTTGTTTAAGTGCAATTCATTTATCGATGTAAAAAAAACTGATAAGATGAAGTCATAATGATTTTTTAACGTTCTTACAGTGAATAACATGAGGTGATTCGATAATGACACAGGGTGCTATACATCATATTGAGATATATGTGGCAGATTTAGCTGAATCAGAAAATTTTTGGGGTTGGTTGCTAGAAAGTTTGGGTTATACGCCCTATCAAAAATGGGATAAAGGAATAAGTTGGCAATTAAAAGGTCAATATTTAGTGTTTGTGCAAGCAGAATCGCAATTTACAGAATCAGGCTATCACCGAAAACGTATTGGTTTAAATCATCTTGCGTTTAATGTTGAGTCGTCTGCTAACGTTGACGACTATAAAGTGAAGTTAGAAGAACGTGGGAGTCGTATACTCTATTTGGATAAACATCCGTACGCAGGAGGTTCAGAAAATTACGCGATTTATTTTGAAGATCCTAACGGTATAAAAGTTGAACTTGTCGCAACAAGAGCAAAGAATGAGAATGAAGGATGTGACTGATAATGACAACAAATTTATTTTTATTCGGTGGAGGTCCGCCTTTCACAAATAAACTTGCAGAACGTTTTCGTAAAATTGCAAAAAAACACACAGGTAAAGTGGTTGTTTTATATATAGAAAAAAACTTACAAAAAGATAAAACATACACAAAAAAATACATTAATACCTTAAGGAAAAAGGGGTATAATGATTTTTGTTTGTTACCTTTAGGGACAACAAAAGTAGCAGAAGTAGAAAACAGTGCAGGTATTATAATAGGTGCAGGTAACACACTTGTTTACGCTAAGCACATTGTTGATACAGCAATTGGTAAGGCTATAAAAGATGCGTATGAACGAGGGGTGCCAGTTGCTGGATTTTCAGCAGGTGCTTTAATTAGCCCAAGTGAATGTGTAATATCACCAAGGGATAATAAAGAACGACTTTTTAAACAACGAAAAGGGCTAGGACTTCTCAACAATACGGTGTTAGTTGCACACTATCAACAATGGGAAGAAAGCAAGCATCTGCGAGAAACAGCAACGGCTTTTCCAACGTTTCAAAATTATGGAATAAATGAGCACACCGATATTTATTTTAGAGATGGGACGTTTTTTGAAATGGAAGGTGACGGGGTTTTTACTATTATTGACCAACAGTTGCACGCCGTTATAAATAAAGAACCTGTATCCAAATTGAAGCTATGGCAAAAAATAAGGAATTTTTTCTTAAAGGTTAGATAAGCTAACAATATTTGATGTACTCTCTGCTAAATAAAGGTATAATAAGAATACAATAGGATGTTTTATGTAGTAATGCGAACAGAAGTATCGTGCTGATAGATTAGAGAGACAATATAAATTAATTTACACTAATTGTTTAAATTTTCTGTTATTTATAAAAGTAGTTTGATATACTAAGTAAATACTTCTAAGCATCACATACAGACATTGATAAAATACACAAAGGTGGGGTTCAAATGAGTGCAAAAGATATTGATTTTAACAATTTAGGTTTTAGTTATATAAAGACAGATTTACGTTATATTTCTTACTGGAAAGATGGTAAATGGGATGATGGGCAATTAACGGAAGATAATGTATTGCATATCTCTGAAGGCTCGCCATCGTTACATTATGGTCAACAAAGTTTTGAGGGCTTGAAAGCATATCGTTGTAAGGATGGTTCAATTAACTTGTTCCGACCTGATAAAAATGCGGAACGTATGCAAGCAAGTTGCGATCGTTTACTGATGCCTGAGGTTCCAACAGATGTGTTTGTAGAAGCGTGTAAACAGGTAGTGAAGGCGAATGAAGCATACCTTCCACCATACGGCACAGGCGGTTCGTTGTATTTACGTCCATTTATCATTGGTACTGGTGATAACATAGGTGTTAATGCCGCACGTGAGTATATCTTTTCAATTTTCTGTATGCCTGTTGGCCCTTACTTTAAAGGTGGCATGACGCCACATAATTTTGTGGTATCTAGCTATGACCGTGCAGCACCTAACGGTACCGGTGCGGCTAAAGTAGGCGGTAACTATGCAGCGAGCTTATTAGCGGGTAAAGAAGCACGCGAACGTAAATTCAGTGATGCGATTTATTTAGATCCAGCAAC
Source organism: Brochothrix thermosphacta DSM 20171 = FSL F6-1036 (assembly GCF_036884295.1). Taxonomy (NCBI): domain Bacteria; kingdom Bacillati; phylum Bacillota; class Bacilli; order Caryophanales; family Listeriaceae; genus Brochothrix; species Brochothrix thermosphacta. Next base: position 999,294 of record NZ_CP145608.1, read on the forward strand.
ACATACTTTAATTGAAGAGGTTGGCGCAGCTAATTTCTTTGGTATTACAGAAGATGATGAATTTGTAACGCCTTTATCACCGTCAATTTTACCAAGTATCACTAAATATTCATTGTTATATTTAGCAGAGCACCGCTTAGGTTTAAAAGCGACTGAAGGTTTAGTACCGATTGATGGACTGGAGCAATTTAAAGAAGCCGGAGCTTGTGGGACTGCTGCAGTTATAACACCTATCGGTGGTATTCAAAATGGTGATGACTTCCATGTGTTTTATTCAGAAACAGAAGTAGGTCCAATCACTACAAAACTTTATGATGAATTAGTGGGTATTCAATATGGTGATGTTGTGGCACCGGACGGTTGGATTTTTAAAGTTTAATCACCGATTTATCAGGTTGTTAGAAAAATAAGAAACTCTGTAAAAAAGCATTTTGACGTTTTGTTAAAATGCTTTTTTTTTGCTGAAAAATAATGCGTTTCAATTGTTTGAATTATGAGTATTTTGACGTCATTATAGAAATTATTTGAGGTGAAATAGACAAAATAGGGTCATAATATCAAATCGCGAACATTTGCTGGAAATTACTTTCTATTTGATAATAATTTCCGTGAATAACGGCATATCTATGCTATAATAAGAGATAAATTCAGTTAATTAATAGATAATATAGGGGGACTTTTTTGTGAAACAGTTAGAAACAATGATTCTTGAAAATGGTAAGGTACTAGGCGAGGATATCTTGAAAGTTGATGCTTTTTTAAATCATCAAATCGATCCAGTTCTTATGAAAGGTATTGGTGAGGTGTTTGCAGAAGCGTTTAAAGATAGTGGTATAACTCGTATCTTAACATTAGAATCATCAGGAATAGCACCTGCAGTTATGGCTGGTTTAGAATTGGGTGTGCCCGTTGTATTTGGACGTAAAAGTAAATCATTAACGTTAACAGATGGTCTTTATACTGCAGAAGTACGTTCGTATACTAAGAAAACGGTCAATGAAATTGCTGTTTCAAAAAGTTTTTTAAATAAAGATGACGTCATTTTAGTGATTGATGATTTCTTGGCAAATGGTCAAGCAGCACTAGGTTTAAAATCACTCGTTGATCAAGCGGGTGCAACATTAGCGGGCATGGGAATTGTTATTGAAAAAACATTCCAACCTGGTCGTGGTATACTGGAAGATCAAGGCGTGAGAATGGTATCACTCGCTCGTATTGAAAAATTCGAAGCAGGTAAAGTTGTTTTTGCACCGGCAGACATTTAATAAATAGCAGTACAATAGCCAGGCTGATGTGGAAATCACACATTAGTCTGGCTATCATTAATAATGTGATAAAGGAGAGAATAGAGTGGAAAAAAAGAAAGTTTTATTGGTTGATGGAATGGCGTTATTGTTTCGTTCATTTTATGCAACAGCCGTTTCCAATCAATTTATGTATAATGAAGCAGGTGTCCCTACAAATGGCGTACAAGGGTTTGTAAAGCACTTGTTAACAGCGATAGAAGAACATCAATCGGACCACGTAGGTGTTTGCTGGGATTTAGGAGGAGGGACGTTTCGGAATGAAATGTGGAGCGAGTACAAAGCTCATCGTTCTGCGCCTCCTGCAGAATTAATTCCACAGTTTGATTACGCTAAAGAAATCGCAGATGCGCTTGGGTTCATTAATATTAGTTGTCAGGGGTATGAAGCTGATGATTGTTTGGGTACATTGGCAGATCATTATCGCTCTCAAAATGCGCACACAACGATTGTCACCGGTGATAAAGATATTTTACAGTTAGTGGATGAGGATACTAATGTTTGGATTTTACAAAAAGGTTATGGCAATTATAAAAAGTATGATCCGATTACATTTGTAGAAGAGTGGGAAATTCAACCAAAACAATTAATTGATTTAAAAGCATTTATGGGTGATACAGCGGATGGTTATCCTGGTGTTAAAGGTATTGGTGAAAAAACTGCCACTGCTCTGATCAAAAAATACGGTAATGTACAAACAGTTATTGATAACGTATCTGAGCTGTCAAAAGGTCAAATGACAAAAATACAAAATGATTTAGAGATGTTGGATATGTCTTTGAGACTTGCGGAAATAAATTGCAGTGTGCCTATAACAGTTGAAATAGATACACTGTTTTATAAAGGTTTTACAGCTGATAGCCTTGATATTTGTGGTTATTATGGCTTGAAAGTTGTACGCCGTGAAATTGAAAAATTATTAGGTTAATATTAATTTTGAAAGATTGAAGGAGTAGTATGAGAAAATTAGCAGGAAATGTAGTTGTCGCAATAATTATCGCCTTGTTTCTTTTAGTATTACTAGCAATTATCACAGGGACTTTTATAGGTGTTTTGAGTTTTGTTGGAATTACTTATAGCAGTATGGGTTCGCTTTTTTTGTTTTTTGGTGTGATTATTTTAGTTGATAGTGCCATCTACTTGCCTGCTAGACTCATTCGACGTCATCTACCTACGCAGTTTTTATTTGCTGTATATATTCTGGAAAATCTCATCGCTTTGTTTTTTGCGGATTTATGGATGAGTAGTGTGTCGCTAACAATTGGAGCCCTCTTAGGTGCTAGTGTGATTTTTGGATTACTGGAGTACGCTTTGTCTGATAATGAGCGCTGACTAGTGTGTGTTACTTTTTGAACACCACAAATGATAGTTAAAAAGAATACTACGACGAACCATTGATTTATTTTAATGACTCGTCGTTTTTTTATAGCTTAATGTGATTTTGTAAAAAGAGTCCCCTGTAGTCAGGTTCTGCAATTTAAAGGAATTGACTTTTTCACATGAAATGCTTTTTCATTTTCTGTTTTACGTATCGTTTAATGCTTTATAAAAATAAAATGAAAGGGTTTACATCTAACCGTTGGACCTATATAATTTATACGAGTACGCAATGCGAGATAAGTATTGTTTTCGAGGGGGAGAAAAGCATGTCAGTATTATGTTTTGATATTGGGGGGTCAGCCGTAAAATACGGTTTGTTTCACAATGAAAATTTGATTGAACAAGCGAAGTTTACCACACCCGTAAACTGGGAATTAATGGTAGCAGAGATGCAAGCAGTAAAGAAGAAGTTCGAAGAAACACACATTCTAAGTGGTGTAGCTATCAGTAGCCCAGGGGCAGTTAATCAAGTAACAGGTATGATTGACGGTGCAAGTGCCGTGCCATATATCCATCATTTTGAAATAAATAAAGCATTAGAAAACGCTTTAGGCTTACCGGTGACAATTGAAAACGATGCGAATTGTTCTGGATTAGCTGAAGTTACTTTTGGGGTAGCTAAAAATGAAGATTCTGCGCTTTTTATTGTTTTAGGTACGGGTGTAGGTGGGTGCTTGATTATTGACAATAAAGTACATCATGGCCATCAATTACATGGTGGTGAATTCGGTTATATGTTGTTGGATGGCGAACGTTCATTTAGCGAGCTAGGCTCAGCTGTAAATATGACGAGACGTTATAATGAAGTGATGTTGACTGATTTATCAGGTGAAGAGGTATTTGCGGCTGCGGTAGCTGGCGATGAAGTCGCACTAAAAGAAGTTGAAACATTTTATCATTATTTAGCATTAGGGATATATAATTTACAGCATGCGTTTGATCCAGCATGTATCGTTATCGGTGGTGGGGTATCAGCTAAAACTGATTTAGTAGCTGAAGTCAACCATCGTATTCAAGCGATTAAAGCAACAGTAGAAATTGCAACTTTAACGCCAGATGTGCGTGTTTGTCAGTATCATAACGATGCTAATTTATTAGGAGCAGTGGTTAACTTTAAACAATTACAAAAATAGGTACTATAAAAAGGATCACTTTCTTCTGGTAATAGAAGTCAGTGATCCTTTATTGTATCTTATTCTTAATTTTGAGAGAGATTAATCAATACTTTTTACGATAGCTGCTCTGGCTAATTGATCAGCTTTTTTATTTTTATCGCGTGGAATCCAATTACAAAAAACAAGCTCATAAGTATCAAGCAACGTTAATATAGTTTGAAGATATGCTGCATAGGGTTCTTTTTTAGCATAACGCTTCTCAATGGCAGAGATAACAGCTTGCGAATCGGAAAATAATCTGATAACGCTCGATTCGATTTCCTTACATTGTTCAAGCCCCCATATAGCAGCTAGAAATTCTGCTTCATGATTGGTATAACGACCAATTGTTTTGTTAAGTTGTTGTTGTTGGTTGTTGTGCAAAATGACAACACCAATGCCGCTATTTCCAGGATTACCAGCGCTAGCTCCATCGACATATAAAGAAATCATCGCTTAGTCTCCTTCAACATAAAAAAGACATCAAAAAAAATGCCTTTAAGTTTTTTTACCTTTGGTTAATTGTGTATATTAATTTTGTGTTTTAACTACATTAGCCGCTTGAGGACCACGCGTACCTTCAATAATATCAAATGTAACAGCTTGACCTTCATCTAGCGTTTTAAAGCCTTCGCCTTGTATTGCTGTAAAGTGAACAAAAATATCTGAGCCACCCTCAGTCTCTAAAAAACCGTAACCTTGTTCATTATTAAACCATTTAACTTTTCCAGTATGCATTATAAAATCCTCCTTGCTTTAAGTAGTAGATTTTCAATGTTGAATAGTCGCTTTATACTACGAATAATAGCTTAATTGTTATCTTTAGTCAACTTATACCTACTGAAAAAAACGAAAGCGAAATAAAGGGGGATAAATACTGATGAAATAAGGGGGAAACAGCTGTTTTAATTATCAGATAAATCACTTGTGCAAAAGTTTGTCTTTGCGAAAGTTTTTTGATTGGTGTACAATAATGTTAGAGAGTATAACAATGTACTGGAGGGATTTAAATGACTACGCCAAGTATGGAAGATTATATAGAACAAATTTATCTATTGATAGAACAAAAAGGCTATGCACGGGTTTCAGATATTGCAGATAGTTTAAATGTACACCCGTCCTCTGTAACCAAAATGGTACAAAAGTTAGATAAGGACGAATACCTTATCTATGAAAAATACCGTGGCTTGATTCTCACGCCTCACGGTAAAAAAATGGGTAAACGCTTGGTTGAACGCCATGAGTTATTGGAAAAATTTTTATTGCAGATTGGTGTAGATGAAGAACAAGCTTATAAGGATGTTGAAGGAATTGAGCATCACTTGAGTTGGGATACCATTGATTCAATTGGGAACTTAGTGGATTATTTAGAAAATAACCCAGAAGCAAAAACAGCAATTATAAATAAAAATAAAAAATAAGATTACTGTATCAATAGGGGGAGTTAGGCGATATTTTATGTCTGACTTTTTTTGTGTAAAAAAAACAACTAGCCTTAGCTAGTTGTTTTTAAACTTATAAAGTGATGTGTTTTTCCATGAAAGGAATAATTGTATCTGGTTTAGAATCACTAAGCACTTCGCTAGATGCAACATCGATAAAAGTCGGAACAGTTAAGAATTCGTATTTGCTACGTAATTCAGCAAAACGCTCTTCGTCGTCTTCACGGTTGATAAATTCAATATGATCATTATAGTCACCTTCGAGTGCACCGTTAAGAACAACTTTCGCACGATCACAGTAAGGACAAACAGTTTGAGTTAACATTAAAACTTCTTTAGACATAGTTAAAACCCCTTTCAAATTTCTATCTTAATTATAGCATCTATCAGAGAAAGTTGAAAAAATTCTGCTTTAGCAAAGGGAGGTTATTAAAAAAATTTACTAAGGGCAATTTTTTTGCTAACTTCTTTTTAGTAAGGAAAACTATATTTAAACTAATGACATGTAAGCGCTTCTATATGCTTTAAGTATCGTCTGAGTCATGATAAAATGGTAAGGTAGTGAATTGTCAGAAAAAGAAGAATAAAAAACGCTCACTGCAACTAGGTAGGTAAATAGTGTTAAGGCTAATTGTTCTCATGCTGACTAGCATATGGCGATTATTAATCCGCATATTGTAGGCTGTTCAAGCCAATAAAAAGTGTGATGTTAACACAACAACTGTTACTTGAACTAAGACATGAAGGCACCACCTGTAAGCACATAGTAAAATACACTGAAAATGGGGGAATTATAATGGTAGCATCTGATATTCAAATCGCGCAAGAAGCTCATTTAGATTCAATTTTAGCTGTGGCAAAAAAGGTCGGTTTAGAGGAAAATGATTTAGAGCTTTATGGTAAGCATAAGGCTAAGTTAACATACGATGCGTTAACACGTATTGAAAATCAAAATGAAGCAGGGCGTTTGATACTTGTAACAGCAATTAATCCAACAGCTGCTGGTGAAGGAAAATCAACTGTTACTGTCGGTTTAGGTGACGCTTTAACAAAAAGTGGTCGCAAAACGATGATTGCTTTACGTGAACCGTCTTTAGGCCCGGTGTTTGGCCTTAAAGGTGGTGCGACAGGTGGAGGTTATGCTCAAGTTATTCCAATGGAAGATATCAATCTACACTTCACGGGCGATTTCCATGCGATTACATCAGCGAATAACTTACTATCGGCAATGTTAGATAACCATATGCAACAAGGTAATCTGAAGCAAATTGATGGACGTCGTATCGTTTGGAAACGTGTAGTTGATCTCAATGACCGTGCTTTACGTCAAGTTGTTATCGGCTTAGGTGGCCCATTCCAAGGAGTTCCTCGTCAAGATGGATTTGATATCACAGTTGCTTCCGAAATAATGGCAATCATCTGTCTTGCGCGTGATATTGATGATCTGAAAACACGGATCGGCAATATTGTAGTAGGGTATGATTATGCAAGACAACCGATTACCGCACATGATATTGGTGCAGAGGGCGCTTTAACAGTTCTACTAAAAGATGCATTAAAACCGAATTTAGTTCAAACATTGGAGCATACACCAGCATTAGTACATGGTGGCCCATTTGCTAATATTGCACATGGTTGTAACAGTATTATGGCTACAAAATCAGCGTTGCACTTAGCGGATTATACAGTCACTGAAGCAGGCTTTGGTGCCGATTTAGGAGCAGAGAAATTTTTAGATATTAAAGTGCCACAATTAGGAAAAGTACCCGATGCCATTGTTATTGTTGCAACGATTCGTGCTTTGAAATTACATGGTGGCGCAAATAAAAACAACTTAAAAGAAGAAGATGTGTTAGCATTAGAGAAAGGCTTTGCAAATCTTGCGAAACATATTGAAACAATTGAGCAATATGGCTTGCCGTTTGTTGTAGCAATCAACCGTTTTGTTGGCGATAGTGATGCCGAATTACAAGCATTAGAAGCTTGGTGTACAGCAAACAGTGTAAGTTATTCATTAACAGAAGTTTGGGAAAAAGGCGGTAATGGTGGTCTTGACCTAGCGGATAAAGTAGTGAATGCAATTGATGAACATACGGGCACTTATCAACCAATTTATGATCAAGAACAATCAATTGAAGAAAAAGTGACGGCAATTGTTCGTAAAATATATGGTGGCAAAAGCGTTGAGTTTACTTCTAAAGCACGAAAACAATTAAATGAATTCAAACAACATGGATGGGATAAATACCCTGTATGTATGGCTAAAACGCAATATTCATTATCGGATGATGCAACGCTTGTGGGAAGACCTGAAGGGTTCGTTATCACAATTCGTGAATTTGTACCGAAGATGGGCGCTGGTTTTATTGTTGCTTTAACAGGTGACGTAATGACGATGCCTGGTTTGCCAAAACATCCAGCAGCATTAGATATGGACGTTGATAATACAGGGCGTATTAGTGGTCTCTTTTAGGTTGAATGATAAAAAAAAGGATGTTGAATGTGAAACAAATTACAGTTGAAAATATATCACAAACGTATGGTGAACGAGCACTATTTAAAGATCTCTCTTTTGTAATGAACGAGGGTGAAATCAGTGGATTACTAGGGATTAATGGAACTGGTAAGTCAACATTGATGAAGATGATTGCAGGGATGGATACGCCAGATTCTGGTAAAATTATTCACCCGCGTGATTATCGTATTCATTACTTACAACAACAACCTGTCATGGACGATTCGTTGACGATTATTCAGCAAATGTTTGTGGGAAACAGTCCCGAATTACGAGCATTGCAAAATTATCAAACGGCAATGGATGGGCTAACTGTTTATCCAATGGAAGAAAAATGGCAATTAGCATTTGAACGTGCCAGTGAAGAAGTTGAATCAACGAATGCGTGGGATACGCAGACACGAGCAGAGATGATTTTGAATAAATTAGGAATTGAAGATATTCATCAGTCGATTAGTGAGCTCTCTGGTGGACAATTGAAACGTGTGGGACTCGCGCAAGTACTGTTGCAACCAGCTGATCTTTTGTTGTTAGATGAACCGACTAACCATCTAGATTATCCATCAATTCAATGGTTGGCAGATACACTGAAAAATTATCGTGGTGCTGTATTAATGATTACCCATGACCGTTATTTCTTAGATCAAACGACTAACCATATTTTTGAATTAGATAAAGGACAACTGTATCGTTATGAAGGAAACTATCAGATTTATCTTGAGAATAAGGCAATGCGTGAAGAACAAAAACGCAGTGAAATGAACAAGGCAAATAATCTGTATCGTAATGAACTAGCGTGGATGCGTAAAGGTGCGAAAGCACGTACAACCAAACAAAAAGCACGTATTGATCGTTTTAGTGATATTGAAAAAGTAGTGAAAGGTGCTGAAGAAGAGTCTGACTTAAGCATCAGCCTACAAACAAGCCGTCTTGGAAAAGATGTGTTTGAATTAACAGAGGTCGGGCAAACATTTGATGAAACTGAATTATTCCGTGATTTTACAACAATCGTGCAAAATGGCGATCGTATTGGGATTACTGGTTTTAACGGTAGTGGAAAAACAACGTTGCTTAATATGTTAGCAGGGCGTTTAACGCCTGAATCGGGAACGTTGAAAGTCGGTCAAACAGTGCGTGTTGCATACTACACACAGCATAATGAAGGTTTAGACGACAGCAAACGCATTATTAGTTTCCTCGAAGAAATTGCCCAATCTGTTGTTAACGCTGAAGGTGAACAAGTCAGTGTGTCGCAATTGTTAGAAACATTCTTGTTCCCACCAAGTGAACATGGTAAGCTTATTAAAAGTTTATCAGGTGGTGAAAAGCGTCGTTTGTATCTCTTGAAATTACTAATGACAAAACCAAATGTTTTATTATTGGATGAGCCTACAAACGATTTAGATACAACAACGTTAACTGTTTTAGAAAACTACCTTGAAACGTTTTCCGGTACGGTTGTTGCTGTTTCCCATGATCGTTATTTCTTAAATAAAGTGGCTGATAAATTATGGGTGTTTAACCAAGATCATACAATTTCGCCCTATTTGGGAACGTATTCTGAATGGTTAGAAGAGTATGGCTCAGTGAAGCCAGAAAATAAACAAAAAATTATGGCTACTGCACAAAAAACAACAAAAATTAAACAAGAAGTTACACAAGAAAAAAAGAGTTTAACGTATAAAGAGCAATTAGAATGGGATGTTATCGAAGATAAAATGCTAGCGCTTGACGAAGAAGTTAGTGCTTTGCGTGAACAACTCGAAGCTGTAGGTGCTGATTATACAAAAGCACAACAACTCAGTGAACAAATTGATGCAAAAGAAGCTGAGTCTGAAAAAACAATGGAGCGTTGGGAATACCTTTCTCAATATGCAAAAGGATAGAAGGACGTGATAAAGTGAAACTGACTAAAGTTGAACGGACACCTAATCCCTTAGCAATGAAATTATCTGTTGACGAGTATTTGGAAGCAGGCACTGTTGGTGTAACTTATACACGCAACCAAAAGGGATTGCCGCGTGATATCATGCGCCTATTTACGATACCGGGGTTGCATCAAATGTATCGTTACGCTGATTTTATTACAGTGGAAAAGACAGTAGATAGTGACTGGAAAGATATTCTACCGCAAATTAAAAAGATTTTAAACGGATAAGGGGAGACAAACACATGACAAACCAAGCAGATGCAGCGTATCTTGAAATGTGCCGCCATATACTAGCAAATGGTAATAAGCGTGGCGATCGTACGGGTACAGGAACCTATTCGGTGTTTGGTTATCAGATGCGCTTTAATTTACAAGAGGGTTTTCCGTTATTAACGACCAAACGTGTGGCATTTAAACAAATTAAGAGCGAGTTACTTTGGTTCTTAAAAGGCGATACAAATATTCGTTACCTCTTGCAAAATAATAATAATATTTGGAATGAATGGGCATTTGATAAATGGATCAAAAGCGCTGAATATAAGGGCCCGGATATGACTGATTTTGGACACCGTGTTTTAACTGATGAAACCTTTAAAGAGAGTTATCTTTCTGAGATGGCACAGTTTAAAGAACGCGTGTTAACGGATGATGTTTTTAGTGAAAAATATGGTTCATTAGGAAATGTTTACGGTTCGCAATGGCGTCATTGGGAAACGAAACGAGGAGAAGCAATTGATCAAATTCAAGATGTGATTGATACAATAAAAACAGCACCAGAATCACGCCGTTTAATTGTATCTGCATGGAATCCTGAAGATGTACCTAGCATGGCTTTACCACCTTGTCACTCGTTATTTCAATTTTATGTTCATGATGGCAAGTTATCTTGTCAGTTGTACCAACGCAGCGCGGATACATTTTTAGGTGTGCCTTTTAACATTGCAAGTTATGCATTGTTAACACATTTAATTGCGAAAGAGTGTGGACTTGATGTGGGCGATTTTGTGCATACATTCGGTGATGCACATCTCTATCAAAATCATCTAGAACAAGTTAATACACAGCTTTCACGTGAAGCGCGTGAATTGCCGCGTTTAATTTTAAATGAATCAGTTGAGTCTGTGTTTGATTTTGATATGGACGATATCCAGATTGAAGGCTATGATCCTCATCCTGGAATTAAAGCACCCATAGCGGTATAGGAGGTTACCAATGTTAAGATATATTTGGGCACAAGATAAAAATGGCGTAATTGGTTACAAGAATGATTTACCGTGGCAATTGCCGGCTGATTTACGTTATTTTAAGGAACAAACAGTTGGTAAAACAATCATCATGGGTCGTAAAACGTATGAAGCAGTGGGACGTCCATTACCGAACCGTGTTAATATTGTTTTGACAACAGACACTAATTTTAAGGCAGATGGTATTGTTGTCATGCATACAAAGGCAGAAGTGTTAGAGTATGCTAAACAAGCAGATCATCCGATTATGATTACGGGTGGTTCATCGATTTTTGAACTGTTTAAAGAGGACGTTGATGAATTATACGTAACTTTAATAGACGAGACATTCCCTGGTGATACGTATATCCCTTCATTTGATTGGGAAAATTATCAGTTAGTATCAGATGTGGAAGGTGCCGTAGACGAAAAAAATATTTATCGTCACCAATATCAAATTTATCGTAAAAAATAATAGGGAAAAGCTTTGTTTTAGGAGGATTATAACGTGAGTGTAACTGTATTTATTCTTTTACTCGTAGCCGTTCTTGCAATTTCAGGTGGGTCAACCTATGTGGCTTTTAAAATGATCAATGCCACAAAAGTACCACCTAAAGATCCTAATTGGGATAAAGATGAATGGAAGCAAGATGACTGGGATAAAGATGAATAGAAAAATGGTAAATAGATAAAAAAACAATACACTCATCAATAGGGGTGTATTGTTTTTTATCTAGCTATCACAATAACACCAATTTAAAAATGGAGGTTATATATGAAGACGTTTATGCTCGGAGACTTTATGTTTTTACTAGTGTCCTTATTGATCCGTAACTATAATCATTTTAGTTATTTATTTAATCAAAGAAGTGAGTCGTCGCAATAAAAAGATGGCATTGTTAGAAGAACGTATCAAAAAGTTAGAAAAATAAAGCTGTTTTTAGATAAATAGTAGAACAAAATCACTGACTGAGCAAAATTGAGCTTATCAGTGGTTTTTTATTTGGTAAGTAGCAGTTAAGGTCTGTTTAGCAGATAATCATCGTTCGTTTAAACGTTTGTTTAATTATTAAGCGGTTGTTTTTAAAAATAGGCAAAAAAAAGAGTGGGAAGCCCACTCTCACATATAAGTACATTAACGGTACATATCAATAAATTTATCATATCCACGACCAACCTCGTCAACACTGTGAGCATCAGAACCAAAAACAAATGGAATTCCTTTTGCAAGTGCCATTCGCGTTAATTCTTTACCAGGATAAGTTTCACCACAATCAACTTTATAAAGACCAGCAGTATTGAAATCAAGACTATAATTTTGTGATGCAATTTGGTCAAGTAGACAAGAAAGTTGATGTTTTTGTTTCAGAGAATAGCCAATTTCAGCAGGTGTATAGTTTTTTTGGAATTTTTGGACAAGTGAAAGATGACCTAAACGAGTCGGTTTGAATTGCCCAATATCCCATGAAAGTGCCTCTTTTTGCATTTGGATATATTTATTTTGAACAGCGGTAAATGAGCCATAATGTTGAACCAAACCAGAATCAAAATCAGCAGCACTATAATCGATAAAGCGCCAGCCATCTTTCCCTGGCATAAAGTGCACAGATAAAATATTGTCAGATAGATAGGGACCGTATTCATTTAAAAAATTGCGAATATCATCTGTGTTTTCAGGTAAATAATCAAGTTCAAAACCGAAACGAATCGTAAGGTCAGATTGATATTTATACTGTAGTCGTTTTATTTTTTTGATATAATGCTCAACATCATTCATGTCCATCGCTGTCGTTGCTATTTCAGCAGCTGTGTTAGGCATCATCTCTTTAAAAGATGTTGGTAAAGGTGGATGTTCAGTGATGCTATAATGGGTGAATCCCATTTTAATCGCGCGTTCTATCATCAATTCAACATCTTCACCACTGCCATGCGGACAGAATTCAGTATGAGTATGCCCTTCGTATTTCATTCCCTTTACCCCCTATGTATAATTATTTTTGTGTGAGCTATTTTTTGACTAATAAAAATAATATTAATTTAATTTATAGCTATAGTAGATATCATCTAATTTTAATGGTTTTGTATATGCTAGCAAAGGGTACAATGCTGTTAGGCTTGTTATTTTAGAATAACGTGACAGACCGCTAATTGCAAGACAATAAAACGTTTTCAGTGAAAATATGTCAACAGCTATCATAGTAACTAGAACGAAGACGATTTTAGCTTATCGGTGTATCTATTTAAAAGGATGAAATTTACAGAAAATATCTATGTCGTTATCGTTTGCTTATCTGTACTAAAAGAAAAGGTAAGTAAAGTAACTATTATATTTACCATAAACAGAAAAATAGTGAAATTTTTTCAGAGTAGCAAAAATAGAACGATGAAAAGTTATAAATCTTTCCAAAACGGATTTAATGCTATAATTTTAGTGGAAAATGATGATTTAAAAAGGTTCAAATGAAAGATATTAAGAAACTTCATTAAAAAATAACTGAAATAACAGTTTAGTTTGTCAATTGGGCTAGTAAAAGGATATAATAAGATTAATATCTAGAAGGAGGCAAATTATGCCCAACATTAAAATAGTTACAGATTCGACAGCAGGATTAACAACGAAAGAAATTGAAAATTTTAATATTACGGTACTCCCATTAACTGTTAGTTTAAATGGTGAGGAGTGGGTACCAGATGAAAATATGGATTACGAAGGTTTTATTGATCAAATGGAAGCTGCAAAGGAATTACCGCGAACATCACAACCGGCAATCGGTAAAATGGTAGAAGCGTTAGAAAACTTAACTGCTGATGGCAGTTCAGTTATTGTGATTTCATTGACGGAGAAATTAAGTGGTACGGTGACAACTTTCCAACAGGCAGCTGATATGGTAAGTGGTGATGTTACTGTCGTTGATTCTAAATTTATTTCACGTGCTTTAGCATTCCAAGTTATAGAAGCAGGGGAAATGGCAAAAGCAGGTGCTACAAAAGAAGCTATTTTGGAACGTGTAAAATTCATTCAAGAACATACTAAACTCTTTATTGTTGTACTTAATTTAGATAATTTAGCGAAAGGTGGTCGTATTGGAAAAATGACATCGGCCATTGGACACTTATTATCAATTAAATTGATTGCAGAGCTTGGTGAAGGCGGTTTAGAAGCGAAAGCAAAAGTACGAAGTGAAAAACAAATCATTAAATTCTTTAATAGCCATTTTGAAGGTGTAACAGAGAATGTGAAATATATAGATATGATGCATGCCATGAATAATGAACTCAGTGAAAAAGTAGCGAACTCAATTAAGGTGATTAAGCCACAAATTAAAGAAATTCCGCAATTTTTTGTTGACCCAATTATCGCAACTCATGCCGGTAAAGGCGCAGTTGCAGTCATGTATTGTACAGAATAGGTGATAGAATGAATAAAATTTTCAAATGGTTAAGTATTTTTATTATAGTGTTGGCTTTGGCAGGAGGTGCGACTTACCTATTCAAAGACCGTTTATTTCCCGAACCACCTAAAGATATCAACATTGTGGCGTTAGGCGATTCGTTAACTTATGGTGTGGGATCAAGTGAAGCAAACGACTATGTGACACGCTTAAAAACGCGATTGGAACGTTTAGAGACGATTGATGAGGTAACCACTTCTAATTTTGGTGTTACTGGTAATACATCTACTCAAATCCATCGACGATTAGTCGAACAAAAAGACATACAGCAAGCGGTTAAAAAAGCCGATATTGTAACCATCACAGCTGGCGGTAATGATTTAATGGCAGTTGTACGTCTTACTATGCTGCGAACAAATGCAAGTAGCTTTGAAGCAGCGTTAACGACTTACAAAAAAGAAATGAAAGCCATTTTAGATACGATTCACAAAGAGAATAACAAGGCAAAAGTCTATGTATTCGGTATCTATAATCCATTCACACAAATATTGGGTGATAATGAAGAGGCTGATGAAATACTAACAACATGGAACAACGCTTTAGCATCGATAACTAAAAAAGAGCATGCTGAGTTTGTCCCGATTGCAAGTGAATTTCATAAAGCAGGCGCAACTTTTATTTCACCAAAAGACCAGTTTCATCCAAATGATGAGGGTTATGCGTTAATGACGAAAAAACTATATGATAAAATAGAAGATAAGTAAGGGCGGAATGAACATGTCACGAGAAACAAAAACAACAAAAAAGCTTAACATTTGGAAGTGGACAACGATACTGTTATTAGCGATGATTATCATCCCGACGATTATCATTTTCATTCAAATAACGGATAGTTCAGGCTCTAAACCATTAAAAGAGCCACTGCCACAAAACACACCTAAGGTAACAATGTATTTTTCACCTGATGATCTTAATAAGGTAATTGCTGGTTATCTAAGTGCCAATACAAAAGATAGTTCACAGTATCGAGTGACTGCCGAAGGTGATAGCATTTCATTTAAAACCAATTTTGAATTTCTTAATCAAAACGTTGATCTTAAGTTAACTTTCAAACCTGAATTAGATTCAGCTGGAAATGTTATTCTTCATCAAGAGAGCATGACGTTAGGAAAAGTGAAATTACCAGTAAAATTGGTTATGAGTGCAGTTAAGAAAAATTTTGATTTCCCTAACTGGGTTCATGTTCAAAGTAACAAAAAGCAAGTCTATTTAGCGCTTGATGAAATTGAATCAAAAACTTTTCCGCGTTTAGCGATCGATTCCTTTGCATTAGACGAGGAACGTATTACAATAACATTATTACTACCAACGAAATAAATAAAGGGGGATACGCAAATGACAAAAGAACAATTAGAAGTCGCAACATTTGCAGGGGGATGTTTCTGGTGTATGGTCGAACCATTTGAATCACAACAGGGCATCAAAACGGTCGTTTCTGGTTATACAGGGGGTCACGTTGAAAATCCAACATACGAGCAAGTATGTTCACATACAACAGGGCATACAGAAGCGGTCCAAATAACATTTGATCCTACTATTTTTAGTTATGAACAATTACTGACTGTTTATTGGCAACAAACGGATCCAACAGATGCAATGGGTCAATTCGCTGACCGCGGTGATAGCTATCGCCCAGCTATTTTTTTCCATTCTCCCGAACAACAAGCAGCTGCCGAAGCATCGAAACAGGCATTGCAAGAAAGCCGTCGTTTTAGCAAAGATATCGTTACGGAAATCTTGCCAGCTGTCGCTTTCTATCCAGCAGAAGATTACCATCAAGCATTTTACAAAAAAAATCCCGTCCACTATGAACGTTCACATGAAGGTAGTGGTCGTGCAGGTTTTATTCGCGAAAATTGGGAGGGTTAATGATGGATGTTAATAAAAAAGCAGCTCGTCTAAAAGAGTTAACACCGTTGCAATTGGATGTAACTCAAAATGCCGGAACAGAAAGACCGTTTACCCATGAGTACAATGATAATCACCAAGAAGGTATCTACGTCGATATTGTTTCAGGAGAAGCATTATTCTCTTCTAGAGATCAATATGATGCGGGATGTGGTTGGCCGAGCTTTACAAAACCAATCAACCAAACAGAAGTTGCCGAACACACAGATGATACACTAGGCATGCGCCGTGTCGAAGTACGTTCAACAACTGCTGATTCACATTTAGGTCATGTTTTCCCAGATGGACCACAAAAAACAGGTGGTTTGCGTTACTGCATTAATGGTGCCGCATTAAAATTTGTTCCAGTAACAGAGCTTGCAGAAAAAGGTTATTCCGACTATATCAAGTATTTCGAGTAAAGATTGGGGCAATAGTATGGCACGAACGTTTTATCATTATTTAATGACCTATCGCGATCCATTCAAAAAAGATGATGCAACAGCGTTTGCAAATTCTGCCTATCGCGATCATGGTTTTCCTAAACAAGAAAAAAATTATCATAAAGTGAGTGACTATTTGGAAACGCAAGTTGATTATATTGACTCGCTGAGCTTGTTTGATGATTTATGGGATCAGTATCTATTAGACGAAGATAAAAATCGTCGCTAATTAAAAATTGGAGGTAGTCAAACAATGAGTATTCATATCGAAGCAAAAAAAGGTGAAATAGCAGAAACAATTTTATTACCGGGAGATCCATTACGAGCAAAATATATCGCGGATACATTTTTAGAGGACGTTGTTCAATATAATGCAGTCCGTAATATGTTTGGTTATACAGGAACTTATAAAGGTAAACGCATCTCTGTTCAAGGAACAGGTATGGGGATTCCTTCGATTTCAATCTATGCTAATGAGTTAATGATGGAATATGGCGTTAAAAATCTAATTCGTGTCGGTACAATGGGTGCTTTATCAACAGACGTACATGTACGTGATGTTGTTATTGCACAAGCTGCTTCAACAGACGCACAAATTAACCGTAACACATTCTCACATGGTGTTGACTATACGCCAATCGCAGACTTTGACTTGTTACACACTGCTTATCAAAAAGCGACGGAAGCAGGTTTAAGTGTTCGTGTAGGTAATGTTTTTTCAGCAGATCGTTTTTATAATCAACAATTGGATAAACAACAATTAGCTGATTATGGTGTGTTAGGTATTGAAATGGAAGCTGCAGCTTTATATACATTAGCAGCACAATACAAATGCCGCGCGTTAGCTATATTAACAGTTAGCGATCATATCTTCTTAGATGAAGATACAACAGCTGAAGAACGTCAAACAACATTCGTTGATATGATGAAAATTGCTTTGGATACAGCAATCGAATTTTAAATAGAAGCAACAGAAAAAAGCAGCCTATTTGTGGCTGCTTTTTTTGGTTCTATATTTTAGGGTATTAGTGAGCTGTCAGTGAAGCCAATTTTTTTGCGAAATAATGAGAGACATTTTCAAATATTCTATAAAGTTGTTTGTGACATATTTATAAGTGGACTTGAACAGGTCCTTTACTACTTCTAGTAATATCTTAAATTCATCTGGAATTATAGATGGAGATATTTCTTTTTCAAAAGAGGTTCGTTAAAACAAATGGTTAAGAAGCAAATTTACATAGATAACCATATGTTGTTAGTACTCTTAAATCGTGATGATGCTGTCGTAATAGTCATCAAAATGATTGTCATGTGTCACCATAATAATTGTACAACCAGAAGCATTAATCTTTTTTAAGAGCATCATTATGGCTGTCGCGTTTTCATTATCAAGCGCAGCCACTGGTTCATCGGCAAAGAGTAAGCGTGGTTGGCGAAGTAAGCAGCGGGCAATCGCAACGCGTTGTTGTTCGCCACCACTTAAACGAAAAATTGATTCAGTTAACAGGGTAGCATCTAAATTAACGGCAATTAAGGCTGCTTTACAACGTATTTGAATTTCTTTTTTTGATAATTTTTCATACTTAAGCGCAATATTTAAATTGTCGCGTACCGTTTCATTTTCCATCAATCCGAAATTTTGTACGATAAAACTAATTTCTCTACGGTACAAGCGACTTTTTTTATACCACTGTAAGCGTGTGACATCCTTTTCATCGAAGTAGATTTTACCATTACTAGCAGGTTCAATCAGCGCTAAACAATTGAGTAAGGTTGTTTTACCAGAGCCGCTTTTTCCCTTAATTGCAACAAATTCCCCTGCTGAAATCGTTAAATTAAGCTGTTCAAACAGATAATTGTCATCAAATTGTTTAGTGAGTTTGTCCATCGTTACTTTCATAAGAGACTTCCTTTCAATAACTTGTATTTAATGCGATATAAACACACATAAAGGATTGTAAATTCGATAAAGCCGATTAGTGTAAAGAGGCCTGTGTTCACCGAACGTTGCGTAATAATTAAATTGTAAGCCGTTAATAGCAACCAAGGGCTACAACCGATCAAGAAAAGCAAGCAGTAGATACGAGTAATTGGATAACCTGCTTGTAGAAGTACCTGTGCTTTTTGGATGTTTAACAACAGATAATTGTGTATAAAAGATAACGTTAACAGCAAGTATAAACTCAGCGTGATAATAATAATGGTGAGAAATAAAGAAATTACTAAATTATGATCAGTGAAGCGCTCTTTCAAAAAAATTTGAGCCGGGATAATTTCGGGATAAGTTTTTTGTAACTGATTTTTTTCAACAATGTTTTTAATAGCGCTCATTGATGTTTGAGTGTTCCCGATAAAAAATGTATCTGCGCGACCACTAATACTATCAGCATAGGCTGATAAATTCTTATCGACATTATTTTGTGTTAATACCTTTATGAGTGGATTTTTAAGCGGACGTTGATGGGGTAAGAGAGTGAGCAGGGCTTGGTTATCGCGTATCTCAATGTAGCGGAATTTAACTTTTTGCGGCGTTGCTTTTAAACCGAAATTTTTTCCAACTTCATTATTTTGAAAATTATGTTCTTTTTCAATATAGGATTTAATTTCCGGTAATAAAGCATAGTAAGTTGTCGGAACAAGTGTAATTAATGTTTTTTCATGGTTGTTAATTTTAATTTCAGTGCCATTAATATCATATAGGGGATTTAACTTCAAGTAATCAGGCGAAATCAACAGAACATTATTTTCAAATTTTTCATGTCCAGGATTATACTCATCATCTAATAATTTATGTTCGGTATCATCCTCAAGTCGAAATAGTAACATCCCATGATTGTAGTAGTCATTGAATAAGTGGTTGGTACGTACTAAATTATCTAATTGAGCGTTATCATCCGTGGAGGACACGTCGGATAGTAAAGGTAAATAAAAGCGATGTTCAACTGCTTTGAGTGCGCGTTGCGTTTGTGCTTGTTCGACAATGAAATAATAGATTTTTTGGCCGCTGAACTGAAGTGTAAATAGTAAAAAGATACTTAAAATGATTTTGACAGCGAGTAAGAGGACGACGAGTTTTTTTTGTGGCGATTCGCCTTTTGATGAGCGTGAGTTGAGGGGATAAAAAATTAGAAAACTGGCGATTAATAAATAAGTCAGTAATAACACGGTTAAACCAAGTAATGTCGCAAATATGGCGATGTTAAAAGCAGGTTTAATAGCGTTTATAAAGTAATAGTAGCTTGCGAGACTGAAAGTAATCAATGGAATCATCAATGCATAAGGCAATTGGCGTTTGATAATGTCACTCAGTAACGTAATATGGCGATAACCGACCATAAGTTTAATGCTGTTTTGGCGATATTTAATATAATAATCGCTGACAATGATGAACATTAAAATCCCGCTTGTGATGAAGATACTAAGAAAAATTATTATTTTAGAAAAGAGCACTTGTGGATGAGATACCTCGGATTGCTTATCTAGTGCGATGTTAACGCCCGTTTTATTTGAGAGGTCTTTTATTATTACAGAAATATGAGGCGATTGTTTACTTAACTGAATAACGTAATTGCCACTTTTTAGTTCCGTATTCTTTAGGGAGGTGAGAGGGGAAAGGAGTAGTTGATTGAATTCTGAATAGACATGTTTTTTATTTGTGTACTGTTCATTACCGAAGGGTTTCAAATCGAGGCCAGCAGTGATTTTTTGTTTATGATGGTTTAACTGGGCGTATACCATCAGTTGATTCGTTATTGAACTTACTGATTCTTTGTAGATATTAAAATGATAGGTTTGACTGCTTGTTATCATTTTTGCTGTCCAATCGTTAGCAGTTTGAACATCTGCGTCATCAGCTACTGTGACGGTATAGGCACTTTCTTTTTTGATAGCGTTATATGTTTGGAATTGGTGTGTTGTTAAAAAAAGTTTTGTGGAAAAAAATAATAACAAGGCGATCGTGAAAAAACTTAAAATAAAAGCCTTTTTCATACGTAACACACCTTTCAGAGGTTATCGAGTAGCCAATACGAATTATTTGAAGAATAGCTCCAATACCAAGGCGTTTTAGCTGTTGCTGTGATTTTTGGATTTTTCCAATCAGAGCGTATACTCTTGCTATTCATCATCGAAGTTGTTCGATGTTGTTTCTTATTGTGGTCATATTCGCTTTTTTGCCTAGCTTGCCCCCAAATTGACCATTGCACCATGTACCTGAAAGTGTCGCCACCCACCTTAACGATTTTTCGAGTTAATGAATGGTTACTGCTACTATTTTTTCTGTCGTATAAGCTTGCCCAGTTTCACTTGTAGCATAGGCGGTTGTTGCGAGAGAAGTTGCGATAAAGATGACTACGATGAGGATGATTTATTTTTTTATTTATTTGAAATCCTCCTTTTCTTATGATTGTGTCAAGTATACAGTAAATAGAATCTGAGTACAATGTAAAGGGAATTAAGTGTCGATAAAAGCTTTTTTGGAACTGAAAAAGATAGAGGGAAGGAACTCTCAAGGCATTAACATAAGGTTTGGTACTCTCAAGGCGTTAACATAAGGATTGGTACTCAATTTCTTGAAGGATAGGTACTCTCAAGGCGTTAACATAAGGATTGGTACTCAATTGCTATCACAATTTCCGTCCCATACTGTTCTCGTAAGCGGATAAATCCGCTACGATAGTAGCAATTCGCAACGATAAGAGCAGAGGATTGGTACTCAATTGCTATCGCAATTTCCGTCCCATACTGTCTTTGTAAGCTCATAAATTCGCACAATGTCAGCACCCATACTACTCTCGTAAGCGGATAAATCCGCTACGATAGTAGCAGTCTTAACGTTTTCTTAACACGGGGGGCTATTTTCTTAACACTATCTTTCGTTTTTCAGCGTTAAACTAAATTTATCTTAAACAAGGGAGTTGCAATGATGACTGCTATTATTTTAATTGCTGGCATACTAGGATTATGCCTCTTCATTTATTTACTAATTATATTGTTTTGGGGGGATAAAGCATGATGACCATCGTGATGAGTTATTTATTATTTTTTATTGTGTTGCTTGCGCTTGGTATTCCGCTTGGTTTTTATATCTATCGTGTGATGACAGGTCAAAAAGTTTTTATGACACGAATAATAGCACCAGTCGAGGGGTGGATTTATCGGTTTATCGGTAAACCAGCAAAACAGGAGATGACTGCTAAAAAATATATTGGCTCAATTGTTGCTTTTAGTTTGTTTAGTTTTTTAGCTATTTTCTTACTGATGTTGTTTCAAGGTGTTTTACCATTAAATCCAGCGGGGCTAAAAGGGACTTCGATTGGGTTAGCGTTTAACACTGCGATTAGCTTTGTAACAAATACAAACTGGCAGGCTTATTCAGGAGAAACAACCTTATCGCCACTGACACAAAGTTTAGCACTCACCGTGCAAAACTTCGCTTCAGCTGCCGTCGGAATTGCCGTGCTTTTTATTTTATTACGTGGTTTTGTAGCAGAGGGAAAACGTAAACTTGGTAATTTTTGGCAAGATATCACACGAATCACACTCTATCTTTTGATTCCTGTCTCATTTGTGATTGCCATCCTTTTAATGTCACAGGGTGTGGTGCAAACTTTCCAAGCAACAACGACCATTACAGAACTTGAATCAGGTCTAAAAGCAGTTATTCCGTTAGGTTTAGCTGCGAGTCAAATTGCGATTAAACAATTGGGTACAAACGGGGGAGGCTATTTTGGAGCTAACTCAGCGATGCCTTTTGAAAACCCAACGGTATTCAGTAACTTTGTAGAAAACATCGCGATACTGTTGATTCCAGTTGCTTTGATTATGGCATTTGGTTTATTCGTTAAAAATCGTAAACAAGGTCGCACGATCTTTATCGTATCGTTTGTATTGCTTATTTTAGCGCTTATCGGTGTTACTCTCAGTGAACACCTGAATGGACCTGTTTTTGATGCTGTCGCACACAGTGGCAGTATGGAGGGGAAAGAAGCACGATTCGGTATTGGTTGGTCGAGCTTGTGGGCAGTGAGTACCACAGCAGCATCAAACGGTTCCATTAACGCCATGCTAGATAGCTTCACACCTTTGGGTGGTTTGATTCCGATGTTCTTAATGCAACTTGGTGAAATTGTCTTTGGTGGAGCCGGCAGCGGTTTATATGGCATGATTGCTTTCGTATTACTTACCGTTTTTATTGCAGGATTACTAGTGGGTCGTACACCGGAGTATCTTGGTAAAAAAATTGAACCTGCAAATATGAAAATGGTTTGTTTGGTCATATTGACACCACCATTATTAGTCTTGATAGGATCAATGAGTTATGTGTTGATGTCTCAACCCATGCTAGGTTTGGTGAACACAGGTCCTCATGCTTTTTCAGAGGTACTGTATGCTTTTAGCTCGTTAGCGAACAATAACGGGAGTGCGTTTGCTGGTTTAGCAGCGGATACGCCTTTTATGAATAGTGTCGGTGGCATCATTATGTTGTTGGTGCGCTTTATTCCAATGTTTGCGATTGTTGTACTGGCACATCAATTAGGCCAAAAAAAATGTGTTGCAAGTACAGATGGAACATTATCAACAACCGATGGTACCTTCACTGGGATGTTACTGGGTGTTATTTTATTAATTGGTGCACTCAGCTTTTTACCCGCATTGGCTTTAGGACCATTAGCGGATTACTTTATGAGATAGGAGCAATCACAAATGACTGAATCTAAACAAGGCATCTTTAAAGATGCATTCAAACAATCATTTTATAAATTATCACCCCGTTTACAAGTGAAAAATCCCGTGATGTTCGTGGTTTATTTGGGAGCTTTGGTCACTAGTGGGTTATATGTTTTAGCTTTTTTCGGTATCCAAGACAGTTCGCCTGCTTTTACGCTCAGTATCGCTGTGATTTTATGGCTAACCCTCTTGTTTGGTAACTTTGCGGAGGCAATGGCGGAAGGGCGTGGCCGTGCGCAAGCAGAGAGTTTAAAAAGTGCCCGACAAGAAGTAATCGCTAAAAAAATGACAGATATTACCAATAAAGCGCAACTCGTCGATATCTCATCAGCACTTTTGAAACGTGGCGATATGGTATACGTCGTGGCAGGTGAACAAATTCCGATGGACGGTGATGTGATTGAAGGGGCAGCATCAGTTGATGAAAGTGCCATTACAGGTGAATCAGCCCCAGTCATTCGTGAATCGGGTGGCGATCGTAGCGCTGTTACAGGTGGTACAACGGTTGTATCGGATTACTTAGTCATTCGCGTTACAGCTGAGGAAGGTGAAAGCTTTTTAGATAAAATGATTGCGATGGTAGAAGGGGCTGCCCGTAAGAAAACACCTAATGAAATTTCACTTCAAATACTATTAGTGACCTTAACGCTGATCTTTTTAGTGGTATGTGCATCTTTGTTACCGTTCACCCAGTTTGCGACAGTTGCATCTGGCAAAGGTGACGCTTTATCACTCACCGTGATTGTGGCATTGCTCGTTTGTTTGGCGCCTACTACCATTGGTGCACTGTTATCTTCAATTGGAATTGCCGGTATGAGTCGTTTAAATCAAGCAAATGTGATGGCGATGAGCGGTCGTGCGATTGAAGCTGCTGGAGACGTTGATATTTTAATGCTGGATAAAACAGGGACTATCACATTGGGAAATCGCCAAGCAAGTGAATTTTTACCTGTTCCTGGTGTCACTGAAGAAGAACTAGCTGATGCGGCTCAACTTTCTTCATTAGCAGATGAAACGCCAGAAGGTCGTAGTATAGTTGTATTAGCAAAAGAACGGTTTGCGATACGTGGCCGTGATTTATCGGATAATCAAGCTGTTTTTATTGATTTTTCGGCTAAAACACGTATGAGTGGAATAGATTATCAAGGGGATGAAATTCGTAAAGGTGCCGCTGATACAGTAAAACAATTTGTGAGTGCCGCAGGTTATGATTATCCTGTAGCATGTGAAACGATTGTTAGTCAGATTGCAAACTTAGGGGGAACACCACTTGTTGTTGTTAAAAACAAACGCGTTCTCGGTGTTGTTTATTTAAAAGATATTGTAAAAAAAGGTGTAAAAGAACGTTTTAATGATATGCGTACAATGGGCATTAAAACCAT
Organism: Brochothrix thermosphacta DSM 20171 = FSL F6-1036; assembly: GCF_036884295.1. Classification (NCBI taxonomy): domain Bacteria; kingdom Bacillati; phylum Bacillota; class Bacilli; order Caryophanales; family Listeriaceae; genus Brochothrix; species Brochothrix thermosphacta. The sequence goes on from NZ_CP145608.1 coordinate 1,024,135, forward strand.
TATGATTACGGGGGATAATCCGATGACTGCTGCGGCTATTGCTGCTGAAGCAGGAGTAGATGACTTTTTAGCAGAAGCGACACCCGAAGCAAAACTGGAACTGATTCGCGAATATCAACAAAAAGGTCATTTGGTAGCGATGACTGGTGATGGTACGAACGATGCACCAGCATTAGCGCAAGCTGATGTAGCAGTCGCTATGAATACCGGAACACAGGCAGCAAAAGAAGCCGGCAACATGATTGATCTTGATTCAAGTCCAACAAAATTGATTGAAATCGTTCGTATCGGAAAACAATTGTTGATGACACGTGGGGCATTAACTACGTTTAGTATCGCCAACGATGTTGCAAAATATTTTGCGATTATTCCGGTGTTATTCTATAGTATTTATCCACAATTGAACGCATTGAATATCATGCATCTCAGCTCACCAACAAGCGCGATTTTAGCAGCAATTATTTACAATGCTTTGATTATTATTGCGTTAATTCCGTTGTCTTTAAAAGGTGTGAAATATAAAGAATTACCCGCTAGTAAGTTGTTACAACACAATTTATTTGTATACGGTTTAGGTGGTTTGATTACACCATTTATTGCAATCAAAGTGATTGATCTTATTATTACAGCCTGCGGTTGGGCATAGGAGGAGAGAGAAGAATGAAAATAATCAAAGAGATTATGATGCCAGGTTTGAAAATGCTCCTTGTCTGGACGGTAATTTGTGGCGTGATGTATACTTTATTATTGACGGGTATTGGTCAACTTTTTTTTCCGAGCCAAGCTAATGGTAGTCTCGTCAGTGCTAAAAGTGAAACAGGTGAAAAAGTCGTGGGTTCAACACTTATTGGTCAAGCTTTCACAGCTAATTATTATTTATGGAGTCGTCCTGATACAGGCGAAGCAGCAAGCCAACTGGCTCCAAATAGTGCAAAAGAAAAAGCACGTGTTGCCGAACGTGTAGCAAAAATCAAAGCAGCTGACCCAGCTAATAAAGCAGCAATTCCAATGGAATTAGTCACAGCTTCTGCTAGTGGGGTTGACCCTGATATTTCAACAGCGACGGCTGCTTATCAAGTCAAACGAATTGCCGAAGCACGCCATTTATCTGTTGCTAAAGTTGAGAAAATAATTCAAAACAATACAAGTGGCGTTAAATTTGATAAAATGGGAACAAAGCTTGTACATGTTCTGCCAGTCAATCTCGCACTTGATCAATTGGCACCCATGAAATAAAGGAGTGAAGGACATGATTGAAGACGAACGTCCAAATCCAGATGCAATACTTAAACAAGTCACACAACAGAACCGCCAAAAGACCGGAAAACTCCGTGTCTTTTTTGGCTATGCTGCAGGAGTGGGTAAAACATATGCAATGTTACGTGATGCGCATGAACAGCTGTTACAAGGGAAAAAGATTATGGCAGGTTATATTGAACCGCATGTTCGCCCTGAAACGCTTGCTCTTCTAGAAGGAATTCCAACAATACCAGTGAAACAAATGTCGTACAAAAAGATGACGTTAAGTGAATTTGATTTGGATGAGGCATTACGATTAAAGCCAGATATTGTACTCGTAGACGAGTTGGCACATACAAATGTTATTGGCTCACGCAATAAAAAACGTTACCAAGATATTGATGAATTATTACATGCGGGTATTGATGTCTACACGACTGTCAATGTACAGCATATCGAAAGTCTGAATGATGTTGTTGAAAGCATCACACACGTACAAGTTGTTGAAACAGTGCCCGATACATTTTTAGACCAAGCCTATCTAAGATTAATTGATATTGAACCGGAAGAATTATTAGAACGTTTACGAGCTGGGAAGATTTATCGCCCCCTTCAAGCTAAGAAAGCGATGCAACATTTTTTCGCCCTCGAGAATTTGAAACTTTTGCGTGAAATTGCTGTGCGCCGTGCTGCTGATCACATCGGAATGACGAATCCAATTGAGGAAGTTTCTGTCCGAGTAAAATTACTCACTTATTTAGACGAGGAACATATTCAAGGGACCGAAAAATGCTTGCGTTGGACCGCGCGATTAGCTGCGGCTTTTCGCTCAGAATGGACGTTATTAGTCATTGAAAACGAAGAGGATGAACACGATGATTTGATGAGAGAGCAACGCTTCAAAGTTATGAAGCTCGCTCAAAGTCTAGGTGCGGATATTGTGACATTAAGCGGTCATGATACCCTTGATACGCTCACTCATTATGCTAAAATGACGGGTGTAACAGATATTATAATCGCCAAACAACGGAATCATTCACACGTCCACCGTTTATTTAAACAAGAGCTTGAGGATGATATAATTCAACGATTACCACAGGTGGATTTGCATATTATACCCTACCATGACAAAAGGGAAGGGCAAAAAAGAAACCGTCTCAACCATATAAATTTTATACAACGCCATTTTTCAGCGGCTGACTTTATAAAGATGCTCTTTTATATCTTAGTTGCAACGTTACTATCAAAAATTGTTTTATTAATGCATAGTGGCGATCAAAACGTTATTATTGTGTATTTGTTTTTTATTCTTATTATCTCCCGTGTCACACATGGTTATTTTTATGGTGCACTCGCTTCCGTTATTTCCGTTTTATTGTTCAACTGGTTATTTGTTGATCCACTCTACTCTTTAACAGTTTATAAGCCAGGCTATCCTGTGACTATGGTAATCATGTTATTAGTCGCACTGTTTACGAGTAACATGATGATCCGGGTGAAGAGTCAAGCGAAAGAAGCCGTGCGTAAGGAACATCGTATGACAATCCTTTATGAATTGAATCAGCAGTTACTCGCGAGCCAAAGTTTAGCAGGAATGATGGCCATTGCTAATACGAAGGTGATGGAAACGATGGGACGCAGTGTAATTTTCTATAGCGGCCTACCTGAAGGGAAAAGTGATCGGAAACTGTCGGTCTATCGTGGTGATCCAACAGCTGCAGCTTTAACAACACCAGAAGAAGAAGCGGTCGCTCACTGGGTTTATCTTAACCAAAAATTTGCTGGATCAGGCACGGATACTTTGAATGGTGCCGCGGGGTATTATTTCCCAGTTGTGTCGCAGGGGCGTAGCTTAGCCGTTATTGGTCTCCGGGTTAATCCGGAACGGCCTTTGCACCGTGAAAATTTGAACTTTTTGAAACTGCTAACCTCACAATTATCATTAGCCTTAGAACGACATCGTTTAATGATTGAACAGCAACAAACAGTGATTGAAAATGAAAAAGAAAAAATGCGTGGGAATCTTCTGCGCGCGATATCACACGATTTACGAACACCACTCACAGGCATCTTAGGCGCCAGTTCTGCCATTATTGAAAATCATGAAAAGTTTTCAGCAGAACTAACCTTGAATTTAGTAAAAGATATCAAAGAAGATTCGGAATGGTTGATTCGGATGGTCGAGAATTTGTTATCCGTGACGCGCATTGATGAAGGTACAATGAAAGTAAAAAAAATACCGGAAGCCATCGAAGAAATAGTGGGTGCAGCCGTGCGACGTATTCGTAAACGATTCAAAGAAACCGATTTAACGGTGCGTGTTCCTGAGGAATTATTATTGGTACCAATGGATGGGACTTTAATTGAACAAGTGTTAATCAATCTTATTGAAAATGCCATTAAGCATGCGGAAAGCACAGCGATTTCAGTGATTGTTAAACAGCGTAAGCAACGCGTGATCTTTGAAGTGAGCGATAATGGCAAAGGATTGCCAACACAAAGATTAGAAACGCTGTTTCGCCCTTTTAATAATGAACAACATTCAGAAATCCCCGTTGATGCAACACGAGGAATGGGGATTGGTTTATCAATTTGTCAAACAATTGTTGCTGCGCATGGTGGTACGATTGAAGCGTGTAATAAAACACAAGGTGGTGCAGTTTTCCGCTTTACGTTGCCAATAAAGGAAGGTGATTAAATGGATACAACAATACTTGTAATTGAAGACGATAGTGCCATCTCTAACTTTATGCGTGCCATTCTAGAAGGCAATGAATATACCGTGCATAATGCGGAAACGGGTAAACATGGTATTACGTTATGTGCGACGTTAGCACCTGATATTGTGATACTGGATTTGGGTTTGCCTGATATGGATGGGTTAGATGTGTTAGCAACAATCAGAGGTTGGTCAGAAGTGCCTGTTCTTATCGTTTCTGCTCGCGGAAATGAAATCGAAAAAGTCGCTGCATTGGACGCGGGTGCCGATGATTATATCACAAAGCCCTTTGGGACATCAGAGCTATTAGCTCGTATTAGGGCAGCGCTGAGGCATGCTCAACCACAAGGCGTCACCGAAAGTAAATATGTCACTGGTGAGCTTGTCATTGACGTTGCCAACTTTCAAGTAGCACTTGCTGGAAAAGCGTTACATTTAACACCGATTGAATTTAAAATATTAAAATTACTCGCACAAAATATGGGGAAAGTACTGACACATGATTACATCACTAAAGCCATATGGGGACAATACACAACTGAAAATCAAGCGTTGCGCGTTAATATGTCTAATATCCGTCGTAAAATTGAGCTTAACCCAGCAGAACCGATTTACATTGTAACTGAAGTCGGTATCGGTTACCGTATGATATTAATCGGTGAGTAGTTACAGCTTTTAATAAAAAATAAAGGGTTACACCAAAGAAATGATAACACTCGAAAATGAATGTGTTTTATGGCATTGATTGAGTGCATTTCTTTGGTGTTTTTTAAATTCATAGAAAATAAAGTTTTTATAAGCATATAATTTAATAAAACAGTTATAACAGTTTATTGAAATAGTTATTTAAGATTAAAAATGTATTGTTTTTTTAGTTAAAAAGTAACTTTTGTATTTTTGACACAAACAAATAAGTTTGATAATATAGGTTTTATAACTAGTTAAACGTGAATAAGAGTTTGGGATGAAGAAGAAAAAGTGGTTAAGAAAAGTTATAATCATTTTAATGCTGGCATTGATTACTGCCCCCGAAGTAGTTTCTGCTGGGAGTTATTCTCAAAGTTTTTCAAGAGGGATATTCAGTACATGTGTTGGTCTGAGTCACAATTTTTATGAATAACAAGTAGTACTAATATAACTAAGTCATATGCTACACAGCAAAGAAGCAGGTTATTAGTGAATTTAAAAGGTATGAAAAAAACAGGTATCTCCACAAGTAAAACACACTATTATGACTCGAATAAAGAGTTGCTATAAGGGGAACAGGTAGCTGGAGTGATGAACGATCTTTATCGATCGTTTGACTGTAACACATGAAGGGAAATCTTCAGTTAAATAAATATTTAATTTTCGAATCATACGCTACTACTTTTTAGAAAAAGAGGAGTTAAAATGATATCTATACAAAATTTCGCGAAAACATATAATAAAAAACACATTATAAAACACTCTAGTTTTAAAATACCACAAAATCAAATTACTTTTTTAATGGGAGAAAATGGTGCCGGAAAAACGACTTTTATAAAATGTGTGACGGGTTTGGAAAAATGTGAAGGTGACGTGACGTTTACACAGGGGAAAGATTGTTTTGTTGTATGGGACGACACCCCTTTTTATCAAAATTTATCTGGGGTAGATAACCTGTTAATACTTGGCGATAGCAAGCTAACAAAAAAAGAAGTGATACATAACTGTCAAAAATACGTGGATAATGCTTTATTAAAGCGCAAAGTTAAACATTATTCATATGGGCAGAAGAAAAAACTTTCTTTGGCATTAGTAGCGCTTCTTAGACCGAAATATTTAATAATGGATGAAATCTCTAATGGTCTAGATTTTCAGTTTAGTAAAGAGTTGAAAAAAATAGTATTAGATTTATCTAAAGAGACGACAATTTTACTTACTGGTCATCAGTACGATTTTTATAACGATATAATTGATAATTTGTTGGTGTTTGAAGATAAAAAAATAGTGATGCTGGAGAAGAATTTTAAATCTGAAAAGAAAAAATTGGAGACGATATATGATTCGCTTTATTAAAATGGAACTTAGACATGCCATGAAATCAAAAATAGTTGTGAAGTTTATCATAGTAGCGACTGTACTGTTTTCGATGATTCTGTTGATGAACTTTGCAGCTGTGAATTCGACCCACAGTGATTTTCAAACGCAAGTTAAATTTGCAAAAGAAAACGGCGAAGATATTAACGTCGAACTAAAAAAAGAGTATAAAGTGACTGAACAGAGTTCAAATAGTACCCACATCGAGAACCTGTTGTCGTTTTACAAAGAACTATTAGATAAATCAATTTTTGCCAGTAGCAATGAGTATCGTTTAACGCAAATTTTTGAGTCTTCAATCGTATTGTTTCCAATTGTATTTGGTGTATTAGGTATTTTTAATGCCACATACGATTATCGATTTAAGACGATAAAATTAAAAGCAGTGAATGTCAATCGTAAAACGCTCGCAACAGGTAAACGCCTAACAAGTTGGCTTATTAGTATTGTTATATTAGTGGTAAGTATTTCTTTAGCATGGTTGGTAGGATGGGCAATTAACAGCTATTTACAGCAATTGCATACTTTCAATACGACAGTGTCATTACCGCTAAGAGATATGGGATTGAAGGTAGCATGGACCGTTTTTTTAGCGATATTCTACTGTGAATTAGGCTATACAATCGGGTATATAACTAAAAATAGTTCTATCAGTATTATCGCCATATTTATTGTTAGTTATATAATGCCGATGTTGAATTTTAACTTGGGATATTTTGATATTAACAAAGCGATTTTAGCCATTTCAGCTCAAGTATTTGACTATTATGGCGTGATTCAAAATGAATTTATCATTCACCCTTTTTCATTTTATTCAATAGCTACCCTTGTTTTTTATGCGTTACTTATGGTTATAGTCAATAAAACAATTGCTTCAAACAGAAGTAATTTCGAATAGTTGAAATGAAAAAATATGTATATAGTTATACTTTTAGGTCTATCAATTAGGGTGTTGGTGAATTTTCACTAATGCCTATTTTTCAAATGATAGCGAGAGTAAAAAAATTGTAAAATTGCTACCATAAAAAAGATAGCGTTTCGCTGATTTAAAAAATAGGATTCTAACAGTAAAGTACGTCTTTATTGATAATATAGTGTGTGTTAGATAAAAAAACCCCCCAGAAAATTCTGGGGGGTTAAATTTATTTGTTTTGTGATGCTTTAATGATATTGAATTTCTTGCCAATTGGTAGAAATACAAATCCGAAGTGAGCGTTTAAAAGAGCAGCAGCACTTCCATAAAAAGCCAGGATTGAAACAATTAGTTCAGCAATTGCTGCAACATTATGGAAAAATTCTGGTAAAAATCCTAATGTAGAAAGTGATAAACCAAGGAATAAAAAGTTAATGAAGAAGAAAATAAAGAATAATACTTTATTTGTTTCTAAGGCACCGATTGTCATAAAGAGCGTAAAAATCAGGTAACCAACAAAGGCAAAACCAATTTGTTTAGGATCATAGCTGACTTGTAGTGCATTACCAAAAACACCACTTTGAATCATCCAACTGAAAGCAGTCGCAATCCAGAAAAGACCATATCCGAAAAAGGCAGTTGCACCAAAAACGTTTTTAACTTTTGCATCGTAAAACGCTGCGATTATTTGACCGATACCACCAAGGATAACTGCCCAAGAAATAACACCGCTGACACTTTCTGTCCAACCTAATTTTTGTGAAGAGGCAACCAAGGTTACAATTGCTAGTCCGAAAAGTCCAATCGCAGTTGGATCAATTCCGCTGTGTTTAACATGTACTTCGTTTTTCATTTTAAATCTCCTATCAGTATATAATAACAACCTTTTAATAGTACCATTTATTCAACCGGAAATATATAGTAATATATTAGTAACTAGTTTTATGTTCAGTAAAAAAAGCGCTAATCATAGTAATGGTTAGGTGTTTTTTATCTTTCATGCTTTTTTATATGTTTGATAGTGTAATACTCCTTACTTATTAGAATGTATACACGTTTCTAATGAAACAATTACAATACAAAAGATATTGAGTACTAATTACAATTAACTTTTTCAAAAATACTGTATAATCATTATATAATTGATGATGGAAGTTTAACTGTTTAAAATTGCCTTTTGATAATGACTTAAAATCATTTTATGTAACTACGGTGCCAAAGGTGTGATTTATAAAAAGTGGGTGACTGATATAAACGCCACATCAAAAGTAACGTTAACTAAGGTGAGTGTTTTATAGAAGTATTTTCTTGGATTTTGTCGATGTTACGACGATTAAGGATGAACTGCCAACAGACGCGTTCAACCAATTGTCAAGGGTATCGTTGACTGTTATACTGAGGAGGAAGTTAAATTAGTGTAGTTTGAGAGGACGATGAGGATGAAACTGAATTTTGAAGCTAAAAACCTGATTAAGGCACGAGTGCTTTTGCAAACATTAATATTTATGGCAGCTTATTATATTATTGCCCAATATCAAGGGAAATTTAGTTGGGGTTACTTTGCATTGATTTCCTTCTTAGTATGGTCGGTATTTGCTTTCACACCAAAAAAAGATCGATCAGAAAACAAACCAAAATAACTGGGTAATAACGTATTAACACATAGGAGGCTAGGATGATGGAAAAACATGAACATGCGTTAGAGTGCATGTCTGAAAGTAAAAAGGATGCCATCCAGAAAAGGCTTCGACGTGTAGAAGGACAGGCACGAGGAATACAAAAAATGGTTGAAGAAGATCGTTATTGTATTGATATAATCACACAGATTTCAGCAGCTAATGCGGCACTAAAAAAAGTATCATTAGAATTGTTAGAGCACCATACGGAACATTGTATGGCAAAAGCAGTCAAAGATGGTAATGTTGAAGGTATGAGTGCTGATATCATGAAAGTAGTTAATCAAATTAACCGTATATAATATATAGAACTGATTGAAGGAGTAGTGAATAACATGACAGAAGATTCCGCAAATAAACAACCAGAAAAACAACCAGAAAAACAACCAGAGAAACAGCCGAAAATGCTTGTAATTCGTCGCCGTTCGCTTGTATTGGCCCTCATCAGCCTTTTTGTTGTAGGTGCGCTTGTGATGGGTATTTTCTCAGTGACATATTTCAATACTAAGAGCAGTAATAACAATGGAACAAAGGCAGGTTCAGACAACGCCTCATTTGAAAAAATTTATGAAGTATATGATAATATTACCGCCAATTATTATAAAAAAGTTGATTCACAAAAACTAATTGATGGTGCAATTTCAGGTATGTTAGATTCATTAGATGATCCCTATACAACATACATGAATCAGGAAGAAACCAAAGGCTTTAAGAGCGATATTTCTTCATCGTTTGAAGGTATCGGCGTCGAAGTCCAAATGACAGATAAAACACTCACTGTCGTATCACCTATTAGTGGCGCACCAGCAGAAAAAGCAGGCTTGAAGCCCAATGATCAAATTTTAGAAGTTGATGGTAAATCAATTCAAGGTAAAACATTGTCTGAAGCAACAAATAAAATTCGTGGTGAAAAAGGGACACGAGTATTATTAACCATTCAACGTCCAGGAGAATCGGAAACACGTAAAGTGAGTATCAAACGTGACACAATTCCAATTGAAACAGTGAGCACAAAAATGTTAGATAATAAAATTGGTCATATTAGTATCACAAGTTTCTCTTCACATACACACGAAGAAGTTTTAGAAGGTCTTAAAAAGTTAGATAAAGAAGGTATGAAAGGGCTTGTTGTAGATGTCCGACAAAACCCAGGTGGTTTGTTAGACCAAGCAATTGATATTGCGAGTCTCTTCATTGAAGATGGAAAACCAGTTGTTTCGATTGAAAATAGAGCAGGGCAAAAAGAAGTCTACAAAGCGGATTCATCGAAAGATGGTGATTTCAAAGTAAAAGTACCTGTCACTGTTTTAACAGATAAAGGAAGTGCTAGTGCTTCTGAAATTCTAGCAGGTGCTTTAAAAGAATCAGCAGGCTCAACATTGGTTGGTAATACAACCTATGGTAAAGGCGTTATGCAAACAGCTGGTGAGTTGGATGATCAGTCAGAAGTGAAATTAACAACAGCAAAATGGTTAACCCCCGATGGCAACTGGATCAACAAAAAAGGGATTAAACCAGATGTCAAAGTAGATGCGCCGAAATACGCAAACATCTCATTATATGATGTGACTAAAACATATCAAAGTGGAGATGTATCAAGCGCCGTTCAAAGTATCCAGCAAATGCTTAATGTGTTTGGTGCTGATTTAAAACAAGCAAAAGGAAGTTTTGATGATGCAACTGTTGCAGCTGTAAAAGCTTTCCAAGCAGAACATAAATTGCCAGAAACAGGTAAAGTAGATACAAAAACAAGCACAGTTCTCATTACAGAGTTACAAGAAAAATTAAGCAGTAACGATACCCAACTTAAAAAAGCACAAGAGGTAACTGCTACTAAAGTGAAAAAATAGAAAACTAAAAACCGCCAAATTTTGGCGGTTTTTTTATAGTGCTATTTTAATATAATGCCAGAGATGCATGGCCAATTCTTTTGAAACACCAGAGACAGGCGTCTTTTCAAATGTTTGGCGAAAACCAGGTAATATCGATTGAATGATGTGATATTTTGGTGTTTCTTTTTGTAATTCAGCCAGAATGAATACAGCATATTCAAAACCTTCTGGATTATTTTTTACAGAATTAATAGCGATGAACAGTTCAAATTCACTTATTAATGCCGCTTGAGTAAGTGGACTAAGGTCGATGTTATTACGAATGCTATCCAACATTTCAACTGAAATAGAAACTTCTTTGGTGCGAAGCATATTTGGTAGAATAGCCTTGATGTTTGCTAATGACCGGCGGATAATTCGCTCCGGTTCAAACTGTGTTTCACCCGAACCAACAATGATACGGATAACGTGATGAATCATCCCAAAAGTAAGAACGGCAGCTTCATAGCTATAGGGTTTTACCTCTTCACCATGGACCTCCACAAGACGATTAGACAACCAGTCTAATTCTGTTAAATGATGTAAATTTACGACTTTTTGAATTTCTTTATCATCCGAATGATAAATAGATTCGAAGATACGCACAAGATTACGTTCTTTATTGATCCGCATAAAAACACCAATTTGACGAGCAAGGATATCTTCATCTGCTAATTTTGATCCAATCGCTAATTCATTTCGCAAGAGCGTAGCTTCTGCACGGCTTTCTTCTAAGATAGCAATCAAACACTCACTCTTAGAAGTAAAGTGGTTATAAAACGTACCTTTAGAAATTTGAGCAGCGGTAATGATATCAGTCATAGAAGTATTAGTGAAGCCTTTATCGATGAATAGATCACGAGCCGCATTTATAATTTGTGTTTTACGTAGGTTCATATCTGCTCCTTTTTAATTGTTATATACCATTATTCTAACGTCAAAGGGTTGATTTATCAAGAGTACAATAAAAAAACAAAAAATATATTGCTATAATTAGACCGATGGTATAAAATTGTTCTAGCATGGAAAATGAATCGATAAGGAGATACAATTAATGACAACCGAAAAAATCGTACAAAAAGCACCAATTGGGATGATAGTTATTTTGTTTATTGGAGCGTTCGTAGCGTTTCTTAATAATACATTATTAAATATAGCATTACCAACAATTATGAAAGACTTTAATATCACTTACTCAAAAGTACAATGGGTAACAACAGGGTATATGTTAGTCAGTGGGGTATTGATTCCTGCTTCTGCCTTTTTCATTACTCGTTTTAAAACAAAAGGGCTTTATATTACGGCAATGGCCATTTTTACAGCCGGTACAGTATTAGCTGCGTTGTCACCTAACTTTGGGACATTGCTTGCTGGACGTATGATTCAAGCAGCAGGGGCATCAGTGATGTCGCCGCTATTAATGAATGTTATGTTAAAAAGCTTCCCGATTGAAAAACGTGGAGCGGCAATGGGAACCTTTGGATTAGTTCTCTTTGTTGCTCCTGCAATTGGACCCACACTATCAGGGTATATTATCCAAAGCCATGATTGGCGCATGTTATTTGAAATGATTGTGCCATTCGCAGTAATTAGTTTATTACTCAGTGTCTGGAAGTTAGAGAATATTCTTGATACGCGTCATGTGAAATTGGATTACCTTTCATTAGTATTATCAACGGTTGGATTTGGTGGTTTATTATATGGCTTCAGTTCTGCAGGTGATAAAGGTTGGTCAAGTCCCATCGTCTACGGCATGATTGCTGTTGGAGCGGTAGGGTTAGTGTTATTTATTTTACGTCAATTACGCATGAAAGAACCAATGTTACAGATGCGTGTTTATAAATACCCAATGTTTGCATTAGCTTCTGCTATTTCGATGATTTTATCGATGGCGATGTTTGCCGGCATGATTTTAACACCTGCATACGTACAAAGTGTGCGTGGTATTTCACCTTTACATGCAGGTTTGATGTTATTACCAGGTGCATTAGTCATGGCGATTATGTCGCCAATTACAGGTCGCTTATTTGATAAATTTGGTCCAAAGATTTTAGCGATTACTGGGTTAGTCATCACAGCAGTCGCAACATATTTCTTAACGCAATTAGAAGTAGATTCAACGTATACGTTTATTATTTCAATTTATACAATCCGTATGTTTGGTATTTCATTAGTGATGATGCCGATAATGACGAATGGTCTGAATCAATTGCCACAAGAATTGAACCCTCACGCAACAGCTGTTAATAATACGGCGCAACAAGTCGCAGGGGCGATTGGTACAGCTATATTGATTACTATTATGGATAAACACATTGTGACGCGTGCAACGGAGCTAGCAGCAACCGCTAAAGAAAAAGCAATTCAAGCAGGTGCAGCAATGTCTCCAGATCAAGTCGCTGCAGTGAAAGCTCAAATTACACAAACGGCTTTACTTGATGGTATTAATTATACGTTCATGGTTGCCACAGGTATTACAATTCTAGCATTAGTGTTATCGTTCTTCTTGAAACGTTCGAAACCTTTCGGAAAATAATCAACAAATGCTTAAACAAGCACCCTCTATTTTGGATAGTGGGTGTTTTTGTGCAGAGAAGAATTTTTTAGTTTTCAATATAACAGCTTATTAATTTAACTGTTTTCCAAAAGTTTTCTTTATGAAAAGTGTATTGACAGAGTTTATGTGCTAACATAAAACTAATGAAACGCTTTTAAACCTATTTACTAAAGCCGTAATTAAATGAGAGAAGAGGTTATAAGTATGCTGAAAAAAACCGTAGTAGCCTTAGCGCTATTTTTTATGATTTTAATAGTAGGTAATATAATGTATTCTTTTTTAACTGAAAAAACAGGTTTTGATTATCCGATATGGCTGCAAATTGTGATGGTTATTTCTTTTAGTGTTCTTGCTATTATGAAAGTTCAAACGAAAAATTACATCGTAACGCTGGCTGCTAGTCTAGCAATTATCTTACTTATTACAAGCCTATTAAATACGTGATTTTTGAATAACTGAGTTAAAGAGTGTAGACATTGAATTGTCTACATTCTTTTTTTATAGTTTTAAGGTGAGAATCATGCCACCAGTGGTTTAGTTTGGTGTGATGGAGTATAAAATAATAATTAGAGTCCAATAGATAAAAAAGTTAAAAGTTAAATTGTGCTGAAGTTAAGTATTAAATAGAGCGCTTACAATATATAGTTTTAGTGGGGGGAGCAAACATGATAAACAAAAGATTCAATCGTATTATTGTGGAGTTAGCTAAGAAGGAAGAAAACATTATTACAAAAGAACAACTGATGTTCTTCTTGTCTTGTTCAGAGAGTAAAGCGCTTGAGGAAATAGATAAAGTTAATATGAATTTAACTTTACTCGGTCTTCCGTTAATTGAACAAACAGGTGATCAGTTTTTCATTTCGGCATTAGTTCAACATCGTTGGAACGAAGTAATCATTGGTCGGAAATTCGCGACAATAGTCTATAGTGAGTCTGACAGACAAGCACTACTCTATTTAATTACTTTTACTGAGTTAGAAAATTTATCAGTTTTTCATTATCAGTCTTTTTTAAGAGTTAGTCGTAATACAGTGTTGGCTGATATAAAAAAAATGCGAAAAAAATTAGAGAGAATGAATATTCAATTAACATATTCTCGTAGAACTGGTTTTCATCTCGTGGGTAATGAAAAAAATGTAAGAACTGTTGCACGAAAATACATTCTTAAAATAGCTATAACTGAGACAGGAAAGTGGGGACTTTCACAAATATTGAAAATAAAAACGAATACCTTTTATTGGGAATTAACAGCAAATTTTGAAAAATTTATTCAAAATAATGAATTGTCAGTTGTCCCAAGTCGTATTGAGGAAACTATTTGGTTTATTGGTTTGTTACTATGTCGAAGACTACAACATCCAGTTATTTTTTCTAAGCAAGAACTTTAAGAGTTAGAACAACTTAATATATATAAACTAAGTGAACTTTTTTTAAAAGAGTATACCGAGGATGAAGATAATAGTAGTGAAATTGCTTATTTCACAATCATTTTAATGACAATTGTACAGGGTGATATTAGTGATACTTCGCTCAATCATTGGATGCAAACTGCTGATAAAATCATCCGTAATATGGAACGATTAGCAGTTGTGAATTTTAGTAATCGACAAAAATTCGCAATTGATTTGTTTAGCCATCTTGTCCCTGCTATCTATCGAATCAAATATAAAATGCCTCTAAGTAATGTCATGATTGATCAGATTAAAGAGTCGCATGAGGAACTTTTTGAATTGACGAAGAGTGCACTTTATCAACTAGAAGAAGAGATGAAAACAGTTATTCCCGAAGATGAAGTAGGTTATTTTACAATTCTATTTGGTGGTCAAATTGCTCACCAAACACACACAGAAAAAATAAGTAATTACAGAGGTATTATTGTTTGTCCTAATGGTATTAGTTCTTCTCTTATTATGTCAGCAGAGTTAAAAAAATTATTCCCCACAATTGAATTTAAAGGTATTTATTTAGTTAGTGAAGTGTCTCAACTATCAGATGCAGAATACGATATGATTTTTACAAGTGCTCCAATAGCATCGCCCAAAAAGGGTTATCAGATATGCCCCCTTTTAACGACAAAAGAAAAAAATCAATTATTACATGAAGTGCAACATGATTTCTTAATTCCTGGACTAGTCGTTCCCTCTATTAATGAAATTGTTGAAATAATTTTAGATCATGTCGATTTACGCAAAGGCATAACCAAAGAAAAACTCTTACGTACCGTTACAAATAAGGTGATGAAAGAGGTTAGAGGAATGAAGGAGGACGGCCCTATGTTGAATGAAATATTAGATAAAGATACTGTCCAAGTATCCGATGAAAAGCTTGATTGGGAGGAAGCTATAGCTCTCAGTGCAAAACCATTAGTGAACAATGGTAGTATTGAAAAAAAATATATCGAAGCGATGATAAATAAAGTGAAGGAATTTGGTGCTTTTATTCATATTGGCGAAGGTGTTGCCTTACCGCATGCACGTCCAGAAGATGGCGTTAATAAGTTAGGAATGTCATTGCTTAAAATGAAAGAACCAGTTTTTTTATTAGATGATGAAAAACATCCGATCAGAATTTTTATTTGTTTAGCAGCGGTGGATAATGAGATGCATCTTAGAGCATTATCTGATTTGACAAAAATCTTGTCCCATAAAGAAAAATTACAGTGTTTATTAGAAGCAAAGACGCAAACAGAACTATTGAAAATTATAAATGAAGGAGTGATTTAGGATGAAAATTGCAGCGGTATGTGGATCAGGACTAGGGTCAAGTTTTATGGTTGAAATGAACATTAAAACAGTGCTAAAAGAGCTTGGATTAGAAACTGTCGAGGTGAATCATTATGATTTGGGGAGTACAACACCCGATTTAGCAGATATCTTTTTTGTAGCGGCAGATTTAGCAGATAGTGCGGGACATCTGGGAAATGTTGTTGTTTTAAATAGCATTATTGATATGGATGAACTGAAAGAAAAGGTTACAAAAGCATGTCAGAACTTTGGAATTTTATAAAAATGAGGAGGGAATAACATGAAAAGTTTTTTGAATGTCTTAATCGATGTCGCAAGTACACCAGCTATTTTAGTAGCATTAATTGCTGTGCTTGGTCTTGTTTTACAAAAAAAATCAACAAGTGATATTTTTCGAGGCGGTATTAAAACATTCGTAGGTTTCCTGGTCGTCACCGCTGGAGCAGGTGTTGTACAGGCATCATTAGAGCCATTTGGCGAGATGTTTAAAGTTGCCTTTAATATGCAAGGAGTTGTGCCAAACAATGAGGCGATTGTAGCGATTGCACTTACCAAATTTGGAACATCAACGGCTCTTATTATGTTAATTGGAATGATATTTAATGTCCTCATTGCGCGTTTTACACGCTTTAAATATATTTATTTAACAGGGCATGCCACTCTTTATATGTCATGTATGATTGCGGTTATTTTATCAGTGACAGGTTTTACAACCGCACCACTGATATTATTAGGCGGTTTAGCACTGGGTATTGTAAATACCTTATCTCCTGCGATCTTACAACCTTTTATGAAAAAAATCACAGGTAATGACACTGTTGCATTAGGTCATACAGGAGGTGTGGGTTATGCATTAAGCGGCTTAGTTGGTAAATTATTTGGAACTAAAAGCAAATCAACAGAAGATATTAATTTTCCAAAAGGTCTTGCTTTTTTACGTGATTCTACGGTCAGTATTACAATTACGATGGGAATCATTTATATTATTGTGGCGTTATTTACAGGTAGCAGCTACATTACTGAAAACCTTAGTGGAGGAACAAACTACTTGATCTATGCTTTACAGCAAGCTGGTACTTTTGCTGCAGGTGTATTTGTTATTTTATCTGGAGTACGTTTAATACTTGCTGAAATTGTGCCCGCATTTAAAGGTATTTCCGAGAAACTTGTCCCTAATGCAAAACCGGCGTTAGACTGTCCGATTATTTTTCCATATGCACCTAATGCAGTTTTAATAGGCTTCTTTTCTAGTTTTGCTGGTGGTATTGTCAGTATGATGATCATGATTTTTTCAGGGGGTGTCATTATTATCCCAGGCGTGGTCCCGCATTTCTTCTGTGGTGCAACTGCAGGTGTTTTTGGCAATTCAACAGGTGGTTTAAAAGGAGCTATATTTGGTTCATTTATTCAAGGAATTCTTATTAGTTTTTTACCTGTATTATTAATGCCTGTTTTAGGGAACCTAGGTTTTGCGGATTCCACATTCTCAGATGCAGATTATGGCATTGCTGGTATTTTCTTAGGTGGCTTGTCCTCCATTGGAGGGAAAATAGCCGTTATCATTGGTATTATGTTAGTTTTAGCAGTGATGTTTGTTTTGACATATATGAAAAAAAATAAAAATACAGAAGTAATAAAATAGGAGGAATCAATATGAATTTAGAAGTATTTGCTGATAAAATTCGATATTATACTTTACGAGAACTTCATACGTTAGGTTTTGGGCATTACGGTGGCAGTCTTTCAATTGTGGAAACATTAGCCGTTTTATATGGTGAAGAAATGAACACATCAGTTGCTCAAAAAGATGATGTTCAACGCGATTATTTTGTGTTATCAAAAGGCCATGCAGGACCATCTTTATATGCAACGCTATTTTTGAAGGGTTATTTTGATGAACAGACACTGTATAGTTTGAATAAAAATGGTACAAGCTTACCATCGCATCCGGATCGTAATAAAACCCCAGGAATAGACTTAACGACAGGTTCATTAGGTCAAGGTATATCAGGTGCAACTGGTATCGCTAAAGGACATAAAATTGCAGGACGATCTAATAACACCTATGTTATTGTTGGAGATGGTGAATTAAATGAAGGGCAATGTTGGGAAGCTTTTCAATTTGCAGCACATCATCAATTAGACAACTTGATTGTTTTTATAGATGATAATAAAAAACAACTAGATGGCTTCACCTCTGAAATATGCGAACCGTTTGATTTTGTAGAAAAAATGACAGCTTTTGGTTTTGCAAGCTGGCGAATAGATGGAGGAAGTACTAAAGCAATATCTGAAGCTGTGAAAGAAGCAAAAAAAATGATAGGAAAACCAATAGCAATCGTGTTGGATACAGTTAAAGGTCAAGGTGTGCCTTTTTTAGAAAACTTGAAGGATAATCATCATCTTCGACCAGATGAAAGCATGCAACAACAAATTAATGATGCGATTCAAGAGTTAGGATTAAGACTAGGGAATGAGGTGTCGAATCATGTTTAACCTGGAAATGAGACAAGTTTATTCACAAACATTGCTTGAACTGGCACAAAAAGATGAGCGAGTAGTCTGCTTAGAAGCCGATTTATCAAGTTCGATTAGCACGAATAAAATAAAAGAAGAGCTAGGAAAAAGATATATAAATGTCGGTATTATGGAAGCAGAGGAAATGGGTGTCGCTGCGGGTTTGTCAGTAACGGGCTATATCCCTTTCATCCACACATTTGCTCCTTTTGCGACACGACGTGCATTTGATCAGGTGTTTATTTCGTTAGGGTTTGCTCAAAATCATGCCATTATTGTCGGTAGTGATGCCGGAGTGACTGCAGAGATGAATGGTGGTACACACATGCCATTTGAGGATCTTGCTTTAATGAGAGCCATCCCTAATATTTCTGTTTATGAAGTATCAGATCCACATCAATTCAAATATATTTTAGAGCATTGTTATAAAACGAAAGGTTTGCATTATATTCGTACTGTTCGTAAAGTGACACCACCTATTTACGAAGGAAATGAAGCTTTTGGAGAGGGATTGTTAACGGTAGTAGAAGGAACCGATGTTACAATAGCAGCGTCGGGTATCATGGTGAGTGAAGCAAGGTGTGCGGCTGAAACCCTACTGAAAAAAGGTATTTCTGCAAAAGTAGTAGATGTGTTTCGTATTAAACCGATAAATCAATCGAAAATCGTTGAAATTGCCCAGATGGGACCCATAGTAACCGCAGAAAATCATAATGTTATTGGTGGTTTAGGTAGTGCAGTTGCAGAAGTTGTTGTCGAACAGCATCCTGTAAAAATGAGTCGTATTGGTGTAAAAGAACAATTTGGTCAAGTCGGAACAATGGCTTATTTGATGGAAGAATATGAGCTGACAAAAGAAGCTATTGTAGCGGCTGTTGAACAAGTTTTGAATAAATAAAACATAATATAAAAAACAGCACATGACTGAAGCGACCCCCAAAAGCTAGACTTAAAATCTAACTTCTGGAGGTCGCTATTTTTATGGGGAAATATAGTTTTGAATTTAATTTGAAAATTGTTAATGACATTTCAAACGGATAAGGAGGTTATAAAATGTTTTTTTAAAAGATGGCGGCTATTTTTTAACCTTAAAGTTAGAGAGGTACATACCGGAGATCGTTAACGGAAACATAACGTTAGTCGTGCTTTTCAAATGCAATGTTCCATCAGATTTTAATGTGTATTCTTTCAGCAAATTATTTGTATCATTTTCCTCAAAGAGATACAGCGAATCTTTCTTAATATCAATATATCTATTTGTCGTATCGTTTGCTAATGTTTGTTTGGTTAATGTGAGCGTTTTTAAATCTA
Organism: Brochothrix thermosphacta DSM 20171 = FSL F6-1036; assembly: GCF_036884295.1. Taxonomy (NCBI): domain Bacteria; kingdom Bacillati; phylum Bacillota; class Bacilli; order Caryophanales; family Listeriaceae; genus Brochothrix; species Brochothrix thermosphacta. Next base: position 1,043,743 of record NZ_CP145608.1, read on the forward strand.
CTTGGTGTAAAATACCTGTGGCATCTAAAAAATAGCAATTTTCTTTAAATAGAAAGACAGAATTAGTATTACTATAAGGTGTTAATTCAGATATTTCATCGCTTGTTTTATAGCTTAAAAGCTTTTTCTTAGTTATTTTATTATCAGGAAGATTAATCATCACGAAGTTCACTTTGCCAATACCATCATCTTCGACAAATAAGAGTGACTCATTATAATAAATTAAATCGCCAATGATATGAGACTCACCATTGTTAGTTCCTTGAAAATAAAGTTTTTTAGCAGGGGTGAGTTGGTCATTTTTTGATGTAACAGTGTAAATAGTCATCCGATTGTTTTCATCCCGATCAGACATTAAAAATAGTGTATTATTTGAATGACCGACATTCGAGATTATATCTTTAATTATAAGCTGATTATTTTTTGTAGCGTTATATAACGTTGTATTGTAGGAGTTGTCATCGCCATAACCACTATTATTTATATGAACTATATCACTTCCAAATTTAAATGAACTGATACTCATGCTTTCAAACTTACGCTTCTTTTTATACGTTTGAAGATTATTTTCATCATAGGCAAACATTGTTTCTGTATCTGATGAGTGTAGTGTGTTTTCATCGTAAAAAATAATGCCATTATCAATCCCTGTAGTAGAAATTTTATTTTTTATTGTGGAGTCTTGATATGAAATTATTTTACCTTTGTTGATGCCAGAAGTCATATCTTTCGTGAAATATAAGGAGAATGCTATTTTGTTATTATCAGTTGTTGAGGTATCTGTAGTGTTCGTTATTATGTGATATAAAACCACAGTCAAAATAATGATGAGCGTACTGCTTATTAGTGTGACCTTTATTTTTCTATTCATCATTTAATCGTTTTATAGGTGTGCGTATAGTTCGAATCACGAATATCTTTTGGATAAACACCAGCACCCTTATCTTTATCAATATCGATATCAGCTTTTAAGATGTAAGCACTCCAAACAAGTTTAGAACAATTTTTTGCACCATATTTGCCTGTTTTTCTATTTGTAGCAAAGTTTTTAGAGTATTTTTCACCTACTTGTGAGTTTGCCCAATTAGCGGCGGCAGTGCATTTTTTTTGAGATACTTTGACATCTTGCATGACTGTGTTTTTTCAACATTACGCCCGTTGTAGGCAATATTGCGTACACCAGTTTTAGGAATACTTTCAACTATACGATCCTTTTTGACATAGATACCGTTGTGTCCATGAGGGATCCCTAAAGTAGAAGAGGGTGTATAAAAGACATCACCAACATATTTGGACTTAGAAAGCTTATACTTGCCAGAGCTAGCTCCTCTAGTTGTGTGAGTTTGGTTCATTTGTTCGGAACGATCCTCTTTAATTTTAGACTCAAGCTCAGCTGTTAATTGTTTTTCTGCTTCATCAACGCTTAACGACGTATTTGTTGCATAGTTAGCAACGATTATTTTTGCTTCGTCCAATGTTAAAGTGGTTTCTAATGCTTTTAAATTAGCTCCAGTAGTGTTGGCGTTTGTTTCTTGTATCGGTAAACATACTGTGAAAATAGTTGCTAAAACAACGAGTGATATAACTTTTTTAATCATCTAATCCCTCCTATTTTTAATGTCTATTAAACATATTGCTAATTATAGCTTAATAGTGTGAATAGTTTTGGTTATTTTTTGACACGCTTTAAGTTCTAATATAGCAACTTAGAGATACTGAACACTTTTTTTAAAAAAGTATTTACATAAAGCCCATTTTACAATAATAATGTCCTGTTTTTTCTTATAACAAGAACGTTTTTAACTGTAAAAAAATGACAAACGCAAGCTATTAAATAGAGTCAAACTGTTAAAAGGCGGATAAAGCCACTTTTTAAGTCAAACGCTTATAAAATATCGTTTAGATATAGAACGAAAGAAGAAGGTTAACGACTATTCAAAGGGTCTTATCGTTCTCAAAAACGCATCAATCAATTGTAATTGGTTTGGTATACTAGAAAATAAGCACAGCATCTAAAGTCATGTGGGATAAGGTCTTATAAACCATCCGCCCAATAAAAAGGAAATTGGCTCTAATATTTAGTGCTTAAAATAGATTGAATAAAGAAAGCGGTTACAATAGACTGAAAGTAGAGATAGGAGAGGCATACACATGTTAGATTCTAAATTTGTTACGACAGTGACATTATTGTTGACGCACTCAACTTTGTCGATTGCAGAGTTTGCAATTGAGCAGCAAGTAACGAAAAAACAAGCGTGGTATGAAATAGAGCAGTTAAATAAGCGACTTGCTGCGTTATCACTCCCACGGGTTACGATTAAAGAGGGACATATTAGTGTACCAGCCACATTAAAAACTGACTGGACGACAATACAAGCACAAGAACTTTTGCTAGACGGCGAAGAGCGTATACATATGGTGATCTTATATACGTATTTGAGGCAAGAGTGGGTGTCTAACGCACATTATCAACAGTTATTGAATATGAGTAAGAACTCAGTCGTGCTCGCCTTAAAAAGAGTGAAGTCCTCTTTATCAGTATTTGATTTAACGCTAAAATACTCACGTAAAGAAGGGTATGTTATTTCAGGTCCTGAACACGATATTCGTCGATGTATTGATGCCAGTTTAAACAGCTTACGAAAATCACCGCACGCGGGTCAATTACTCGATTTAATTTTTGCGAGATGGCAGCTACCAGATGATAAACAGGCATTAAGAGAATTTGTGATGTCACTTGCTGCAAAATATGATGTGCGTTTCGTTAATGAACGGTTTGAACATGTGATTCAGCTCCTACTTTTTATCAAACATGGTGAACAGCAACATGAATTAGTTTATTCGCCACAACAATTGCAATACATTCAAAGCGTAACCATGCAACAAATGGCTGAAGAGGTGGCGACGTATCTAGGCTTAACTAACGATAGGTCTGGTAACGTGATTTTCGTCACCGCTCAGTTATTATCAAGTTTGCAAGGTAAGCAAGGATTGGTGCAAGAAAAAGCGTTTTTAGTATTAACAGAGGCTATCATAAATGAGGTGCAACGCTACACGTTAAACAGTTTTGAAGCATCACAAACATTAATTGATAGTTTATATGAGCATTTAGTCCCTTGCTATTTTCGTCTATTATTTGGAACACCGCTTCATAACCCTTATGTTAAAACGATACAAGACGAGTACACGGATTTATATGAACTTGTAAAAAAGGGATTGCGACCTTTAGAGGAAGCGGTCAAACAACCGTTAACCGCTGATGAAATTGCTTACTTTACCATTCATTTTGGTGGACAGTTACAATTGCCGACTGAAACTAAAAGTATCCGCGCATTGGCAGTATGCCCTAACGGTGTCAGTTCTTCTTTGATCATGGTATACCAACTGCGTTTGTTATTCCCAAATATTACGTTTCAACCCGTACACAGCGTATCAGAAGTAGCAGATTTAGCAGCGGGTACATTTGATTTAATTTTCTCGACTGTTCATTTTGTTACAACACAACCCTTATACGTTATTAAACCGATATTGAACCCTGTTGAAAAAGAGATGTTAAAAAAACAATTACGTCATGATTTTAATTGGCAACCTGCACAAGCAGCTGTCAATGTCAGTGATGTCATGTCAGTTGTACAGCGTTATGCTTCAGTGAAAGATGAACAGGCGCTCTTTAAGGCACTATCTGACTTGATGAATTTAAAAAGACAAGATCAAGGAGGGATTAACTTGCATGAATTAGTAACCACAGACTTTATTCAACAAACCGAGCAGCAACTCACATGGCAAGAAGCAATCAAACAAGCAGCACAGCCATTATTAGTGAATGATTATATTAGTGACGGTTATATTGAAGCGATGATAACAATGGTGGAAGATGTTGGACCTTACATCGTGATTGCACCACATGTTGCCATTCCGCATGCTCGACCAGAAAGTGGCAGTAAGAAATTAGGGATGAGTCTTTTACAATTAAAACACCCCGTCGATTTTGATTTACGACATGACGGTGATGATGATTATCAGGTGCAATTGGTGTTCGTATTGAGTGCAGTAGACAGTGAAAGTCATTTAACGGCTTTGAAGCAATTATCCAATATCCTCGAAGATGAAGAAACGATTGCCGAACTGGTAGTCGCTCCAACAATTGAAGCAATTTATAGCATTATTAAAACAAAAGGGAGTGTTGACAATGATTAAAGTTGTAACAGTATGTGGGAATGGAATTGGTAGCAGTTTAATGTTGAAATTAAAAATTGAAGAATTAGCGAAGGAAAATGGCATTGAAATTGATGCGGAATCTATTGATTCTAATGCAGCGGTAGGCAAAGATGCTGATTTATTTGTGACAGTGAAAGAATTTGCTGATATTTTTAAAGCGGATCAAAAAGTTGTTTTTACACGCAGCTACATGAACCGCAAAAAAATTAAAGAAGATGTGTTACCAACACTATTGGAAATGGCTCAAAAATAAACGTACAGAGGAGGAACTAAAATGGCATTTTTAGAATTTCTTAAAGATATGTTAAGTGAACCGGCAATTTTGATGGGGCTTGTGGCGATGGTAGGTTTGATTGCATTGAAGTCACCGGGTCATAAAGTGCTGACAGGAACATTAGGACCGATTTTAGGTTATTTGATGTTAGCGGCCGGTGCCAATGTAATTTCGAGTAATTTGGAACCGCTTTCGAAGATGATTGAAGCAGGTTTCCATATTAAAGGTGTTGTTCCTAATAATGAAGCGATCACTTCAGTGGCTCAGGATTTATTAGGTGTCGAAACGATGAGTATTCTCGTTGTAGGTCTTTTATTTAACTTATTAATTGCACGTATTACGCGTTATAAATATGTTTTCCTAACAGGTCACCATAGTTTCTTTATGGCTTGTCTCTTATCAGCTGTTTTAGGTGCAACAGGCTTCAGTGGCTGGAAAATGGTCTTGTTAGGTGGTTTCTTCCTCGGTGCATGGTCAGCAATTTCACCAGCAATCGGGCAACGCTTTACGCTTAAAGTGACTGATGGTGATGAAGTTGCACTGGGTCACTTTGGCAGCTTAGGCTATTACTTGTCAGCAGTGATTGGTAAAGCTGTAGGTGGAAAAAGTGCGAGTACAGAAGATATTAAAGTGCCTGAAAAATTTAGTTTCCTACGCAACACAACAATTTCGACAGGTTTAACAATGGTTGTCTTTTATCTGATTGCTGCGATTGCAGCAGGTAGCGATTTCGTCTCTACTATATCGGATGGTAAGTCACCTTATATCTTTGCTGTATTAAGTGGTTTACAATTTGCAGTCGGTGTAGCCATTGTTTATGCAGGTGTTCGTATGATTCTTGCAGATTTAATTCCTGCTTTCCAAGGAATTGCAACAAAACTAATTCCTAACGCAGTACCAGCAGTTGATTGTGCTGTCTTCTTCCCTTATGCACCAACAGCAGTCATTATCGGGTTTGTTAGTAGTTTTGTAGGTGGTTTAGTTGGAATGTTTATTCTTGGAGCTGCCGGAGGCGTTTTAATTATTCCAGGCTTAGTACCGCATTTCTTCTGTGGTGCAACAGCAGGTATTTTTGGAAATGCAACAGGTGGGCGTCGTGGAGCTATGGTAGGTGCGTTTGTTAACGGTTTATTACTTGCATTCTTACCAGCACTATTATTACCAGTGCTTGGTGACCTTGGATTTAGTAATACAACCTTCGGTGATGTTGACTTTGGTGTTATCGGAATTGCACTCGGTAAATTGGGCGACATGATGGGATCATTTGGTGTATACGGTTTAGCGATTGTACTTGTCATTGTATTAGCTTTACCAAGTATTCTCCGTCCTTCAAAAGTAGCAGTCAATAATATTGAAGAAGAATAAAGATGGGTAGTAGATTCGGTTGATAACATTAATTTTGAGAGATAGTATCTAGCAAAAATAGTATTTGAAACAATCAGGTAGTATACAAAATAAAACCTATAGAGATCACTTTTTAGTGCCAACTCTATAGGTTTTTTTGATTGTCATTTTTAGGTTAGGCAATGATTACAATAATAATAGCAAAAATCCCAACGAAAATAATCGGTAACATTTTAACAAAATCATCTTTTGCACGTATATGTGCCAAAGTGCCTCCGATAGCTACACAGATAGTAAGCACAGCTCCAATTAATAGTGTGATAGGGAACCAAAATCCTAGTATTAATAAAATAACAATTAGAATTTCAACAATACCAGTAACACGCACAAACCAAGCAGGTAAACCGTAGGCTTCGAAGCCTTTTTCATATTCGGTACCACCTTTTACTTTTCCAGCGCCAGACATTAAAAATATAAGTGCTAATATGACTTGTAGTATCATTTGAAAAATAACCATTCCTCACGCATCCTTTAATTATAATTTAATCACTATCAAAAATAATAACTTGTTATCGATAAATGACTAAGGTTATAATACAATATATCTTTTAAGTTTGTAAGGAGGCACTTTATAGTGACCTGGTATCTAAAGAGTAACCATGGATGAAAAAATCGGCACAAATGCGATTGAAAAATCATTAGAAATTTTCACCGGGAAATGGAAAGTCATCATTTTATTTCAAATTTTTCAATATGAAACGCTACGATTTAGTGAATTACAACGACTGATTCCTTCAATCACGAAAAAAATGTTAAGTGGGCAACTACGAGATCTAGAAAAAAACGGTATTTTGAAAAGAGAAGTATTCCCTGAAATCCCGCCAAAAGTGGAGTATTCAGTTACTGCACATGGAAAAACACTAACCCCTTTACTTTCAGAAATGCATCGATGGGGAAGTGAACATATCGATTACATTGAAGAAGGTAATCCCCTCAACTAAAGATTACGTGTAATTATAAAACAAACGAGTAGATATGGCTCTCACTAGTTGATTGAATCTGTCTACGTCTTTTGATTTACGACAAAAAAGAGGTGAAACGGTGTTTATTATTGATATGAAAAAAGATGATTATCAATTTTTAATGGAAGTATCTCCTACAATTTTTGAAGGGTTTATCCAAGATATCAAGGTTGAGGAAGATAAGTTCAGGTTGTATTTTGAAAATTATGCTAGTTACGATAAATTTGACACGAACTACAACTGTGCAATTGTTCATTTTGGGATGATTAATCAAGATTTTTTGAATGAAACAGGTGAAAGAATGCAAAGAATTTATGATTTAATGATATATGCAGACTAACTTTTAATTTATTTTTATAGTTAGTTTTTTTATGGGGAAATTTAAACAGCCACGCTATAGTTACGTGGCTGTTTAAGTAAGGTAAACACAGAGTCATTAGTGATATTCTGTTTTTAAGATAGAGTAATAACTGTAGTCACAAAATTTCCCTTTAAAGAATTTATCTTGCCGTAAAGTACCTTCATAGGTCATATTAAGTCGTTTCATCACTGCCCCTGATTGGGGGTTTTTCACATCATGTAACGAAAAAACTTTATTTAAACGTAAGGTATTGAAAGCTAAATCAAGTATTAATGCACCGGCTTCGGTCATATACCCGTTTCCCTGACAGGCTTTATTAAGAACATAACCAATTTCTGCTTTTGAATCGTTTTCATTAACACGTAAATCAAACGTACCAATCATTTTGTTTTCTGAACGTAATTCAATGGCAAATTTTCCAATGGGATCAGACATAAAATAAGTACCAATACCCAAAATGCTTTCTTCAATAGTGGCATGTGTTTCAAAGACGAATTCAGTTGTTTCAGGATCATGTCCATATTCATATAAATCAGCGGCATCATCGAATGTAATAGGACGTAGAATAATTCTTTCGCCAGGAATAACAGTGTTTTGTGCCAATAAAAGTTGTGTTTGCGTACGTTCTGCTGTCATAATTAGCCTCCTATCAGTTAAATTGAGACTAGTATACCATATATATTAGTGGTCTTACAAAATAGAAAAAGCATCTTGACAAGAATCGTCAAAATGCTAATTTAATTCGTTTCATTGTTCTGCAGTTCGTCTTACTTTTCAGAAGTAGGTGCTTTTGCGCGTTTAATAAAGAATGAGGCAATTAACGCAATGACAGCTACAAATGCTGAAACTAGGAAAGCATCATTAATCCCTTCGATAGTTGCTTTCATTGTGATTAATTCTTTTAAGTGTGCTAAAGCTTCTGGAGACGTTGCGGCTTGTAATTGTTTGGCAGCATCTGCAAACAGTTCTTTACCGTGGGTGACACTTCGATTCGACATAATCGTTACGAGTAATGAACCACCAATCGCACCAGATACTTGTTGAATGGTTGAGTTTACAGCAGTACCATGTGGCGTGTATTTAGCTGGTAAAGCATTAAGACCATTTGTCATAACAGGCATCATTACCATTGAAATACCAAACATACGAATAGAGTAAAGCCAGATTAACTGAGTATAAGTGGTATCTAATGTAAGTTTTGCAAAGAAATAGGTGGTAACAATTGTAATTGATAATCCGATAATAGCCAAGATGCGGCCACCAAAACGATCAAATAAACGTCCTGTAATAGGTGACATAATCCCCATTACGATTGCCCCCGGCAATAATAGTAAACCAGAGTCTAACGGTGAAATGCCTCGAATGTTTTGTAAGTAGATGGGCATCAACAGCATTGCTGAGAACATTGCCATGTTGAGTGTGAATGAAATGACAGTTGATAAGGCAAACATTGGGTATTTAAAGACATGAAAATCGAGCATAGGTTCTTCTAATTTGAATTGACGCCATACGAGTGAAATTAAGCTGATAACACCTACTACTAAAGATGTAATAACAATCGCATCGCTCCAACCTTTATTACCTGCTGAACTGAAGCCGTATAAAATACCTCCGAATCCAAATGTTGAGAAGATAACCGATAAGATATCAATACTACCAGGGAGACTTTCTTTTTTATCATGTAATCTAAAGACAGCGATTAATAAGATGATAAATGCAATCGGTGCAATCATGAAGAATAACATCGGCCATTCATAATTTTGGATGATCCAACCTGAAAGTGTAGGTCCAATTGCTGGAGCGAAAATCATTACAAGACCAAAAAGTCCCATCGCGCTCCCGCGTTTTTCAGGTGGAAAACTTGTTAACATTACGTTCATCAAAAGTGGCATCATAATTGCTGCCCCAGAAGCTTGAACCATACGACCCGTTAATAGAATACTGAAACTTCCTGCAAAACCGGCAATTAAAGTACCTGTTGTGAACAACGCCATCGCAGTAATGAACAGTTGACGCGCAGAGAATTTTTTAATTAAAAAGGCTGTGGTTGGCACTAAAATACCATTAACGAGCATATAACCCGTAGATAACCATTGTACCGTTGCAGCTGAGACGTTAAAATCCTTCATAATTGAAGGCAACGCGATGTTAAGTAGCGTATTGCTGAGTAACGCTACGAAAGCCCCTAACATTAAGACCACTAGGACCCCGTAGGCTACTTTAGGTTTGTTGGTTTGTGTGTGTGTTTCTGACATTATATTCATTTCTCCTTTTAATTGAAATTACGATTGGAACGATAGTACATTTTATGAACTATCAGTTTATGTATGAGCTAATAGTACACCGATTATTAGTGGATTGCAAGGTTTTTATACTAGCGGTTTATTATTGGACTAATTGTACATGTGTTATAATAACCCTATTATTCGATTGAAAGGATGCGCTCAATATGAACAAACGCAAAATGCATGTCATCGATACTGCCCGTGAGCTTTTTATAAAACACGGTTATCATGCCACATCAATTCAAGATATATTAGAAGCAAGTGGTATTTCAAAAGGTTCATTCTACAATTATTTTTCATCAAAATCTGAATTATTTCAGTCGGTTTTTTCATCGATGTTTGCACTGTTACGTGAACGCCGAGATGCTTTGGTAGTAGGCAAAGACTTGAAAGATCCCACTATTTTCATTGAACAAATGGTATTGTTGATGGGGAATAACGATAAAATTAAAATACAAGAATTAATTAATGATGTGATGATTTCAAATGATTTAGAACTCATCGCCTTTATTAAAAATTTCCGCTACTTTATGATTGTTTGGGTCAATGAGCGTTTGATGGATATTTTACCATCAGACAAAAAAGAACATTCCTTTGATGTGACACTGCAATTCATGGGATTAACGCATATGATGTTTGAAATGAATCGTGCGGTGAATAAAAAATACACAAATGAGGAAATGATACGGTACGCATTGGATCAGTCATTATTATTGGTACAACATAGTGATGTAATGGCGACACCTTTGTTTACCAATCAAGATATCGCTGATTATTTTCCGCAAATTGAAGGCGGTATTGATAATAAACGTCGTTTAACTTTAGTTACGATGAATTTAAAAAAAGCGCTAGATACTAAAAGTAATCTTTCAGAAGGTGATAACGATTATCTAACAAAAATGTTGTTCTTTATCCAAAAAAATATTTTGGACGAAAATTTCAGTGACGATTTTATTTTTGAAAGTTTTACACTATCGATAGAGAAGGTTTTACATAATAAAGAGATAGAAGAATATTGTGTCTATAGAACATTTTTAAGAGAATTATTAAACGAACGTTAAATGAAGTCTATTTATATTCGAAAAATAGGTTAATTATTACTATAAGAGGATATATAACTAAGAGAGAAGGTTTTTAAAACAACAATGGGGTGAGTCTATGAATATTATCATTGCGATGGATTCAATGAAAAGTGCGTTAACAAGTGAAGCAGCTAATCGTATTATTGCAGATATTGTGACAACAAGAGGTCATCATGCACTATCATTTACAATGGCGGATGGTGGCGAGGGTACAGCTGAGGCCTTCATGTCAGGTCAATCAGACGGTGAATGGTGTCATGTCGTTACGGTATCACCCGCTTTTAAAAAAATCGAAGCAAAGTATGGCTGGGTCCCTACTGAAAAAACGGCTTATATTGATGTGAGTGCTGCGTCAGGTATTCAGTATGCATCAGCTGATACACATCCATTGAATCGTACAAGTGCAGGAACCGGTCATTTAATGCGCGATGCATTGGATAAAGGGGCACAAAAAATTGTGCTTGGTTTAGGTGGTAGTGCAACAATTGATGGGGGGATTGGCTTAGTGACTGTTCTAGGCGGTCAATTTTTTAATCGACGCGGTGAACGTTTACAGGGGTGTGGTGCTGATCTCGGTGAAGTGGCTTATATTGATTTATCTCTCTTAGATAAACGATTAGCCAACACAACCATCATTGGTGCCAGTGATGTTACGAACCCTTTGATTGGTGAGAACGGTGCAGTGCGAGTATTTGGCGCCCAAAAAGGCTTATTACCTGATGAAGAAATTGCCTATGATGAAGCAATGCAGCATTATTTAGAAGTAGCAACTGGCGCGCTTACAAGCGAAGCGGGTGATGGGGCAGCTGGTGGGATTGGTTTTGCGCTCCGTTTCTTTCTAAAAGGTCAACTGCAATCTGGCGCTACGATGTTAGTAGAAGCTAATCAATTGCAGGAAGCATTGGAAACAGCAGATTTACTGATTACAGGTGAAGGTCGAATGGATAGCCAGAGTTTAATGGGAAAATTACCGATTACACTCGCACGTCAAGCTAAAGCTGCAAAAGTACCAGTTATTGCGTTTGTTGGCGGATTTGAAGGTGATGTTGCAGCAGTTGCATCTGAAGGAATTAGAGCTGTGGTACCCATTGTGCAAGGGCCAGTGACTATCCCTGAAGCGATTTCTGCGGCAGCAACTAATTTGGCAGCTGCAGTTGAACGTACTTTTATCCTATTAGAATGGGATAAAAAAAGCTGACGTACAAAAAAGTTATCATCAAATGAGTTATATTGTCGGTTATAGCTTCAAATTTAATTGATAAATAAGCTGGTTTTAATTAAGCAAACAGTCGATTCTTCAATATTGTAACTTAAATAGCTAAAATTGAAGAATAATAATGGGGTCAAACGTGTTAAATTAAAACAGTGCTAGTTAGATGTTTATCTCAAATTACACTCTCCCCAACCCTATAGGTGTAATTTAGTATCCCCAATACAGTAGATATTTAACGAATTTTTTTCCCAACTCCCTATTATAATTAATAGCACACAAAGCAACTGTGTAGAATAAAGTCATCACTTTATTCTGTGCAGTTGTTTTTTTGTTTACAAAGAATAGCGGAACCACTAATTTTCAACAAAGAAGTAGTCGATAAATAGATCTAAAAAGTAGTTCTGAAATGGACTGCTTTTTTATTTGAGTTGCAAATAGATTCCGCTAATAAGTGCATTTTATTTCAGAATAGGTGCAACATACGCAAAAAAATTTGAACAAGCAATGTATTTTTTGTATTAAAACAAGTGTGTGGATGAAAAAATAGTTACTTTTACATAAATTGTTGTCCATTAGTCACCATTTGTTCTTAATATTTGGAAGTATAATAAAAACGACTTATTAATTAATGCAATGTAATCGTTCCAAAAACTGCGCATTGCACTACTAAAAGTGCAATTAATTTGTATTGTATTGATGCAATTCCTGGTCTATATTGAATGTAGAGTGATATCACTACTACAAAAACGAGGTGACACAGTGCAGCTTTCAAAGCGCGAAATCAGTATTACGCTTACGCTCATTGATGCAAACGGACCGTTGATGACTGCCTTATTAGCAGAACAGTTCGAAATGAGTGTGCGCAGCATCAAATATGATTTAGATAATATTCGTGCGTGGTTAGAACAAAAAAACTCTCGCTCGTATCTCGAAGAAATAAAGGTATTTGGTTAGAATGGCCCGATTCAAAAAAACTTGAAATCAAAAATGAGTTGTTACATGTGGCACGTTATGCACTTTTCCCTGATCAGGAAGTACGCATTTACCGTCTGATTTTAAGGTTAGCACTAGCAGAAACGTTTTTAACTTCAGATACATTGGCTGAGGACATGTCCGTGTCACGCAATACGATTTTAAGCGACCTTGAAAAAATGGAACTTCTACTTTATGAATATGACGTTACGCTACAACGACGTAACCACTATGGTTTTTGTTTAGCAGGCGAAGAAAGTCAGATTCGATTGTTGATGGAAATTGTTATCCAAAAAGGTATGACTGATTATGATGTTTATAACATGATGCAAACGATTGTTAATCAAGAAAAAACACAAGCAACTAATTATGGAATGCCACATGAAATGGCAACGATTTTTAACGTCACATTAACAGAGATGGCACAGTTGGTTGACCAAGAAATGCTCGATCAATTTAATTACAGTGAAATTTTAGCCATCATTTTACGCGTTGCTATAGCGACAGGTCGTTTAAAAAATACGCATACAATGAAAAGTTATAAAATTCTAGATAATCAGCAACAGCTTGAACAAAAACGAGAACTGCCATTCTTATTGATGCAAGCTGTGTTTAACTACTATCACTTTCCTAATTTAGAAGATGAATATATTTATATCTTTAGTGACATATTGATTAATTATCAAGATGCCAATATTGCAGAGTTAACTACCGCATTAATTGCAGAGGTAAGTGAAAAAGAACAAGTGCCATTTAATGCAGATTAGCAGCTTTTTAATAATCTCTTTGCTCATTTATCATTAAAACTACATAAAAAACATGTTTTTGTTAATGAATACAATCCCTTTGTGGATGATATAAAGTCGAAAGATTCACACTTATTCAGACATATTCAGTTCGCTTCAGAAAAACTGATTGCCAGTTCGGCAGTGATTGTGAACGATTCGTTTGTATCTTATATAGCATTACATTTTTTAGTAGCCTATGAAAAAGCACAACCCAATCGTGATGTTGTTTCAATTGTCTATATCTGTTCAACAGGTTTGGGTGTGACAAGTTTAATCCAGCAAAAGATTATGGAAGAAGTAGCAAATGTTGAATTAGTTAGTTTTGCATCTGTCCTTAAAGCACAGGAAGTTATTAAGGAAAAAAATCCAGATTTAGTGGTTAGTATTTTTCCATTAGAAGGCATTCAACGTCCTTTTATCAAGGTACAGCCATTACCGACCGCTCAAGATATCACGATGATTAATGAGCTTGTACAAGGTGTGTTGCAAAACCGTTCCGGTGAACATAAATTAACGCGTTTAGTTGCGCGTCAACAAGTCCCCAATAAACAGGGCGTAGAAGATGAAAGTCGTGATCTTTTACTGAGTGCGTTTGTGGTTTATGAGGAATTGAAACGCCTGTTTGAAGGGCAAATTCAAAGTGGTTATGAAGAAGCTTTCTTGTTGCACGTCATGATGATGGTACATCGTATACATTTTCAATCACAGTATCAAAATGAGGACAATGTTGTCCCCGAAACATTAGTAACAAATCAAACAGATGTCTGCGCCATTGAAAAAATTATGGCTCATAATAAACTTGCAATTAATCGTGCTGAAATAACAGCACTATTACAATATGTATGCATTGAATGAAGGAGGTAAAATGTGATGATTTTACCAATAGACGCACAAATGATAATTGATGAAAGTGAAGACCGTGAGCGAACAGCAGAAGTAGTCGCTCATACATTAGCTTTAATGTCAGTCCAAGCAATAGTACCGACAGAAATACAGGTGGTTGTACTAACGAACCATCTTAATGAAATGGTTAAACGCGCGCGTTTATCAGAAAAAATGATGACGATTGATCCGAGCATGTTCAGTGACGTTTCAAGTGAATCATTAGCACTCGCAACTGAGGTTGTACAAATGATTGGTAATCTACCTGAAGATGAATTGTATTTATTATCCATTCATTTCGAAACAGCAAAATATAACTAAAAAACAATTAGAGGAGGAAATAATAATGATAACAGTCGTAATAGCAGATCGTTTAGGAAAAGGACAAAATGTAGCAAAAGGTGTGGAAGCAGCAGGCGGACGTGCCGTTGTAGTACCAGGAATGGGCGCTGACATGCGTTTAGGTGATGTGATGCAAACAGAGAAAGCTGATATTGGCATTTCCTTTTGTGGAAGTGGCGGCGCGGGCGCAATTACAGCTGCAACAAAATACGGTTATGCGGAACGTCATGGTATGCGCTCTGTAGAGGAAGGTGTTACAGCTATTAATGATGGTAAAACAGTGCTTGGTTTTGGTTTTATGGATCAAGAAGAATTAGGCCGTCGTCTTGTCGAAGCTTATATGAATAAAAAATAAAAGTGGTGAAAGAGGGATAACAGATGGCAAATGTGAAAGAAAAAACAACGGAAATTGTAACAGTTAAAGGCTCTGGCTCGCAAAAAAAACAGGCATTTGCCAGCGCTTTGAATACGATTCATAATCAAATTTTAAAATCAGCCAATGATGTCATTGTCAGAATCGAGCTCATTGATATTGAAATTATAACGGCAGAAGCTGTGAATAGTACAGAGCGCTTTCTGTTCTTCTTTATGCCACGAAAACGCGTTGATTATCATGTGGAGTTGAAAGTAACGATTGAATTAACAAAAATTATTGTTGATAAAGTGCCATTTGTTAATAAGCAAAAGAAGACATATGAACGTTTAAGTTTACCAAAACGCAAACGTAAAAAACTTGAAGTGTAAATCATACAAAAAGAAGGATAGGTGAGTACGAAAATGGAAATCCTGATTGTTTTAATGAAATCTTTACTCATTGGGGGATTGCTTGGATTTGCGGCAGCAGCAGGTGCAGCACGAATGTTTCACGCGCCAGCAAGTCAAGGTCTAGGTGCCTTTCGAACATTGGGTGAAATGAATGCCTGTGAGGGAGATGCCGCTTCGCATTTCTCATTCGGTTTAGGTTTCTTCTTCAATGCTTGGGCATCAAGTGTTGGAGCAGGTGCCTTCACACAAGATGTTACGCATCGAGTGATACCTAACTGGGCAACCGCTGTTTTACTAACGAAAAATAAAAATGTAGCAGAAACAATGCATAATCCTAAAAAAATGGGTATAGTCGGTGGTTTAATTGGAATGGTGCTAGTCGCGTTCTTAAATACAACCGCTTCAGCAATCCCAGAATCGTTACAAGTCGCTGCTGTTGCAGTATTGGTACCGGCAGCAACGATTTTAATCAATACAGTGATGCCTGTTCTATTTTGGTTAGCTGCCATTGATGCCGGTCGTCGTTCTGGTTTTTGGGGAACGATCTTGGGCGGGTTATCTCAACTCGTAATGGGTAACGCTGTACCAGGTGTTGTTTTGGGTATTTTGATTGGTAAAGGTGTGGATGATATTGGTTGGAACCGTGTGACTAAATCAATTATGGTAGCCATCATATTATTGTTCTTATTTAGTGGTTTCTTCCGAGGTTTTGATATGCAAATGATTGAAAGTTTTAAATTAACGATTCCAAACTGGTTAAACGATGTGCATAACGTCTTTAATTTCGGTAAATAATAAAAGAGGTGAAAAAGGATGACAGAAGAAGGATTGAAACGTAATTTTTGGTACGCGGATTGGTCGTTTCCCATTTTCGTAGGAATAATGGCAGCTGCCGTTTTTGCAGGAACGCACATGTATTATGTGTATGGTGTGGGTGCTTTTAACGAGGTATCGATTGTTGCAATGCTAAAAGCGGGTATGGACGGTGGTTCTTATGGTGCAGCTGCCGCTTTTGGTGCAAGTTTCTTATTTGCGCGTATTCTAGAAGGGTCACTCGTAGGGATTCTTGATTTAGGTGGGTCCATTTTAACGGGTGTAGGTATCGGTATACCAGCGATTTTTTTGAGTATGAATATCGTCGCACCGATTACTAACTTTGGTTTGGCATTATTGACGGGTGCTATTTGCGGCTTGTTAATTGGTGGTATCATCATTCTTATTCGTAAAGTCACTATTAATGGATCGAGTTCTACTTTTGGTGCAGATGTCATGATGGGTGCTGGGAATGCGGCTGGTCGCTTTTTAGGACCACTATTAATTTTATCTGCATGTACAGCGTCGATTCCAATTGGTATGGGTTCAGTACTAGGGGCATTGATTTTTTATATTTGGCGTAAACCGATTGCAGGTGGTGCGATATTAGGTGCCATGATATTTGGCGCAATTTTCCCAATTGCGTTATAAGAAAGGGTGATAAAAATGTATGATTTATTGATACGACAAGGCCGTTTAGCGACGGATGACATCGTCGATATCGCTATTAAAGATAAAAAAATTATAGCAGTTGCTCCCTTAATAGAAGCAGACGCTCAGGAAGTCATTGATTTGGCAGGCGAAAGTTATGTGTCAGCGGGCTGGATCGATGATCATGTTCATTGTTATGAAAAGATGACACTTTATTATGATTATCCTGATCAAATTGGAATTCCTAAAGGTGTAACAACAGTGATTGATGCTGGTACAACAGGTGCGGAGAATGTGGGAGATTTTTATGAATTGGCACAACAGGCAAACACCAACGTTTATGCGCTCTTGAATATTTCTAAATGGGGAATCGTGGAACAAGATGAACTAGCTGATTTGGCTAAAATTCAATCTGCATTAATCACTCAATCGTTGGCAGATTACCCTGATTTTATAGTAGGGTTGAAAGCGCGTATGAGCAAAACTGTTGTGGGTGAAAATGGTATTGTCCCCTTACAAATGGTAAAAAAAATACAGTCTGAATGTAATCACTTACCATTGATGGTACATATCGGTTCTGCTCCTCCTGAATTAGAGGACGTCCTAACCGAAATGTCAGCGGGTGATGTCATGACACATTGTTACAATGGTAAACCGAATGGTATTTTTAATACAGCAGGTCAGTTGAAACCTTTTGTTCGTGAAGCCTATGATAAAGGTATTCTCTTTGATATTGGTCATGGGACGGACAGTTTTAATTTTAACGTTGCCGAACAAGCGAAAGCAGCAGGAATTATCTGTCAAACGATTAGTACCGATATTTATCATCGCAATCGTGAAACGGGTCCTGTCTATGATTTGGCGACAACAATTGAAAAAATGTTAGTGATAGGCTATTCATTGGCTGAAGTGTTACCGATGATTACTGAAAACCCTGCAGCAGCATTCCATTTGGATAATAAAGGGCAACTAGCAGCAGGATATGATGCTGATATTACTATTTTCAATTTAAAAGAGCGTCGTAAAACATTGGTGGACTCGAATGGGAACACGCGTGAAACAACGACGGTTATTGTACCATCTCATACTATTATTGGAGGGAGCGTGTATGACTGTGACTGAAGGAATAAGTTATCAAAAATACGGTTTAAAAGAAGTGATTAATGCCTCTGGTAAAATGACGATTTTAGGTGTATCAAAAGTGTCTGACAACGTATTAGCCGCACAACAATTTGGCGGGCAACATTTTTTTGAAATGAGTGATCTCGTCATCCAAACAGGTCGACATATTGCGCAGTTATTAGAGGTTGAAGATGCAATCGTTGTTTCAAGTGCTTCTGCTGGGATTGCACAAAGTGTGGCGGGAATAATTGGCCAAGGTGATTTATTCCATGCGTATCATCCTTATACAAAGAAAGTGAGTCGACGTGAGATCATTGTACCGAAGGGTCACAATGTTGATTATGGGACACCCGTTGAGGTCATGGTTGGTCTGGGTGGCGGTAAAATAGTCGAGGCGGGGTATGCTAATATGTGTCATGCAGAGCATATTGAGATGATGGTGACACCAGAAACCGCTGCTATTTTATACATCAAGAGTCATCACACTGTTCAAAAAAGTATGTTGAGTGTAGCAGAAGCGGCAGCTATTGCCAAAAAATATCAGTTGCCCTTAATTGTTGATGCAGCAGCCGAGGAAGATTTAGAAAAGTATACAGCTGAAGGTGCAAACCTTGTCATTTATAGTGGAGGCAAGGCCATTGAAGGACCGACATCTGGCTTGGTTATTGGTGATGCAACACTTATTGAGTGGGTGCGATTGCAAACTAAAGGTATTGGACGTGCGATGAAAGTAGGCAAAGAAAACATTTTAGGGTTTACGACGGCAATCGAGGATTATATCCAGAACGATAGTGAAAGTGGACATGCGATGAAAGCGCGGTTACAGCCATTTTTAGCGGATTTAAATACAATTGCGGGCATTGAGGCAACAGAAGAACAAGATGGCGCTGGACGTGATATATACCGTGCCAAAGTAGCAGTGAATGGTCCAGTAACGGCACTTGCAGTTGTTAAACAGCTTAAAGAAGGTCAATTGGCAATCTATACACGTGAATACCGTGCAAACAATGGTGTGATTGAATTTGATATTCGTGCAGTTAATCAGTATGAGATGACTCAAATTGTTGAACGTTTACGCAGTATTTTAAATAACTAGAGAAGAGGAAATGATATGAAAAAAACACCCCAATATATGTCAGATCGTTTATGTTTAAATGTTTTAGCAGGTTCAGTGGAAAACGCAAAAGATTGTTATGAGGCGGCAAACGGTCAAATCGTTCTTGGTGTGCTCTCTAAAAATTATGAAACGGATGAAGCAGCAATCGCTGATATGAAAAAATATGCTCATGCAACCAACAACGCTCTTTCAGTCGGTTTAGGTGCAGGTGACCCAAATCAGAGTCAAATGGTGAGCCGTATTTCAGCTATTTTACAACCCCAACATGTGAATCAAGTATTCACTGGTATTGGCGCAAGCCGTGCGTTACTAGGGCAAAATGAAACAATTGTTAATGGTTTGGTGTCACCGACAGGTAAAGTAGGGTACGTTAATATTGCAACAGGCCCTTTAAGTAGCCAAGCGCCTGCAACAGAAGTGCCAATTGAAACAGCAATTTCATTGTTAAAAGATATGGGTGGTAGTTCTATTAAGTATTTTCCAATGAAAGGTCTTGCGCATAAAGAAGAATACATTGCTGTAGCAAAAGCGTGTGCAGACTATGATTTTTATCTTGAGCCGACAGGTGGCATTGATTTAGAAAACTTTGAAGAAATAGTGCAAATTGCGATTGATGCAGGTGTGAAAAAAGTGATTCCACACGTTTATTCTTCTATTATTGATTCAGAAACTGGACTTACGCGTCCAGAAGACGTTAAAACCTTGATTCAAATGATGGAAAAAACGCTGAGTTAAGTAAATTAGAGCTAGTTGATCTGTATAAACAGTATTTTGACGTTTTCGTTGAAATACTGTTTTTTAGTGTTTTTTTGCAACAGGAGAGGTCTGCTTATTCTTAATAAAGCTAATTATGTCCTTTTTATCAGCAAAAACATACAATATTTACGAACTGTTATAGTACAGATTTAAATAGAAAGACGATTTTTAGTTTAAATATGGCGAAATTGTTACTTTTATGTGATAACGCTTACTTATTGTGTTGTTAAGGTTGGAAACCCTTACAAAATAACAACTAAAAAGAGCGTTATGATTATATGGATGGAAATTGCGAAAAACGTTGTCAAATCAGTGTTATTTGTCATTTTTTGTCCCCATCAATTAGCGATATTATCTGCTATGATAAGGATGTAAACAAATAAAACATTTGAAAAGAGGCGCTTAAAATGATTAAAATTACAGACGCTACACTTGAGGTCAGCCAGTTAATTGAAGCTGCTAAGGATGCCCAACGCTCTTATGAAAACTTTACACAAGCACAAGTTGATGAAATTATTACAGCTGTATCAGTACAGTTGGGAACAGTTGCTGAAGAGTTAGCAACACTTGCTCATAATGAAACAGGTTTCGGTAATATTAAAGATAAAATAACAAAAAATATTTACGCAAGTGAACATGTTTATAATAGTATCAAGGACATTGCAACAGTTGGTGAAATTGCACGTGATGAAGAAAATAAAATTATGGATATCGCTATTCCAATGGGTGTAGTTGCAGGATTAATTCCATCAACAAACCCGACATCAACAGTTATATTCAAAGCGCTTATCGCTCTGAAATCACGTAATGCGATTGTATTTTCACCCCATCCAAAAGCATTACAATCAATTTTAAAGGCTGCGCATTATGTTGAAAAAGCAGCAATCAGTGCAGGTGCACCTGCAGGGCTCATTCAAGTAATCGCACAACCGAGTTTGGATGCGACCAACCAACTAATGACACACGACGATATCGCTTTGATTTTAGCGACAGGTGGTGGAGCAATGGTTAAAGCTGCTTATCGCTCAGGAACCCCAGCAATTGGTGTAGGCCAAGGTAATGCGCCTGCATATATTGAAAAATCTGCAGATATTAATAAAGCGGTAACAGATATTATCAACAGTAAGACATTTGACTATGGAACAATTTGTGCTTCTGAACAATCAATCGTTGTGGATGTGGAGATTAAAGAAGCAGTGAAACAAAAACTGGAAGCAGAAGGCGCTTATTTCTTATCTCGTACAGAAGCTGATCAATTAAGCCGTTTCATTATGCGAGAAGGCGGTGGTATGAATCCTGAGCTTGTTGGTAAGCCGGTTGAGACACTTGCGGCAATTAGTGGTTTAGACATTCCAGCAGGGATTAAAGTATTGATTTCAGAGGAAACTGAAATTGGCGAACATAATGCGTATTCATGTGAAAAATTGATGCCTGTTTTAGGGATGTACACCGTTCATTCATGGGAAGAAGGCGTAAGAACTTGTAATATGTTATTGCATAATGAAGGTGCAGGACATACGGCCTTACTACATACAAGTAGTGAAGAACTTGCATTGGAATATGGCTTGAAAATTGCTGCATCGCGTGTGTTAATTAATACGTACGGTTCACTTGGTG
Source organism: Brochothrix thermosphacta DSM 20171 = FSL F6-1036 (assembly GCF_036884295.1). NCBI lineage: Bacteria > Bacillati > Bacillota > Bacilli > Caryophanales > Listeriaceae > Brochothrix > Brochothrix thermosphacta. The sequence continues at coordinate 1,065,367 of NZ_CP145608.1, forward strand.
CAATTGGTTTCACAACTAACTTAATGCCATCGCTCACTTTAGGTTGTGGGGCAGTCGGCGGTAGTAGCACAACTGACAATGTTAGTGTGATGAACCTTTTAAACATCAAACGTGTCGCGTTTGGTAAATAAGTAAAAAATAAAACACCTCAAAAGACAGCTATTAAGTCTGCTTTTGAGGTGTTTTTATTTTAAAAGCGCGTGTGATGAATAAAGGGATAGTTTAGGCATGATTTCACACACTATATAAACAAACAATTATTTTTCTAATTGATATAATGAATAAAGTGAAATATAAATTGAAAAGGAGTATACAAATGAAATATGAATGGAGAAAAAGAGAAAAAAGCCTGTATATGACAACAGGCATTCAAATGCTTAAAATTCCAAAAATGAAGTTTATTACGATAGCAGGGGAAGGTAATCCAAATACAGCACAGTTCACCCATCAAATCGAAGCGTTATATGGGTTGTCTTATGCCATTCGAATGAAGTACAAAACAGGATATTATGAAGATCCCTTTATTTACACCGTTTACCCATTAGAAGGTGTATGGACTTCTAAAGAAAAACCAATAGATGGTGTTGTGGATAAAGAGGGCTTGGTTTATCAAATTATGATTCGACAACCTGATACTTTTAATGCTGAAAGATTTGATGAAATTGTTGAAGAAACGTATGCTAAAAAAAATAATCCGTTTATAAAAGTAGCACAGTTAATTGAGTATGAAGAAGGGCATGTCATTCAAGGGTTACATATTGGTTCATTTGATACAGAAAAAGAAACGTTTGATCAAATGGAGCAATTATTGGCTACAAATAATATGAAAAAAACGGTTATTATGGAGAAGTATCAGCATCGTGAAATTTATTTATCCGATGCGAGAAGGGTACTGCCTGAAAAGCAAAAAACGTTACTGCGTTATAAAATAATAGAGTAAGTCTAAACCTATTTTCCTTGTCGATAATTAACAAATAAAAGTAGCGCGGAAAATCCTGCGCTACTTTTATTTTTTTTGCTATTATCTAAAAAATGATAAAAAAGCTCCTGCCGAACGATGTTTTCATTAATAGTTTAATGACCTAAGGGCAAAGTATACATTTAATTTATGTAACGAAAACAAGCGGTGATTAATGTAATGAGAATTAATCGATATGATAACGTTGTCGATATTGTAAGGGGGTAAGGAGTGTATCTTTTTTAAACACGCGACTGAAATATGTCGGTTCAATATAGCCAACGGCCATAGCAATATCAGTTATATTATCAGTGGTTGATCGCAATAAATCTTTCGATCGTTGAATGCGATAATTTGTTAAATAAGCGATAAAAGTCATTCCCACCGTTTCTTTGAATAAGCGACTGACATAATTTTTGTTTAAATGTACATGATCGGCTAAATCATTTAATGTCAGATTTTTTTGATAATTGGAGTGTAAGTAAATAAACATACGGTCAACGCTTTGTTTTGTTTTATAAGTTGTTAACTTTCCGTCTCTATTAAGTAAAGATACATGGTTAAGGTTTATAATTGCTCGATGAATTGCATTTTTAACATCAGTTGACTGAAGAGGGCGCACTAAATAATCAATTGCACCTGCCCTCAAGGCAAATTGTGCACGTTTAAAATCACCAACATCATCAAATAAAACAACTTTGATAGACGGATGTAATGCAAGAATTTCTTTATATAAGAGCGAACTTTCTTCATCGGGCAATGTTAAGCTGAGTAGCAATAACTCAGGTTGAGATAATTGTGCGATTTTTAATGCTTCAGTTGCGGTTGCTGCTTCAGGAAGAACAACAGCATTTAAAAAATCTTCATTCAGAACTTGATGCAAATATTGACGTTCTTTAATATCGTTGCTGACGATCATCACGTAACACATGGACTGCCCCCTGTAATACAAATTAGTTAATATAATGTAATTTTAGCACATTAGCATAGTTATTTATAGTGTATTTAGTAGATGTTAAACAATCTAAAGTAATAAATGAAAAGGTGTATAAGATGGGGGTCGAAAAGTGGATTTAATCCAGAAAGACCAGAATAAAATCCTAACATTAAAGACATATTATTTGATATGATTATTTTGTAAGCGCAAACAAAAAGGGTGTAAGAGGGAGAGATAATCAATGGTTGAAACAATGTTTAAAGACGTAGAAGCAGTTGAAGTCGTAGATGAATTAATATCAACTGCGCAGAAGGCTCAACAAATATATGCAGGGTTCTCACAAAAACAGGTGGATCATTTAGTAGCAGTTGTATCGCAAAAACTAGGTGAACAAGCAGAAAAATTAGCAATTCAGGCTCATGAAGAGACGGGTTTTGGTAATGTAAAAGATAAGATAATAAAAAATACTTTTGCCAGCGAACACGTATACAATAGTATTAAAGATATACCGACTGTTGGGGAAATTAAGCGTGATGATATCAACCAAATTATTGAAATTGGCATTCCAATGGGCATTGTTGTGGGGTTAATTCCGTCGACAAATCCAACGTCTACTGTTATTTTCAAGGCACTCCTAGCTTTAAAATCAAGAAACGCGATTATTTTTTCACCACATCCCAAAGCGTTGAAAGCAATTATGATGACGGTCGAAATGATTGAAAAAGAGATTGTAGCAGAGGGGGCACCAGCTGGCTTAATTCAAGTTATTAAAAAACCTACTTTGGAAGCGACTCAGTACCTTATGCAACATGATAAAGCGGCTTTAATATTAGCTACTGGTGGAGGAGCAATGGTCAAAGCGGCCTATCAATCAGGCACACCCGCAATTGGTGTTGGACAAGGAAATGCGCCTACATATATCGAAAAAACTGCAAATGTTAAAGAAGCTGTGGCAGCTATTATTGAAAGTAAAACGTTTGATTATGGTACTATCTGCGCCTCTGAACAGTCACTAGTAGTAGATAAAGAAATTTGTAAGGATGTCATAAAGGCACTCGAAAACAAAAAAGCTTACTTTTTATCTGCTGAAGAAGCACAGAAAGTAGGTGCCATCATTATGCTAGAGAATGGTGGGATGAATCCTGCAATTGTTGGAAAACCAGCTGTATTTGTCGCAAAATTAAGTGGTATCGAAGTGCCAGAAGATACGAGTGTATTAATTGCTAAGCAAACAAATATCGGTAAAGAGTATCCGTTCTCACGTGAAAAATTAACGCCCGTATTGGGTTTTTATACGGTAGAGACATGGGAAGAAGGCATGACAACTTGTAATGCATTATTAGCAAATGAAGGCGCTGGACATACTGCGATATTACATACTCAATCAGATGAACGTGTATTAGATTATGGCTTACAGATTACGGCATCACGAGTACTGATCAATACGTTAGGCGCGTTGGGTGCCATTGGTTTTACCACGAAATTGGCTCCTTCATTAACATTAGGATGCGGTGCAATCGGTGGAAGTAGTACAACGGATAATGTCAGTGTATTGAATCTTTTAAATATCAAACGCATTGCTTATGGCGTATAAGATGAATGTGAATAAACGATTGAAATTGAAAATTAGTCTATAGCGTTTACTGACACGTAATCATTGATTGCGTGTTTTTTGTTGGAATAGGTACCTAAAGTGAAGAGTGACAAGGGATAGGCTGTTGATAAAACAGTATAAATAGACTATAATTAGCAAGAAAACCTAGTTAATATTTGGTGCTGACATCTACCTATGTAAGTGTATTTATTAGTATGGATTAAAATAATAGCATAAAGGCTAAAAGGAAGTGGTAGCATGGATAAAAAATTATCTATTTCGGAACGCTTAGCGCAAGTAGAACAAGAATTAGCTGAATTGAAGCTTCAAGTTAAGAAAAATGCAGCGTCTGTTAGTATAGAGCGAGAGGTGCCTCGACGTACGGATGAAAAAAATGCATTAAAGGAGAAACCTGCGATTCAAACGAAAAAAGTGACTGTGGTACAAACGCCCGTGCAAAGACGTCTTGCGCAACAAGCTGACAGTGCTAAAGGTCACACAACGTTAACATCAACCAAAGTAGAGACACTGCGTAATGAAGAACCTTTAAAGAAAGAACCTATAAAGACTACTTCAATTGAAGCCATGATTCGTAAAGTATTACCTAAAGTGTTTATTACCATGATAATATTCGGCGTTTTATGGGGACTTAAAATTGTAAATGATTATGGTGTGTTTGGTTTCGGTTTAAAATTGGGAATCGCCTATATTATATCGATAGCAACAGGTGTTTATGCTTACCGTATTTATCAAAAAAACAGTGTGCTCTCAAGTCACTTACTATTTGCACTTAGTTACATCATTGGTATCTTAACAACAGCCGCAGGAACTTTTTTATATGGAGCGTTTAGTCAGGGTGCAGGTTTAAGTATTGCACTACTGTATATTGTATATGGGTTGTTATTAGCGTACTATAAACGTTATCAACCACTAACAATTTTCATCGCTCTTACATCGTTGTTATTGCCATATCTATTGGAATATATGGCCGTTTCAAATAATTATATATACGCCTATGTCCTTTTAGTATTTATTGCCCTACAGTGGCTCACCGTGTCGCAATCACACGTGATGGCTTTTATTGTTAATCATCTATTCTCACTACTGGCAGTTATCTTTTTGAATGTAGCAAATTATGGTGACAATGACACGATGGGTATCATTACTCTGATGTGCTTATTGATACTTACAGCAATTACTTGGTTAGGGATGAATCAACGTTGGGGAAATAGCAGTTCATTCCATAGCGGTTTGATATATTCACTCTTAATGGTAACATTTGCTGTTTTTATTCTGATGGCAGGCTTTGAAAATTTAATTTCACATCTCATTTTGATAATTTTCTTCATCGCTATTACAGCATGGAGTTGGAAAAAAGTGATGCCGCGTGTATCTGATATTTATCTTGTTATTACACTAATGACAATAATCACATTAGTTGGTTATTTTACAATTAATGCTGCCTGGATGCTTATCTATACGACGTGTGGTTTTGTTTTTGCGCTACTACTGGCTATTAGGTTACAAGCGCCATTCTTATATGCAACGAATGGTATTGGTTTTTTCATCTATATTTATTTGGTTATATTTAACACCCATCGACCCGTTTTTACAGTGTTAAATTTGAATGTCGTGTTAATAATTGTTGGATGTTACCTTATTTATAGTTACTTGAAAAAGACAACGAAGCTTAATAGTAAGGCAACGTTTAGTATTATTAATAGTAATATTGCTGTCTTGGAGTGGTTGCCACTTGTTACAATCGGTTTAACCTATTTCTTCATTAATCAATTATCTATTATTAGTTTCAATTATCCACTGTATTTAATTATTTTATTAGTAACAGTTGTGTTATTGTATGATGAGAAGGTTCGATTTGGAAGCCTAATGACAATTTTCCATTTGGCATTAGCTGCTTTTATTTATTGTCGTACACTAGTCAGTTTTACGTTTGGACAATCTATCTGGGTATTTTTACTTGTAGGTATAGGACTCTTAATTGTGCTGTCTTTCTTAATCTATCATGTGAAACAGCAACGGATTCTTGAAGGTCATTATGGTTTACAAACACCATGGGATAAACGTTTATCAGCAACCATCTTATTTGGGTTAATGCTATTGTTGGCGCTGAAACTGTATATGCAAACCGTGTACTATTACAATGGTAGCCAATCGATTCTTTTTATGGGGCAAACGTTATTGATTTTTGTATTTGCCTTCTATATTATGCATTGGGGATTAACTGAAAAAGTAAATGTGTTACGCATTGCTGGTTTTAGTTTAGTCATCTTAGCGCTGTTTAAACTCATTTTTATTGATCTATGGTACTTGGGCTTGTTTGTTCGCTCACTGCTGTTTATTGGTATGGGTGGTATCGGCTTATGGTTAACGTTAAAAGGGAACGAATCACGAAAAAGTAATTGATTGAGGTGAATAATTTAATGAAGGAAAAGACTGAAAGTTATCAACGCACACCTCTACAACAATGGTGTACTTGGATTAGTTTAGCAATCACTGCAGCAACAGCGTTTTATGTCGCATTTATGTATCAACAGTTGCCACAAGTGGTACCGATGCATTTCAATTTTAGCGGTGAAATTGACGGGTGGGGTGGAAAAGGCAGTGTTTGGTTCTTACCTGCTATCTCACTATTTATGTGGGTGTTACTCTTTATTTTGAGTGATCGGCCAGAACTGCATAATTATTATTACTTAAGAGAAGAAAATAAAACGGCTCAATACCGGTTTTCATGTTCACTATTAGCCGTTACGAATTTATTTATTAGTGTTGTATTTGCATTGCTTTCTCTAGATGTGATGAACCGGGCGTTAGGGGATGTGTATCCGCTCCTTTTCCAAAGCATTATTATCGTCGTTATTTTAGGAATACTTGCGATGATTGCTGCACTAGTCAGTTTACGACGCTTTAAACCAAAAAAACAATAAAAAAACGCTTCCCCTCTTTTAGAGGTAAGCGTTAACTTGTAAATGAAGTGTCAACCTTATCGGAAAATCGATGGGTTGGCGCTTTATTTATTTTTTTTTGGCCAAAAGTAGAATGTTAGTGAATATAAGAAATCAAGTGATAAAAAGAATAGCCACAGGTTAATAACATCGGTGAGCCCTTTTGTGTGACTCGTGTTGTCAATTTGAAGCACCATAATAATTAACAAAATTGATCCAAAGAAACAAGCGTACAGATGGCGAAGCGAGCCCTTTAATTTATAACGGGCTAAAGACTTTCCAGTTAATTGTTGTGCGATAGGCAACTGTTTTTCGGTAGCAGGCTTAAATTTATTGTCAATCCAAGCAAGAATAGAACGGCCACAAAAAAGCACAAGACCAATATATACTGCTGCTAGTCCATGATAGATTGTTGCGATTGTTCCATCTTTTATTGCAATTGTGGTTGCAAATAGTAACGCAAAATCAATGAATAGAGTGCCGATAAATAAGGTGACGCTTAATTTCTTTGATTTGAAGAGATAACGGCTGATAAATGCTGAAAAAAACACAAGCCAAAATAGAATTTGAGCGAAGAAAATAAACCAAAAGTTGTGATTCATGAAGTTACTCCTTTTTTTTACATAATAGTATTATTATAGCATTATTTCAGTTGAAGGACGACTAAAAGTAAAGTAGTAATAGCACGGATATTTCGTTTGATGATTGTCGCAAAAGAAGTTTAATTTGCATAAAGAAGGTGAGTTCGTGTAAAATGAAGTAAAAAGCGAACGTATGTTCCTGTTTGTGAGAGGTGATGGAATGCTATATAATGATCGGAAAATGCTGAAGTGGCAAGGTTTTTTTCTTAGTGAACACAATGAGGCCTTAGCGTTGTCAAATGAAAAAGGTCCAGTTGAGGAACAACAATCTTTAGATGTTATCAGTAAAAGGTTAGAGGCTAGTTGGTTGAATAAAACCCCTGTAAACATTCAACAAAATATTATGATAAACGGTAGTTATCAATCTGCTATGAGTGGAATCGTCATGGGTTATCATTCAACGGTGGTGTATCTATTAGATGAAGAGACAAATGGTTATTGCAGTGTTCCTCTTGCAGAAATAAGGCATGTTACTCTGACAACAGAAAAAAAGTGGTATGAATGAAGAACTTTATTTATGAAGAAATGCCAAAACGCGATATTCTTTGCATAGACTGTAAATCTTTTTTTGCAAGTGTTGAAAGTGTTAGAAGAGGTGAGCATCCTTTAGAAAGTTTAGTGGTCGTAATGAGTCGTGGTGATTCAGCGGGAGGACTTGTTTTAGCATCTTCGCCGCGAGCAAAGGCAGAATATGGCATTAAAACGGGTACGAGACGATATGAGATACAACCAGAATGGCCTGTTACCATCGTTGAACCAAGAATGAATGATTATATAAAGATGAATTTAAAAGTTAATACGATTTTAAAACGTTATACGGATGATATTAACTGGTTTCCATATAGCATTGATGAGAGCTTTATTGATGTCACGCATTCTCACACGCTGTTCGGAACAACTTTAGAAATTGCGAGAGCTATTCAAACAACTATTTTTAAAGAACTGGGTTTGGTTGTTTGCGTTGGAATTGGTGATAACCCTTTATTAGCTAAGTTAGCATTGGATCATGAGGCAAAAGAAAAATACCCTTACTTAGCATATTGGAGCTACCAAGATATAGCGAAAATTTGGGCGATTCATCCATTATCTGCGATGTGGGGGATTGGTCATCGTACAGAAAGAACATTACAAAAAATGGGTATCTTTACTGTCAAAGCATTGGCAGAGACAGATGTGGCAAGTCTGCAAAAAAAATTAGGTATTATAGGCGAACAACTTTATTATCATGCGCATGGAATTGATTATTCTATCTTAGCAGAACGCATACAACCAGTAAGTACAAGTTATGGTACGTCTCAAATTTTGGAACGTGATTATCATAATCCAGCAGATGTGCTGGTTGTTATTCGTGAAATGGTTGATAAGGTTGCTACGCGTTTACGAAAACATCAACGAGATTGTGAAGTTTTGCATCTAGCAATCAATTATTCAAAAGGCAGTGAAGTCGCTAGCTTTTCTATTCAACGCAAAATTAATGCAACGAGTTCCACGACAAAGTTACAAGTAGTCGCCGTTAAATTATTTGAAGATAATTATCAAGAGGGACCGGTGCGTCGTATATCTATAAGCTGTGGTAAAACCGCAGCTAAAAAAACTTCGCAGCTTAACTTGTTTGAAATAATAGAAGAAACTGTCGCAAATGAACGTTTAGAACGTACGATTGACTTGATTAGAGAACGTTATGGTTATCGGGCATTAATACATGCTAGCAGCTTGTCTGAAGGGGCGACCGCGATTAAACGTTCACGCCTTGTAGGCGGTCATTAAAAATAATTTGTTTTTTCGAGACAAAATACTAACTTGATGACAGATAAAATGATAGAATTAGTTTCGACATAAAGAAAGTTACTATCAAAAAATAAGAGAGACGTTTGTATATTAGGCAAATTGTTTGATAAATTGAAGTTTCAAACTAAACGAGTTTACATATATAAATGAAAGGTATCGTGTATGAAAAAATACCCATTGCCAATTTGGATGCTCGTGATTGGTGCATTTGCTATCGGAATGACAGAATTTGTTATTATGGGACTATTAACCGAAGTAGCAACAGATTTGAAAGTAAGCGTGACTCAAGCAGGACAATTGATTACAATGTATGCACTAAGTGTGGCTATAGGTGGTCCAATTGTTGTTTTACTGACCTATAAATTAAAGCGAAAAACAACGCTTTTAATATTAATGGCCATCTTTATAATAGGCAATGCCATCGCAGGTGTTGCTGATAACTATGGCGTGATGATGTTAAGTCGAATTGTCACAGCTTTTGCTCACGGGTCATTCTTTGGCTTAGGTGCGATTATCGCAGCGAGTCTTGTTCCAAAAAATCGCCAAGCAAGTGCAATGGCGTTAATGTTTTCTGGTTTGGCCGTTGCTAATATTATCGGGGTACCCTTTGGGACGATTATTGGTCAACAATGGGGATGGCGTGCAAGTTTCTTGATTATTTCTGTTATTGGTATCATTGCTTTTGCGGGCATATGGAAGTTTGTTCCAGCAGCCGAACAACGTAAAGAAGTCTCGATTAAAACAGAACTGAGTATTTTGAAATCCGGTAGTATGTGGACGACGCTATTGATTTCGACATTCAGTTTCAGTAGTGTGTTTGCCTTTTTCACTTATATTTCACCGATTTTACGAGAAGTAAGTGGCTACGACGATAATGGTGTTGCTCTTGTCTTGATCATTTTTGGTGTGGGTGTAACGATTGGTAACTTGGTCGGTGGTAGAATTGCTGACTGGAATATTAATAAAGGTCTGATTATTCTGCTTGTATTATTAGAAATCTGGTTTGTAGTCCTTTATTTTATACAATTCAATTTCTATTTGGTGCCGTTTGGTGTATTTATCTTTGGTATCATCGCTTTTGGTTTGACACCAAGTTTACAATTTAGAAGCATGAAATTATCTCTACAAGCGCCAACGCTGGGGAGTACATTGAATCAGTCGGCAATGAATGTGGGAAATGCATTAGGAGCTTTCTTTGGAGGAATAATTATTACAGTATTGCCTTTACAATTCGTTGTTTTAACAGCACCGCTTTTATCTTTGGTTGGACTTGTCTTACTTTTAGCTCAGATATCTTACGACAAACGGAAACAGATTGTTTAAAAGAAGATAAAATAAAAAGATAAGAAGCTTGACAATTAGTCTAAATAATTGTAAATTATATTTAATTCACACTCGTTCACTTGGAATTGGAAAAGTGTAGAAAAAGAGATGTTTAGGGGGAGAAATAAAATGAAAAAAGTTTTATTAGGTACGTTAATCGCTGTTTTTGCAGTGGTGTTAGCGGCGTGTGGTAATTCAGGCAGTTCAACAAAAGAGTCGTCTGGTAAAGGTGGGGTAGATCCAGATGGTTCACTCATTATTGGTGTAGCAGGTGACCCGAGTGTTATGAACCCAAACTACGCTTCAGATCGTGTTACTTTAACTTTGCAAGAAGCACTTTATGCACCGTTATTTTGGGAACTTGATGGTAAACCAGCATTAGCTAAAAGCCTCGATGTTTCTGATGACAGTCTTGTGTATACAGTTAAATTAAAAGATGGCTTGAAATGGCATGATGGTAAAGATTTAACAGCTAAAGATGTTGTATTTACAGTTGAATCAACTTTAGATGAGAAACAAAACTCTTCTAACCGTGGTAAATTTGTATTTGATGGTAAACCATTAAAAGTAGAAGCAGTAGATAAAACAACCGTTAAATTTACATTACCAACAGCATCTCCAGCTTTTGAAGAGACATTAAACACATTCTACCCAATTCCTGAACATATTTTTGCAGGTGTTGACAATATTGAGAAAAGTGATAAAAATAAAAAACCAGTAGGTTCTGGACCTTTCCAATTTGTTGAATATAAATCAGGTGAATATGTTGCATTAAAACGTTTTGATGATTATTTTGGTGGTAAACCAAAATTAGCTAAATTAACATTCCGTATCACAAAAGACCAAAATGCAGCAAATCTAGCTTTACAAAACGGTGAAATTAATTTAAAATCAATTCAACCAGCTGATCGTAAAAAGGTTGAAAAAGCTAGTGATGTTGATATTATCACATACCCAGAAAACCGTTTAAGCTACTTAGCATTTAACCAAAATCAAGAAGCTTTAAAATCAAAAGAATTACGTCAAGCATTATCTTATGCACTTGATCGTAAAGAATTAATTGATGCAGCATATGGTTCAGATGAATATGCAAAACCAGCAAGTTCATTCTTAACAGAGAACACAAAATTCTTCACTAAAGACGTTGAAACTTATAATACTAACCTAGATAAAGCAAAAGAGTTAGTTGATAAAAGTGGTTTTGATAAATCAACGAAATTAAGTATTTATTACTTGAACAACAGTAAAGCACAAGAAAGTATTGCGCTTTATGTACAACAAGAATACAAAAAAATCGGTGTGAACTTGGAATTGAAACCAACTGACCCGAATGCGTTAAGCAACATTACGTTAGACCGTAAAAATAAAGATTACTCAATTGCAATTAATGGTTATATCATGGGTAATGATCCAGATGCATACAAAACATTATTCCTTAGTGATTCACCATATAACTATAGTAACAACCACGATAAAAAGTTAGATGAACTATTCAATAAAGGTGCCGTTACTGTTGATGATAAAGCGCGTGAAGCAGTTTATGTTGATGTTCAAAAAAACATTGCTGACAATGCAGTCATTTACCCAATTTCATATGATAATGCGGTATTGGCATTAGATAAACGTTTTGCAGGTGTTAAAGAAGCAGAACCACAACCTGTATCAATGTTTAAAGATTACTCTAAACTTTATTTGAAAAAATAACAGGCATCAGCTGTTAAAAAAACTGGTCGACCACCTCTGTGTGGGTGACCAGTTTTTTACTCTTTAGGAAAAAGGTAGGAGATATAGAATGATCCGAACAATAATAAAGCGCGTCTTACAAATGATACCGATGTTATTTGTCATTTCGTTAATTTCATTTGCGCTCATCAAACTCGCACCTGGTGATCCGATTAACTCCTTTGTGACACCTGACATGAACCCTGATGATGTCGAACGTATTCGTCAAAGTTTAGGATTAGATCAACCCATTTATGTGCAGTATATTCGCTGGTTAGCCAATGTATTCCAAGGAAACTTTGGGTATTCAATCAGCAATAGCCAACCTGTGCTGGAACAAATTTTGGAACGTATTCCTGCAACTTTAGGTTTAATGGGAACATCGCTCTTTTTAACATTGTTATTATCAATCCCATTAGGATTGGTAGCAGCAGCTTATGAAGATCGTTGGATCGATAAGTTTCTGAATGGTCTTTCGTATGTAGGTATCTCGATACCAGTATTCTGGTTTGGGATGATTTTAATTGATTTCTTTTCGATTCGACTAGGATGGTTCCCTAGTTTAGGGATGCGAACGATTGGCGAAACCTCGTTTTCGGATATGGCATGGCATGCTGTTTTGCCTGTAGTCACATTAACTTTTCAAGGGTGCGCTTCGTATTACCGTTACGTACGTTCGAATACAATCAATCAATTAAAAGAGGATTACGTGTTGTTTGGTTATGCAAAAGGCTTATCTAAATTACAGGTTTTAGCACGACACGTATTAAAAAATGCGTTGTTGCCAGTTATTACGTTATTAGGTATGTCTTTGCCGCAAATTATTAGTGGCGCGTTTATTACTGAAAGTATTTTTTCATGGCCGGGTATGGGAAGTTTAGGTATTAATGCCATCTTCCAATTAGATTATCCAGTTATCATGGCAATTACTTTATTCTCGGCATTATTATTAATAATCGGAAACTTATTAGCAGATATAGCATACACAATAATTGATCCACGCATCAGGGAAAAGGAGTGAGGGAACGATGTCAGGCTTTGAATTTGTAAAAAAACATAATGAAGGCTTTGTTAAAGAAGCAGGCGTTGTGCAAAAAACACGTAATAGCAGTACTTGGCGATTTATTTTAGCAGATAAACGTGCAATATTTGCAATCAGTGTACTAGTGATTTTGAGCGTTGCCTCACTGTTAGCCTTTTTAACACCCTATGATCAAAATGCTTTATCCATCCAAGATAAGCTCTTACCGCCTAGTGGTTCTCACTGGTTTGGAACGGATGATCATGGCCGTGATTATTTCACGAGGGTTCTATATGGTGGGCGTATTTCAATTGCAGTAGGTGTATTATCGATGATAATCGCCATTGTTGTAGGTACGCTTGCAGGAACAATCAGTGGTTATTTTGGCGGAGTGATTGATAATTTAATGATGCGATTCCTTGATATTTTTATGTCAATTCCATCATTTTTCCTTTTGATGATTTTAAATGCTTACTTAAAACCAGGAATTGGAAATATTATCGTTATCATTGGTTTGCTTTCGTGGATGGATGTTGCGCGGATTGTTCGTGCTGAAACACTAACCTTAAAAGGGCGTGAATTCGTCATGTATGCTCAATCCTCTGGTGCAGGATTTATGCGTATCATTTTGAAGCATATTATTCCTAATGCGATACCTTCTATAGTAGTTGCAGCATCTCTTAATGTCGCTGGGGCTATCTTAACAGAATCAGCATTGAGCTTCTTAGGACTAGGCGTTCAACAACCAAATGCTTCATGGGGAAGTATGTTGAACAATGCACAAGGTTACATGGGAGATGCTACGTACCTAGCTATTTTCCCAGGACTGCTAATTTTACTGACAATTTTGTCGTTCAACATTTTAGGAGATGTATTTAGAAAAGCAATGGCTAGATAAATGCGAAAGCAAAACCAAACGTTTAGCTCCAAAGAAATTGGAACACTTGAATGAGCGACTCTTTTCATCGGGGTGAGAGAGTGAAATTTAGCAGGAGTTGTTTGGCATTTGTTAGACACAAATAAAGGCACTCTCAAGCCCACTCAGAACTGAAGAGATTGGAAAAGAATGATTAGCGATTATTTTTATCGCTATGAGTCTCTTTGAAATCTCACAAGTTTTGGCTTGAAGTGCTAGATACAAATAAAAGCAAAACCAAACGTTTAGCTCCAAAGAAATTGGAACTCTTGAATGAGCGACTCTTTTCATCGGGTTGAGAGAGTGAAATTTAGCAGGAGTTGTTTGGCATTTGTTAGAGAATAGCGAAAGCACTTTCACACCTATTTAAAACTGAAGAGGCTTGAGAAAATACCATTTTGACATTTTGTCAGGATGGTATTTTTGAAATTACTGTTATCGTAGCGAATTTATTCGCTTACGAGAACAGTATGGGTGCTACTACCGTAGCGGATTTATCCGCTTTACGGGAGTAGTATGGGACGGAGCGAAAGCGAGTACCAAACGATGTGTTAAGCAGTAAGAGCACCAAACGGACGGAGCGGAAGCGAATACCAATCCTTATATCAATTCCTTAAGAGTACTAATCCAATGTTTTAGTTTTGGATTTTGGAGACAAAAAGCGGTAGAGACCTTGCTATTTAAAACTTGATTTTTAGATCTGATTTTTTGATTATGAAATTTTCATAAGAGAGACACCTTTGAAAATGGTCTGTTTTAGGAGGTTGCTATTTTTCAAGAAATATATATTTAAAAACAGGGCTACTCTGAGATGTTATAGAACAGGCGTTTTTCATTACATTTGTAATGGGTAAAATGACAGGATAGCTAAAAAGTGAAATATAGTCTATAATTATTTTTTATAAAGGAGGAGACGCTATGCAGAATTCAAAAAACAAAACATTACGTTTAACGTTACTCGGTGTATTATCAGCAATTATTATTATTCAAACTTTTGTGCCTTTTCTTGGATATATTCCATTAGGCGTATTAAATATTACAATTATCCCTGTAACGGTAATTGTAGCAGCAGTAGTTTTAGGACCGAAAGAAGGAGCCATTATTGGAGGTGTTTGGGGACTCATTGTTTTTATACGAGCTTACACAATGCCAACAAGTCCAATGGCTGCTTATGTTTTCACAAATCCGATTATTTCTATTTTGCCAAGAATTTTAATTGGATTATTGGCAGGTTATGCCTATAATGGGTTTACTAAGTTAAAGATGCGACGCTCGTTGGCGTTAGTATTATCAGGAGTGATAGGTTCACTTGTTAATACTGTGCTAGTCTTAGGGTTGATCTATGTGTTTTATAAAGAAGTTTATGCAAGTGTTTCAAACATTGCTAACGATCAGGTTATAGGAGCGTTATTAGCAATAGTAGGTACTAACGGTATATTTGAAGCAGTCTTCGCCGGAATTGTTGTACCAATTATTGCACGCCCATTAATGGGACGCTGGCGAAACCGACTGAAGTGAAAATAAAAGTGGAATAAGTGAAAGAACGATAAGCTGCTGGCATTGTTGCGTGAGCAATTGAGTGCCATTTCATTTGTTTATAACTTAAGAGTAACGTTCTACCTGCTTTATCTCAATTGGAATACCATAAAAAATAAGGCGCTTTAGGCTAGAAATTTTAATCGTCATAGACTGGTCACCGAAAGAAAGATAAGCTCGTTCTACTTTATCCCAATTGAAATACTAAAAATCTCACTCATTAGACTAATGAAATTAAATTGTTATAGACTGGTCACCGAAAGAAAGGGAAACTCGTTTTACTTTCATCCAAATTGAAATGCTAAAAAAATCACTCATTAGACTAAAGAAATTAAATTGTTATAGACTGGTCCATGTCTATACTCCAATTTGATTTTCAGGTCTAGTGATTTTTTTATGTGTTTATGAAATTTTGATAAAGTAAGTTTAGGTTGCTAGAGGATGTCTATACTCCAATTTTATTTTCAGGTCCAGTGAGTTTTTTTATGTGCTTATGAAATTTTGGTAAAGTAAGTTTAGATTGCTAGAGGATGTCTATTTCTGATTTAAATTTCAGGTCTCGCCGTATTTTTTTACGTTTATGAAGTTTTGATAAAGTAAGCTTGGAGTTCTGGATGCAGAAAGCAACATTAAAGATATTAATATTTAGAGGTAACGAGTTTTAATCTTGTTTGTATTAGATGAGGTAGCATTAGAAAAAAGCATATATTCTGTTAGGTTGTGAGAACATTGTTTTGAAAACACTGAGCTTGTTTGTTATGAATTAAAAGTAGTGCTTGTTATAATAGTAAGTGGATGTAGGGTGAATAGGCTCAGCCTGTATTAGACCCATAGACAAGTAGAAAAGGTGGAATAACTAATGAAATCAGTAACAATGCCAGCATTTGAACAAGCATTCAAACAACAACCGCTTATGCTTCTTGATGTTCGAGAAAGCGATGAATTTAGTGATGGTCATATAGAAGGTGCTATATCAGTGCCACTATCAATTTTAAGTGAAGAATTAGCACGTTTAGATAAAAAAGAGTCTTATCATGTTATCTGTTTAGCAGGAGGCCGTTCAGCTCGAGCGTGTGAACTTTTAACGGACGAGGGGTATGATGTGACAAATGTAATGGGCGGCATGTCAGCATGGCCTGGAGACGTTGTTGAAGGTTAATCAAGCAGATAGTGATAATAAAAAAAGAAGACTTTCCTTTAATGAGGAAGTCTTCTTTTTTTGTTAGATATTACAAGAACCATCTGCACAATCAGCTGCATCAGGAATAAGTTTTTCGGGTTGAGCAATTTTTTTTTTTCTTTGATTTGTTGAATCACTGCTTTAAATTGAGCAGTCGGTTGAGCGCCAGAAACAGCGTACTTACCGTCGAATAAGAAGAAAGGAACACCTGAAATACCTAAATCACGTGCACGTTGTTGATCATCACGAACACCTTTTGTGTATGCATCTGAACGTAAGACTGCTTCTGCTTTTTCAGAATCAAGTCCTGCTGCATCCGCAAGTTCTAATAAAGTACTGTTGTCATTAAGATAAGCACCTTTTGTGAAATAAGCATCAAGTCCTTTTTCAGTCAACTCGGCTTCTTTGCCTTCTTCACGAGCGTAATGACTTAAACGATGCATTTTTAAAGTGTTTGTAGGTTTGATATGATCGAAATCATAATCCAAACCAGCTTGTTTTGCCATATTAATAACATTTGCGTTCATGGCATCAGCTTCTTCAACAGAAACATTATATTTTTCAGATAACATTTCGCGTAAGGGTGCTAATTTTTCAGCAGGTGCAGTAGGATCAAGTTCAAAACTACGATAAGAAACTTCAATGTTCTCATCACCATCCACAGCGGCCTCAAAGTTACGTTTACCTATATAACAAAATGGGCAGGCATAATCAGACCAAATTTCAACTTTCATAAAAACGCTCCTTTAATAATTAGTAGTCACTTCTAAAAAGTAAGTGTATAACTCTAGTTTAGCTAAATTAACAGGAAAAGCAATTATGTTGCTCAAAAGAGGGTAAAACTAAGTAATTGTGAATATTTCGTGTGTTTATTCTTCGAAAAGAAATTAATTTCAAAATTATAAGCGGAAAAGGTTTACAAATAGTGTAATTCGTTTTATTATATTGGTATAGACCTTTTATTCTGAATGGAGGAGAAGTAGATGTTAAAAGTAATGAAAGACGTAACTATTTATACACATGATGGTGTTATTGAAAACGGATACATTCGCTTCGATGAAAAAATAAAAAAAATAGGCATTATGGATGAGTACGTGGCTGTAGCCGGTGAAGAAATCATTAACGCGCCAAAAGGTAGTCGATTGATTCCAGGGTTCATCGATGTGCACACTCATGGTGGTTATTCATTTGATGTAATGGATGCTGATCCTGAAAAATTAGAAATTCAAATTAATTCAATGTTACAAGAAGGGATTACATCAATTTTCCCAACGACAATGACACAAGCACCAGAAGCAATTGAAAAAGCTTTAGCAAATATTGCGGAGTCTGCAACGCGTATTCCACAAATTCAAGGGATTCATCTTGAAGGCCCTTATGTATCAGTATTACATAAAGGTGCTCAACCAGAAGAATATATTAAAGCGCCTGATTTAGAAGAGTTTAAACGCTGGAACGCAGCAGCAAACAATTTAATTCGTTTGGTAACATATGCACCAGAAAATGAAAACACACGTATTTTTGAAGATTACCTTGTTGAACATCATATTATTCCGTCAATGGGACATACTGATGCGACTCGTGCACAGCTTGCGCAAAGTAAAGTCAGTCACGCAACGCACTTATTTAATGCCTCACGTGGACTTCACCACCGTGAAGCTGGGACAGTAGGACATGCGTTATTAGAACGTAATATTATGGCCGAGTTGATTGTTGATGGTATTCACGTGACACCTGATATGGTGAAGTTAGCCTATCAAATGAAAGGTGTTGACCACATTACGGTTATTACCGATTCAATGCGAGCAAAAGGTTTAGAAGAGGGTGTATCTGAACTGGGTGGTCAAACTGTTTATGTTAAAGATAAACAGGCACGTCTTAAAGACGGCACATTAGCAGGTAGTGTTTTAACAATGGATGATGCATTCCGCAATATGATGTTATTTACAGGTTGTTCAATTGCAGACGCGATCCAAATGACATCATACAATCCAGCAAAAGAATTTAATTTAGCACATAAAGGCGATATTGTTGAAGGCAAAGATGCGGATTTCGTACTTTTAAATACGGAAATGCAAGTTTCTGAAACTTATTCAATTGGACGCCGTTATCAATGGGAGGAAAAATAAATGAAAATTTTTGTAAGTAAAACAAAAGCAGAAGCATCAAAAGAAGCGTACGAGGTATTTGCTAACGATATTAGTAAAGGTGACATTAAAACAATTGGTTTAGCAACAGGTTCAACACCGTTAGATTTTTACAAATATGCACGTGAAGCACAACCAAATTGTGAAAATATCACAACAGTTAACTTAGATGAATATGTTGGTTTAGCGCCAGACCATGATCAAAGTTACAATTACTTCATGCATGAAAATCTTTTTGATTCAGTTAAATTTGAAAAACATTATTTACCAAATGGTTTAGCTGAAGATTCTGAAGCTGAATGTGCACGTTATGATAAAGTATTAGATGAAAACCCACTTGATTGGCAATTATTAGGTATCGGTGGAAACGGTCATATTGGTTTTAACGAACCAGGAGCTTCTTTTGAAGGAACAACACAACGTGTTAAATTAACAGAAGCAACATTAGAAGCAAATGCTCGCTTTTTCGATTCAATCGATGAAGTGCCAACAGAAGCTTACTCAATGGGAATTGGTTCAATTTTGAAAAGTAAGAAAATTGTTTTATTAGCTTTTGGTGAAGAAAAAGCAGCAGCAATTAAAGCGATGATTGAAGGACCAGTAACGAATGAAGTGCCTGCAACAGCATTGCAAAGCCACGATAACGTTATGGTGTTCTTAGACGAAGCAGCTGCAAGTTTGTTGTCGAAGTAATACATACTAAATAATAATAAGTGACATCCTGATAAATTTTATTGGGGTGTTTTTTTTGTTCAATTAAAGTGCTTTAAATTAGTTTTTTTCAAAGCGCGAATCATTGAAAGGGTAAAAGTAAATATGCTAGTATAGAAAAGAAATAACAATTGTAACTGAAAAAGGGGGCTAGCAGATGAGAGTGCTTTATGATACACCAACGGCAACAGAGTTTGTTGGTTTAAGGGTAGCGGCAGGTTTATCACCACGTAAAATAGAACATGCTGAAATAGGGCTAGCAAATAGTATTTTCACGGCAACGATTCGTTCGGATGACAATGAATTGATTGCAATGGGGCGTATTATCGGTGACGGCGGTTGTAATTTCCAAGTGGTGGATATTGCAGTGCGACCAGATCATCAAGGTAAAGGACTAGGAAAGAAAATTATGGAACATATTACTACATATATTGAGACGGCAATATTTGAAGACAGTTATGTGAGTTTGATTGCCGATGGCGAAGCGCATAAATTGTATGCGCAGTATCGTTTTGAACCGGTTGGTCCAAGTGGCCGTGGAATGTATTATGAACGTCAAAAAAAGTAGATGATGGATGTTTCATCGTCTTTTTTTATGCAAAAAAAGAAACTAGAAATTATTCTAGTTTCAAATTGTAGACAAAGTCTCGAAAAACTACTTTTTTATTTTAAGCTGATTTAAAGAACTTTGACTACGATATGAGCAGGCTGATTAGAAATGCTGTTATCGTAGGAACGACGAGTGAATGATGGTGCGCGTACTAATTGCACATAATCCAGATTGAGTAAGGAGTGACGACCTGGAATAGCGTTTATCTTCAGCCTCAAGCTCTAATAATTTCTAGTTTCTTATCAATTATTAGAGCTTTCCAGTAATAAATTGTGCTTCTCCATGGCCGAAACTCCAATCGACGTCGGTGTTTTCAACCATTGAGAACATCACATCGTCTTTTGAAATACCGCATTCTGCTTCTAGTCTTTCAGTAACTAATTGATAAAGTTTTTGTTTCTTTTCGGGTGTGCGTTTATTGCTAATAATCGTTATTAAAACAAAGTTTTTTGAACGTGTGAAGCCTAAACCTGTGTCATGAATAACCATTTCAGCAGGTTTATGTTGGTTAACAACTTGGTAACGATCTAGCTCAGGTACTTCAAGTGCTTCAACCATCGCTACATGAGTGACATCTAACAGCTGACGGAGTTGTTCGTCAGTACGACCTTCTAATACATCAAATTTAAATAATGGCATGTTATATCCTCCTGGTTTCAGTAATATTTGTATCGATAACATCGATATGATGGGTGTGACAGAATTGTTGGTATTCCGCAGTAAGTCTTTGATCAGTAATAATACCATCGATTTGTTCAAGAGCGGCATAAGTTAAGAGTGTAGATTTATCAAATTTTGAATGATCTACTAATAAGTATATGTTCGTTGCTCGGGCAACGACATTGCGTTTAATGTCATATTCCATTAAATCGGAATTAGTTAAGCCGTTCTCGATTGAAACAGCACTTGCAGCCATAAACGCTTTTGAAATATTATATTTGCCGATGATACTTTCGATGTTTAGCCCCACAAATGAGCGTGTTTCGGGTTTATATGTGTTGCCGACTAACAGTAAGCGGATGTTTTCAAAAGCCGATGCTGAATTGATAATATCTAAACTGTTTGTCAAAATGGTGATATTGATATTTGGTGGCAATTGATCAATGATACCAACGGTAGTCGTGCCGGAATCGATGAAGATAAAATCATCATCTTCTATTAAAGTGGCTGCTGCTGCTGCGATATGATGTTTTGTTGTCTGGTTTGTAATGTGGCGATGTTCAAATGCAACGAGCTCGCTATTAACTAATGATTTAACACCGCCATATACTTTTTCAACCTTACCATTTTCGATAATGAGATTAATATCTCTTCGAATCGTATTTTTAGAGACATCAAAATGTTCACAGAGTTCATCGAGCGAAACAGAACCTTTTAACTCGATGTAATTTTCGATTTCTATTAATCGCTTGGCCTTCATTTGCTATCCTCCTTAGTGATTCGCTAATTGAAGTGACACATCTTCTTATAAAAGATAACATATACTCAAAAGTTAATCAATATTTAACTTTAATATAGGCATAAAAGTCTTTTTTTATCAATTTTTAGAAATTTTTTGTAATATTTAAGGACAAGTGTTGACAATTGTTGCTAAAAAATGTACGATGTAATCGAAAGGTAACCAAAACATTACCAAAAACAAGAAGGTAGATGATCAGGTAATGTTTATCTATTTTCTTCTATAGTGTAAGCGTTAACAAATAATTAAACAATCTGAGGAGGAAAAAAACATGGTACAGATTCAAGAGTTGAAAAATTTTATTGGTGGTAAATGGGTAGCTAGTGAAACAGATAAATTCGAAGAGGTAACTAACCCAGCTACGAAAGAAGTGATTGCACGTGTTCCTTTATCCACAAAAGCTGATGTTGATCATGCAGTTGAGGTTGCGCAAGCAGCATTTGAAAAGTGGAAGAACGTGGCCGTTCCAAAACGTGCACGTATTCTTTTTAAATATCAAAACCTTGTAGTTGAGCATAAAGAAGAGTTGGCAAAAATCATCACTGTCGAAAATGGTAAAAATTTATCGGAAGCGCTTGGCGAAGTTCAACGTGGTATCGAAAATATTGAATTTGCAGCAGGTGCGCCTTCACTATACATGGGCGATTCGTTGGCGTCGATTGCAACGGATGTTGAAGCAACAAACTACCGTTATCCAATTGGCGTTGTTGCAGGCATAACGCCTTTCAACTTCCCGATGATGGTGCCGTGTTGGATGTTCCCGATGGCTGTTGTTCTTGGAAATTCATTTGTATTAAAGCCGTCAGAAAAAACACCATTGCTTACAGCGCGACTAATTGAACTGTTCCAACAAGCTGGTTTGCCAGATGGCGTGCTTAATATGGTTTATGGTGCTCATGACGTGGTTAATCGTTTAGGCGATCATCCAGATGTAAAAGCATTATCATTTGTTGGTTCGAAACCAGTAGGAGAATATGTTTATAAACTAGGTAGTGAAAATTTAAAACGTGTTCAAGCGTTGACAGGTGCTAAAAACCATACCATTGTTTTAAAAGATGCAGATTTACCTGAATCGGTTAAAAACATCGTTTCGGCAGCATTTGGATCGGCAGGCGAGCGCTGCATGGCTTGTGCGGTAGTCGCTGTAGAAGAAGAAGTAGCAGACGCTTTCATCGCTGAACTGAAAAAACAAACAGCTGAAGTAACAATTGGTAATGGTTTAGAAGATGGCATTTTCTTAGGTCCTGTGATTAGTGATGAAAGTAAAGTACGTACAGAAAAATATATTGAAATTGGTTTGAATGAAGGTGCTGAACTTATTCGTGATGGACGTGGCGAAGGGAGTGGCGATGGTTACTTTGTTGGACCAACGATTTTTGATAAAGTGACGCCTGAAATGACAATTTGGAAAGATGAAATTTTTGCACCCGTTTTATCAATTGTTCGCGTAAAAGATTTGAAAGAAGGCATTGCAATTGCAAATGAATCAGAGTTTGCGAATGGCGCGTGCTTATTTACCAACAACGCTTCAGCAGTGCGTTACTTCCGTGAGAACATCGATGCAGGTATGTTAGGGATCAACTTAGGTGTTCCAGCACCGATGGCTTTCTTCCCATTCTCTGGATGGAAATCATCGTTCTTTGGTACGTTGCATGCGAATGGAAAAGATAGCATTGATTTTTACACTCGCAAAAAAGTTGTCACAGCACGTTACCCTAAATCATATATTTAAAGAGGAGTGAACCAGATGGCGGATAATAAATTATTAGTCAAACCAAAAAAAGGACAAGTCGTTCATGAAGTGAATGAAACTAATTCAGAGCTCTCTTATGTGAGTTTGAAAGTTTTAGAGCTAGAAGTTAACGAAGCCTATATCGAAACATTAAAAGACAAAGAGTGCTGTATTGTAGCCCTTACAGGTCAAATAACAGTGACTGAAGGTGATAATAAGTTTGAGAATATCGGCACGCGTCACTCAGTATTTGAAAAAATACCGACAGATAGTGTTTATGTCTCAAACGGCCGTCAATTTGGAATCCGTGCAGATAGCGAGGCAAAAGTTGTCCTCGCTTATGCACCATCTGCAAAACAGTTGCCCACTACGCTCATCTCTGCAGCGGATAATACAGTTGAACATCGCGGGAAATATGCGAATAAGCGTATGGTACACAATATATTGCCTGATTCTGTCACGACAGCAAATAGCTTACTAGTCGTAGAGGTTTACACAGAGGCTGGTAATTGGTCGAGCTATCCACCACATAAGCATGATCAGGATAATCTGCCAGAAGAATCGTTACTTGAAGAAACGTATTATCATGAAATGAACCCACCACAAGGCTTTGTCTTCCAACGCGTTTATACTGACGATCGTTCAATTGATGAGACGATGACGGTAGAAAATGGTGATGTGGTCATTGTTCCTGCTGGTTATCATCCAGTTGCGGTACCCGATGGTTACACTTCTTACTATTTAAATGTAATGGCTGGGCCAACAAAAAAATGGCAATTCCACAATGATAAACCACATGAATGGATTTTAACAAGAGATTAATATAAAGGAGTGTTGAAGAGAATGCTGATTAAAACGGATGATACTAAAAAATATGATTTAATTGCAGTGGGACGAGCGTGTATTGATTTGAACGCTGTAGAATTTAACCGTCCAATGGAAGAAACAATGACTTTTGCAAAATATGTGGGTGGCTCTCCAGCTAACGTCGCTATCGGTTTAGCCAAACTAGGTTTAAAACCAGGCTTTATTGGAAAATTAGCAGATGACCAACACGGTCGTTTTATTAAAACGTACATGACAGCTGCAGGTGTTGATATGGAAGAAACTGTTCTAGATACAGCAGGTCATAAAACGGGATTGGCTTTTACAGAAATTAAAAGTCCATCAGAATGCAGTATCTTAATGTATCGAGATGAAGTAGCTGATTTATATCTTGAAGCAAGTGAAGTGGACGAAGCGTATATTAAACAAGCACGCTTATTATTGGTCTCAGGGACAGCGTTATCAATGAGCCCATCACGTGAAGCGATATTGACAGCAGTAGCCTATGCCAAAAAGAATGATGTACCCGTTGTGTTTGAATTAGATTACCGTCCTTATACATGGCAATCATTAGAAGATACGGCTGTTTATTATAGCTTAGTTGCAAATCAAGCAGATATCATCATCGGAACACGTGATGAATTTGATCGTCTAGAGAATAAAGAAGGGGGTAAGAACGAAGAAACGATTGCTGCATTATTCCAACATAGCGCACAATTAATTGTCATTAAGCATGGTGTAGAAGGATCGTATGCTTACACCAAAGCAGGTGATGTCTATAATGGTAAAGCTTATAAAACAAAAGTTCTTAAAACATTTGGTGCGGGTGATTCCTATGCAGCTGCATTTATATATGCCGTTCTGGCTGGAAAATCAATCGAAACAGCATTGAAATATGGTAGCGCATCGGCTTCAATCGTTGTGAGTAAACACAGTTCCTCTGATGCTATGCCTGATGTTGCGGCAATCGAAGCATTGATTCAAAGTCACGAATAACAAGGAGGTACATAAATGGAAACGATTCGTTTAACGACATCACAAGCGTTGGTGAAATTTTTAAATCAACAATATATTGAAATTGATGGTATTGAAACGCCCTATGTTGAAGGTGTTTTTAATATCTTTGGGCATGGTAACGTGGTGGGGATTGGTCAGGCTTTGCAAGAATCTCCGGGTCATCTGAAAGTGTATCAAGGTAAAAATGAGCAAGGCATGGCGCATGCGGCAATGGCCTATAGTAAGCAATTGAATCGTCGTAAAATCTTTGCAGTAACAGCCTCTGCAGGCCCGGGTTCGGCTAACATGGTAACAGCAGCAGCGACAGCGTTTGCTAATAATATACCCATGTTACTCTTGCCTGCTGATACTTTCGCTACACGTCAGCCTGATCCGGTTTTACAACAATTGGAACATGAGACAAGTTATGCGATTACGACGAATGATGCTTTTCCAGCGGTATCGCGCTATTTCGATCGTATTCAGCGTCCTGAGCAACTGATGAGTAGTTTGTTGCGAGCGTTTGAAGTGATGACAAATCCAGCAACAGCAGGTCCTGCAACTCTTTGTATCTCGCAAGACACTGAGGGAGAAGCGTATGACTATGATGTGAACTTCTTCCAAAAGAGAGTGCATTATATCAACCGTCAAGTCCCTACGACACGTGAAATTGAAGGTGCTATTCAACGCATTCAACAGAGCCAACGTCCTGTTATTATCGTAGGTGGTGGTGCTCGCTATTCTGAAGCGGCAGAGATATTAAAAGCATTATCGCTTAAACATAATATCCCATTGGTAGAAACACAGGCAGGGAAATCAACTGTCACCAGTGCGTTTGAGAATAATTTGGGAGGTACCGGCATATTGGGTACTTCAGCAGCAAATCAGGTGATTTCAGAAACAGATTTAATTATTGGGGTGGGTACGCGTTATACTGATTTCACCACATCATCAAAGACGGCATTTGATGAGAAGACAGCTTTTTTAAATATAAATATTAATCGTATGCAAACCTATAAATTAGAAGCGTTTCAAGTGGTCGCAGATGCGCGTGCTGGCTTAGAAGCAATTGCTAATGGATTAGGTGATTATACAACAACATATGGCGAAGACTTTCGTAATTATAAAGCGAAGTGGAATGTTGAGCGTGAGCGATTAGCCAACGTTAAATTTAACCGTGAAGCGTTTACGCCTGAGATAAAAAATCAATTTGATCAAACAATCATGAACGAATACGCCGATGTGCTAAAGACGGAATTCACACAAACGGCAGCTTTGATAACGGCGAATGAAACGGTGAAACCAGACAGCATTGTCATTGGTTCAGCAGGCTCATTGCCAGGTGATTTACAACGCCTCTGGAATACAACAGTACCTCATACATATAATCTAGAGTATGGTTATTCGTGCATGGGGTATGAAGTCGCAGGTGCATTAGGCGCAAAATTAGCAGCACCTGAACAAGAGGTTTACGCAGCGCTTGGAGATGGTAGTTTCTTAATGCTCCACACGGAGTTGGTTACGGCTTTACAATACAATAAAAAAATTAATCTATTATTATTTGATAACGCTGGTTATGGCTGTATTAACAACTTGCAGATGGAACACGGAAGTGACAGCTACCACTGTGAGTTACGTGATAATAACAACACGATCATGAACATTAACTACGCTAAAGTAGCCGAAGGTTATGGCGCTAAAGGTTATACCGTCAGTACGAAAGAAGAATTAGTAGCCGCAATCAAAGATGCAGAAAAACAAACAGTTTCAACTGTCATTGAAATTAAAGTATTGCCAAAAACCATGTCAGATGGTTACGATGCTTGGTGGCATGTGGGTGTATCAGAAGTGTCGGATAAAGCGAGTGTTTTAGCAGCGAATACGACAAAAGAAGAAAAATTACAGCAGGCTAAAAAATACTAGGAGGTTCCATAATGACAATTAACTGGGGAATCGCGCCGATTGGTTGGCGAAATGATGATATACCTGAAATTGGTAAAGATAATAATTTGCAACAGCTTTTAAGTGATATCGTTGTTGCTAATTTTGAAGGGACAGAAGTGGGCGGCTTCTTCCCAGACGCTGAAACACTCAACAAAGAGTTGGCGTTACGTGATTTGAAAATTGCTGGGCAATGGTTCAGCAGTTTCATTATCCGTGATGGCATACAAAAAGTTGAAAGCGCATTCAAAGAACACTGCGAGTATTTGCGAACAGTTAATGCTGCCGTAGCGGTAGTTTCAGAGCAAACGCACAGTATTCAAGCATTAGGAAATAATGTATTTACAGAGAAACCCACTTTTACGGATGAAGAATGGGATGTATTAACAACAGGACTTGATCGTTTGGGAGAGATTGCAACAACTTACGACCTGAAACTTGTTTATCATCATCATATGGGGACAGGTGTACAGACCGCTGAAGAAGTGACGCGGTTATTAAATCAAACAACACCAGAAAAAGTGCATTTATTATACGACTCAGGTCATATTTTTGTATCCGATGGTGATTACCTCACGTTGTTTGATGAACATGTTGATCGTATTGCACATATTCATTTTAAGGACGTGCGTGCTGACGTTTTAGAAATTTGTAAAGCAGATGGAAAATCATTTTTAAATTCTTTTCTAGAGGGAATGTTTACCGTACCAGGCGATGGTATCATTGATTTCACGCAAATCTATGCTCGCATAAAAGCAGCGGGCTATAGTGGATGGATTGTGATTGAAGCAGAGCAAGATCCAGCAAAAGCAAATCCGTTAGAATATGCGTTAAAAGCGCGTCGTTATATTGATGATAAACTGTTGGAAAACTAACCCAATCTAGGAGGTTTTTGTGATGAGTGCAGACGGTAAGATGATGAAGCAGCAACGGTCACCCAAGAAAAAATTAAGTCTGGTGACATGGATTTCAACTTTTGGTGGGCTATTATTCGGTTACGATACAGGCGTTGTGAATGGAGCCTTGCCTTACATGGCAGCTTCTGATCAACTAAATCTTACACCTGTAACTGAAGGATTAGTAGCGAGTTCTTTAACTTTTGGTGCCGCTTTTGGTGCGATTATCGGGGGGCAATTCTCTGATAAAAAAGGACGCCGTAAATTAATTATGTACTTAGCAGTTATGTTTTTTATTGCAACAATTGGTTGTTCCATTGCACCGAATATTGAAGTGATGGTTATCAGTCGTGTATTGCTTGGTTTAGCAGTCGGTGGTGCTTCAGTTACTGTACCAGCTTATCTGTCAGAGATGTCGCCAGCCAATCGACGTGGACGTATGGTCACCATGAATGAATTGATGATTGTTACAGGGCAGTTAATGGCCTTCACGTTTAATGCGATTTTAGCGACAACGTTTGGTGACGTCAGCCACATTTGGCGTTACATGTTAGTGATTGCGACACTTCCAGCTGTGATTTTATGGTTTGGGATGTTAGTGATGCCAGAAAGCCCACGTTGGCTAGCTTCAAAAGGCCGGTTTGGTGAAGCGTTAGCGGTGTTGCTACAAGTGCGTGAGAAAGAAGAGGCGCACGAAGAGATTGAAGAGATTAAGCAGCATTTAGAAGAAGAAGACGCTATCCAAAAAGCACGTTGGAAAGATTTATCAATTCCATGGATACGCCGAATTGTTTTTATCGGTATCGGTATTGCCGTTGTGCAACAAATCACTGGAGTTAACTCGATTATGTACTACGGAACCCAAATTTTGAAAAATGCTGGTTTCGGAACACAAGCGGCCATTGTGGGTAACATTGCAAATGGGGTCATCTCTGTAGCCGCAACCTTTGTTGGTATTTGGTTATTAGGTAAAATTGGTCGACGCCCCATGTTAACCATTGGTTTAATTGGAACGACCTCCGCACTGACATTGATTGGTATATTTTCATATGTACTCGAAGGATCAGCGGCACTGCCATACGTCGTCTTATCGCTCACAGTTACGTTTTTAGCTTTCCAACAAGGTGCTATTTCACCAGTCACCTGGTTAATGTTATCTGAAATCTTCCCCTTGAAATTAAGAGGCTTGGGAATGGGTGTAACAGTCTTCTGTTTATGGATTACCAACTTCTTAGTCGGTTTTTCATTCCCGATTTTACTGGATGCTTTTGGATTGTCAAACACGTTCTTCATGTTTGCGGTTCTGGGTATAGGGGCTATCATCTTTGTACGAAAAGTATTGCCAGAGACAAAAGGTTATTCATTAGAGCAATTAGAATATTTCTTCAAAAATCATGTGAAATTCAAATAAAAAGGAAAAATGGCTTTCCTTAGAACATTTTGTTCTAGGGGCGCTATTTAGAGGAGGAACTTAAAATGGTATTAAACATTGGAGTTATCGGAACAGGCGCTATTGGACGCGAACATATTGGTCGATTAACAAACACATTAGCAGGATCTAAAATTGTAGCAGTGACAGATGTCAATCAAGAGGCTGCTCAAGATGCAATTGCGACGTATCAATTAGATGCCGTTGTTTATCCGGATGACATTAGTTTGATTGCAGCAGATAATGTGGATGCGGTTGTTATTACAAGCTGGGGGCCAGCACATGAAGGGAGCGTTCTAGCAGCGATTGCAGCTGGTAAATATGTTTTCTGTGAGAAGCCATTAGCGACAACTGCAGCTGGTGCACGACGTATCGTTGACGCTGAAATTGCAGCCGGTAAAAAATTAGTACAAGTTGGCTTTATGCGTCGTTACGATGAAGGGTATCTAGGGTTAAAACAAGCGATTGATAATAACGAAATCGGCGCACCGTTAATGTTACATTGTGCACACCGTAACCCAACAGTTGATGAACGTTATTCAACAGATATGGCAATCTCAGATACATTAATTCATGAAATTGATGCCTTGCATTGGTTGATTGATGATGATTATAAATCGGTGCGAATTGCTTTCCCACGAAATACTAAAAATGCACGTGAAGGGTTACGCGATCCACAAATTGCTACTTTGGAAACAAAAAACGGCGTGATTATAACGGTTGAAATTTTTGTTAACTGTCAATATGGTTACGATATTCAATGCGAAGTAGTAGGTGAAGAAGGAATTGTGAAATTACCGGAATTCTCAAACATTGTCACACGAAAAAGTGGGAAATTAAGCCAAGAAATTTTATCTGACTGGAAATACCGTTTCACACGAGCTTATGATGTTGAGTTGCAAGATTTTGTTGATTCTATTAAAACAAATGGTGCGCCACAAGGTCCTACTTCATGGGATGGCTATATTGCAGCGGTGACTGCAGATGCTTGTATCGCTGCTCAAACAAGCGGCGCAGTTGAAACAATTGCTTTGGATGAAAAACCGGCGTTTTATAATTAAAAATTAAGCTTATTGGAGGGTGACTGATGAAATTAGCATTTGATCCAAGTATGTATCGCGACAATATAAGCATAGAAGATATGATTTATAAAACAGCAGATTTAGGTTATAAATACATTGAAATGAGTCCGCGTGAAGATTTTATTCCTTTTTACAAATATCCTAAAGTAGACAAGGCAAAAATACAATCCATTAAACGTTGTTTACGTGATACGGGATTAGAAATATCTTCATTACTACCTGTTCAGTATTGGGCAGGTCCAGATGAATCAGCCCGTCAATCGGCCGTTCGAAACTGGAAACGAGCGATTGAAATTGCAGTGGAGCTAGATGTTGATTTAATGAACAGTGAATTCAGTGGTTCTAAATATCAACCCGTTGAATGTGAAGCGAAATTTATCCAATCAATGGATGAGTTGATGCCGGTGTTTGAAAAAGAGGGGATACGTTTGAATCTACAGGCACATCCCTATGATTTCATTGAAACAAATACAGGTGCGATTGATATGATTCGTGCATTAGATAAAGATTGGATTAAACTGGTATATTCAATTCCTCACGCCTATTTTTATGATGATGGTATTGGCGATGTAGGTAAACATTTAGATGACGCGGGTGATTTGCTTGACCAAGTGCTATTTGCGGATACGTATAACCATAAGGCAGCTTATGGTTTACGCTATATTGTCAACCCGCCAGATGCAAAAGTAACCGTGCACCAACACTTAAATATTGGTGAGGGTGAAATTGATTTTGATACTATTTTTCGTAAACTAAGAGAAACGAAATTTGATGGTATTGCGACAAATGCTGTATTTGCTTGGGCAGATCAACCAAAAGCATCAAGTGATTTTATGATTAAAGCAATGAAAGACGGTTTACGCGGTCTCGATATACGTTAAGGAGGATGAGAAAATGAAGTTAGCATTCAATCAGGCAACGACACTAGAAAATTCAACGCTCGAAAAAGATTTAGAACTCTGTGAACAACAAGGTTATGACTATATCGAGATACGGACGATGGATAAATTACCTGAGTATCTGGAAACGAATACGATGGCAGACTTAAAAAACTTTTTTGACACACATCAGCTTAAGCCGTTGGCATTAAATGCGTTGGTCTTTTTTAATAACCGTGATGAAGAGGGGCATCAAGAAATTATCCAAGAATTCAAAGCGATGTTAGTTACAGCTCAGGAGCTTAATGTGCCTTATATCGTGGCGGTGCCATTGGTTACAAAAACTAAATTTCACAAACAAACGATTCAACAAGATTGTGTTGCTGTATTACGCGAAATGTCTGACTTAGCAAAAGCTAGTGGTGTTAAAATTGCGCTTGAATTTGTTGGTCATCCTGAATGTACAGTCAATACGTTTGGTCAAGCGTACGATATTATTGAGGCAGTAGATCGTGAGAATGTTGGTGTAGTCTTTGATTGTTTCCATTTCCATGCAATGGGCTCTAATATCGCTGATTTGGAACGGGCAAAAGGCGATAAAATTTTCATATTACATATGGATGATACCGAAGACTTTCCAATTGGTTTTTTAACAGATGATGACCGTGTTTGGCCAGGGCATGGCGCTATCGATTTAGAGACACATCTGAAAACACTGCGTAAAATCGGTTTTAAAGGAGTCGCATCAGTCGAATTATTCCGTCCGGAATATTATCAAATGTCTGCTGAAGAAGTGATTAGGAAAGCAAAAGATACCACTCGCGAAGTATTGCAGGCATATTATTAAACTGAGGCATCTTGATGCTCAGAGAAAGGTGGGGCTTTAATGACAATTGTTAATATGAAGGCGATGTTGAATCATGCCTTGGAGAATGAATACGCTGTGCCACAGTTTAATTTAAATGGGTTACCGTGGGCAAAAGCATTTTTAAAAAGTGCACAAGCTGAGCAATCTCCGGTTATTATCGCGGCCTCTGATCGTGTTGTTGATTTTCTTGGTGGTTTTTCAACTATCTTTGTCATGGTAAATGAATTAATGAAAGAATATAATATAACGGTACCTGTTGCTTTGCATTTGGACCATGGCCGCAGCGTTGAACGATGTAAAGCCGCGATTGATGCAGGTTTCACTTCCGTTATGATTGATGGGTCACATGCGACGATTGCTGAGAACATTGAAATGACGAAAGCGGTGACCTCATACGCGCATTCACGTGGCGTTACAGTAGAGGCTGAAGTTGGTACCGTAGGTGGTAATGAAGATGGCTTGATAGGCGGTATACAATATGCTAAATTGGAAGACTGCGTGGCATTGGTGGAAGAGACGGGTGTTGATGCATTGGCGGCGGCATTAGGTTCAGTTCATGGGCAGTATGTCGGTGAGCCGAAACTAGGGTTTAAAGAAATGTCTGCCATTTCAGTAGCAGTAGGCATTCCGCTAGTATTGCATGGGGCATCGGGAATTCCAGAAGATCAGGTCAAGCGAGCAATTAAGTTAGGGCATGCAAAAATTAATATTAACACGGAAAATAATATTGCTTTTGCAGAAGTGTTGCGACACATGCTGACAAAAAATCAAACGTTGTTTGATCCACAAGCCTATTTAAATCCTGGACAAACAGCAATCGAGGTTGCTGCAATTGCAAAAATGCGAGAGTTTGGTTCAAGTGGAAAAGCATAATATGACATGAGAAGCAGGAAAAGGTAACCTTGACAATGAGTTGTCGATGTTGCCTTTTTTGCATTTATAATAGATGATCAACCTGTTCGTTGGAAAAATGTTAGAATAGTAAGGTGAAAAGTGGAGGGAGTTGAGTCAATGGAACTGAAACAGTATACAAGTGACGATTTTATGCTTTATTACGCGTTAACGCAACATGAATCTGTCATGCGCTATATTACAGGTAATGCCTTAAATGAGGATGAGACAGCACGTAAGTTTGACAAAGTCATGAGATACAACGAAAACAATCGAACAACAGGGCATTACCGTGTCTATTTTGAGGGGAAATATATCGGGTATGGAAAAATCACTATATCGAATAAAGAGATTGAAGTAGGTTATATGCTGTTGCCAGCATACATTGGCCGTGGTCTTGGCAAAAAATTGTTAGCGACATTAATTGATTATGCGAAGAAAGAAGATACGGTGTATGTCATATTTGCGATTATTCAATCTGAAAATGATATATCGCGAAACTTATTAAAGTCGTTTGGTTTTCAAACGGTCGCAGTGTATGAAGAAAATGGTACGCGGTGTGAACGTTTAGAATTAGCTAATTAATTGAAAACGTAGAAAAGGCATCAAACTCGATGAGGAGCTTGATGCCTTTTTGTAGCTTTATTTATAAACTTTAACGTTTACTGTACGGCGTCCCCAGTTATAACATGCGTTTACTGAGTTCATATGAACATCTATTTTTTTGCCACGAATAGCGCCGCCGGTATCGCCTGCAATTGCTTCACCGTAACCTGGCACATAAACTTTACTTCCAAGTTTAATTACTTTTGGATCAACAGCAATTACTTTTGATTTTTTTCTTAAGTCAATTCCAGTCGCAGTATAATTGCTCATGCCTCGTTGTGCGCGACTGTATGCAGATGAACTAACGCGGACCGTTTTAAGAACTTTCTTAGCAGGTGCTTTTTTCTTAACAACTTTTTTCTTAGCAGGTACTTTTTTCACTGCCTTTTTCTTAGTCGTTGTTTTTTTAGCTGCTGATTTCTTAGCAGGTAGTGTCAATACTTGACCTACGCGAATAGTATTAGCGTTTTTAATTTTATTTTTCTTTTGTAATTCAGATGCATTCACATTATGACGTTTAGCAATAAGGCTGAGTGTATCGCCACTCTTTACTTTAACGCTAGCTGCATTTACTGAAGTTGTTGGTAATAAGCCAGAAATAGCAATAGCTCCAATTAATAAGCCACTAATTATATTTTTCTTTAATCGATTATTTTTGGTTTGCAATTTAAGCGACCACCCTTTTACGTATTGAATAACTATTAGTAATTATAACCATAAAAGAGTGTTGCTATGTTACAAACATGTAACGATTAAATAATAATATGAAGTCAAGCTCATTTTTCTGACTGATAATCAGTGTTTTGTGTGAGATCAACATCTTTTAATGGAATGATATGAGTTTTATTTTTGAATTTGAATGAAAGGTAAAGAATAATAAAAATTGGCAAAGCAGCATAGCTAATGAGCACTTCATCCCATTTGAAATTAAGAACTGATTGATAGTTTTGACCGATGATAACTAATAAACAAAGTGCAAGTGCAATGATGGAACCAATCGGGAACCAAGGCGCTTTGTATTTAAGCAGTGAGAGGTCTTTGTTTTGTTTAACATAGGCACGTCGGAAGCGATAATGGCTAATAGCGATGCCTGCCCATGCTATAAAACCTGTCAATCCGCTGGCGTTAACGAGCCACAAATAAGCGTTAGGGCTGACGAATGAAAGGCTATAAACTGCGAAAGTCGCAACAAAGCAAATGATTAACGCGACGAATGGAATACCAAAACGATTTGTGCGTTGGAAAATTTTGCCAGCAGCACCGTCATGTCCCATTGAAAATAACATACGAGAAGCTGCAAATAAGACAGAACTTCCAGAAGAAAGGATAGACGTTAAGATTATTGCATTCATGATAGAAGCGACGAAAGCTAAGCCAGCTCGTTCGAATACTAAAGTGAAGGGGCTAGTTGTAATATCGCTCCCACCCATTAGAGCAGGGCTTGTATACGGGATAATAAGGCCGATTACTAATATTGTTAAGATATAAAACAATAAGATGCGCCAAAACACTTGTTTAATGGCCTTAGGAATACTTTTTTCGGGTGTTGCGCTTTCTCCGGCCATGATTCCAACGGATTCACTGCCTTGAAAAGAAAATCCGGCAATGAGGAAAATACCTAAGAAAGCCAAAAAGCCACCGTTAAAAGGCGCGTTTCCTGTTGTGAAATTTTTAGTTCCAATAAATTCTCCACCAAGAATACCAAAAATAGTTAGAACGCCAATAATCAGAAATAAGATGATTGTAATTACCTTGATTAAAGCAAACCAAAATTCACTTTCGCCATAAAATTTTACTGAGAAGGCGTTGAGTGTGAATATTAAAGCAAAGAAGAGTAAACCCCAGAGTAGTAATGAAGTGTGCGGGAACCAATAACGCATGACGAGGGCTGCCGTAGAGATATCAACAGCGATTGTAATGATGCCGTTCAACCAATAGTTCCAACCAACGGCAAATCCAAAGGCTGGGTCGACAAAACGATTACCGTAGGTGGCAAATGATCCCGATACAGGGAGGTAAGTTGCCATTTCACCAACGCCTGTCATTAAAAAATACACCATCGCGCCGATTAAGACGTAGGCAAGCAAAGCGCCACCTGGACCCGCTTGAGAGATTGCTAGTCCGCTGGACATGAATAAACCGGTTCCGATTGCACCACCAATGGCGATCATTGAAATATGTCTTGTTTTTAATTTACGTTTTACTTTTACATTTTTTTCCATGTGTACATCACCCATTTCCAATTATAGCCATTCGAAAATAAAACATTTTGCTTTATCACGCTATCAGACTAAAGTGTTTTTGATAATCCTATTAAACACCATAAAATGCAAAGTGTCAATGGCTTATGAGAATAAGTACAATTCTCGTGTTAAGAAGCGATATCATTTATAATAAAAGTAACAAGGATAAAGGGGAGACATCATGACTAAAATTATATTTGTTCGACATGCTGAAAAGGAAAAAAATATTGAGGTTGCTGATCGAGAGCGTCCGCTCACAGCTGCGGGGATTTTAGCAAGTGAGGCTTTGGTTCAGCAGTTAGAGGCTTACTGTTTTGATCGTATTTTTAGCAGTCCGTTTAAACGAGCGATGGATACTGTCGAGCCGTTAGCGAAAGCGAATAAACTTAATGTAGAGGAAGTTATAGCTTTGCAAGAGCGTTTGGTTAAACGAGCAGGAATAGAAAAACCAGATGATTATGTTGCGCGCCAATGGGAAGATTTTAATTACAAATTAGCTGGTGGTGAAAGTTTGAATGAAGTTCAAAAACGATTAATTGATACGATTGAACAATTAGTCATTGCCTTCCCAACAGAAACAGTATTAATTGGAACACATGGCACAGCATTAGCAACAATTTTAAATTATTATGATGAAACATTCGGTATCGAACAATATAAGAAATTGAAACCTAAGATGCCTTACGCTGTAGAAATGATCTTTCAAGGAAAGAAATTAATAACAACCAACGTGTTAAAATTAAGTTAAGGGGTGATGATTATGGTAGCTAAAAATATATTTAGTCGCTTATTTGATCAAGAATCTGCAAAGGTTGAAAAACAATTACAGCAAAAACTAATCATTACAATGGTAGGAGATGTGAATGCGGGGAAATCTTCAACCATTAACCGCATCTTAAATCAAGAGGTTGCTGAGGTGGGTGCTAGCCCGGGTAAAACGACGAGTATTTCCGAGTACGACTATGGTGATGGTGTAGTATTGGCAGATACGCCAGGGTTAAATGATGTCGTGACAAGTAATTCGGCCGTAACGCAGGCGTTTTACCAATCGTCAGATATGATATTGTTTTTCTTGAATGCTGCTGGTACTGTTTTCTCGGAAGTAGAAGACAAGGCTTTAAAAATAGTAGCTGCTGAAAATCCTAACATTATTATTGTGTTAAATAAAATAGATGCTTCTGATGATGTGCCTACACAAATCGCCTTCATTAAAGAAAAAACGAATAATAGTTATCCGGTTATTCCTGTAAGCTCACGTACAGGTGAAAATATCGATCAACTGGAAACTGAAATGCTTAATCTAGCAACTGAAAATAAAAAGGATTTGGTGTTGGCAAAAAAGTTCAAAAGTAGGTCATCTGTCGCGAACAAATGGATTGTAGCGGCAAGTGCATCAGCTGGAGGTGTGGGTGTAACGCCTATTCCTTTTGCCGATTCGTTAGCTTTGTCAGCCTTACAGATTAGTCTCGTGCTTAAGTTGGCCAATTTGTATGAATACTCAATTACTAAAAAAAATCTGCAAGAAATGATGCTTCCTTTAATTACGACCACAGTTGGACGAACCTTAGCGGGATCAATAGCGAAAATTGTTCCAGGTGTAGGTACGTTAGTGGGTGGCGCAATAAATGGGGGTGTAGCTGCTAGTATTACGGCAGCGATTGGATATTCATTTAAAACCATTTTTGAAAAAGAGTGGAAACTTGATGCAAGCACTATTCAATCCGTTTTTTATGATTTTCTAAAGAAAGAAAAAAAGATTAAAAAGTAATGTGTGTTATATCTGTACTAGTCTAACGGAATATGAAAATATAACAGAAAGTTAACTAAACTGTAACAGTTTTACTGTTTTTCCTAATGTAATCAAGCTTTTTTTATTGTATAATGGTGATGTAGTCATTCGTTAGAATAAATATAAAAACTGTATCATATCTATTGTGGATATAATTAGTACAATAAAATGAAAAGGTGATGATTGTTATGACAAAGGAAATAAAACCCGTATCGACAGGCGCAGATCTTTTTGTAGATACATTAATCAATAATAAAGTGGATTATGTTTTTGGTATTCCAGGAGCTAAAATCGATAAAGCGTTTGATGTTTTAGCTGAACGAGGACCAGAGGTTATTGTTTGTCGCCATGAACAAAATGCAACGTTGATTGCACAAGGCGTGGGGCGTATTACAGGGAAACCAGGCGTTGTATTAGTAACGTCGGGCCCAGGTGTTACAAATTTGGCAACAGGATTAGTAACGGCGAACGCTGAAAGTGATCCTGTTTTAGCAGTCGGAGGTAATGTAACCCGTAAAGATAGCTTGAAACGCACGCACCAATCAATGGACAATGCTGGTTTTATGAAACATGTTACAAAATCAAGCGTTGAAGTTTTAGACGCTGAAGCCATTCCTGAAGCGATGACAAATGCTTACCGTGAAGCAATGATGGGCCGTCCTGGCGCAACGTTTGTTAGTATTCCGCAAGATGTTATTAGTGCCAAGGATGTTCACGCGGCAGCTATTCCAGCGGTATCCGCACCACACTTAGGTTCTGCATCAAAAAAAGATGTTGAAAAATTAGTTGAGCGTTTAAGCGAAGCTAAATTACCAGTCTTTTTATTAGGAATGCGTGCAAGTTCTGTTGAAGCAACCGCAGCTATTCGTGATTTTTTAACAAAACACCCTATGCCAGTTGTTGAAACATTCCAAGGTTCAGGAATTATTTCACGAAAATTAGAAAATAATTTTTATGGTCGTGTAGGTCTCTTCCGTAACCAACCAGGCGATGTTTTACTGAACAAAGCAGATTTGGTTATCACGATTGGATATGACCCCATCGAATATGATCCGATTACTTGGAATCCTGATAATGATAGTACAATTATTCATCTTGATACTGTTCCAGCTGACATCGATCACAATTATCAACCTGTTACAGAACTTGTTGGTGATATCACAGAAACACTTGAATTAGTGACAGAAAAATTAAGTCGTTTAAACTTCGGTGAAGAAGCACAAGCGATTTTGAAAAATGTCCGTGACATGCAAAATAACCGCCCAATTAAAGCACCTGCACTTGAGGATCAAACACGAGTTCACCCAGTGACATTGGTGAATACACTTCAAAAAATGATCACTGATGATATGACAGTAACCGTGGATGTTGGTTCTATCTATATCTATATGGCACGTTTATTCCGCAGTTATGAACCACGTCGTTTATTATTCTCTAACGGGATGCAAACTCTTGGTGTCGCATTGCCTTGGGGTATTGCAGCGTCACTCGTTCGTCCGACTGAAAAGGTTATCTCAATGTCTGGGGATGGCGGCTTCCTCTTTTCAGGTCAAGAGCTTGAAACAGCTGTTCGTCTAAAATCGAATCTTGTTCACTTAGTTTGGAATGATGGAACATACGATATGGTTGCTTTCCAACAACAAAAAAAATATGGTAAAGATGCTGCCGTTAAATTAGGACCAGTCGACTTCGCTATGTATGCAGAATCAATGGGCGCAAAAGGCTTACGTGTGGATAAAGTTTCTGATTTAGAAGCGGTATTAGCAGAAGCATTAGCAACAGAAGGTCCTGTTGTTGTAGATATTCCGGTCGATTACCGTGACAACATCAAATTAGCAAATATTGTCATGATGGATACAATGAACTAGAAAGAAGGTTGTGGAAATGTCTGAAACAAAAGCGAACCATTTATTTCAACACTCGACAATGGGTGCATTAGTTGGCGCTCAATTTGCTGGCTCAATCACATTTTCAGAGTTGTTGAAACAAGGTGATATTGGAATTGGTACATTACATGATTTTGATGGGGAATTAATCGTTATTGACGGGAAACCGTATCAAATTAAATCTGATGGTCAAGCCTATCTCAAAACACCAGAAGAAACAACGCCCTATGCGACAGTGTCTCACTTTCAACCGAAATTAAGTTTTGAAGTAACGGGTGGTAAAACACGTCAAGAAATCGAAGCGAAAATACGTGAGTATGAAACAATCAGCCCGAATATCTTCTTTGCTGTAAAATTAACCGGTGTGTTTCGTTCAGTCGATACACGCGTTGTTCCTAAACAAACGCGACCTTATCAACCGCTTGTTGAAGCTGTGAAAAAACAACCCGTTTTTCATTTTGAAGAAGTAAAAGGGACTGTATTAGGTTTTTGGACGCCGACCTATTTTCAAGGTATCGGTGTTGCAGGCTACCATCTTCATTTTATTAATGAAGACCGTACAGCAGGAGGACATGTATTTGCTTATGACATGTTAGAAGGTACAGTCGAAATTGCACCACAAACCGATTTTCATCTCCAAGTACCCAATACAAAAGAATATTACGAAGCCGATTTAAATAACCCCAATATGGTGGCTCAAATTGAAGAAGCTGAAAACTAACGATTAGCGTTAAAAATTATAAGACAATCTTTTGATTAAATATTTATCAAAAGATTGTTTTTTTTGTTTTAAAATAGAGGGAAGTTTCATCATTTTTTATTTCACAAAGACGAGCGGGCTATTTTTTTAATGTGCGTTATGAGCGTTTTATCATTGGGAACAAGTTGTGTTTTCTTTTTGTAGGTTAACGGAATTTAAACCGCTTTATGCAGGGTTAATATTTAAATTAAGCGTTTTTTTTGGTATGATGTGATTGAGGAGGTGAGTAAAATGGAAGAAGTACAGCTAATCGATCCGATAGAAACGAAGCGCTTGCTTTTAATTCCCTATTACAGAGAATATGTTGAAGCAACAATAGAGGGGCATGCTGCATTAGAAAAGCGCTGTGGTTATAAAGTTGCTGAAGAGTGGCCGGGGATTGATTTTTTCTTTTACTTACCATTCGCTTTAGAACAGATGCGTGATAATCCGATGGATGCTCAATGGACACGTTTAATTGTCTTAAAAGAAACAGGCGAAGTTATTGGTGAAATTGGGGGACAAGGGACACCAACTGAAACAAAAGAAGTCGAATTGGGTTATTCGATTGTCCCTCGCTGCCAAAATAAGGGCTATATGACCGAAGCGATTGAAGCGATGATACGTTGGTTTATCTCAGAAAAAATGACACGTATTACAGCGAAGTGTTTTACATACAACCTTGCATCCAAACATGTGTTGCAAAAAAGTGATTTTGAGTTAGATTATTGCGACAAAGATATTATTTATTGGTACTACCCATTGCTAGAGGACGTCGTATGACGGTGATAATTGCCAGTGGTAAACCGAAGTGTTGGGATAAAACAGTTGAAACGGTACCTACTAAAGCAAGTGATGTTTACACAGGTACTTTTCATCGATTATGTCGTGATTATACAAAGCATTTTTTAACAACCGAAACAGTACTGATTTTATCACCTTATTATGGTTTAGTTGAGTTAGATAAAGTATTAACAGAAACTTATGATGTGCGCTTTAATGCCAGTGGTATAAATAAGAATACAATCCAAGCATCACAATTAAAAGCACAATGGTTAAAATTAAAAGAACCTGAACAATCAATCTATCTTTTTGGTGGAGAAAAGTTCATTAAAGTTGTGAAGGCTTTTATGACAGAAGACGAAGCGAATCGGGTTGAATACCCATTAGTTGGTTTAGGAGGCATTGGCTATATGCAACAGAAAATGAAGTTATCTCTTTTAGCTAATGAACCCTTTCACAATACCAAGGATAAAATGATGTAACAGAAAGCCACAAAGCATAATTTGCTTTGTGGCTCTTTTTAGTTTTAAGATAATGGGTACCATTTAAAACCGTCTTTTGCTAACAATTCATTAGCAGCTTCAGGTCCTGTGCTACCAGATGCATAGTTTGGTAACGATGTTGGATGTGTTGCCCAACCTTCGTAAATACGATCAACAAGTTGCCATGAAAGTGCTACTTCATCCCAATGAGAGAAGTAAGTTGCGTCACCACGTAAACAATCATGAATAACTTTTTCATACGCTTCTGGTGCATTAGGATCAACTGAGTCAGCTGATGTTTGTAATACAGTTGGTTGTGTAACCAAGCCTTGTCCAGGTACTTTTACATTGATATTGAGTGAAATGCTTTCGTTTGGAGCAATTTCTATCACAAGTGTATTGCTGATTTGTTCATTTGAATCATCAAACAAGTTAGGACGGTCATTTTTGAATTCAATCACAATACTTGTTTTCTTCGTTTCAAGACGTTTCCCTGTACGGATATATATCGGTACACCGTTCCAACGATCACTATGAGAAGTGAGTTTTCCAGCGACAAAAGTCTCTGTTGTTGATTTAGGATCAACGTTATCCTCAGAACGATAAGCTTTGTACTTAGTCGCATCTTCAGGATTCGCATCATATTGGCCAGGGACGAAGAAATTGTTCACTTCATCAACTTCAGGTACATCAAACGAGCGTAATAGACGAACTTTTTCAGCACGAATATCTGACTTGTCTAATGAAAGAGGGTAATCCATTAAAACCAGTGAAACAACTTGTAAAATGTGATTTTGGAACATGTCACGTAAAGCGCCACTGTTGTCATAATAACCACCACGCTCTTCCACACCTAAATCTTCAGCTAAAGTCACTTGGATGTTGCTGATATGACGATTATTCCATAGCGCTTCAATCATTGGGTTTGCGAAACGAATAGCTGATACATTTTGAACCATCTCTTTACCTAAATAATGGTCGATGCGATAAATTTGATTTTCGTTAAACGCAAGGCCTAAGGCATCATTTAGTTCCTGTGCGGATTCAAGATTATGACCAAATGGTTTTTCAATCATTAAACGTTGGTAACCCTCTGTATCCACAAGACCTTCAGATTTTAAACGGACCGCAATTTCATTAAAGAAAGTCGGTGCCATCGCAAGGAAAAAGATACGATTGCCCTTGAGGCTATATTTTGAATCGAGTTCGTTTGATAAATCAAGTAATACTTTGTATGATTCTTGGTTAGTAACATCATGTGAACGGTAATAAAAGTGTGAAACAAATTCTTGGATTTGCGATTTGTCGGCAATTGACGTAATGGAAGAAGCGACCTGTTGTCTGAATAACTCATTAGTTAACTGACGACGCGCTGTTCCGATAACTGCGAAGTTTTCTTTTAAAAATCCTTTTGCATACAAACGGTAGATTGCCGGATATAATTTTCGGTTAGCTAAATCTCCTGTGCCACCAAATATCGTTATAAGCGTTGTTTCTTCTTTTATAGTTGTCATATTGATAAGCCTTCTTTCATTCTCATTTAGATGCGTTTTTGCTTGCACCTACTAATATAACACGAAAGCTAAAAGTGGTATAGTAAGTGAATCGATAATTTTTAGAGAAATCTGATTTTTCATTGAGATAATAGAAAGTACGGGCTTTTTTTAATTGTAAAATTGGTCGATAATATAATCAGTTAGCTAATATTATGTTAAAATAAGTGGTACACCTTTTAGGGTGTTTAGCGTTGATAAATAATTTAAGTGTCTGATATAAATAATCATTTAATTGAATGAATAAAAAATAACAGTGATAGAAACGAGGCATAAAAATGGAACTGACTTTTTTGGGTACAGGAGCAGGTGTACCAGCGAAAACACGTAACGTCACAGCTATTGCGTTACAATTATTGGATGAACGCAGTGTTTGGTGGCTATTTGATTGTGGAGAAGCAACACAGCATCAATTATTGAAGAGTTCTTTAAAACCAGGGAAAATCGAAAAAATATTCATTACACATTTACACGGCGATCATATTTTTGGTTTGCCTGGCTTGTTAAGTAGTCGTTCATTCCAAGGCGGGGACACAGCGTTAACAGTCTATGGCCCTAAAGGAATTCGTGCTTTTATTGAGACAAGCTTAAAAGTGTCTCAAACACACTTATCGTATCCGTTGATCATTGAGGAAATGCAACCAGGTGTTATTTTTGAAGATGAACAATTTAAAGTCGAAACAGCACTGCTCAGCCATGGAATCGATAGTTACGGCTTTAGAATCGAAGAACGTGATAAAGTAGGGAAATTAGATGTTGCAGGGTTAACAAAACTTGGCGTTAAACCAGGCCCTGTATTTAAAGTAATCAAAGACGGTGGCGATGTGACGCTTGAAGACGGTTCAGTTATCTCAGGTAAAGATTTTGTAGCTCCTTCCATTAAAGGGCGGATTGTTACCATTCTAGGAGATACGCGTCCAACCGACACATCTGTTAAATTAGCGCAAGGTGCGAACGTTTTAGTTCACGAAGCAACATTTGAAGCTGATAAAAGTAAAATGGCCCGCGCTTACTATCATTCGTCAACAACTCAAGCAGCAACAATCGCACTTAAAGCTAATGTAACACACCTTATTTTGACTCATATTTCATCGCGTTATATGTTTGATGACTTGAAAAAACTGGCGCAAGAAGCGCGAAGTGTTTTTGAAAATACAGATATTGCAGATGACTTTTCAACGTTCGAGATACCTTATCAAAAGTAAAAAGTAGGGTTGTCTATTTAATGGTTAAGGGAGGTTTAAGATGGAACGTACAATTATTGTGACAGGGGCATCTAGCGGTGTTGGTTTTGAAATAGCAAGTCAGCTTTTAAAACAGGGAGACACGGTTATTTTGTTGGCACGACGTATCGAAACGATGACAAAACTAGTAGAAGATTATCCTGCTAAAGGGTATGTTTATACCTGTGATGTAAGTAACTCCGATGCTGTTAAAATAACAATAACGAGTATTCTAGAAAAATTCCCAA
The DNA here is from genome assembly GCF_036884295.1 of Brochothrix thermosphacta DSM 20171 = FSL F6-1036. Classification (NCBI taxonomy): domain Bacteria; kingdom Bacillati; phylum Bacillota; class Bacilli; order Caryophanales; family Listeriaceae; genus Brochothrix; species Brochothrix thermosphacta. The sequence continues at coordinate 1,109,963 of NZ_CP145608.1, forward strand.
GAATTGATGGGGTGATTCATTGTGCTGGTTTTGGTTTATTTGAATTAGCGGAAAAAACACCAATTAAAAGCGTGGAAGGTATGTTGTTAACCAATGTTAGTGGGGGGATTCATATCAATCAACTTTTATTGCCACGTTTTAAAGCGCAACAAGCAGGTCATATTATGATGGTAGCCTCTGTAGCAGGCAAGCTAGCGACACCGAAAACAAGTGCATATGCTGCGAGTAAATTTGCTGTGATCGGTTATGCTAATGCGTTGCGGATGGAGGTAGCGGCCGATAATATTTTTGTGACAACAATTAATCCCGGCCCGATTACAACCCCATTTTTTGATATTGCAGATAAAGAGGGGACATATTTAAAAGATGTCGCGCGTTTTAGCTTACAACCAGAAGTAGTTGCGTCTAAAATGATTAAGCTGATTGGCAAGCGTAAAAGAGAATTGACTTTGCCATTTACAATGGCTTTAGGCGCTCGATTACACTCGCTTTTCCCACGTACTGTGGAATGGATTGCAAAACCCTTTTTCTTGAAAAAATAAATGGAAATATCTAGCTCTATCGATATACTTTTACGAACTTTGGTGCTAAACTTAAATAGAACAGATGTTCTGTTTGGGGAGGTGATAGAGTGGAAACGAAACGTAAAATTATTCATATTGATATGGACGCTTTTTATGCACAAGTAGAACAGCGTGATTTGCCATCATTAAAAGGGAAGCCTGTTGTGATAGCTAGTGATCCACGTGTTTCAAAACGAGGCGTTGTAGCAACTGCCTCTTACGAAGCGAGAAAGTTCGGCATTCACTCAGCGATGCCGAGTGTTGAAGCGTTGAAACTTTGTCCACAAGCGGTTTTTATCTCCCCACGAATGTCGCGATATCAAGAAATATCGGTCAAAATTCATGAAATATTCCATCGTTTTACGGATGAAATAGAACCGTTATCATTAGATGAAGCTTATCTTGATGTAACAGTTAATAAAATAAACGAACCTTCAGCTAGCCGGTTAGCGCAAAAGATTCAAGCGACCATTTATGATGAATTGCAACTGACAGCATCAGCAGGGGTCTCCTACAATAAATTTATCGCTAAGATGGCATCTGATTATAAAAAGCCAGCAGGTAGAACAGTGATTACGCCAGAAAAAGCACTTGCTTTTATCGCAGCCTTACCGATAGATGCTTTTTATGGTGTGGGTCATGTAACTGCTGAAAAAATGCACACACTAGGCATTCATACAGGTGCCGATTTATATCAATGGTCAGAATGGGATTTAATCATACAGTTTAAAAAAAGAGGGTACCAACTCTATCGATTAGTTAGAGGTATTGATGACTCGCCAGTTCGCTCACAACGTACACGTAAATCGTTTGGACGTGAAACAACCTTTGCCGCAGATGTAGTGGATGAAGCGGAGTTACAATTAGCTTTACGCTCTTTCTCACAAAGAATATCAAAAACCTTGGTTGATAAGCAGATGAGTGCACAGACGATTGTTTTGAAAATTAGATATAATGATTTCACGACTCAAACACGTCGTTTAACTTTGCCAATGCGTTTGACTGAAAGTCATGAACTTTATTTTTATGGGATGCAAATTTTTGAAGAAATGTGGGAACAACGACCGGTGCGTTTGATTGGTTTAACAGTGACAGGACTAGAAACGAGACAGTTTGAAAATATGAAATTGGTAGGGTTGTAAACGGGGGCGTTAAAAATGGAACGATGTGAAGGATTAATTATTCGCGTGATGGATTACCGTGAATCAGATAAAATCATTCGGCTCTATACAAAAGAGTTTGGGAAAATCAGTCTGGTTGCACATGGGGCAAAAAAAAGTAATAGCCGCATTGCTGCAGCCACACAGTTGTTTACCTATGGAGAATTCATGTTTTTTGGAAATAAAGGTTTGGGTACTTTGCAACAGGGTGAAGTAATCGAACGATTCCCAACGATAGCTAGTGATATTTTCACAACAGCGTATGGTTCTTATTGTGTTGATTTATTGGACAAGGCTGTTGAGGAACGTGAACCTAATCAAGCGCTTTTTCAATTAATTTATCAGGTGTTAGAGAGCATGAATGCGGGTGAAGATGCGCAAGTATTGTCTCAAATTTTTGAAATGAAAATGCTGAATACGTTAGGGCATTATCCAGAGCTGCGAGGGTGTGTACTTACAGGTGATACGGAAGGGCCGTTTGATCTCTCCATTAAAAATAATGGTTTGATTACGCAACGTTGTTTTGAGGATGATCCTCATCGAATGCATTTATCGGATAAAGTAGTTTATCTCCTGCGATTATATTATTTATTAGATTTTAGCCGTATTGGCAAAATTGATGTTAATCAAGCGACGACAGATGAAGTGCAACGTGCAATTGATGCTTACTATGATGAAGTTTCAGGATTAAATTTAAAAACCAAACGCTTTTTAAAACAAATGTCAACTTGGAGTACTGATTTACAGAAAAAAGATGGCGGAACAACCTGATTATTGACAGTGAAATTCTTGACAAAAACCACTATTTACAGTATCTTTATAGAAGTATATAAAGCAATGAAGAGCAGTAGTAGCAAACTGAACCGGTTGAAGTGAGTATGGGCTAGTGGGAACCATATAATACGGCATTTGTGAAGGCAGCTTGGAGCTTATTTTCTTGAGGTGGATGATTGTAAAATCATCAAGTAGGGTGGAACCGCGATATTTATCGTCCCTATGTTAGTCATTGTGATTAGCATAGGGACGTTTTTTTGTGCTTATTCAAACAATGCGAAAAAAAGCTAAAAGGAGAATGTGAAATGAACGTACAAACAATGATTCAAACACTGCAAGCTTATTGGGCAGAACAAAATTGCTTACTATTACAATCATACGATGTAGAAAAAGGGGCCGGAACAATGAGTCCGTATACTTTTTTACGTGCAATCGGACCAGAACCTTGGGCAGCTTGTTATGTAGAACCATCACGTCGTCCTGATGACGGTCGTTATGGTGAAAACCCTAACCGTTTATTCCAACATCACCAATTCCAAGTGGTCATTAAACCATCACCAGATAATATTCAAGAATTGTATTTAAGTTCGTTGGAAGCAATCGGTATTGATCCGCTTAAACATGATATTCGTTTTGTTGAAGATAACTGGGAAAATCCGTCAATGGGTTGTGCTGGTTTAGGTTGGGAAGTTTGGTTAGATGGTATGGAAATCACTCAATTCACTTATTTCCAACAAGTGGGTGGTTTAGAATGTTCACCTGTTACAAGTGAAATTACTTATGGAATTGAACGTCTTGCTTCGTATATTCAAGAAAAAGAAAGTGTTTTTGAATTAGAATGGAACAATGGTGTCACATATCGTATGTTGTTTGGCCAAGCAGAGTATGAGCATTCGAAATATGCATTTGAAACATCTAATCAAGAGATGTTATTAGAAAACTTTACGACCTTTGAACAAGAGGCATTAGCACAATTAGAATTAGGGTTAGTACACCCAGCTTATGATTATATTTTAAAATGTTCACACACATTCAACTTGCTTGATGCTCGTGGTGCAGTTTCGGTCACAGAACGCGCGAATTACATTGGCCGTATTCGTAAACTAGCACGCGGCGTTGCTAAAACGTATGTCGCTGAACGTGAAAAATTGGGCTTCCCAATGTTGAAAAAGGAGGATTAAGCAGATGACACAAGATATTTTATTAGAAATTGGTTTAGAAGAAATGCCTGCAAAATATGTGCAAGCTTCTGAAATTCAATTGAAAGAACATGTACAAGCATGGTTAACAGAACAAGGATTAGAACATGGCGAAGTATCATCTTATTCAACACCACGTCGTTTAGCAGTGACAGTGCAAGCCGTTGCAGAATCACAAGCTGACCGTGAAGATGAGGTGCGAGGACCTGCTAAAAAGACAGCTTTAGATGAAAACGGCGAGTGGTCACGCGCAGCACAAGGTTTTGTAAGAGGTCAAGGTGTATCAACAGATGACATCTACTTTAAAGAAGTGAAAGGGACGGAATATGTGTTTGTTTTGAAAAAAACAACGGGTGTTTCGACAACCGAACTTTTAAAAGAATGGGACAAAATTGTCTTAGGTTTAAATTTCCCAGTTAACATGCATTGGGCTAATCACCATGTTAAATACATTCGTCCAATTCACTGGATCGTTGCTTTATACGGTGAAACAGTCGTGCCATTCCAAATTTTAGATGTTGAGACAGGACGCACATCACGCGGACATCGTTTTTTAGGTAAAGATATTGAAATTAAATCGGCAGCAACCTATGAATCACAATTAGAAGAAGTATTTGTCGTTGCAGAACAAACAAAACGCCGTGAAATGATTGCGGGTCAAGTGGCTGCATTAGCAACTCAAAAAGGTTGGACTGTTCCAATAGATGAAGATTTACTTGAGGAAGTAACAAACCTCGTTGAGTACCCAACTGTTTTATTCGGTAACTTTGAAGAGAACTATCTTGATTTACCGGCAGATGTATTGATAACGATTATGCGTGAACACCAACGTTACTTCCCAGTTACAGATGCGGCGGGTCAATTATTACCGTTCTTCATTACTGTTCGTAACGGAAATGATCAATACCTTGAAACGGTTGCTAAAGGAAACGAGAAAGTCTTACGTGCCCGTCTTTCTGATGGTGAGTTTTTCTATCAAGAAGATCAAAAAATTACAATTGCTGCAGCGTTAGAAAAATTAGAAAAAATTACGTTCCACCAAAAATTAGGTTCAATGTCAGCTAAAATTGAACGAGTGGGTAAAGTCGTTGCAGCATTAGCTGATCGTTTTGGTTTTACAGCAGATGAAAAAGCAGATGTACAGCGTGCCGCAGCTATTTATAAATTTGATCTTGTGACTAATTTAGTGGGTGAATTCCCAGAATTGCAAGGCGAAATGGGTTATAAATATGCCTTGTTGCAAGGTGAAAAAGAAACGGTTGCCACTGCCATTCGTGAGTCATACCTTCCTAAAAGTTCAGAAGGTGAATTACCTAGCAGTAAAATCGGTGCGTTGCTTGCATTAGCTGACAAATTAGAAACACTCGGTGGTTTCTTCTCTGTAGATATGGTTCCGACGGGTTCAAATGATCCATTTGCACTTCGTCGTGCGATGATTGGTGTTGTACGTATTTTAATTAACCAAGGATGGGAATTGCCATTCGACGGCACTATTCGTGAAATTATTACATTACAAGAAAATGCTGGCGTTAAAGTGATGCCAATTGATGAAACGCTTAACCAATTCCATCAATTCTTAGGTCGTCGTTTACGTAATCTACTAAGCGGTGAAGCTGTTCGTCATGATATTGTTGAAGCAATGGTCGGTGGTGAAACACGTGATTTATCACAGTTGTTTAAACGTGCGACTGCTCTTAATAACGTGAGTAAAGAAGAGTGGTTCCGTCCAACGGTAGAAGCATTAACACGAGTGATGAACTTATCACAAAAATTAGAAGTACCATGTGCTATCGAAGAAGAATTGTTTGAAAATGAAAGCGAAGCAGCGCTTTACACAGCTATTACACAAGTAAAACAATCATATAAAGCGGCAACACCTGAAGAAAAATTAGCTTTATTCAAGTCTTTAAAACAACCCATTGAAGCGTTTTTTGAAAATACATTAGTCATGGTAGATGATGAAAAGAAACGTAATAATCGTTTATCAATGCTTGCCGAGTTAGCTTCTGTATTACGCAGCTTCGCTAATTTTGATGAAATTATTGTTAAATAAAATATTTTATTAATAAAAAAGGGTTTTAGCTAGCAATGTCGAATATTAGTTATATGACTCTTTTGAAAACGAGTTAATAGCTATTAATGAGGTGACAACAAATTGTTTAATGGGAGAAGTTATCCAGCAGTAACAGATGTTATTGTGGATGCAGATGCCTGTCCGGTTAAGGAAGAAGTCGCAGAAATAGCGGCGAATTTTAATATACCTGTTGTCTATGTGGCTTCTTACAATCATTTTTCAATCAATCGTTCAGGGAACTGGGTGTACGTTGATACAATGAAAGAAGCAGCTGATATGAAAATTGTAAACTTAGCAAAAAGAACGACATTAGTAATCACACAAGATATCGGTTTAGCGAGTTTATTATTGGCTAAAGCAGCGCTAGTGATTAATCAGTATGGTGTCATTTACGATGAGAATACCATTGATGGCAGTTTAGGAAGACGTTATCTGGCAGCAAAACAACGCCGCCAAGGCGTGCATTCTAAAGGACCTAAAGCTTTCACATTCGAAAATCGTTTAGACTTCAAAAAACGATTTGTGTCTTATTTAGAAACTATGGAATGAAATGATGTGGTAAAAAGTGTCTAGACGTATACCAGAAGAACTCGTCACACGCATTCAACAAGAGAATGACATTGTTGATGTAGTCAGTGATTATGTTCAACTGAAAAAGCAGGGCCGCAATTATAGCGGCCTCTGTCCTTTTCATAATGAAAAAACCCCTTCGTTTTCCGTTTCACCTGAAAAACAAATTTTTCATTGTTTTGGGTGTGGAAAAGGTGGGAACATGTTTACTTTCTTGATGGAATCTGAAGGAATAAGTTTTCAGGAAGCTGCGCTTAAATTGGCGGAACGAAGTCATATTCCAATTGGCGATTTAAAAGTCACTACTAGTGGTGATCAAACTTTCCAAGAGCCACCGATTGAGGATCAAGAAACGCACAGTATGATTGAAGCCCATGCATTGGTGGCGCAACTTTATCATTATATTTTAACGAGTACTGAAGAAGGAACAATCGCGTTGGATTATTTACATGAGCGTGGATTAACCGATGAAGTCATTCGTGAATATAATATTGGTTTTGCACCTAAAAGTTGGGAATTAGTAACCGCCTTTTTAGAAAAAAGAGGTTTTGATTACAATGTAATGATTGATGCAGGTTTATTAGCAAGACGTGATGACGGTAATGCAGTCGATCGTTTTCGTGAACGGGTTATGTTCCCGATTACCAATGACCGTGGTCAAACTATTGCTTTTTCGGGTCGTTTATTGCCCGATGTAGAGGGTCCAAAATATTTGAATAGTCCTGAAACGCTTTTATTTAATAAGCGAAATGTTCTTTTTAATTTTGCAGCTGCGCGTAAAGCGATACGACAAACTAAATCTGTTACAATCTTCGAAGGATTTATGGATGTCATTGCTGCAAGTCAAGCAGGTGTAACAAATGGTGTTGCATCTATGGGGACATCACTTACGCCGGAGCATATTGCTAAGTTAAAAAGAGTGACTGATCGCCTAATTGTATGCTATGATGGTGATTCTGCAGGTCTGAATGCAACTTACAAAGCAGTGCAGTTGATTCAGGAGGCACGTGGACTTAATGTAAAGATTATTTCTTTGCCGGAAAAACTTGATCCAGATGAGTATATCCGTAAAAAAGGTGCTGAAGCGTTTAAAGATTTTTATGAACAGCAACAAATTGAATGGCCGATGTTTTTAATGCGTTATTTAGGAACAATACAAGATTTAAATCAAGCCGATGAAATAGCTAACTATGTGGATACATTGTTGGATGAAATATCGAGAATTGATCGGCCAATCGAGCAAGAAGTTTATTTAACTGAATTAGAACAACGTACCAAAATTGATAAGGCTGTTCTACGACAACAATTAGCAACACGACAACCACAAACGGCTTATGAAGAGACTTTTTTTCAACCGCAAACACAACAAGTTGTTAAACGGACAGCTTTGGATAAAATGGAACGTTATTTAGTTTTATTGATGCTAAAAGATACACAATTTTTCGACCAAATACAGCAAAAATTTGAAGCGTCTACTTTGAGTTTTTACCACGATGATTATCAAGCTATCTATACTTATTTATTGCCATATTATCTCCAAGGTAATATCGCAGATGTTGCACAGTTTTTAATCGAGGTTAAAGATGAACGCGTTAAAAATATTATTGTTGAGATGGAAATGGAAGAATTGCCTAATATTGAAGATGTTGATATTGCTGACTGTTGTTATCAATTAGATAAATTGCAACGTTTACAAGATTTCAAAAGGCTAAAACAAGAACAAATCGATGCGTTAAATGCAAATGATAGTGATAAAGTGAGAGCAATTTCACTAGAAATAATTTCAAAAAAACGCGCGTTAGACAAGCTGTAATATTTAAAGGGGGACATACGAGTGGCTAAAAAAGCTGTAGAAAAAAAATTAACACTTGAGCAAACGAAAGACGCACTTCTTGCCCGAGGTAAAAAAGAAGAAACATTAACATATGACGAAGTTTCTAAACAACTAGCACCTTTTGATTTAGATGTTGAATTGTTGGATGAATTTATCGAACATTTAACAAATGAAGGTGTTGAATTAACAGACGAACCAGCTCCAGAAGCTGAAAAAGACGAAAAATTAGATGTCTCTGATTTAAGTGTGCCGCCAGGTGTTAAAATAAATGACCCTGTACGTATGTATCTTAAAGAAATTGGTCGCGTTGATTTATTATCAGCTGCTGAAGAAGTTTCTCTAGCGAAACGTATCGAAGCTGGCGATTTAGAAGCGAAAGCACAATTAGCAGAAGCAAACTTACGTCTTGTAGTATCAATCGCTAAACGTTATGTTGGGCGTGGTATGCTGTTCCTTGATTTAATTCAAGAAGGAAACATGGGATTAATGAAAGCAGTAGAGAAATTTGATTTCTCTAAAGGTTTCAAATTTAGTACTTATGCAACATGGTGGATTCGTCAAGCAATTACCCGTGCGATTGCGGATCAAGCGCGTACAATTCGTATTCCTGTGCATATGGTTGAAACAATCAATAAATTGATCCGTGTGCAACGTCAATTATTACAAGATTTAGGTCGTGAACCTTCACCAGAAGAAATTGGTGAGGAGATGGATCTTACAACAGAAAAAGTTCGTGAAATTCTTAAAATCGCACAAGAACCTGTATCACTTGAAACGCCAATCGGTGAAGAAGATGATTCACATCTTGGTGATTTTATTGAAGATCAAGAAGCGACATCACCAGCTGAACATGCTGCGTATGAATTACTTAAAGAACAACTAGAAGATGTATTGGATACATTGACTGACCGTGAAGAAAACGTTTTACGTCTTCGTTTCGGCCTAGATGACGGACGTACACGTACATTAGAAGAAGTTGGTAAAGTATTCGGTGTTACCCGCGAACGTATTCGTCAAATTGAAGCGAAAGCATTGCGTAAATTACGCCATCCAAGTCGTAGCAAACAACTAAAAGATTTCTTAGAATAAAAACGATGAACCGTAAACATCTTTCGAGATGCGTACGGTTTTTTTATATTTAAAAGAAGTACTCTCGTGACTGCAAATATATCTTTGTAGTCTTTTTCTTGTAATTAATAGATTGAAAATAGTGATTTGGAGATGATTGATTAATGAAATATAAAGATATAAAAAGTTATAAATAAAGATATAAAATTAATGTGTAAATGCTTTTGAATCAATGTTCATGACACGTAAATGTATTGACTTTAAGAAAGAGAATGTGCTATATTTGATTTCAAATTAAGCGGTATAGGAAATCAAAGGAGGTGAAGTAATCGTGTTAGTACAAAAGGTGAGCAGAACAGGAAGGTGCATACGTATACTATCAATATTTACTCTCACATTCAGTTTGTTTGCAGCGATGCCATTAAATGCGAAAGCACTTGACGCACAAGGTTCAGATATGGCTCGTGTCGCATCAGGTCCGAAAGATGGTGGGTATTGGATTAGAGGCTATAAATGGGCATGGCCACTTGAGCAAGTTGTCTCAGAGTACAAACATTATACAAAACGGTCACATGGCAGTGTTGTAAATGGTAATGGCACTTATAATTCGGGTGGCTGGACAAAATCAAAAAATCGTTTTAGTCGAGCGACAGCTAACTGGACTCCTTGGGGGACTAATAAAGCATATTATGATAGCACGAAATAACTTAAAGCATTTTAGCCCGAAGGCTAAGATGCTTTTTCTAAGTTTAACTGACTTACTTTTAGGGGGACATTGATGAAGAAAATCATTTTTGTAGTGCTAACGTTACAAATGGTATTGCTGAGTGTATTGCTCGTGACGTTGGAAAAAAGACAAAGTCGACAGCAATTATTATACAATGATGTGACAATTATGAGTATTGATACTGATGGAGCAAAAGGAGACGTTGCGACTAAGATTATCGATAGCGCTAATAAGCTTGATTTGACAATCGCTGTTTATATTCACCCTGACGAAAAAACACAGAAAATAGTGACGAATGATGTGAGTTTAGGTGGGCGAATACCAATAAACGATGTTAAACTCACTAAACCAACGGATTTTATTAGTTCACAAAAAACAATCGAGTCGCAACAAAAAGGGCAATTTGCTTTGTTTGATCAAACGTTGCGTTTAGATATTTCGCTAATGAAAGATAATCGTAATTATCAACCATCCAGTCTATATTATTTATTCACAACTAATAAGAAAACACTCGATCAGTTTAAAACAGTTTTAACTAAAGAAGGCATGAGTGTTAATGAAGGGAAGATAGATGCGCAAGCGCAAATGTGGTTACAGCATTTATCACAGCAGTGGGATTGGGTATTGCTCAACTTGTTGGTTAGCATAGCGTTATGTGTTGTGCTGCTACATGATGGCTTTTTACAACAACGAACACGCTATCTTTTAAGTTTGCAAGGTTACGCAAAAGGCAAGATTTGGTGGTATGGTATCAAACGTTTACGTGGACCTTTGTTGTATAGTTTCTTGGTAGCATTATGTTTTATCGTTGTGTGGCAATTTAGCCAATCCGGTAGCGTATTTATCGATAAAGTGTTACTAATCGTTAGTTTCACCGCAGTTCTTATTTTATTCAGTAGTATAGTAATCATTGGTTTAACCGTGTTATTCGATAAACAAGCCTTAGATAGTGTCAAAGGAAAACGTCCAGTAAAGAGACTTTTTATCCTTTATCTGTGTTTGAAAATTTGTTTTTTAACTTTAATTGCTGGGCTCGTGCATGTATACGTCAGTAATCAAGCAATGTTAACATCTGCTTTAGAAGAAACAGCTGATTGGAAGAAAATGCGCGGTATTTATACACCAGAGCAAAGTTATGTTGGGCAAGAAAATCGTGCTATTAGTGCAAAAAGTGGGCAAAAATTAAAAAAACTGTATGAAGCAATGCAACCACTAGGTGGCTATTTAATGGCGTCCAATGATTTTAAACTTGACGATGGTGTTGATGAAAAAGCCTTTTTAGCAGAAAAAGATGTCAGTCTTATTAATCCAGATGAACGTAAAGTGATACTTGATCTTAACTATTTGAAACGACATCCGCTTAAAGGGAGTATTCAGTATGAAGATATTGTTGCAGCAGTCAATTGGGATAAACGAGTGCGAAACGTACTTGTACCACAAAAGTTTAAAGTGCGCGAAGCAGAAATCAAAAAGATTTTTTTAGAAGATTTTGTGTCGAGTCGAATTGATGTGATGGATTATTACAATGATTTTTTAGATTTACCACGAACGACTGAGAAAGCGGCTGATTTAAGTGTGAATTTAATTTACATTGACGATGACAACGACTATTTTTCGTATGGTAATGGTATCCCACTATTGCTTCCGAATGCCTTTGCCACAATTGAAACAGGTAATATAACTCCGTTAGATTACAGTTGGTATTTTTCTGGCAACGTCTATTTTGAAGCAAAAGGTGACCCCTATGCCACCATTTTTCCAGCGATTCAAAAATCTAAAACAGAAGGATTGGTTCGTAGTGTCGCTTCGGTTTATAATCGTAAAGGCTTTATAATTCAACTTTTGAATGAAAATAAAGCGAAATTAGCGCTCTTTTTAGGGCTGCTTATCGGCAGTTCACTACTATTAACGTATACGCTAACGGCACTTTATTTTAGGAGATACCAGCGCAGAATTGTCATTACGTATTGTCACGGCTACAATTATTGGAAGATGCACTACCCGTTTTTAAGGTTGCTTATTATCTTAAATGGTTTATTGTTTGCTGTCTTGTTGTTAACAACTAAAATGGTCATAATATGTAGTTTTTTATGCTACGTTATGCTTGAATTTGCTTTAGTCTATGGCTTCCATCGTTTGTTTGAAAAACGTCAATTAGCTAAAAGTTTAAAGAGGGGGAGTTAATGTGATTGAAACGCAAAAATTAACAAAAAAATTCGGTAACAAGGTTGTATTACAACCGTTATCGTTAATAATAGAAGAAGGCGACTTTGTAGTCATAACAGGAAGAAGCGGTTCAGGAAAAACAACCTTGTTGAATATTTTATCGTTGTTGGAAGCACCGAGTAGCGGAATACTCAAACATAATGGGGAAATGAATTTGTCTCGTCGAGCAACGCGACAGTTGAAACGTGATTCATATGCTTATTTATTTCAAAATTATGGCTTAATTGAAGAAGAAACAGTTGCTGCTAATATCAGTATCGCACTTGCAAAAAAGGGTAAACAACAACACTCACAAATTATTTCAAGTGCTTTAGCAAAAGTGGGATTGAAAAATTATGAGAAACAACACATTTATGAGTTAAGTGGTGGACAACAGCAACGTGTTGCTTTGGCTCGGGTGATTGCTAAAAAAACGCGTTGGTTATTTGCAGATGAGCCGACAGGTAACTTGGATGAAGCAAATCGTGAACTTGTATTTAAGCTCTTAAAAGACTTGCATACAAAAGGTTGCACAATTGTATTAGTTACTCATGACTCATACATGGCAAAATTGGCGACAAAAACAGTTCATTTATAGTGTTTAACCGGTAACTATTAATAATAGCTGTTTAAATCATTCAGTGCCGTTATTCTACTATCAATCTGTTAATATACAATCCAACATTCTTATCAGATAGCTATATAACAATTAGAAAAAAATAAAAAAGAGTGCAGATTAATCCTGCACTCTCTTTTTTTTGTATGATAGGATTAAATTTTCACTTACGCCTATTTCTTTACGAGAGATACTACCATAACACCTAAGTAAAGCTATAAAAAGGCTTTATTCTTACAAAAAAGAATCAAATATTAGCACATTTAAAAAACTTTGTTATAATGAACAGTGGTAGAAATTATTTATGTGTGTGATCACACGAATGATGATCATGTGCTTTTTTCGTACGGAGTGAAAATTCATCTGGCACCATGTCAACTCCGCCAGGATGAAAAGGATGGCACTTAAGTATTCGTTTTATGGCAAGATAACTACCCTTAAAGGCACCGAATTTTTCAATGGATTCTAATCCATAAGTTGAACAAGTCGGATAAAAACGACAGCTAGGTGGGAACAAGGGTGATATTAACTTGCGATAACACTTAATAAGGAACAATAATATCTGTTTCAAAACAATCAACCTTTCAATTAATTCATCTAGCTCCATTGTATACTAAAATACGGTGTAAGACGCTAGATATGATTGCTGATTGAAGAAAAAGGGGAATGAACTATGATAGAATATACTGATTTAACAGGTGGAAAAGTACAAATGACTTTCGAAAAAAACCAATTAGGCACTGATGTGAAAGATATTTTAGTGATACCTTACATTAAAACAGGTCATTGGCTTATGACTGAAAATATCGTTCGTGGAATTGAGTTTCCCGGAGGAAAAATAGATCCTGATGAAACTGTCGAGCAAGCTGTTGTCCGTGAATTATGGGAAGAGACAGGTGTGCATCTGAAAAGTGAAGATAAATGGACCTTTTTAGCTGATTACGAGTTTCAAGATAAAAAACGTGGTCGAGTGATTAAACGCGCTTTTTTAATAGAGATGGCAACATACGAAGAAGCACCACTGCCTGAAGACTATGAAACGAGCGGTGTGCACTTATTAACAGAAGCAGAATACCTTCAATTGGAGACCTCTTCATTGAGTTTTTATATGAAAGATGCCGGAATGGAATTACTTTGGAATAAAGCGAAGGAAATCATCAAACATTAGTCTAATTTCATTGACAAGACAAGGTTTGTTTGAGATAATCAAAATATATCATGATGAAACAATTATGAATCTTATCAAGAGTGGTTGAGGGACTGGCCCTATGAAACCCAGCAGCCTACACTAAGGTGTAAGGTGCTAACCTGTGGCAAGATACAAAGGTATCTTGAGCGATAAGAGAAAAAAGGTATAGCTATAAGTATGCTATTAGGACCTTTTCTCTTTTTAGTGAGAAAAGGTTTTTTAATGCAGTTTATTGCCACTTTTTTACGATTGCATAAGAGGTTATAGCGTTTCTAAATCGATGCATGATAAAAAATGGAGGATTTAACATGACAAAAAACCGTCGTCTTTTCACATCAGAATCTGTAAGTGAAGGACATCCAGACAAAATGGCAGATCAAATTTCAGATGCAATTTTGGATGCGATGTTAGAGAAAGACCCAATGGCACGTGTTGCCTGCGAAACAACAGTAACAACAGGAATCGTTTTAGTCGCAGGTGAAATTTCAACGAGCACTTACGTTGATATTCCTGCAGTCGTTCGTCAAACAATCCGTGAGATTGGTTACACAAGAGCGAAGTACGGCTTTGATGCGTCAACGTGTTCTGTATTGACAGCAATCGATGAACAATCGAGTGATATTGCACAAGGTGTAGATGTTGCGTTAGAGAGTCGTGATGGCGAAATTGTTGAAGAAGATATTGATGCAATTGGAGCAGGCGATCAAGGTTTGATGTTTGGGTTTGCAACTAACGAAACAGAAGAATTGATGCCGTTGCCGATTTCATTAGCACATGCATTAGCACGCCGCGTTGCAAAATTGCGTAAAGAAAACATTGTTGATTATTTACGACCAGACTCAAAAACACAAGTAACGGTTGAATATAACGAAGATGGTACACCTGCACGTGTAGATACCATTGTTATTTCAACTCAACATCATCCTGATGTAGAGCAATCAACCATCCATGAAGACATGCGTAAACTCGTTATTGACGAAGTGATTCCTGCAGCATTACTTGACGATGAAACAAAATATTTCATCAACCCGACTGGTCGATTCGTTATCGGTGGACCACAAGGTGATTGTGGTTTAACAGGACGTAAAATTATTGTCGACACTTACGGTGGTTATGCTCGTCACGGTGGTGGTGCTTTTTCTGGGAAAGATGCTACAAAAGTTGACCGTTCAGGTGCTTATGCTGCACGTTACGTTGCTAAAAACATCGTAGCAGCTGGTTTGGCTGATAAGGTAGAAGTACAAATTGCCTATGCAATTGGTGTCGCAAAACCTGTATCAATTTCAGTTAATGCTTTCGGAACAAGTTCATACTCTGAAGATGAGTTAATCGATGCCGTGAATGCAACATTTGATTTACGACCAGCAGGTATTATTAAAATGCTTGATCTTCGTCGTCCAATCTACCGCCAAACGGCAGCTTACGGACACTTTGGTCGTTTAGATCTTGATTTACCATGGGAGAAAACAGATCGTATTACAGCGTTGAAAGATGCACTGAAATAAAATTTAAAATCTCTGTCACGCACATGATTTAGTGTTGTTGTGGTCAGAGATTTTTGATGTTTAAAGCGAAAGGAAGCTGACGTTAAATGTTTGAGCAACAGCAGTTGTCAGGTTATTGGCAGACCGTTTTAGAGCAAGAAATGACGAAAGATTATTTTAAACAACTCACCCGTTTTTTAGAAAAAGAATATGCTTCAAAAACAATTTATCCACCAAAAGAAGAGGTTTTTAACGCCTTAGCACTAACCAACTATGAAGACGTGCGTGTGGTCATTTTAGGACAAGACCCTTATCATGGACCGGGTCAGGCAGAAGGGCTGAGTTTTTCAGTGAAAAGTGGAAGGCCATTACCACCATCTTTACGAAACATTTATAAAGAACTAGCAGATGATTTGAAGGTTACAACACCAACAGATGGAAGTTTGCAATCGTGGGCAAAACAAGGTGTATTGTTATTAAATGCGGTACTTACTGTACAAGCCCACCAAGCTCATTCTCATAAAAAGCAAGGGTGGGAAACATTTACAGATTGTTTAATTGATGAACTTAATCAGCGTGAAAAGCCAATTGTTTTTATTCTATGGGGTAAACCGGCACAAACAAAAAGTCAAAGAATCGATCAGTCGCGTCATTTTATTATAGAAGCGCCTCATCCCAGTCCTTTATCATCGTATCGTGGCTTTTTTTGAAGCAAACCCTTTTCAAAATCTAATGAGAATTTAATTTCGATGGGTGATAATGAAATAGATTGGTCGAATACAAGGAAATTCTAGTGTTTAACAAACATTGTATGATATTATAAGGATAGTTGTTTCAGGTAAAATGAATAAAAAATTAAATGGTAGTTTACGTATAGGAGAGAATATAATATGTGTGGATTTATAGGATGTATAAATAATAAACCAGTAGCGATATCAGCAGATGATAAAGCTGTTTTTGAAAAAATGAATAAATTTATTGAACACCGTGGCCCAGATGATGAAGGCTATTTTTATGAAGATCATATTTCAATGGGATTTCGTCGCCTAAGTATTGTTGATGTTGAAAATGGGCATCAACCTTTAGCTTATGATGATGGCCGTTATTGGATTATTTTTAATGGTGAAGTATATAATCATGTTGCTTTGCGCGAAGAATTAATCGCAAAAGGACATACTTTTAAAACTGAGAGTGATACAGAAGTTATTATTGCGATGTATTCAGAGTATAAGGAAGAATCCGTTAAACGTTTGCGCGGAATGTTTGGTTTCGTAATTTGGGATCGCGAAGAAAAAACAGCTTTTATTGCCCGTGATCAAATCGGAATTAAACCCGTTAATTATGTTGAGGTTGATGATAAATTATATGTGGGTTCTGAGAAGAAAAGTTTATTGTTAGCAATGAACAAACAAGCAATTGACGATGAAAGTCTACAACATTATATGACGTATCAATTTGTGCCAGAACCGGCTTCAATTATTAAAGAAATTCATTCATTAGAGCCAGGGCATTACATGGTGAAAAAAATTGGACAACCAGTAGAAATAACAGCTTATTGGAAACCAACTTTTGAACCTGTACAAAAAGCGGAAACTGAATACGTGAAAGAACTACGTGAAGCTTTAATGGATTCTGTTAAAATGCATATGCGTAGTGATGTACCTGTTGGTTCGTTTTTATCAGGTGGAATTGATTCGACAATTGTTGTAGCTCTTGCGAAAGAGTTTAACAAAAACATCGAAACTTTTTCAGTTGGATTTTCACGTGAAGGCTACAGTGAGATTGATGTTGCACAAGAAACAGCTGAAAAATTAGGTGTTAATAATACAAGTTATGTCATTACTCCAGAAGAATTTATGGAAGAACTTCCAAAAATTGTGTGGTATTTTGACGAGCCGTTAGCTGATCCAGCAGCAATCCCGCTTTACTTCGTGTCACGTGAAGCGCGTCGTAAGGTAAAAGTTGCGTTATCAGGTGAAGGGGCAGATGAATTGTTTGCCGGTTACACTATTTATAATGAACCGAATTCATTAGCGATGTTTGATAAAATTCCAAAAGTCGGTCATAAGTTACTGCGTGCTGTTTCTAATATCATGCCAGAAGGTATGAAAGGTAAAAGTTTCTTGATGCGTGGAACAACACCATTAGAAGAACGTTTTGTTGGAAACGCCTTTATCTTTAATGAAAAAGAGAAAAAAATATTATTGCCAAAATACCGTGAGGATGCACCTTATACAACTATCACAGCGCCGCTTTACAAAGCATCAGAACATTTAGACCCAATCCAACGTATGCAATATGTTGATATGCATACTTGGTTACGTGGCGATTTATTGCTAAACAATGATCGTATGTCGATGGCCAATTCATTAGAAGTACGCGTGCCGTTCTTGGATGTGAATGTGTATGATGTTGCGAAGCGTATTCCTTCATCAATGACTATTGCCAACGGTACTACGAAATCAATTTTACGAAAAGCATCAGAGTCATTTATTCCTGAGCATGTTTTAAATCGTAAAAAACTTGGTTTTCCTGTTCCGATTCGTTTGTGGTTAAAAGATGAAATGAAAGAATGGGCAACTGCAATTATTAAAGAAAGCCCTACAGAACATTTAATCAATAAGCAGTATGTCTTACAAATGATGGAAGATCATTGTGCAGATAAACGCGACAACAGCCGTAAAATCTGGACAGTACTCATCTTTATGATTTGGCATCAAGTATTTGTTGAAAAGAAATATGATTTTCAAACAGAGGGTGCAGAAATCAATTTTAAACCTGAAAGTAAATAATAAAAAATTTTATGCGGTCGATAAACCATAAATGAGAAAGAAGCATTTTGGCCTCAATGTCAACATGCTTCTTTTTCTATTTTTAGGTTTTAGTGATGCGAGTTAAAATATTAGGGGGTTTCTAAATGGAAACAAGAATTTTATTAATGGACGAAGTTGCAGAAGCGGGGTATCTCTATTTATTATCGAATCAAGTACCGATTCCAGTAGTAACAACAGAAGAATCGGATGCCACAGAATCAATTGTATTTGATTATGCTGAGAACGGTCGTATCGTCGGTATTGAGGTTTTTGACCTTGTCTATCGTAAATTGAAACAAATGCCAGAAATGAAGCGATATGAAGCGACAGATAACGGTTATTATTGGGGCTTTGATAAACCTGAAGCTACATTTGATTTTGCTGAAAAAGGTGTAACCATTCATTTCGCAGATCCGTTGTTTGAGGACTTTATTGGTTACACTATAACCGATACAAAATTATACTCTAAAAAAGAGCTGGACAAATTAATTTAAAGAATAACAAAAACAAAAAAGAGCCCATAAGGCTCTTTTTTTATGTTTAACCCAGGGGGGCTGGATTAAGCTATTTTATAATTAAAGTGACATGTCAATAACCATACGGCCATTGATTGTACCATCAATCATCTCTTGCATAATATCATTAACATCTTCAATTGGACGGTTGTGTACGATTGGTACAACTTTACCTTCAGCAGCAAATTGGAAAGCTTCACGTAAATCTTCACGAGTACCTACAAGTGAGCCCACAACTTCAATACCATCTAATACAAGTTTTGGAATGTTTAGATCCATTGAATCAGAAGGTAAACCAACTGCTACAACTCTACCAGCAGCTCTTACTGAGTTAACTGCTTGATTGAAAGCACCTTTAGAAACAGCTGTAATAACTGCTGCATGAGCGCCGCCTAATTTTTCTTGGATTACTTTTTCAGGATCTTCATTTTTAACGTTGATAACCATATCAGCGCCAAGTTCAGTAGCTAATGCTAATTTTTCATCACTGATATCGATAGCAACAACTTTAGCGTTAAATACTTCTTTAGCATATTGTAAAGCTAAGTTACCTAAGCCACCAACACCGTAAATTGCAAGCCATTGTCCTGGTTTAACATCAGAAACTTTAACAGCTTTGTATGTTGTAACACCAGCACACGTAATACTACTTGCAGCAGCAGAATCTAAGCCTTCTGGTACTTTTACAGCGTAATCAGCTGTAACGATACATTTTTCAGCCATAGCACCATCCACGCTATAACCAGCATTTTTAACGCTACGACAATATGTCTCTTTACCACTTACACAGTAGTCACATACGCCACAGCCTTCAAAGAACCAAGCGATACTAACACGGTCGCCGATTTTTAAGCTTGTTACGCCATCTGCTACTTCAATTACAGTTCCGATACCTTCGTGTCCTAGTACACGTCCTGGTACTTCACCAAAGTCACCATCTTTTACATGTAAGTCAGTATGACAAACACCACAGTGGCTTACTTCTACAAGTGCTTCTCCTGCTTGGATTGCACGGATTTCCATTTCTTTTACATCAACTGAGTGGTCTTTATTAACGATCGCTGCTTTCATTTTCATCAATATCTCTCCCTTAAGTTAATTTTCTGTACTAGTACAGTTTAATACTTATTCCACATATAGGAAAGGGGTTACAAGCGTATGTCGGAATATAGACACATATACACATTAAAGCGAAATAACTTATCCGATGTGAAATAAAGTGACACAAAGTAGACAAGGACAAAGTAGAAATTTAGCAACAGGTAAGCAATAAACTATTTTATTTCTATCGCGATCACCATTGGTGGGTTGTTTTTTTGATTGGTAAATTGATAGTTTAAAACAGCGTATTTATCCTGAGGTAATTGATTTGTAAACGCATACAAGTCCCGTCTTTCGACTTTACCCTCATTATGACCATCGTAAACGGTTAACACGATTAAACCACCAGTAGGCATTATTTTTAAAAGCTGTTCTATAGCAGCAAGTGTTGTCTCGCTCGTTGTTGTAATTTCCTTATCACCACCTGGCAGGTATCCAAGGTTGAAAATAGCAGCCGTTAGTTTGTGATGTAATGCAGAAGGCACAAGATCAGTGATATGATGGTGCCCTTTATCAGTGAGTGTAAGTGAGGCTAGAGTGATATTAGCATCAATCAAACGTTGTTTCGTATGGTTCACAGCGTCCGCTTGAATATCACAGCCGATTATATGGCCTTTACGACCAACAAGATTTGCGAGAAAAAGGGTATCATGACCATTACCAATTGTCGCATCAATGACGGCGTTGCCAGGTTGAACTTTTTGTTGCAATAAAGCATGTGAAAAATTTAGTGCGTTTTTAAGAATCAAGTAAATTCCTCCATATATATGTAATCAAAGTCTCTTAAATAGTTTACCATAAATGAAAGATAGGTAAATTGAGAAAAAGAACAGATGTAAATATTAAGTGCAACACATGATTATTGCGGATAGATTTAAGGTGGAAAATTTTGAAAAAAATAAACTACTAGCGTTATTGGGGCGCCCACTTTATCAAATGTTGTTGGGATGATTGCCAAACAAACAGACAAGTGAGACAAGAAAAAAATAATGGATGTAGAGGTATTTAATATAGAAAGAGGGTGGTTACCTTGATGAAAGATGTAAGCTTAGTATGTCTGATAGCATTATTTGTCACGATTACTGGTGAAACATTCTTCACACTTCCATCAGACAATCCTCAGCGGCTATTATTTTTATTGGGGAGTTTGTTATCACAATCGTTATTTATTCAGCTCTTACAGCAATTGTTAATAAAATCAGAAAGAAGCGCATTCCTAGCTGAGATGTAAAGAATTTAATTATAATGTGGTTATTTTCCTGTTAAAACAAGAATATCGACTACTTTGTTGCGCTTTATTCTGACATCTAAAGAGAGAAAGTATGAAGCTTATTGGATTGTAAATCAAATTAACCAGTAAAACAGAGAAAAACCTATTTTACAATACACTTAAATAAAGTTACTGAGGTAGCTCTAAAAAAGTTGCAAGCTATTTAATTTTTTTTTGAGTTTACACATGATTTATATATTAAAATTTATTTGGAAAAGGCAGTTTTCAGATAGTATTATTAAACTATTAAATTATCTAATAGGAGGGAATCATGAAAAAATTAACTACTAGCATTATTGGCGCACTATCATTGTCACTATTTTTATCTGTTGGGGTACCCGCTTTATCAAATGTGGTTGAGGCAGACGAAAGTGTCAATTCTGTCAATTCCATTTTGCTTTCTGATGAAGAGTCAGAAAAAATCGCATCTGAATTGGTCGGAAATTCAGATTTAGAAATTAACGAGGAGGCCTTGGAAAATGATTTTGATTTAGAGGATGCCGTAGCAGAAATCCCCTCTATCAACGAAATGACTACAGAAGAAAAAGAACTATTCGATTCAATTGTGAATGAGCAACTTCAGATTATGGGAGTAGATGACACAGAACTTGAAGAAGTATATAAAGATAACTTAGAGGGCTTTTTTGATGAAAACTCTGAAACATACGAGAGTCTCCAAGCGTCACAAGCTAAAATTGATGAAGATATAAAGGATTTAGAAGAAACTCACCTTTCTATGTTAGATAAAACAGCTAGTTTCATCACTGGTGATAAAAAAGTTCAAGCGTTTCGTTTGATGAGCAATAAGTTTGCAGGTGCTGTTATTAACACTGCTATCGGCCTTGCAATAGGTGGTGGTGTTGGAGCAATTGCTAGATATATTCGCAGTAAAGGTAAAAAAGAGGCTGCCAGAGTCTTTAGTCGTACTGTCAAAAGTAGATTGACTGCATGGGGAGCACCTAAACTGGCTTGGTCAGTTGGAGTAGCTGTTACATTTGCACTTAATTTTTCAGATATTGGTGGCGTGATCGCCAAACAAATAGATAAGCGAGACAAGAAAAAAAATAATGGCTATATAGATATTTAACTGAAAAAGGATGGGTTTAAATTGATGAAAGGTTTATTATTAGCCGCTTTTATAGCTTTTGCCGTCACGATTACTGGTGAAACATTCTTCACAATTCCAACAGAGAATCCCCAACGAGTATTCTTTTTTGTGGGAGAGTTTGTTATCACAATCGTTATTTATTCAGCTCTTACAGCAATTATTGATAAAATAAAGAAAAAGAATTCTTAGCTACAATGTAAAGAAAGAGAGAACGATTAATGCGCTCTCTTTTTATCTATACTTTTTAATGAACAATTTCAGATAATGGGAGTAGATGACACAGAAATTGAGGATGTGTATAAAGATAACTTAGAAGGCTTTTTTTGATAAAAACTATGAAACATATGAGAATATCCAAACTTCGCAAGCCAAAATCGATGAAGATTTAAAGGATTTAGAAGAAACTCGCCTTTCGGTATTAGATAAAACAGCTAGTTTCATCACTGGTGATAAAAAAGTTCAAGCATTTCGTTTGATGAGTACTAGATGGGCAGGTACAATGCTTGATGTTGCTATCGGCCTTGCAATAGGTGTTGGTGTTGGAGCAATTGCTGGTTATATCCGTAGTAAAGGCAAGAAAGAAGCTGCCAGAGTCTTTAGTCGTACTGTTAAAAGCCGACTGATTGCTTGGGGAGCACCTAAACTGGCTTGGGCAGTTGGAGTATCTGTTACAGTTGCACTTACTTATTCAGATGTTGGTGGCATGATTGCCAAACAAATAGACAAGCGTGACAAGAAAAAAAATAATGGTTATATTGATATTTAGTCTATAAAGTTAAGAGACGAATTGATGAAAAAGTTTTGGTTAGTAGCTCTTATATATATCACCGTCACAATTTCTGGCGAAATGTTCATCACAATTCCAACGCAAAATCCCCAACGAATATTATTTTTTGTGGGAGAGTTTATTGTAATTGCAATTATTTATTTAACGCTTACTTCAATTATTTATAAGATCAGACGTTAGCCTGATCTTATAGATATTTATTACAGAAAGGTCGGGGGTAAATTGATGAAAGGTTTGTGGCTATCAGGTCTTATAACTTTTACTGTCATTATTAGTGCTGAAACATTCTTCACGATTCCAACAGAGAATCCCCAACGAGTATTCTTTTTTATTGGAGTGTTTGTTGTAATAGTCATACTTCACTTAGTTATTACAGCTCTTATTAATAATATCAAGAAAAAAATACTAGTTATAATGTAGTTTTTTTTTGTTCAAACAATAATACAGCCTACTTTGTTGCACTTTATTCTGACATCTAGGAATTGAGAAAAAGAACAGATGTAAATATTAAGTGCAACACATGATTATTGCGGATAGATTTAAGGTGAAAAATTTTGAAAAAAATAAACTACTAGCGTTATTGGGACGCACACTTTATCAAATGTTGTTGGGATGATTGCCAAACAAATAGACAAGCGAGACAAGAAAAAATGGCTATATAGATATTTAACTAAAAAAGGATGGGTTTAAATTGATGAAAGATATATGGTTAGGAGCTATTACAATGGGTTCAGTCACTATGTCAGGTGAAATATTCTTCACAATCCCAACAGAGAATCCTCAAAGAATCATCTTTTTTGTTGGAGAGGGCATAGTGATGCTTATTATTTACTTTTCTCTTACAGCAATTATTGATAAAATAAAGAAAAAGAATTCTTAGCTACAATGTAAAGAAAGAGAGAACGATTAATGCGCTCTCTTTTTATCTATACTTTTTAATGAACAATTTCAGATAATGGGTGTAGATAATACAGAAATTGAGGATGTATATAAAGATAACTTAGAAGGATTTTTTGATGAAAACTCTGAAACATACGAGAATCTCCAAGCGTCACAAGCTAAAATCGATGAAGATTTAAAGGATATAGAAGAAACTCACCTTTCGCTGTGAGATAAAAAAGCCAATTTCATCACTGGTGATAAAAAAGTTCAAGCGTTGCGTTTGATGAGTACTAAATTTACAGGTGCTGTACTTAACACTGCTATTGGCCTTGCAATAGGTGTTGGTGTTGGAGCATTTGCTGATTATATCCGCATTAAAGGCAAGAAAGAAGCTGCCAGAGTCTTTAGTCGTACTGTGAAAAGTAGATTGACTGCATGGAGAGCACCTAAATTAGCTTGGGCAGTTTCAGGTGCTGTAATATTTGCACTTGATTTTTCAGATGTTGGTGGCATGATTGCCAAACAAATAGACGAGCGAGACAAGAAAAAAATAATGGCTATATAGATATTTAACTAAAAAAGGATGGGTTTAAATTGATGAAAGGTTTATTATTAGCCGCTTTTATAGCTTTTGCCGTCACGATCTCTGGTGAAATATTTTTCACAATTCCAACAGAGAATCCTCAACGAGTATTCTTTTTTGTAGGCGAGTTTATAGTATTTGTACTTATTTATTCATCCCTTACATTCTTTATTGATAAAATAAAGAATAAGAATTCCTAGCTACAATGTAAAGAAAGAGAGAACGATTAATGTGCTCTCTTTTTATCTATACTTTTTAATGAACAATTTCAGATAATGGGAGTAGATGACACAGAAATTGAGGATGTATATAAAGATAACTTAGAAGGCTTTTTTTGATAAAAACTATGAAACATATGAGAATATCCAAACTTCGCAAGCCAAAATCGATGAAGATTTAAAGGATTTAGAAGAAACTCGCCTTTCGGTATTAGATAAAACAGCTAGTTTCATCACTGGTGATAAAAAAGTTCAAGCATTTCGTTTGATGAGTACTAGATGGGCAGGTACAATACTTAATGTTGCTATTGGTATGGCTGTTAGTGTTGGTGTTGGAGCATTTGCTGATTATATCCGCATTAAAGGCAAGAAAGAAGCTGCCAGAGTCTTTAGTCGTACTGTGAAAAGTAGATTGACTGCATGGGGAGCACCTAAACTTGCTTGGGCGGTTGTAGGCGCTGTTACATTTACACTTAATTTTTCAGGTGTTGGTGGCATGATTGCCAAACAAATAGACAAGCGAGACAAGAAAAAAATAATGGCTATATAGATATTTAATAGAAAGGTATGGTCCTAATTTATGGGAAATTTTTTTCTAGGAGGCATTATCATTTTCACCGTTATGATTACTGGTGAAACATTCTTCACAATTCCAACAGAGAATCCCCAACGAGTATTCTTTTTTGTGGGAGAGTTTGTTATCACAATCGTTATTTATTCAGCTCTTACAGCAATTATTAATAAAATTAGGCGTTAGCCTGATCGATAGATATTTATCAGAGAAAGGTTGAGGTTAAATTGATGAAAGAGTTATTTATAGTAGCTATGATAATATTCGTCGTCACAGCGATTGGTGATATATGTTTTACAGTACCAACAGAAAACCCTCAAAGGATTTTCTTTTTTCTGGGAAAATATAGTGTAGTTACAATTATTTATATAGTGCTTACTTTAATTGTTAATAAAATCAGAAAGAAGCATTCCTAGCTATAAACAAAGAGAGAACGATTAATGCGTTCTCTTTCGCTTTATACAAAAAACAACAAAAGCGAATTCACTAATGGAGTAAGTTCGTTTTTGTTTGGTGCACGTTATTAAGGCATCTATAAAATCCTTAATAAGTAGTTCTAATGCATAAAAGAACAGTTTAATTTTTATTATGCACTTTTGGAACATACACCTAAGTGAGAATTAACCGCATATGTAAGTAGTTTTATTCAATCTGACACTTGCTTAATAGGCAGTTATTGACTACAATAAGGAGTATAGAATAAAAACGATGATAGGAACTAGTAGCAAGGCTGTGTTGTTGAGAGAGTTAGCGGGTGGTGCGAGCTAATCAACACGAATTGTGAACTCATCCTTAAGTGCTCCAGTGAAAAGAGTAGTTGGAGACGTGCATTTCGCGTTAAGAAATTGAAGTGGATACACTATATTTTGGTGTGTTAATGCCGGGTGGTACCGCGGGAAGCAAATTCTCGTCCCGAAAAGTCGATTGATGGCTTTTTGGGGCGTTTTTTTATGTCCAAAAACGGTAACTATCATCGTTAATAATATGAAAAAGGGGATAATAATATGACATTTAATCATCGTTTGATTGAACCAAAATGGCAATCATACTGGAAAGAACAAAGTACCTTTAAAACTGAAAAAGGCGGAACAGCAGGTAATTTTTACGCATTAGATATGTTCCCTTATCCCTCAGGCGTTGGTTTGCATGTTGGACACCCTGAAGGTTATACAGCAACTGATATTTTAGCGCGAATGAAACGTGCACAAGGTTTTAAAGTGCTTCATCCAATGGGCTGGGATGCTTTTGGATTACCAGCTGAGCAATACGCAATCGACACAGGAAATGATGTCAAGGAATTTACAGCTGAAAATATTGAAACATTTCGTCGTCAAATTAACTCATTAGGTTTTTCTTATGATTGGGACCGTGAAGTTAATACGACAGATCCAGATTACTATAAATGGACACAATGGATTTTTATCCAACTTTATAATAAAGGTTTGGCATACGTTGATGAGGTCGCAGTCAACTGGTGCCCAGAATTACGTGCTGTATTGGCGAATGAAGAAGTCATCAATGGCTTGAGTGAACGAGGTGGACATCCGGTTGTAAGACGCCCTATGCGCCAATGGATGCTTAAAATCACAGCTTATGCGGATCGTTTAGTGGATGATTTGGACTTGGTTGATTGGCCGGAAAGCATTAAAGAAATGCAACGTCATTGGATTGGTCGTTCTTATGGAGCAGAAGTTAATTTTGCCGTTAAAGACCATGATGCTTCGTTTGCTGTATTTACAACGCGTCCAGATACATTATTTGGCGCAACATATTGTGTGCTTTCACCAGAACATGCGTTGGTAGAAAAAATTACAACAGCTGAGAATAAATCGGCCGTGGAAGCTTATCAAAAAGAAGTAGCATTGAAGAGTGACCTTGAGCGTACTGACTTAGCAAAAGAAAAAACAGGTGCTTTTACAGGTGCTTATGCAATTAACCCAGTTAATGGTAAAGCAGTACCGATTTGGATTGCGGATTATGTATTATCAACATATGGTACAGGCGCTATTATGGCTGTTCCTGCACACGATGAACGTGATTATGAGTTTGCACAAACGTTTGATCTGCCAATTATTCCAGTGCTTGAAGGTGGCGATGTTGCAACTGAAGCTTTTACAGGCGAAGGGACACACATCAACTCTGAATTTTTAGATGGTTTGAACAAGGCAGATGCGATTGAAAAAGCAATTCAATGGTTAGAAGAAAATAAACACGGAGAAACAAAAGTTTCTTATCGCCTTCGTGATTGGGTATTCTCTCGTCAACGTTATTGGGGCGAGCCAATTCCAATTATTAACTGGGAAGATGGTACAATGACAACTGTTCCAGAAGAAGAATTACCAGTTAACTTGCCATACATGGAACATATAAAACCATCAGGTACAGGAGAATCACCATTGGCAAATGCCACAGAATGGTTGAATGTTGTTGACCCTGAAACAGGTTTGAAAGGACGTCGCGAAACAAATACAATGCCACAGTGGGCAGGATCAAGCTGGTACTTCTTACGTTATATTGATCCAGATAACAAAGAGATGTTAGCTGACCCTGAAAAACTGAAAGAATGGTTGCCAGTAGATATGTACTTAGGCGGGGCAGAACATGCGGTATTACACTTGCTTTATGCACGTTTCTGGCATAAATTCCTTTATGATATCGGAGTTGTACCCACACCAGAACCTTTCCAAAAATTGTATAATCAAGGTATGATTTTAGGGGAAAACAATGAAAAAATGAGTAAATCTCGTGGAAACGTTGTTAATCCTGATGATGTAGTTGAGCAATATGGTGCAGATGCATTGCGTGTTTACGAAATGTTCATGGGGCCATTAGATGCAAGTATTGCATGGAGTGTCAATGGACTTGATGGGGCACGTAAGTTCTTAGACCGCGTTTGGCGTTTGTTAATTGACGAACGTGCTGAAAAAGTACAAGATAAAATCGTAGCAACGAATGACGGCAGTCTTGACCGCGTTTATCATCAAACAGTGAAGAAAGTAACAGCTGATTATGAAGTGTTGCATTTCAATACAGCAATTTCACAATTGATGGTATTCATTAATGAAGCATATAAAGCAGATACAGTATATAAAGGTCACATTGAAGGCTTCTTACAATTGTTAGCGCCAATCGCTCCGCATATGAGTGAAGAACTATGGCAAAAACTAGGACATGAAGAAGACATTAGTTATGTAGCTTGGCCAGTACATGATGAAGCGATGTTGCACGAAGATATAGTTGAAGTTATTTTCCAAGTCAACGGAAAAGTGAAAAGCCGCGTTGAAATAAAAAATGGCTTAGCGAAAGATGAACTTGAAGCAATGGCGATGGCAGATGAAGCTATCCAAGAAAACATCGCTGGTAAAACAATCCGTAAAGTAATTGTTGTACCAAATAAATTAGTTAACATTGTAGCAAACTAAAAGCGAAAACCGTTCAATCAGCACCAAGTGAATTGTGATTTTCAAAGAACAAGTAGCACTCTGACAACATTGTCAGGGTGTTTTTTTTGTTTGTATAAAGATTTATAGCGGTTAAATAGACTTATGTTTTTCTAATAAGAATTACCTGTTGTAAAAAACAAAGGAAAGTTTCCTACACTCAGAAAAATAGAGAACGCGTATTACAACTGTTGAAAAAATTGAACCAAACAGGTTGTACCGTCATTATTGTGACGCACGATGCAGAAGTAGAAGCGGTTTGTGGAAGAATAATAAAGATATAAAAAAGAGCAACACCTATTGGGGAAGGTGTTGCTCTTTTATTATTCAATATTCCTATTGGGGGAGGAATAAATGAAAAAAATGAAGTGTATATAAGTTATGTGGTAGATAACCTATAAATATAGTATAGTCTGTAGATTTTGCGAAACAATTGCCAAATTATTAACAAATTGTGAATAATAGTTAAGCAAGTCTAACTGCCTTTTTTCTACGGATAAACTATTAAAAAGTGTAGGCTGTTTTTATCAATAAGAAACCCACCATCAAAATTGACGGTGGGTTTAATCTACTATTCCTATTGGGGGAGGAATTAGAGAAAAATGAAAAAGTTAAGTGGTAGTTAACTTATAAATTAAGTATAGTCTCTGGAATTTACAAAACAGTTACTAAATTATTAACAAACTGTTAAAGTATTATCGTATATAAAATAAAACTCCTCAATCATTAGAATTGAGGAGTAAATTTCATATTTTATTCCTATTTGGGGGAGGAATATTTTTAAATGAAAAGTATATAAGTTAGTGTGTTATGAACTTATACATTTATTATAGTACATCCACATTGCATTCGTAAGGCAATGATGTTAAGAGTGTGTAAAGGATTGTTACAGTTGGATTAAGTTAAACGGTTTGGATGAAACAACTTCTTGTAATTGCTGGTACTTCTTCATTAAATTCTTCCAATAAACTTTGAGAAACAACAGAATCAACAACACAGATAGAAATGGCTTTTCCGCCTTTATTCCATCTTTCATTGGCAAAACGCGCAATGTTATACCCACGTTTTGTTAACGCTAATGTTATATCAGCAATGAAACCAATTGAGTCATCATGATAGAAGACCAATGTAGGTTGTTCACCAGTGAATTTTAAAGGTAATTTTTCAATTTCTTGTACTTCAGCTTTACCGCCACCAAGAGAACTAGCAACGAGTGTGAGTTCTTTATTATCTTCGGAAATTAGAATAACGCGCACGCTGTTTGGGTGGAAATTACCCACAGGTACAGTATCGAAACTATAGCGGAGTTGGCGTTCTTCAGCAATTTTTTTAGCATCAGCAACTTCATCACTAAAAGTAGTGTAACCCATAACGCCAGCTAACAAAGCTAAATCCGTCCCATGTCCTAGATAGGTTTCAGCAAATGATCCCATCAATTCAAAGCGAACAACAGCAGGCTCAAATTCAGATAGTTGTCGTGCAATATTACCAATTCGTACCGCCCCAGCAGTATGAGAGCTGGAAGGCCCAACCATCACAGGGCCGATTATTTCAAAAGCACTTTCGTATTTCATTCGCTAATTCCCTCCATTCGTTGAGAATAACCAAAGATCTCTTTTTTTATACGTTCGCCTGTAGGTGTTCCTGCAAGTCCGCCGATACCAGTTTCTCTCAATGAGACCGGCATGTTTTGTCCGACTTCATGCATTACTTTAATCACTTCATCTGGAGGAATGATACTTTTAACACCAGCAAGCGCCATATCTGCGGCAGCTTCAGCTGTAAGTGCATGGAGACCGTTTCGAATGATACAGGGTATTTCAACTAATCCTGCGACAGGATCGCAAACGAGACCGAGACTATTTTTCATTGCGAGGCCCACAGCATTCCCGACTTGTTCAGGTGACCCGCCAGCTAATTCAACTAACGTACCAGCAGCCATGGCTGTTGCGGAACCAATTTCAGCTTGACAACCACCTTCAGCCCCCGAGATAGAAGAGGAGTTGGCGATGACTAACCCCAATGCAGAAGCGGTGAAGAGAGCTTCTACTAACTCGTTGCGAGCAAAGCGGCCCGAATCGAGGCAATGAACAAGGACTGCAGGCAAAATCCCAGCAGAGCCAGCTGTTGGCGTTGCAACGATACGTCCCATACTAGCGTTAACTTCGGAAACAGCCAAGGCATTAGCAATCACTGTTAGTGTCTCAGGCGCAACGAATGAGTGACCACGCTCTGCATACTGTTGTACGCGATAACCGTCGCCACCAGTTAAACCACTTTTGCTTTCGACTTCTGTATAGGTGCCTTTACGAACAGCTTCTTCCATGACATCAAATTGAAAAGCCATTTTAGTCATAAGTTGCGTACGAGTTTCACCTGTTTGATTTTCTTCTGTTTCGAGCATAATTTCGTAAACTTTTTTTTGCTCTGTAGTTGCTCGTGTCAATAATTCATTTAAACTAGAAAAAGCCATGACTTAACCTCCGATTTTCATTTATTCGTCGTTGCTTTTAAGTGGCACTGTCGTTGTTTCTTTTTGCGTATCCAATACAATCACCGTTTTTGTTTTAACGACGCCATGCATGCCTCTTAATTCTGTTGTAATGATACGATTTAAATCACGTGTGCCGTGGCAACGAACTTTCACAAGATAATTATCCTCGCCTGTTATATGATGACATTCTTGGATTTCAGGAATCTCTTTAATGAGATGTAAAAATTCAGCAGTATGTTCAGGGCGTTCCAATGTAATGAAAATAAATGCCGTTAAACCATAACCTGCTTTTTCTGGATCAATTTCAGCATGATAGCCTTTAATGATGCCTTTATCTTCCAAACGACGTACACGGTCAGCAGCAGCAGGGCTTGAAAGGTCCATACGTGATGCAAGTTCTGCCCAAGTAATACGACCATGGGCCATTAATTCGGAAAGTGCTTTTTTATCTAAATCATCCATTGCCATTCACCTCTTTTTATTAGTTAATTCAATTATAATATTTATTAAACTAAAGTCAATTCATATTTAACTTACTTTTTTAAAATTTCAAGCAATGTGAAAAAACAATGGAAGTTATCTGAAAACTTACAAAGAATTGTTATTCTCATTCAGATAGAGTAAACTCAACTATAGTGTAAAGTTTTTAAATAGAAGAAGTCGTCATCAATTAAATAAGTGTGTGAAAAAAAGTGAACGAAAGTGTCAGGTGAATTCATGGGGTCTAATTTATTAAGAGGAACATTTATATTATCAGTAGCAACGTTGATATCGAAAATATTAGGTTTGATTTATATTATTCCATTTACGGCAATTGTTAAAAATAATGATGCGATGTCGTTATATAACTATGGCTATATTCCGTATCAAATATTTTTAAGTGTTGCGACAGCAGGGTTGCCGTTAGCAGTTGCTAAGTATATTTCTAAGTATGAAGCACTTGGGGATTATGAAATTGGCCAACGCTTGTTTAAATCGGGTTTAGTCGTCATGACACTAACAGGTGTAGCGAGTTTCGTATTAATGTATGTCTTTGCACCACAATTTGCACACATGGTCAATCCAGTGGATGCAAAAGGATTAACAGTTTGGTCGGATAATGATATTACCCGCGTTATTAGAGCTGTCAGTTGGGCATTAATTATTATTCCTTCAATGAGTTTAATCCGTGGGTATTTTCAAGGGAAGGGCTCAATGGGGCCTTCTGCAGTATCACAAGTAATTGAACAGTTTGTTCGTATTATCTTTATGTTAGTCGCAACATTCTTGGTATTATATACCTTTAATGGTTCAATGGTTACCGCAATTTCTTATGCGACATTCGCAGCTTTTGTTGCAGCAGTGGCAAGTTTAGTGGTATTGATTGTGATGTATTACAAACGTAAACCCTACGAGGAAAAAGCAGCAATTCCAGTTCAGCAGTCACGTTCTAAAGTATCGCTCATTTCGATATACAAAGAAGTGCTTGTTTACGCAATTCCGTTTATCGCTATTGGAGTCGCAATGCCTGTGTATCAAATGATTGATCAATATACAGTCACTCGTATTTTACAGCACATGTCATATAGTGCAAAAGAAGCTTTGTATTGGTTTAACTTTTTAAATTTCAATGCAAATAAATTAGTATTGATTCCTGTAACTTTGGCAACCGCTTTTTCAATGGCACTGTTACCAGTCGTTACGACCTCATATGTTCAAGGGAAATTTAAAGAAATGCACAAACAATTGGATGATGTCTTTCAAGTGCTAATGTTCGTAACTATTCCAGCATGTATTGGGATGATGGTTTTAGCACGTCCAATCTATTCTGTGTTCTTTGGTGATTCAGCTGATGGAGCGACAGTGTTATTCTGGTACTCACCAGTCGCAATTTTATTTTCACTCTACATGGTGACGACAGCAATATTACAAGGGATTGATCAACAACGTTATACAGTTTTTTCACTTGTATTAGGTCTGTTTATTAAAGTCATGACACAGTACCCATTGATTGAACTATGGGGTATTTATGGCGCAATTGCATCAACAGCACTAGGTTTCATTGTTGGTATCTGGGTAACGTTAGTTGTTATTCAACGTGATGCAGATTATCATTTGGCAGTTGTTATTCGTCGAACAGTTTTAATGCTACTCATTTCAGCAGCGATGTTCGCAGGTGTATGGTTAGTTAACTACTTAATGGGCTTTATGTTCACGCCAAAAAATCGTGGCGAAGCATTATTAATGACCAGTGTAGGTGCAGTCATAGGTATGTTAATTTATGGTTATCTATCAATGAAATCACGTTTAATTGATCGTGTATTAGGTGAACGTGGCACAAGAATAAGAATGAAATTCAGAGTTAAATAGGAGGCACTATGCGTTTAGATAAATGGTTGAACGATTTAAAGATTTGTAGTCGAAGAGAAAGTGGTAAATACATTAAACAACACCGTATTGTTGTTAATGACGTTGTGATGACAAACGGAAAGCAACATATTTCACCTGAAACAGATACAATAACAATCGATGGCGAAGCCCGTCGTAGTTATGAACGTGATTTGTATTATATTATGCACAAGCCTGCTGGAGTTGTGACTGCAACGACAGATCGTATGCATGAAACAGTCATTGATTTAATTGCAGATGAAGATAACCGCAAAGACTTGTTTCCAGTCGGGCGCTTAGATAAAGATACAGAAGGTCTGCTGGTGATTACGAATGATGGTCCACTCGCACACCGTTTGTTATCACCTAAAAAACACATCGAAAAAGTCTACTATGCGCAAATCGATGGTGAAGTGACCGCTGCAGATGTAAAAACATTTGAAGAAGGCGTTGTTATTAACGAAGAATTCACAGCACAGCCTGCTAAATTAAACGTTCTAACAAGTGGTGAAGGCGTTTCTGAAGTAGAAATCACTGTTTATGAAGGCAAATTTCATCAAGTTAAACGTATGTTTATTGCTGTTGAAAAGGAAGTTACATACCTTAAACGAATTAAAATGGGTGGCTTTGATTTGCCTGCTGACCTCGAACTTGGTGAATACCGTCATCTAACAGCTGAAGAAATGGATCAGTTAGAAGGCAAATAAGAATCAATACGATTTGAATAAACATAGAATGATGTTATAATAAAACCAGATATAAATTAAGAAAGGGACTGATTTTCATGGGAATTAGTGTCGATCAAGCATTGACTACCCTTAAAGATAAGGGCTACAAATTTACAGATAAACGCGAGTTTATTTTAGAGTATTTTAAAACGGAGAATAAG
Organism: Brochothrix thermosphacta DSM 20171 = FSL F6-1036; assembly: GCF_036884295.1. Lineage (NCBI taxonomy): Bacteria > Bacillati > Bacillota > Bacilli > Caryophanales > Listeriaceae > Brochothrix > Brochothrix thermosphacta. The sequence goes on from NZ_CP145608.1 coordinate 1,144,464, forward strand.
TACTTAACAGCTAAAGATGTATTACATGCGATGAAAACTGATTTTCCAACATTAAGCTTTGATACTGTGTATCGCAATTTAAAACTATTTGTTGATTTGGATTTATTCGAAGAAACAGAATTGAATGGTGAAAAACAATTTCGTTTAACTTGTGTACATGGGCATCATCATCATTTTATTTGCATTCAATGTGGTTCAACAAAAGAAATTGATATGTGTCCGATGAATTTTTTGAGTCAAAGCTTACCCGGTTATCAAATCGATGGCCATAAATTTGAGATTTATGGCAAGTGCCCTGAATGTTTGGCAAGTTAAGCTATAAAACATGGGTAAAGTAGGAATTTTAGTTTTTTGATAATTTCCAAATGGTATGAATATTATTTTTTCTAAAAAAGAATCTCGTCTATATGACGGGATTCTTTTTGTGTAATTTAGCGACCATATTTCACGTGTTCTAATTGAATTTCTCCAGACATTTTCATATCGCGAGAAGTGGTTCTTAAAGATTCATCCTCTGACAAACCTTCATTTTCAATTTTATAAGATACAGGCGACATTCCATATTTATTTAAAAATCCAGTTAATGTAGTTTCCTCTCTAAGATACTATAAGAGAAGCATTATTACTGGATCTAATTTTCAGCAAGTGTTTTTCTATTGAAGAGGTAGTTTAAATTATTTTCTGCTTAAAGCAAGAATACCTGCTACAACAATGATAATTCCACTTAAAATACCAAGCACAGAAACGAAAATAATATTTAAAATACCACAAATAATTATTAGCCATCCGAATAAAATACGCTTTTTATTGATCATACAAGATAAAACTAATGCTAAAACTGATACGGCAATACAGGCTAAACCTAATCCAGCTACACCAGTACCACCTTCTGCATCTAACGCCGCACCGATTCCTCCCACGAATAAAGCCATAACTCCTGCAATCATACCAAAAATGCCACCGATAATACCTAAAACCATTTCAGCAACACGACTGGTAGTTGATTTCACTCGAACCTCTACTAAATCTACGTTCTTTGACATTATAAAACCACCTTTTATTTAATTGTATACGAGCTAAACGCTAGAACGTTGAAGCTAATATCACCCTTAATGGTACATCATAACTTGATAGATATGTATGTATTAGTATAAAATGTAAAAAAAGCGGATTAACTGTGTAGTGCATGACTTTATTCAACAAGTTATTTCTGTGAAAAGCTAATAATTAGTAAAATATACCAATAATTTCAAACGAGGTGTTTTTATGAAGAAACAAGGCATTGAGTTAAGGCCGATTAAACAGACTGATTTACAAAAACTGTGGGAGATTGGTTTTAAAGAAAATGATGCAAGCTGGAAAAAGTGGGATGGGCCATACTTTCAAAAAAAAACATTTACAAAGGCCATTTTTATGGCTGAGAAAGAACTAGAGTGGGTTGATAATCCAAATCGTTTTGTAATTATGTGTGATGATGAAATAATCGGGACCATTAGTGCGTATTGGTTAGATCCTGAACTTCAAAAGTGGTTAGAATTCGGCTTATGTATCTATACGGATAAATATTGGGGTCGCGGTGTTGGGGCGATTGCGTGCTCTATGTGGCTAGATTATTTGTTTGAAAGCCATTCTGAATTACGTCGCATTGGTTTTACTACTTGGTCAGGGAATAAGCGAATGATTAAGTTAGGGGAACGTTTAGGTATGACCTGTGAAGCGACCATTCGACAAGTGCGCTTTTTTGAAGGTGAATGGTATGATTCAATAAAATATGGTGTTTTAGCGACGGAATGGCAAGAATCTAGAAATTAATGATTGGATAGAGTGACAAAGAAGTGTCGCTTTTATCTAACCAAAAGAAGATACCTCAAAAATAAAGGTATCTTTTTTATATATTTGAAACATAATTAATGCACAAACAATACATAAAAAACAGCTTAATAAGAAGTTAAAAGCCCATCAATTCACGTACTTTATGACAATTTTCTTTTGAGGTTAATCTTTCTAAGGCTAAAAAGGCAACTTCGAAGGCGGTTCCTGGATTAGAAGAAGTAATAATATTATTGTCAACTACAATGGGAGCATCAACTAAATTTGCTCCAAAGTTGGCTAATTGGCGGCGGCGAATACTGGTAGGGTGATTGTATGTTGTCGCTTTGCGCCCTTTTAAAATACCGCTATTACCAAGGGCCAGTGAAGCAACACAAATCGTGGCGATTAGTTTATTATTATCATTAAAATGACGGATGATTTTACTAAATCGAGCATCAAAAGCATCGCTATAAAAACCTGCTTCTTCAAAGCCACCTGGAATAACTAGTGCATCAAAGTCATCTAGATTAACCTCGCTCACTAAAAATTCAGGCGTGACTGTGAAATTCCATGTGCATTTTAATTGGGGGTGAAGCCCCACAGTTATAAGTTCAGTAGTACCATCACCTTCCAGTTGATTCCAACCGAACACATCCGTAAAGACACTGGCTTCTACAGCTTCAAACCCGTTAGCGAGAAGTAATAAAGTTTTTGTCATATGAATCCCTCCTTAACAATAAGTTTACCGAAAAGACAGAAAACGATACAGTTATAAAATAAAGGATATGCTATAATTTGGTATATAATCTAAGGCTTTTTAATGAATAAACTATAGAAATGAGGGGTATAATGGATACAACGGATACAAAAATATTGGAATTAATGCAAAATAATGCGCGTATTTCAATGAAAGAGTTGGGGAGTGCAGTGTCACTCACAGCTCCAGCTGCTAAAGAGCGTGTTGTGAGAATGGAAGAAAAAGGTATTATTATGGGTTACCAAACACAAATTTCATTGCCAGCTCTCGGTAGAAATGTGGCAGCCTATATCTTGTTTGAGACACACAATTGCAAAGCTTTTCAAACGTTTTGTGTTGCATACCCGGATGTATTAGAATGCCATCGTTTAGCAGGGCAATACAGTTATTTAGTGAAAATCAATACGGCAACAATGGAAACGTTAGAGCAGTTTATCGACGAAGCGATTCGTTACGGTCAATCCTCAACACACCTTGTTTTTTCGTCTGTAGAAAACAATGTGATTTAAAGTTGACTTGGAACTGGTTTCATAAGTTAACCTAAGTATGTATGCCATTTGTAATTATGAAATGATAATAAAAGAACGTATAAAGGGGCGCGTAATGAATGAATATCAAAGACATTGCTAGAATATCGGGGTATTCTGTGACAACGGTATCACGTGTTATTAACGACCATCCCTATGTCTCTGATGAAAAAAGACAGCGGATAAAAAAGGTCATGCAAGATGTGGGTTATGTACCCAATAATACGGCACGTGCATTAAGTAGTGGACGTTCTAAAAATATAGGAATTGTAATGCCGTTTTCAAATTATCCTTACTTTGAAAGAATCATTGCGGGCGTGGTTGAAAGTGCCTTTGAAAAAGGGTATAAGGTCACTTTATTGCCAACCAACTATGATAAAAAAACTGAGGAAGACTACTTTAAACAGCTGCAAGCAAAAAGTTTTGATGGCTTAATTATTACGTCTAAATGTAATGATTTTTCGATGATTGCTCATTATCAAACATATGGTCCAATTGTATGTTGTGAAGAAACATTGGATTATCCAATATCTTCAGTTTCAATTGACCGTCATCCTGCACTCGTTAGTGCGTTGGTTTTTTTAAGAGAAACCGGTTGTCGACGGGTTGCAGTGACAGTAAGCCGTGAAGCATCTGAAAGCGCTAGTACACGAGCGATTATAAAAGCTTATAGAGAAGTTTATGGGGAACTACCAGAAACGTTATTTTATCGTGATTGTTCGATTATGGAAGATGGCGTTGCCGCAGTGCAACATTTTATGACGGAACAACCAACAATTGATGCTATATTTACAAATGGAGATGAGATTGCTGCTGGAGTAGTGAAAGCTTTAGAAACGTTTAAACGTTCAGATATACACGTGATGGGGCAAGGTGCGTCTTTAACGAGCGATATTCTACAAATACCAACGATTGATCATCATTTACACCAAATTGGCAAAGAAGCTTTTCGACATCTCTTTTTAATAGAACAGGAAAAAACAACGTTAGCTTCGACGTTTATAAGCCGTTAAGCGATTCAATCATTTGGAAGAGAGGAGGGCGGTAACTATGAATAAAAGAGGCATTATTGATCGTTTTGAAGGTGAATGGGCTGTTTTAGAATTTGAAACAGGTATGGAAGATATTTTGAAAACGACATTACCAAAAAATATCAACGTAGGTGATGTGTTAGTCTTTGGTGATACGACTATTACGATTGATACCGATGCTCGTAAACAGCGCGAAGCTGAAATTGACCGTTTAGCCGACGAGTTGTTTGAAGATGAGTGAGGGGTATTTTAAAAAAAGAGGTGAAAAAATGAGTGTGAAAGTGGGACAACAATGTCCAGTTGAAAAAAACAGTCAGTTTATTAAGCAATAAATGGAAGGTGTTAATCATCCGTGAATTATTAATTGAAACACAGCGTTTTAATGCCTTACAACGAACGCTTGGTGGCATTACACAAAAAGTATTAACGAGTAATTTAAAAGAGATGGAAAAATCAGGCTTAGTTAATCGCGAAGTTTTTCCTGTGACACCTCCTCATGTTGAATACAGCCTAACAAGTCGTGGAAGAAGTCTTGAACCGATTTTAGAAACAATGGCTGTTTGGGGATTAGCCTATATGGCTGAAGAAGAATTACAGTTAGAAGAAAGTTAACAGTTTCCATTTGGATACTAGGGCACTTTATTGTGCGTAATTTTCAAACACCTAGACGTTTGATATAGTGATAAGAGTAGTTCATCACATATCACATGGAGGTATTTTTATGAAAATAGGTATCATTGGAGCTGCAGGTCAAAGTGGCGTTTTATTAGTAGAAGAAGCACTTAAACAAGGTCATGAAGTGACCGCAATTGTACGTGATTCAAATAAAGTTTCAAATAAAGAGGTAGCTATTATTGAAAAGGATTTATTTGCTTTAGAGCTAGTGGATTTGGTAGACTTCGATGTTGTTATTGATGCTTTTGGGGCATGGGGAGAAAATATTCCGTTACACATTACATCACTAAAACATTTACGCTCTATTTTAAAAGGTCATAAAACAACCCGTTTAGTCGTTATTGGTAGTGCGGGAAGTTTGTTACTTGATGATAACGGCACACGTTTAATCGATTCACCAGATATGCCGGCAGAATTTAAACCATTAGCGACTGTTATGGCACAAGCCTATGATGAATTGAAAGGTGACTCAGAGGTAAATTGGACATACGTCAGTCCACCACCAGTATTTATCGTTGAAGCGCCGTTAACAAATAATGTACAATTAGGTGACGATTATTTGATGGTAAACGCTCAAGGCGAAGCCAAATTAAGTTATGCTGATCTTGCTGTGGTTGTGATTGCAGAATTACAAACGGCAAACTATCTTAATAAACGAATGAGTATTATTGAAAAATAGGAGTCATTTCATTGTTTATTTTCGAATAATAAATACTAAATAAGGCCGAAACCACACGAACTGTTTGTGTGGTTTTTTTATGTAAAAAGTAATAGTTATTTATTTTTTTGTATCAGCTCTTCTTAAAATAGAGGTAACTGTGTATACTGAAATAGATAGTTAAAAGATATTGGGGGCGTTTTTTTGAAGAAATTACGTATAATTATTGCAGCTGTAATGGTGTTGTTTTTGTTGGCAGGGGCGACACCAGCTAAAAATAGTTCTGCAGTTAAAGTACATATTATTAATGTAGGGCAAGGGGATGCCACTCTTGTGCAAACGGGGAGAGAAAATATTCTTATTGATGGCGGGAATAAAGGAAAAGGAAAAACGGTCATTGCTTACTTAAAGAAGCATAAGGTACGGACGTTAAATGCAGTTGTTTCAACGCATCCTGATGCAGATCATGTAGGTGGTTTAGCTGCAGTTATTGATGAAATGAACGTTAAGTCAGTTTATGCACCTCGCGTTACACATACAACAATTGCATACAGTAATTTTTTGAAAGCTGTTAAGCGTAATAAATTAAAAATTAAAGTAGCGAAAAAGGGTGTGACCATACCGACAGCACCTCACAACGTCAATATGACATTTATTGCGCCTGTTAAGGACTATCATAAAAATGACCTTAATAATTGGAGTGCCGTGCTGAAATTACAGCATGGAAAAAAACAGTTTTTGTTTACAGGTGATATTGAAACTAAAGCTGAAAATGATTTAGTTAAAGCGAAATTACTTAATAAAGTAGATGTATTAAAAGTAAGTCATCATGGTGCGAAGGAAGCAACAACAGCTAATTTTTTAGCCAAAACTAAACCAGCTTATGCGGCAATCAGTGTCGGTGGAAAGAATCGTTACGGGCACCCAACAGGTCCAACGTTAAAAAGACTCTCTAAAATTGGAGCAAAAGTGTATCGGACAGATAAAGGTGGAACAATCGTTTTTTCATCCAATGGTAAAAAAATTAAAGTGACTCGTAAATAACCCGCAAATTTTTCGAGGATAGTAGTAGACATGTGTTATAATCAAAGAGGACTTTATGCAACTGTAGAAGGGATCGACATTATGTATAAATATTTAATTTTAGCAGCAGGACTAATTGGAATTGATCAATGGACTAAAGCGTTAATCGTTAAAAATTTAAGCATTGGTGACCAAATAGAAGTCATTTCGAATTTTTTGTACATCACATCTATTCGTAATCGTGGTGCAGCCTGGGGTATTTTAGAAGATCATATGAGTATATTTTATGCGGTAACAGCTGTCGTAATTATAGCGGTTGTCTACGCCTTTTATAAATATAAATCAGAGCATTTCACTCTACATCTCAGTTTGTCGTTAGTTTTGGCAGGTGCATTAGGTAATTTTATCGACCGTATGCGTTATCAAGAGGTTGTCGATTTTGTACAAACAGTATGGGGCAATTACTATTTCCCGATTTTTAATGTCGCGGATATGTGCTTGTCGATTGGTGTTGTAATACTGATGTTTTATGTTTTGTTTGGTGATAAGTTAAACGAGAAGAAACGCAAGAAGAAAGGAAAATACTACTTTGAATAATAAATTAATAACAGTCACAGAAGAGGTTGTAGATCAACGTCTTGATAAGGCTTTAAGTACACTTGACCCTGAGGTAAGTCGTACACAAGCAGTAACAATGGTCAAAGAAGGTGCAATCACTGTGAATGATCAAGTGAAAAAACCGAAGTATAAAGTACAATTAGGCGATGTAATATCTTATAGCGTTAAAGAACCTGAAGTATTATCAATTGAAGCGGAAGACATTCCATTGGACGTTATTTATGAAGATGAAGATGTTATCGTTGTAAATAAACCACAAGGAATGGTTGTTCATCCTTCAGCTGGTCATACATCAGGGACATTAGTTAACGCTTTGATGTATCATTGTAAAGATTTATCAAGCATTAATGGCGTTGTTCGTCCAGGTATCGTTCATCGTATTGATAAAGATACATCTGGATTATTGATGGTTGCCAAAAATGATAAAGCGCATTTGGCATTAGCACAGGAATTAAAAGAACATAAAGCTGATCGTTATTACATTTCATTAGTACATGGTGAAATTACACATTCCAAAGGTACAATTGATGCACCAGTAGGTCGTTCAAAAACAGACCGTCAAAAAATGGCAGTCGTAGATCATGGTAAACCAGCTGTCTCTCATTTTGAAGTGTTAGAACATTTCCCAGCGTTTACGTTAGTCGAATGTCAATTAGAAACAGGCAGAACACATCAAATCCGTGTACACTTCCGTTATATTGAACATCCATTAGCAGGTGACCCGAAATATGGTCCGAAGAAAACATTAGCAGGTGAAGGTCAGTACTTACATGCTAAAACTTTAGCATTTACGCATCCTCGTACGGGTGAGAAAATGACGTTTGAAGCGCCGTTACCACAAAACTTCACGGATATGATTGAAACATTACGTAAAAGTCGTATCGTTAAACTTGAAAAAAATTAATAAAAGCGACTTCAACATCTAAAACCGAATGAAATTGGAGAAAAAATACTTTTGACGTATTTAAGTCAGGGGTATTTTTTTGAAATTTATAAAGGTTTTGTTGGATAGAAGCTAGAGAGATAAAAGCGACTGTCCACGTTCAGAAATGAACAAACTGGAAAGAAATTCTTCTTTGATGTTTTTTATCAAAGGGGAATTTTTTGAAGTTTTGGTTTTTTTTGTGGTTAGAAGCTAGAAAAATAAAAGCGACTGGCCGCGTTCAGAAATGAACAAATGAGAGAGAGTTTCATCTTTTTGAGTATATTTATCGTACGTTTGTTAAAAAGATAGATTTTCTCTTGACGTTTTCACATAAATACGATATATTATAAATAACTTAAATAACCTTTAAATTAGTCCAGAGAGGCTAAGAAGGCATTGAATCGGATACAGAGAGTGTATGTTCTCTGTAAAGCAGTGGCATGGTCACTGTTAAACGCTTATGCCCTCGGTATAAGCGTTTTTTTTCGTGCAAGGTTAAACAATAAACGAGGTGAAAAAATGACAACAACTGTAGAGATTATGGATCAACAAGCGATGCATCGAGCATTAACACGACTAACTTATGAAGTGATTGAAAAGAACAAAGGGATTGAAAATGTCGTGTTGATTGGTATCAAAACACGTGGTGTGTTTTTAGCACAACGCTTTGCTAAACGCCTTAAAGAAATTGAAGGCATTGAAGTTGAAGTGGGCGACATTGATATCACATTATATCGTGATGATGTTCACCATGTATCATCGTTAGAAATTGAGCCATCATATAACGGTCATGATATTCCATTTTCAATTGATGGAAAAACAGTCGTTTTAGTTGATGATGTCCTCTTTACTGGACGTACAGTTCGTTCAGCGATGGATGCGATTATGGATGTAGGTCGTCCGGCACAAATTCAACTTGCGGTACTTGTTGATCGAGGTCATCGTGAACTACCCATTCGAGCTGATTATGTAGGAAAGAACATTCCGACAGCTCAAAGCGAAAGTGTACACGTTCACCTGTTAGAACATGATAAATTAGAACAAGATGAAGTATTAATCGATAAAACAGAATAACAACTCTTTTAAATTAGTCCAGAGAGGCTGATAAGGAGTTCCCAATAGTGATGGCGCTTTTGTGCCGTCTGCTATGCCGAACTCTTATGACCTCTCATAAGAGTTATTTTTTTGCAAAAAAAGGAGAAGATAAATATATGTCAGTTAAAAAAGCAGTTTTAGATATTCATGAAAAGCCAACAATACCACAATGGTTGATTCTTAGTATACAGCACTTATTCGCAATGTTTGGTTCAACAGTTTTAGTCCCACGTTTGGTCGGAATGGACCCAGGAGTAGCACTTGTATCAAGTGGTTTAGGGTCACTTGCTTACATCCTCATCACACGCGGTAAGATACCTGCGTATCTTGGCTCATCGTTTACGTTTATTGCATCATTACAACTTATCGGGGCACAATTTGGACCGGGTGGAATAATGATGGGAACTTTATCAGTCGGAATCGTCTACGCGATTGTTTCACTCATTGTCTATAAATATGGCATTGGCTGGATGAACACTGTTCTACCACCCATCGTAGTTGGACCTGTCATTATGGTTATTGGGTTAAGCCTAGCGCCTACAGCTGCTGGAATGGCAATGAACACTTCAGGAGGCTTGGAAAATTATAGCGTACAAAGTTTAATCGTAGCAGCAGTGACGTTAGCAGTGACAATCTTCACAATGATGTTTTTCAAAGGAATTCTTAGCCTGATCCCGATTCTCGTCGGAATAGTCGCAGGCTATATCGTCAGCATATTTGCAGGCATGGTTGATTTTTCACAAGTAACGAGCGCCGCACTTTTCTCAGTACCGAACTTCTCAATACCATTCATCACGGATACACCAGTAGTTAATGCTAGCGTGATTCTCCTAATGGCACCTTTAGCCTTTGTCACGATGGCCGAACATATGGGACATCAATTTGTCCTCAATAAAATCACGAACCGTAATTTCTTTGAAGATCCAGGCTTACACAAATCATTGCTTGGGGACGGAACAGCTTCAATCATTGCTTCGTTAATCGGTGGACCACCAGTAACATCTTATGGTGAAAATTTAGGTGTACTAGCAATCACAAGCGTTTACAGCATTTACGTTATCGCAGGGGCAGGGTTCTTCGCAGTACTGTTTGGCTTTATCGGTTATGTCAGTGCCTTCATTAACTCGATTCCAGCCGCAGTATTAGGTGGTGTATCATTCTTACTATTCGGTGTTATCGCAGCAAATGGTATGAAAATTTTAATCGACAACCAAGTCGACTTTGATGACAATCGTAACTTAGTTATTGCATCAGTTATCCTCGTTATCGGAATCGGTGGTGTTATGCTTAGCTTCGGCGGTTCAGGCATGAAGCTTGAAGGGATGTCTTTAGCAGCAATCATCGGTATCATCATTAACCTTGTCATTCCAAAAACTAAAAAAGAAGCCTAAAGGAGGTCATCCGGTTGAAAAATTTTGTAGCTATTGAAGAGTTAGACTTAACGGAGGTACATCAACTACTCGATCGGGCAACCGCCTTTAAACAAGGCGAAACTGCCACACCAACACCTGTATTTGTTGCTAACCTGTTCTTTGAGAGTTCGACACGAACGCATTTGAGTTTTGAAGTAGCTGAAAGACGAATGGGCATGCAAGTTATCCCATTTGATGCCTCTCAATCAAGCATTAATAAAGGCGAAAGCTTATACGATACGCTATTAACTTTAGAAGCAATCGGTGTTGAAGTGGCGGTGATTCGCCATACAGAAAATAATTATTATGAAGATTTAATACCACGTTTAAATATGAGTATTATTAACGGCGGTGACGGCAGTGGTCATCATCCATCACAATCATTGCTCGATTTACTCACCATCCGTGAAACATTTGGTGAGATTAGAGGATTAAACATCTTAATTTCAGGCGACTTGTTACACAGTCGTGTGGCACGCTCAAATGCACATATTCTACATCAAATGGGTGCAAACCTTTACTTCTCAGGACCAACAAAGTGGTACGATGAGTCTTTTAACCGCTACGGTCGTCATTGTGAAATTGACGCTGTTTTACCACAAATGGATGTGGTGATGCTACTGCGTGTGCAACATGAACGCCATGCTGCTGAAACATCGTTAACAAAAGACAAATACCATGATACTTATGGTTTAACGATTGCAAGAGCAAAACAATTGAAAACAACCGCAATTATCATGCATCCAAGTCCAGTTAATCGCGGCGTTGAGATCGCAGATGAGTTAGTAGAAAGTTCACATTCACGAATTGTAGAACAGATGGCAAATGGTGTTTATGCAAGAATGGCAATTTTGGAAGCAATTACAAATCAGAAAAGGGGCAACTAAAATGACAGTAATCGCAAATGGTTTTATCATTAACGAATTTAACGAACCGACACGGTGTAATATCCGCTTAGAGGAAGAAAAAATAGTTGAAATAGGTAGTGATGTTAAACCTCTACCAGGTGAAAAAGTCATTGATGCAACTGATTTGATTGTAACAGCAGGTTTTATCGATGTGCATGTACATTTAAGAGAACCCGGTTTTGAGCAAAAAGAAACAATCGCATCAGGCACGCTAGCAGCAGCACACGGAGGGTTCACAACAATTTGCGCCATGCCAAACACAAATCCAGTACCTGATTCAGCAGCCAATATGCAAGCTCTGAATAAGCGGATTAAAGCGGATGCGAAAATTCGAGTGTTGCCTTATGGTGCCATTACGAAACAGTTAAAAGCAGATGCAACAGTAGAAGAACTTGTTGATTTTGATGAAGTAGGTGCCAATGGGGCATTTGCTTTCAGCGATGACGGTGTTGGGGTTCAAACAGCAGGTACAATGTATAAGGCAATGGCTGAAGCTGCTCGCTTAAACAAAGCAATCGTCGCTCACTGTGAAGATAATTCCTTAATATTAGGAGGTTCAATGCATGACGGGAGACGAAGTGAACAACTAGGTGTTAAAGGGATTCCTAGTGTTTGTGAGTCGGTTCAAATTGCTCGTGATGTCTTGTTAGCCGAAGCAACAGGTGCGCATTATCATGTGTGTCATGTTTCAACTGTTGAATCCGTTCGTGTCATTCGTGATGCAAAAGCAGCAGGCATTCATGTGACATGTGAAGTATGCCCACACCATTTAATCAGTGATGAAAATGATATTACAGGTGATACAGGGAACTGGAAAATGAACCCACCACTACGTGCAACCCGAGATCGTCAAGCCTTGATTGCTGGTTTAATGGATGGCACCATCGACTGTATTTCAACAGACCATGCACCGCATTGTGAACATGAAAAATGTGGGAAAATGGCTGACTCAGCCTTCGGAATTGTCGGTAGTGAAACAGCGTTCGCGCAGTTATACACGCACTTTGTTAAGACTAAAATATTCACGTTAAAACAATTGTTAGACTGGATGAGTAGTGATGTGGCACGTACCTTTAACTTACCTTATGGCAAGTTAGAAGTGGGTGCATCAGCAGATATTGTCCTCATTGACTTAGATAAAGAAAAAACAATCACGACAGATGACTTTTTATCGCAAGGTAAAAATACACCCTACACAGGACAGACTTGTAGCGGTTGGCCAGTACACACTATCTATGCAGGACAAACTGTATGGATGGAAGACTAAGGGGGACGACAGAGATGAAAAATCGTATGCTAGTTTTAGAGGATGGAACGGTTTTAAAAGGCCGTGCATTCGGTAGTGAAAAAGATGCTTTTGGTGAAGTGGTTTTTAATACAGGGATGACAGGGTATCAAGAAACAATTACTGACCCCTCATATTCAGGTCAAATTATTACATTTACATACCCGTTGATTGGTAACTATGGTATTAACCGCGATGATTTTGAATCAATCGAGCCTGTCGTAAAAGGCGTTATTGTGAAAGAAGCTGCGGAGTTTGCTTCAAACTGGCGTCAACAAGAAACACTTGATACATTCTTAAAAGCAAAAGGTATCCCTGGTATTAGTGGGATTGATACGCGTTTCTTAACGCGATTAATTCGTGAACACGGGACATTAAAAGGTGTTATTGCAAACAGTGACCAATCTGTTGAAGAAATGGTGAATCGTGCCAAGGCATCAAAACTCCCAACTGACCAAATCCGTCAGGTATCGCCGTCTAAAGCTTATCCAAGTCCAGGCAGTGGTCGTCGCGTAGTGTTGATTGATTTTGGAATGAAACACAGTATTTTACGCGAATTAAATAGTCGTTTGTGTGATGTGATCGTTATGCCTTATGATACAACGGCAGAACAAATCCGTTTGTTACACCCTGATGGTGTGATGTTATCAAATGGACCAGGTAACCCAACAGATGTACCTGAAGCATTGGAAATGATCAGAGGCATTCAAGGGGATATCCCGATATTTGGAATCTGTTTAGGGCATCAATTAATCGCCTTAGCAAATGGCGCAACAACATACAAAATGAAATTTGGGCACCGCGGTGCTAACCACCCTGTTAAAGACGTTGAAACAGGCCGCGTTGATTTCACTTCACAAAACCACGGTTTTGCAGTTGATGAGGAATCATTAGTAGGGACAGACTTAGTTGTCACTCACCGTGAGCTTAACGATGGTACGAATGAAGGACTTAAACATAAAACAGCACCGGTATTTTCGGTACAGTATCATCCAGAATCAGCACCAGGACCAAGTGATGCGAATTACTTATTTGACCGTTTCATGCAATTGATGGATTCAGCTAAAGGGGGAAATGACAATGCCTAAACGTACAGACATTAATAAAATATTAGTAATCGGTTCAGGACCAATCATCATCGGCCAAGCCGCAGAATTCGATTATGCAGGCACACAAGCTTGTCTTGCTTTAAAAGAAGAAGGCTATAGCGTTGTGTTAATTAACTCAAATCCAGCTACAATTATGACGGATAAAGAGATTGCCGATAAAGTATATATTGAACCCATCTCGCTAGAATTTGTTTCACGTATTATTCGTAAAGAGCGCCCGGATGCTATCTTGCCAACATTAGGTGGACAAACAGGTCTAAACATGGCAATGAGCTTACACGAATCAGGTATTTTAGAAGAATGTAATGTTGAAGTTTTAGGTACTAAACTAGATGCCATTCAAAAAGCAGAGGATCGTGAAGAGTTCCGTACCTTAATGAATGATTTGAACGAACCCGTTCCAGATAGTGAAATTGTCCACACAATTGAAGAAGCTGTAACGTTTGTTGAACAAATCGGCTTCCCAGTTATTGTGCGACCAGCCTATACGCTCGGAGGAACTGGTGGTGGTATTTGTCACAATCAAAAAGATCTCCTTGAAATTGTTGAAGGGGGGTTAAAACTGAGCCCAGTGACACAATGCCTCATCGAACGTTCGATTGCTGGTTACAAAGAAATTGAATATGAAGTAATGCGTGACTCTAAAGATGATGCCATTGTTGTATGTAACATGGAAAATATTGATCCTGTTGGAGTACATACAGGTGACTCGATTGTTGTAGCACCAAGCCAAACATTATCTGACCGTGAGTATCAAATGTTGCGTGATGCATCATTAAAAATCATTCGTGCTTTAGGCATTGAAGGCGGTTGTAATGTACAACTAGCACTCGACCCAGACAGTTACAATTACTTCATCATCGAAGTTAACCCACGTGTGAGTCGTTCATCAGCATTAGCTTCAAAAGCAACAGGTTATCCAATCGCGAAACTTGCAGCAAAAATTGCAATTGGTTTAACTTTAGATGAGATGAAAAATCCTGTAACAGGAACAACTTATGCCGCATTTGAGCCGACTTTGGATTATGTTGTATCAAAATTACCGCGCTTCCCATTTGATAAATTTGAATCAGCTAACCGTGAATTAGGTACACAGATGAAAGCAACGGGAGAAGTAATGGCAATCGGTCGTACGTTTGAAGAATCAATGATGAAAGCTGTACGTTCAATGGAAAATGGTACCACATACTTGCATACCGATGATGCTGAGAAAGCAGATACAGCAACACTCGAAAAACACATTCGTGTCGCCAACGATAACCGTTTGTACTATCTAACTGAGGCAATGCGTCGAGGTTATACCATTGAAAAACTGCATGAAATGACGAAAATAGACCTGTTTTTCCTTTATAAATTTAATAAGATCGTCGCTTTCGAAAAAGAATTAGCAGCTAACATTGGCGATGTTGAGACATTAGAAGAAGCTAAAAATATTGGTTTTGGTGATGAACAAATCGCTGGAATTTGGGGCTGGGAAGAAGTTGCAGTTTATGAATTACGTCGTGAGAACAAATTGATGCCCGTCTACAAAATGGTAGATACATGTGCTGCGGAGTTTGAATCAAGCACACCTTACTTCTACAGTGCTTATGAACATGAAAATGAATCAGTCAAAACAGAAAAAGAATCTGTCATTGTACTAGGATCAGGTCCAATCCGTATCGGTCAAGGTGTTGAGTTTGACTATGCAACTGTTCATTCAGTATGGGCAATTCAACAAGCAGGATATGAAGCCATTATTATCAACAGTAACCCTGAAACAGTATCAACTGACTTTAGTATTTCTGATAAGTTATACTTTGAACCCCTTACAATTGAAGATGTCATGCACATTATTGATTTAGAGAATCCAAAAGGTGTTGTAGTTCAATTTGGTGGTCAAACAGCGATTAACTTAGCAGCAGGATTGGAAGCACGCGGTGTAACAATTATTGGGACATCACTAGATGATATCGACCGTGCAGAAAATCGTGACCGCTTTGAACAAGCATTAAATGAGCTTAAAATCCCAATGCCTAAAGGCCGTACAGCCACATCAGTTGAAGATGCGATTACAATTGCCGAAGATATTGGTTATCCAGTCCTTGTACGTCCATCGTATGTATTAGGTGGCCGCGCAATGGAAATTGTCGAATCACAAGCTGAACTTAAACACTATATGACAAACGCAGTTAAAGTAAATCCCAAACACCCCGTTTTAATTGACCGTTACTTGGTCGGGGAAGAAGTAGAAGTTGATGCCATTTGTGATGGGACAGACGTTCTCATCCCAGGGATTATGGAACACATCGAGCGTGCAGGCGTCCATTCAGGTGACTCAATTGCGGTCTACCCACCGCAACGATTAGCGCAAAAACATAAAGATACAATCATCGACTACACCATTCGTTTAGCACATGGTTTAGGTATTCGAGGAATGATGAACATTCAATATGTTATCTCGAAAGATGAAGTGTTTGTTATCGAGGTTAACCCGCGTGCAAGTCGTACAGCGCCATTCTTAAGCAAAATTACTGATATTCCGATGGCGAATGTGGCAACAAAAGTTATTTTAGGGCAATCACTACAAAGTCAAGGTTATAAAACGGGCTTAGCACCAGAGAAGCCAAATGTGTTTGTGAAATTACCCGTCTTCTCATTTGCCAAGTTACGTTCAGTCGATACATCATTAGGACCTGAAATGAAATCAACAGGTGAAGTAATGGGTAAAGATACAACACTAGAAAAAGCACTCTATAAAGGCTTTGCTGCCTCAGGACTAAAAATGGAAGAACACGGCACCGTCTTAGTTACAGTAAATGACCGTGATAAAGAAGAAGCCGCTGAATTAGTCAAACGCTTCTCAGCAATTGGATATGGCATTGTAGCAACGAAAGGAACAGCCGATTTCTTACGCGATATGAACATCACCGTTAAAGAAGTTAACAAAATTGGTGAAGACGGCGAAACATTGATAGACTGGATCCGCGGAGGTAAAGTACAAGCCGTAATTAACACATTAACACGCGGTAAAGAACCACAACGTGATGGTTTCCAAATCCGTCGTGAATCAGTTGAAAATGGTGTGCCAATCTTTACATCATTCGACACAGCAAGCGCAATCCTACAAGTTATGGAATCACGCTCATTCTCAGTCGCTGAAATGTAATAAAAGTGATAAACACCGTTCAGCACCAAACAAATTGGAGAAAAGAGACAAAGGCGTTTGATGCCTGCGGCGCTTTATGAAATTTGAAAGGTGTTGGTGTTTAGAACTAGAGAAAAAATAAAAGTGATAAACACCGTTCAACAGAAATGAAATAGTGATATAACACAGTGGTAGATATAGAAAAAGTGACCCGAACTGCCAGAACACAAGGTAATTCGGGTCATTCATGAGATAAAAGAAGGGGTGTAAAAATGAGAATTGAACAGATGACAGTCAAATATCAAGAAGAAATTGCAGAGCGTGTCTATGAATTGATTCTTGAAGGTGAAATGGTCGCGGAAATGATGGCAGGTCAATTCATCAACATTAAACCGACACGAAAGGATTTAATGTTACGCCGTCCAATTAGCCTCGCAAAAATTGATCAAGACAAGCAACAGTGTACGATTATTTATCGTGTGGATGGTGATGGGACCCAGACTTTTGCTGATGCAACAGTCGGTGATGTGCTTGATGTCATCGGACCGTTAGGAAAAGGTTTCCCAGTTGATGAAACACTAGCCGGTGAAACAGTGATGTTAATCGGAGGCGGAATTGGTGTACCTCCGCTTTATGAAGTTGCCCGCCAACTAAAAGCAGCGGGTGCGAATGTTGTGACTGTCTTAGGTTTTAATTCAAAAGAAGCCGTTTTTTATGAGGCGGAATTTGCTGCGCTCGGTGATGTTCATATTGCGACAGCAGATGGTAGTCACGGAACACACGGATTTGTGACGACTATTATGGATACCTTACCAGAAGCGGATACGTACTACTCATGTGGACCTACTCCCATGTTGCGTGCTCTGAATGAACGACTCATTGATAAACGCGCCTTCATCTCGTTAGAAGAACGAATGGCTTGTGGAATTGGTGCTTGTTATGCGTGTGTGTGTCATCCAACAACAGGGGAAGAAACAGCCTCTAAAAAAATCTGTGTTGACGGTCCCGTCTTTCGCACAGGGGAGGTGCAAGTATGAGCCAATTAGAAGTGACACTACCCGGTTTAAATTTGAAAAATCCGATTATGCCAGCATCCGGCTGTTTCGGATTTGGGCGTGAGTATGCTCAATTTTACGATTTAAATAAGCTAGGAGCCATTATGATCAAGGCAACAACCCCAGAACCGCGTTATGGTAATCCAACACCCCGGATTGCTGAAACGCCAAGTGGGATGCTCAATGCCATTGGTTTACAAAACCCCGGCTTACAAAAAGTTTTAACAGAAGAATTGCCCTGGTTAGCAAGTGTTTGCGACACACCGATTATTGCCAATGTTGCCGGTTCAACAGAACAAGATTACATCACTGTGTGTGAAGCTATTTCGAAAGCACCTAATGTGAAAGCGATTGAATTGAATGTAAGTTGTCCAAATGTTAAACATGGCGGTATCGCTTTTGGTACAGATCCAGAAGTTGCCTACCGTCTAACAAAAGCGGTTAAAGAAGTGTCTGATGTCCCCATATACGTTAAAATGTCACCGAATGTCACTGATATTATTCCGATTGCAAAAGCAATGGAAGAAGGAGGCGCTGATGGGTTAACACTGATTAATACGTTGTTAGGCATGCGTTTGGATTTGAAAACGCGCCGTCCCGTCATTGCGAATCAAACAGGAGGTTTAAGTGGGCCTGCCATTAAACCCGTAGCTATTCGTATGATCAAGCAAGTTAGTGCAGTTGTCGATATACCCATTATTGGAATGGGTGGGATCATGACAGTTGATGATGTACTCGAGTTTATGATGGCAGGTGCATCAGCAGTTGCAGTGGGCACTGAAAACTTTACGAATCCGTTTATTTGTCCAGAACTTGCAGAACAATTACCCGCAGCACTTGCAAAATATAATATTAGTTCAGTGGCGCAATTAATCGCTGAAGTTAAGGAGGCACGTCATGTCTAAACCAATCATCGCCTTGGATTTTTCCAGTAAGGCAGACACACTCGCATTTTTACAACCGTTTCAAACAGAAAAATTAGCCGTTAAAGTAGGAATGGAATTGTTTTACGCTGAAGGTGCCAGTTTACTTGAAGCGATAAAAGCAGATGGCCATGAAATTTTCTTGGATTTAAAATTACATGATATTCCGAATACTGTACAACGAGCAATGGCTAATTTAGCACGCTTAGGTGTGGACATGGTCAACGTGCATGCAGCAGGAGGTCAACGGATGATGGCAGCTGCAAAAGAAGGTTTAATTCAAGGATCTACCGCGGGGCATGTGCCACAATTAATTGCCGTCACACAACTTACATCAACATCTGAAGAAGAAATGTGGTCAGACCAATTAATTAAAGTGCCATTATTGGAATCAGTCACACATTATGCTAAAACGACTTTTGCCGCAGGTTTAGATGGTGTTGTTTGTTCAGCACATGAAGCAAAAGCAATCGGTGAAGCAACAGCCGCTAATTTTTTGCGCGTAACACCAGGTATTCGCCCATTATCTGCAACAGTAGGTGATCAACGACGTATTATGACACCTGCACAAGCACGAGCAAATGGTTCAACACATATTGTGGTCGGTCGTCCGATTACACAAGCTGATGATGCTGTCGCAGCATATCATGCAATCTTATCAGAATGGAGTGTTAACAATGACAATCGCTAAACAAACAGCCAAACATTTATTAGAAATAGAAGCCGTTTTTCTTAAACCGGAGGAGCCGTTTACATGGGCATCTGGCATTAAATCACCTATTTATTGTGATAACCGTATGACACTAGGCTTCCCGAATGTTCGACGCGCAATCGCAAAAGGTTTAGCCGCTGAAATTAAAGCAAACTATCCTGATGTGGATGTCATTGCAGGGACTGCAACTGCAGGTATCCCTCATGCCGCGTTTATTGCGGAAGAATTAGATTTGCCAATGATTTATGTTCGTTCTGAACCTAAAAAACATGGTAAAGGGAAACAAATTGAAGGTCCCCTTGCGCCAGGTAAAAAAGTTGTAATGATTGAAGACTTAATTTCAACAGCAGGCTCATGTTTGAAAGCTGCTAAAGCGGTTGAAGAGGCAGGCTCTGAAGTCATTGCAATCGCCGCAATTTTCACTTACGAGCTGGCAGCTGCCCAACGTAATTTAGAGGCTGCTAACATTCCATTACTGACGTTAACAAACTACTCAACATTGCTAGAAGTTGCGGCAGAAGATGGTTATGTGAAGGAAGCTGAGTTAGAAACATTACGTGAATGGAATAAAGATCCTGAGAACTGGAATAAATAATCCATTAAAACTAAGAAAAGATAAACTTTAATTAAATTGAAGTTTATCTTTTTTTGTTATAATAAAATTATTGGATAAAGGAGGGATTCAGAATTGGAAAATCATCGTCTCTATACAACAAGTTTTGCAAGTGTTTACCCGTTATACATCAAAAAGGCAGAACGTAAACAACGAACAAAAGAAGAAGTAGACAAAATTATTTTCTGGCTAACAGGATATGATACAACCAGTTTAAACCAACAATTGGAAGATGCTGTTGATTTTAAGCAATTTTTTGCTGAGGCGCCGCAAATGAATCCAAAAACGGATTTAATTAAAGGGGTTGTTTGTGGCATTCGCGTAGAGGAAATTGAACAACCTTTGATGCAACAAATTCGTTATTTAGATAAGTTAATTGATGAATTAGCAAAAGGTAAAAAAATGGATAAAATTTTAAGAAACTAATTAAAGCAAGAGTTTAAATTTTTTGTTTTCAATTGCTAGAAACCTATTAATGAGTGATATTTTCTGGTATTTTTTCTGCGGTAATATAATCAACATGCTTAACAAAATTACGTTTGTGTTTTACTTTCACATAAACACCCTCAGGATCATAACCACCAAAGTCCACAATAACGGTGTTCTTTTTGTTATCAATCAGTGTTATTCCTTTGTATATTTGAGTACCTGTTGGGACTTTGGCATAACTGGTTGTTTCTTTTACAAAGGGATTAAAGCGATTGACAGCAGCAATATCTTTAGTCGAATACGAAAATATTAAAATTAATACCGCCAACGCAATAATTAGGAAAAATATTTTTTTCATAATAAACCTCTTTCTATAAAGTGATTGTACGATCACACATAGCAGAAACAGTTTGATCGTGAGTAACGACAACAATCGTTTTACCAGCTTTTTTAAATTTAATAAGTTGAGACATCACGAATTCTTTATTAATAGCATCTAGTGAGCCAGTGGGTTCATCTGCAAGGATAATAGTGTGTGGTTTTAACATGATTCTTGCTAGAGCAATCCGCTGTTGTTCACCACCACTTAATGTAAAGACTTTTTGTTTTCTTTTATCGTATAAATTAAATTCAATCAAGACAGCTTTAATTGTTTCATTTTTATTTTTTTCTTGTGAGAATTTCATAGCAATCATCAAATTAGCTTCAACGGTTATCTGGTCAATTAAGCCATAATTTTGGAACAGGAGAGCAATATCATATCTGAGTTTGAGAATGTTTGATATGTTTTTATTGTCATTAATTGTGACAGTACCGCTATCACATTCTTCAATACCAGCAATCATATTTAATAAAGTTGTTTTCCCTGAACCACTGGGCCCCATTATTGCTATCATTTCATTTTCTAAGATGTGTTCACTGAAATCAGTAACGACACTATTTCCTTGGAATTTTTTCGAAATATTAGTTATTCTAATCATTATTACTCTCCTTTCATTACCTTATTAATACTATTTTTTTCAAACACAATAACAAAAAATAGTGTGATAATAAATGTAATCATTAAAGCAGCTGCTATAAAGATAAGCGTTCTACTATTAAGAGTAATCATTAAAGAGACGGACACTAAAACAGCAAGTAAAACCAGTAATTCTGTGAGCAAAAAGAAAATATGACGCTGTAATAAATTATAGCCATGACATTTTTTCACCGCTAACATTTTTTGTTGATACTCAATATATAAATTGGTGATAAAAAACAAGGTAATTAACAAGACGGTAGTTAAAGTTAGTAAAGTAAAGATACGCACATTTAACTCATTTTGCAACAAGACAATTTGTTGTGTGACTGTTTTTTTTACATTGTTTATATTTCGTATATTATCAACTAATTTATATTTTTCTAGAAGAGGCGTTAATTTTTTGAAGGCTTCATTTTCTCCTAAGTTTAAAAAAGCTAAACCATTAGAATAAGCGCTGGAAATCGTGCTAGGTGACGCTTTTTTACTGTCAAAAACAACGAAGATAGGCGATTCGATATTTGTATCAGAGAATTTAGTGAAAGTGTAGTCGTAAATAGGTATTTTTTGATGAGGGTATGTTTTTGACAAAACGTGAGGTGGTGTCTTTTTAGAAAGGATTAGTAATTCAGTCAAATTCTTTTTGAAAACATCTTTGTCTAATCTGTAATTATCCGGAAAGAGAGCAACTAAATCGCCTTTATTGTTTAACGATTTTTTTAATTGAGCATAATCGATTCCTAGTTGAGGATTTGCTTTAAAATAATTTAACGAAACCAATACATAAGGTAGTTCATCACTATTATCACCAAATTCTGCAGGATTCAGATAAAAATTACTAGGAGAGAGTATAAAACTGCCTTTTTTATCAAGCGCCGTATTTAATGAATGTATTTTATCTTCTACAACTTCTTCAGCGTCCTTACTAGCGGTTGTGATAGAAATACGAGTAGTATTGAACTTTTTAACCGTGTTAAAGGTTTCTAATTGAGCGATTTGATAATTTAATTGCCTTATCTCATTAGTCGTGTGTATTGATAATATCAGCAAGATTGCGAGGCATAAAAATTTAAATGTTTGTTGAACAATTAACAATTTATGATAGGGCTTTTTACCTTTGATCATCAAGTTAATTGTGATGAATTTCATGCTGATTAAACACAGATAGTAAATGAATAATACGCTTAAAAGGTAAACCACTATGAAAACAGTCGAGAAGATAAATAATTCTACTATTTGAATGCCACCATTAAACCACAAACACCAGGCAAAAATAGCACAAATGCTGATTAATATCATATAAATAATGATTCGTAATTTTTGATGGATGAACGCTACCTTTATTTGACGATTGTTATAACCTAACGTCTGGTAAATGGCAATTTCTTTAAAACGTTGCATCACTTCAAAAAAGGATATGAAAATGAAAGTAATTAAAAAGATTAAAATAGATATAATTAAAGGAACAATCATGTTTTCTGACATGATCGTATCTATCAAGTCAGTTCGTGAAATTTTTTTAACATCTTCAAAAATAAGTCCTTTTTGAATTAAAAAATCTTTTGTTTTTTTTATTTTTTCGGGAGTATCTGATTGAATGAAGTAGTAGCCAGTCAACCCTTCATTTTCAGCATTTTTGAGAGTAGTCAGCTGCACGTTTGTAATTGGATTAAAAAACTTAATTTCGTTATTTTTAGTTGATAATGTACCATTCGTGAGCAACTTTTCAGAGTCATTTTTTGACAGGTCATAGAGTGAAGAGACGCCATTTATATCACCAATTGAAACGTAGACGGTTTTATTATATTGGCTTGACACACTTTCGTTATAAAATTGGCGATAAAGATTAATCTTATTCGCTTTCGTGAAAGAATTAATTTCTTTGTTTAGAGCATTAACACTTAGATGCGAGGGTTGATCAGTCACTGAGATGGCTTCTGTGTTCGCTTTTGTTAAATAAATACTATCGTAATCTTCTTTCGCTTTATAAAGTTGAGTTGCTAAAAATAATGTAGTGATTAAACCGATAACGAAGAACAAAGACCATATTTTTTTCATATTTATATAACTCCTAATAAAAAGCCTATAAAAGTTCACAGGCTAGAGACTGAAGATAAACACTGTTCTAGGTCGTCACTCGCTCGTCGTTTCTACTATAACAGCATTTCTATTCAACCTGCTCAGATCGTAGACAAAGTTGTTTAAATCATTTTCAAATGAAAAGCAGTTTTGCGAGACTTTGTCTACAATCTGAATCCTATAAAAGTTCACAGGCTATTTTTGTTTATTTTGTATTCCAGTAAAACTGTGACGTACGCCACAATGATTTTTTTGCTGAGGCTTTAACCCATTTATTTTTAGATATCCAATCACTAGAGGTTGTGTAATTACCGACAGTCACAGAAGATTTATGTGTTTTACTTTTATGATAATAATTTGACCAAGAATAAATCTTACCATTTCCGTAATTCCATGTCACCACCAACGTTTACTTCATAAGCAAGTGCTGTTGTTGCAACTGATCCTAAAAGACCAATTGTTAAAATAGATAGCAATAATATTTTCTTCAAAACAATCTCCTCCATATTGTCAAACCTGTTTACAAACAAATAATACCATGGCTTAATAATTAAAATCAAACTAAAATAAAACCGTTAATTTGTGATTTTAAGACTATTTGTATTTAAAAGTTAGTCTTTTGGTTTATTTTTGATGAAAGAAGATGTAGTTGAAGGGCGATTTAGTATTAATAAATAGGAGGATATTATATTACTTAAAAACACTTGGAATTTAAGTATGATATTCTGCTATTAATTGAATGATTTACTTGGTACGGGATAAAATAATTAGTTGTTTGAGGGCATAAAAAAAGTGTCTGATTAGTATTATCAGACACTTTTGAATAGAGAAAACGATATGAATTTTTTTTTCATTGTTCTAGCTCTTTTTCTTAATAATTAAAATGGTTGTTTCAGCAAATGTTGCTGTCAATGCAAATAGTATTAAAACTGTGATAAATTCGCTGCCAATCGTTACATCTACAGCGGTATATAAAAAGAAGATATTACTAGCTGCTTTTATTATTTGAAAGGCTATTAGAAATGAAATTATATAAATGAGCATGTTTCTTAATTTTTTTCGCATCAGCAACCTCTATTCTTATTCAATCGTTTGTTGTTACTAAAATTAATTATATACGATTGTTCAAAGTAATTGTATAAAAAGTGTTTAAAATAAGGTGTTCAACCACAAGTTGTTAGCTCATAAACGTTGTTGTAACAAGGTTTTTAATCAAGTCTGCTTTTCAGTGTTCAAATCCAAGTAATAACGATGAAGTGCTATGCTATAATAAAATGGAACAGAAAGGAGCGAGCACAGTGAAACGTAAAACATTATTATCACTCGCTATATTAGTACTTATTATCGGAGGAGCTACAAGTTGGTTATTACTGAAAGCACCGAAAGAAAGTTATTTAAAAAGCAACGATTTAGTGGGGGCAGATGAATGGAAAGGCGTACTACATTTAATTGGAACTGATTATCGTTTGAACAAAACCGATGCTGAACGCACATTGGTTGTCTCATTGACACATTACAAAAACGGAAAACGTATTGGGAAGAGTGAACCTTTAGCAACGGGTTTAGCTGAAAAAAAAGGTGACTTTAAAATTTCATTTCTCTTCGATCAAAATGATGTTACCCATACTGATTATCAATTTAGTTTAGTAAATGATGGTACAATTACTAACTGGCCAGAAAAACCTATTGTTTTAAAAGAAAAGGATCAATTTGTAACGGATGGAACGCTTTCTGAAAAAACGGCGATCAAAAACAAACCGGTCGTTGGTTATGCTTATCGTCAAAAAGACAACAAACGTGTATTGTCACGCAAAGATGATGCGGCTCTCATTCGTAAATATAATCAACCTAAGCCAGAAATAGCAGCATTAAAAGCTTATGATGATCTCTATCTTTTTACTGCCGAATTTAAAAAAGCCATAAAATAAAAACTGCCTTTTGGGGGAGATTTAATGTCTAAAAAGAATATTTTGATTAGTACCGTAGTGTTATTTATTGCTATCGGTAGCTTGGCCTATTTTATGTTTATACTACCGCCCAAAACAAGCTACATAAAAATGCATAAACTTGCTTCTACTGAGGAATCCAGCGCACACATGATGGGTTTTGATTATAAACTGAACAAGAATGATATGACGAAAAAAGCAATTGCTCTGACGTTGGAACACTATACAAAAGGCGAGTATATTAAATCATTTGAACCAGTCATTATAACTGTATCAGAATCTAATTATTTCACGATAAGTGTATCGCCTGTCGAAAAAAATCGTGTCTACTTAAGTGTCAGAAATCAATACACAACATCCTCTTGGGAGCCTTCTTTTGTTGAACATAAGCATCAAATGGCTTCTATGATTGATAATGTAGTCACAGGAAAAACGTCATTAAGTGAAAAAGAAGTAGTGATAGGTTATCTAAATATCGTGACTTCTACTCAAGGGATGCTAGATTCTTCAGTGGATCAAAACCGGAAGCTAGTGAAAGAAGCTGATGGAAAAACCAAGCAATCTTTAGCAAAATTTGATGAATTATATGTCTTTAAGGCTAAACTAATCGACGATAAAATAAATAAATAGAGGTGAAACCTAATGAAGCACAAAATGTTACTAGGAACAATCATTGTTGCTGTAATTATGTTAAGTGCGTGTGGCTTTAACATCACACAATCATCTGATTCAGGAACTAAAAAAATTAAAACAGATGAATTGTTTGCCATGGATTATAAGGTGGCCAAAGCGGATGTTGATAAGCCTTTTATCTTTACTGTGGAGCGTTATGATAACGGCGTTTTAACATCAACTGAAGAAATAAAATTAGCTAATGAAGAACGATCAGGAACTTTGCGTGTTTTGAGCGAGAAGGATGCCTTTGCTAATTTTTGGTTTACATCAGGTAAAGGTAAGCAGGAGAGACAAGAGCATATTAAACTTAAAGATGTCGATAAACTGAGTGGTCAAATGGTTTCAGGTCAAATTTCTAAATCTGCCTTTTTGAGAGATTTTAATAAAGAGCAGCGCTTCGGTTATGTTGCGTTTGATGAAAATCCAGATGTCCAAAATACTAAAATAACATTTTCAAACTTTTTAAAGAATCAGCAAGATAAAGACTTTATTAAGCAATATAAAACAATATTTTTCTTTAATGTACGTCTAGCAGATAAATAATAGGACATCTCTTAAAACTTCATTAATTTGGGGTTAGAAGAGATGTTTTTTTGAGAGAACCCTTGTTTTTCTAGAAGCTTATGTATATATTAAAGGGACAAAGAAGAAATGTTAAGGACGTATTTCTGTGAGT
Organism: Brochothrix thermosphacta DSM 20171 = FSL F6-1036; assembly: GCF_036884295.1. Classification (NCBI taxonomy): domain Bacteria; kingdom Bacillati; phylum Bacillota; class Bacilli; order Caryophanales; family Listeriaceae; genus Brochothrix; species Brochothrix thermosphacta. The sequence continues at coordinate 1,171,552 of NZ_CP145608.1, forward strand.
GTGTCGAAAATGTAATTTAAAACTCAATGTATTTTCAAAACATTAGTTTAAATCTTTTTCTAAGAACTTATTAAGACTGAAGCATAACAGTCAGAATTATTGGTTAACTTTGGTCTTGAGGAAATATTAAGGGAATGTTTCTTTAAGGGGGATATTATGTCTAAAAAGAAGAATGAGAAACAAACGATTTCACGTAACAAGTTGTTGAAAGTTGCTGGTTTTGGTTGGTTGTTTGACGCAATGGATGTTGGAATTTTATCTTTTGTTATCGCGGCACTTGCAATTGAATGGCAGTTAACACCGACAGAGATGGGTTGGATTGGTAGTGTCAACTCAATTGGGATGGCGGTTGGAGCTTTTGTTTTTGGTGTTTTCTCAGATAGAGTAGGACGCAAAAATATCTTTATGATTACATTGATCGTGTTTTCGGTAGCGAACGGATTGTCAGCGTTCACAACATCTTTAGCTGGATTTATGGTATTGCGCTTTATTGTTGGGATGGGGCTTGGTGGTGAGCTACCAGTTGCATCAACATTAGTATCGGAAAGTGTTGCAGCACACGAACGTGGTCGAGTGGTTGTTTTACTTGAAAGTTTTTGGGCAGGTGGTTGGTTATTAGCCGCACTTATTTCTTACTTTGTTATTCCAACTTACGGTTGGCGAGTTGCATTGTTGATTACGGCAATTCCTGCACTTTATGCGATTTATTTACGCATTCACTTACCAGATTCACCACGTTTCACAGCAAAAAAAGAACAGGAAAAAGGCAGCGTTTGGCAAAATATCAAAACGGTTTGGTCCAAACAATATAAACGTCGTACGTTGATGTTATGGATTGTCTGGTTCACCGTTGTCTTTTCTTATTATGGCATGTTTTTATGGCTGCCGTCAGTCATGACAATGAAAGGTTTTAGCCTAATTAAAAGTTTTGAATACGTGTTGATTATGACGCTTGCACAATTGCCAGGTTATTTTACAGCCGCATGGTTAATTGAACGAGCTGGACGAAAGTTTGTATTAGCAGCTTACCTCACTGGGACAGCAATTTCGGCATTGGTATTTGGTAATGCAGATACAACGATGATGTTGATTATTTCGGGAATGTTCTTATCATTCTTTAACCTAGGTGCTTGGGGAGCGTTGTATGCTTATTCTCCAGAACAATACCCAACAGTCGTTCGTGGGACTGGAACAGGTATGGCAGCAGCTGTCGGACGTTTAGGAGGGGTGTTAGGTCCATTGTTAGTCGGAATGATGTTATCGAACGGCTCTTCAATTAATACAATCTTCAGCATCTTTTGCGGTGCCATTCTAGTGGGTGTTTTAGCTGTTGTTTTCCTCGGCACAGAAACAAAACAACTTGAATTGGATTAAGTGATACTCACAAAAGGTGACGCTAAAATAATGGTCCATCATTTGAATAAAAGAGCGATACTGCTTTAGTACTAATATATTGAAGAATAACATTTTGACGTTGCCGTCAGGATGTTATTTTTTTTGAGGCGGAATGATAGGATGACAAGCCGCTTGTTTAATCAACGAATTAAAACAGTTTTTCGACGAAGATATGAGAGATGAAACAGTTTATAATCAATTTTCAGATGATTAGCAGCCGCTAAAAGGCTGTTTAGTGGAATTACACTATTTATTTAGCTTCTTCAAAAAGACTGAAAAAACAGATTAATGTCGCATATCTATTGACTTTTTTAAACTGCAAATGTTAAGTTGACCTTATAAAAGGCCTTGTTAATTTTATATTATTATATTGGGAGGTTGTTAAAATGACCAAGCAATTTATTTTATTTGTAAGTTTGATACTGCTATACAGTGTTCTTTATCTGTATGCTTTAATGCCAGTAACTGCAAAGAATCCAATCAGTCAGCTACCGTTTGGAAAGATGATTAAAACGCAGCAATGGTTTCCGCAAGGCTGGGGTTTTTATAGTAAAGATCCTCGTGACATCACATTTCAAGTTGTTTCAATTAAAACAGGTAAACAAGCTGTTAGTTGGCCAAATAATCGAGCAAGCAATTGGTTCGGTCTTAAACGTTATGGGAGAGCACAAGGCATTGAAACTGGTTTGCTACAAGAAAACTTGCTATCCAAGGACTGGCATACAACAACGGAAGAGCCTTTAACCGCATTGAAAAAATTAACCCCTATCAAATTGAAAAATTTAACTCCTTCCCCAACAATTACAGGAGACATTGGTTTTATTAAACAGGAAGCATTACCTTGGGGCTGGGCAAAATATCAAAACACAACCATGCCTAGTAAGGTTTTACGGGTTTTAATTGATGATTAGACATCTTAGTCAATGGATCAATCAACGAATAACGTCATTTAATCCTTGGACCAATGTATATGGTTTAGTTAGATCTATCTTCGCTTTTTCCTTGTTTATCACTTTATTCTTCAATGATGCTACGCTATTATTTAGACCTTCATCTGGGAACCCGACATGGGTTAAAACAGATACGTTAAGTATGTTTTCGTTTGTTCCTGAAACCTCTTTTGCACTAAATTTAATTCGTATTATATGTTTAATCTTATTGCTGGTTGTTATGAGTGGTTGGCGTCCGCGTGTCACTTCTCTTTTTCATCTTTATATTGCCTACAGTATTAATTCTGGTGCGACAACTATAGATGGTGGAGAACAAGTTAATTTAGTAATGGCATTACTGTTATTACCGATTGCTCTTACGGATAATCGCAAATGGCATTGGCAAAATATAAGTTCAATTAATCGTCACTATAGCAAAACAATTGCCTATATTGCTTATGTTTTTATTCGCATACAAGTTGCGATTTTATACTTCCATTCATTTACAGCTAAATTAGATAATGATGAATGGCTAGATGGTACTGCTGTTTATTATTATCTATTAGATCCAATGCTTGGTTTACCAAACTTTCTAATGAACCCACTGCACTTTTTGTTAGCAAGTCCTTTTATAGTTGTGATTACGTGGGTAACATTATTTATTCAACTGCTGCTAGTCTGCGCTTTATTTATGAGTAAAAATAACTGGTCAAAAGTTTTGTGGTGTGCCGTATTATTTCATGAATTAATTGCTGTTTTACTCGGTTTAATAAGCTTTTCAATTGCAATGTTAGCAATGTTGATTATTTATTTACGACCATTAGAGCAAGTGTTTGTATGGCAAAAAAATAAGAGGAGGAAGTAGGATGAAACGTTCTTTAAAACACATTATTATAGCAATTGTTGTGGTTTGTTGTTTTGCTAGTGCAAGTCACTATTTCACACAATCTCAGAAAACTCAAGCAAGCGCTTTAACAAAGAATTTTAGTGGTGAGGAACTTTATCGAGGTATTTTCTTTTTTCAAGGTGAAGCAGGTAAAAAAATGAATGTAGAAGTCGCTAAGCAGGTGGAAAAAGCACAATCAAAACCTGAAACAAAACAATTTATTGATGAAAATATTGCGTATGTAAAAAAACAAGATCCTGATTACTTTAAAAAATTAGAACAGGCGATATATATAAAAGATTTTGTGAAAGTGAAACAACAAATTGCTCAAGGTAGTAAGTATTTTCAAGAAAATATGAAATCTTTCAATATGGAAGTACAAAACTCTCTTGATAGTTCTAGACAATTAGTTGCCGGACTTCTTGTTGTGGTATATGCAGGACTTATTTTCACAACTGTTGCAGGAGCAGCACATCTTGCTTACACCGTCAGCGTATATGTACAGGTAGGGATTAAACACTCAAAAGTAACCTATTATGAGGGGGATAATAATAGTAGATTTGGATTCGAAAAATTAATCAATAACGTTATTGAAAACTTTAATTAACCACCAAATTATAAAAATATTTTTGTTTTTAATTGAAGAGAAATATTTTATTGTATTATCAGTGATTTAATTACTTTGTTATTAGTAATGTATAAATTTAAAAAGACGTTTAATTGATTGGAAGTACAGTTAATATTTAATCTTTGATAATATATATTTGAGAAAAATTTTATTGTGGTATCAGTTATAAGTGTTAACTGATACTTACATAGGGAGTGATTATTTTAAAAAACCTATATTTCAATTTCGAACCAGCGCACTATTTTTATTGGTTCTATCAATGACTATTGTTGCCAGAGTAAGATTTCGATACTGCTGGCTATGCTTCAAAACTTGAGCAATCGTTTGTGTTTTTGTAGAACTTAATTTTTCAGGCAGGTTCATGATGATAAACACAAGTTAATATATTCATCATTAGCGTATACTCTCTGATAGAGCAGTCACAATTAAACTAAAAAATCTCGTGATATTAAGATCTTATCCTGTTATTTTAATTCCCATCGAATAATACCATCGGCATGGTAAAAGACCAACCATTTTTTTAAAAATTAAATATGAAGTTATCGAACAAAAATGATGTTTAATTATATTCGTCGTTGCTTCCATAAGTTTTATTACAGGAGGAACAGGTGTCAGTTTGCTAGTCCAATCAGGAAGTATCGTTGGGGTTACTTTTTAAATTAAGTTGAAAAGGAGTTTTTTAGATGAAAAAACAACTGCTTTATTTTATTCTACTTAATATTGCTGCAGTTTTTTTCTGGTGGTTAATTTGGGAGTCGTTACCTGATCAATTGCCAATGCATTCTGATGGGGCGAGGATTAATGCCTATGAACCTAAAATGCACACATTTATTACTATAACTATTTGTGTTGTAGGCTTTAGTCTATTGATGTTTATCCTATCGATTTGGCTCCTTAAATCAAAAGAAATAAGTGACAATATAACAAGGCAACAAGTAATACGTGTGCTCAATATAGTTCAAGTGATAAGCGTTGTTTTTCTAGTGCTAATTGCGCCAATGATGACCAACCAAGCACCGTATAAATATTTAGCGTTTGCTTTTCCATTAGTCCTTTTATATGAAGTTATTTTCAATCCAATTTTAAAAGTGCCTGTTTCGGGTATGTCAGCTAAGGTCTTAGGTTATCAGATTGTTAAGTACCATTTGACACAAACAGAACGAAAAGCATACGCTGTTATCGTCGTATTTTTAATTGTGTATAACTTCTTTTCAACTGATTTAACATGGTTTCTCTTGCAGTCAACTGTTTTTGTGGTTCTGTTGATGAAAATGGCTTTAAGTCTTTTAAATGAAGTTGAAAAAACAAAATGATTTTAAGTGTAAGTTGCTATTTTATAATTTATAGCGCCTATATATAATTGAAAAGGAGTTTTTTAGATGAAAAAACAACTGCTGTATTTTATTCTACTTAATGTCGCAGGAATTTTTTTCTGGTGGTTAATTTGGGAGTCGTTACCCGATCAGTTACCAATGCATTCTGATGGGGTGAGGGTTAATGCCTATGAACCTAAAATGCACGCATTTATTACTATTACTATTAGTTTTGCAGGCTTTAGTCTATTGATGTTTATAATATCGATTTGGCTCCTTAAATCAAAAAAAATAGGTGACAATATAACAAGGCAACAAGTAATACGTGTGCTCAATATAGTTCAAGTGATAAGCGCTGTTGTATCGGTGCTAAATGTACCAATGATGACCAACCAAGCACCGTATAAATATTTGGCGTTCGCTTTTCCCTTAGTCCTTTTGTATGAGGCCATTTTCAATCCAATTTTAAAAGTGCCTGTTACGGGTATGTCAGCTAAGGTCGTAGGTTATCAGATTGTTAAGTACCGTTTGACACAAACAGAACGAAAAGCATACGTCGTTATCGTCATATTTCTAATGGTGTATAACTTCTTTTCAACTGATTTAACGTGGTTTCTCTTGCAGTCAATTGTTTTGATGGTTCTGTTGATGAAAATGACCTTAAGTCTTCTAAATGAAGTTGAAAAAACAAAATGAAATTTTTTAACATAATCCATGTAAATAGTTGTACGAAAAACTTATTTATTTCAGTTATGTTAATGTTTTTAGGCTCTATAAATTACAATGTTTGTGAGTTTTCACTGATAGCTATTTTCATAAAAACACACAGTAACATTTTCAAAGTTCCTATAAAATTAAGTCACTACAACAAATTTATAGGGGGAATTAAAAATATCTTTTTCCAAAAACATGATGTTTAAAACAACTAGTGAAGGGAATTTTGAGGTTTTTTTTGTACGCATACTTACACAATAATCGTACTAGTCAATTCTCTAAAATAAAAAAACAGCCACTAATGTGACTGTTCGAGTTATATCAAAAGTAAAGATCAACCATTATTTACATTGTTTATAGAACGATTAGTTATAAACAAGACCACCATCTGTTAAAATAGTTTGCCCTGTGATATAGTCAGCGTCATCTGATGCTAAGAATGATACTAAATTCGCAACATCATCAGCAGTTTGGTAACGACCTAAAGCAATATTACCTGAAAATTTCTTGAAGGCATCACCTGGTTGCATAGAGTCATCACGCGCGACCATTGCTTCGTCAATTCGTTCCCACATACTTGTTTTGGCTACTCCAGGGCAGTAGGCATTGACAGTTATTTGTTCCGAAGCTAATTCTTTAGCAGCGACATGTGTAAATGCTTTAACCGCATGTTTTGTCGCAGAGTAGGTACCGAGCATTTCATACGCTTCATGCCCAGCAATACTACAGGCATTAATTACCTTACCTTTAGTACCTTGTTTCATGAATTGTTTTGCGGCTGCTTGCGTTCCAAAAACCACACCATTGACGTTGATTGAAAACAAGCGATTTAATTGTGCTTCATCAATCTCCAAGAAAGGTGAAACCGCATCAATGCCTGCATTATTTATAAATACATCAATATGATCAAAGGCTTTTACAGCTTCTGCAACTAAATTGAGCTGATCTGCCTGTTTCGAAACATCACCGGTGACAGCGACCGCATCAATACTGTTGTCTTTAAATTCTTTCAATGTATCGGCGAGCATGTCGCCATTAATATCATGTAATACAAGTTTAAAACCATCTTTCGCTAAACGTTGTGCAATCCCTTTACCTAAACCACCAGCTGAGCCAGTCACTACTGCTACTTTACTCATTTAAACATCTCCTTTAGTTAGATTTGGTAACCGCTTACAAGTGCATTCTAACAAACCTATTAACAATATGCTAGTGATTTGATTTAAAATTATTTTGCAGGTGGGATGAGTACCTTTTTCTGAGGTCGAATAGCATAAAAAAGACCAAAGAATATTGCTAAAATACCAATAATTTGTAACGATGAAGGTAAAAAGCCGATGATAATGATGTCTAGCAAAATCGCAACTGCAGGATCGATAAATACCATAAATGAGACGACAGTGGGTGTGAGGTTTCGAATACTACTATAGAGCAGTAAATAGACGATACCGGTATGAACAACACCAGTTAATAAAGCGTAAAACCATTGTGTATTTGTTAAATGTTGATAACTATCGTATTTAATAAAAGGAGCAAGTAACACAACTGCTGTAAACATTTGTATTAATGTCGTCATATAAACACTTGTTTTATGGAAGGTGGTTCCTAATAACATGGTACTTGCATAGAAGACAGCTGCCAAAAGGCCATAGCTGATGCCTTGCCAATTTGGTGTTTCAGCTGTGAAAACATCGGTACCCATTATAAAGATAGTTCCGACAAAACAAGCAAACATCGCAATCATAATACCGCGTGATAATTTCTCCCGGTAGATCATTGCCCCAACAACGAGCATAAGAATTGGTCCAATGTGGTAAAGCGAGATGGCAACTGTGATAGAAATTACTTCAAATGCTTTGAAAAGGAAAATCCAATTAAAAAGGTTACTGACGCCAAAGAGTGTAATCATTAACAGTTCGCGTTTGTCCCAGGTTTCTTTTTTATACGTACGGGTGAGTAGCCATACTGCTAAAAGGAATAGTGTGGCGCAGATTGAACGAACGAAAATCAATTCAATTGCAGGTAAACCAGTCAAGCGTGAAAAAAGTCCGATGGACCCAAAGATTGCCATCGCAATCGATAATTGTATTAAAGCTATTTTATTCATAGTGACCCCCCCTGTAGGTTAATGTAATTTTATTATGTAAACTTGAGGCGAAAGGTTTAAGTTTCAGATAAAAAAATACGGAGAGTATATCTCCGTATCAAGTTTGAATAATAAAGATTGTTTGTATTGCTTATGGTCCTTCGTTATTTAGCTTCTAATGACTCAACTAACTCTTTATCTGGTGTTACAAAGAGGGTTGTTTGATGATCATAAATAACATAACCAGGCTTAGCGCCATTTGGTTTGTGTACATGTTTGACTAACGTGTAGTCAACTGGGACTTGCGATGACAGTGATGCTTTAGAGTAGTAGCCGGCAATATTAGCAGCTTCTTCAAGCGTTTCTTGACTTGGCTCTAAGCTTTTCACAATAACATGTGACCCTGGTAAGTCTTTAACGTGTAGCCAAGTATCCATCTTATGAGCAAAACGATGTGTCAAATAATCATTTTGGATATTATTTCTTCCCACGAACATTTCAGTACCATCCGATGAAACATAACGGTGCAGATTTGGCTTTTTAGCTTTTTTCACTCGGTTATTTTTTGTTTTTTTAGCGCGTAAGTATCCTTGTTCAATCAACTCGTCACGAATTTCATCAATATCTGCAGGTGAAGCTGTATGAACTTGTTCAGCAACGCTGTTGAGATAAAGCAGTTCTGCCTCAGTTTTAGCTATTTGTTCAGCAACAATAATCACTGCTGTTTTAAGTTTTTGGTATTTATTGAAATAAGCCTGTGCATTTTGAGAGGGTGTTTTAAGAGGGTCAAGTGTAATAGTGACCTCTTTACCTTCATCATCATAATAGTTAACAACTCTTATTTTTGACATCCCTTTTTTAATTTCATGCATATAAGTCGTCAATAACTCACCTTGTAAACGAATATCATCCGCTTTCGTTGTTTCTTCAAGCGTTTGGTTTAACTTGGTGATTTTAAGTTCAGCTTTATTAATTTCGAGCTGTAACATATGTTCAATATCTTTTCCAATTTGATGAACTCTGTCTCGACGTGCTTTATCAGCATAAAAATTATCTAACAGCTCACTGAGTGAGTCGAATTTTTTAACCACAGTGTCGCTAGTCGCTAACTCAAAGTGGTAAAAATCCTCTTTATTGTTTGTAATAGTCCAAGTAGGCACGATAGGCTGTTTCATAGATTCTTTAAGTGCTATTAAAATAGCATTAGGATCATTTTTATCAGTAGCAGCTGCTACAACTTCGCGAGCAAATAATGGCGAGAAGCCAGCTACAACTTGTACCAAACGTTTAGCCAAGGGTAATTCATCTGCTAACATTGCTTCAATATCTGAAACGGTTAAGTCTTTTGGTGCAATTTTTTCTGTTTGAGCAGGTGGTAATAGATACGTTGCATTAGGTAGAAGTGTTCGATAAGAGTTATAGGCCATCGAAACATGTTTAATACAATCAATAATTGTGCCTTTTTCTTTATCTACTAGCAAGATATTAGAGTAACGGCCCATGATCTCAACATAAAGATCACAGAGACGCTCGTCGCCAATCTCATTTTTACCACGAAGATTAAATTTTAAAATACGTTCATTGGGCACTTGTTCAATCGATTCAATCACTGCACTTTCAATATATTTACGCAAAATCATGCAGAAGTTTGGTGGGACTGCAGGATTTGTTGTTTCCAAATCACTGATTTGAATACGTGCATAAGTTGGATGAGCAGATATAAGTAATTTATGGTTTTTACGTTGATTTCTTACGACAAAAATCAATTCCTGTGAATACGGTTGTTGGATACGCATAATTCTACCGCCGACAAGTTTTTCAGTAAGTTCTTGTGTCATAGCGGATAGAAAGAGACTGTCAAAAGCCAAATTTCTCACCCTTTCTGTTGTTTAACCTATTAATTATAACATGATGATAGATATTAATGGGAAGGAAAGGTCTAAAAAGCGAGAGTTAAGGAAAAAATATCTAACAGGATATCAATTTTTACTTGCAGTTCTGACGGATTACAAGTAATATTAGAGATGACTTTAAATAAAAGGAGTAGTCTCATGTCTGAAAAAGGTTTGTTGTTTGTATTATCAGGACCATCTGGCGTTGGTAAAGGTACGGTACGCCGTGCTGTCTTTGAAGATGAGAACACTAATTTCTCATATTCAATCTCGATGACAACCCGCACAAAACGCCCCGGTGAAGAAGAAGGCGTTGATTACTATTTCCGCACGAAAGAGGAATTCGAGTTATTGATTGAAAAAGATGAATTGCTAGAGTATGCGCAATTTGTGGATAACTATTATGGAACGCCACTGGAATATGTTGAAAAAACATTGTCAGAAGGGCAAGACGTCTTTCTAGAAATCGAAGTTCAAGGTGCGATGCAAGTACGCGAGAAAATGCCGGAAGCTGTCTTTATCTTCCTAACTCCGCCAAACTTGTCAGAGTTGAAAAATCGTATTGTTGGACGCGGAACAGAAACAAGTGATGTTGTTGATAAGCGTATGGAAACAGCACATCATGAGATTGAAATGATGAAGCATTATGATTACGCAGTGGTTAACGATGAAGTCGAACTTGCTGTTGAAAAAATCAAAGATATTGTTAGAATTGAACATATGCGTACAAAGTGGATGTATCCTAAGTATCGCTCAATGTTAGATGAAATTGTTGAATAAACCCAACGATTATAAATTGGAGGAATGTCAAAATGATGATTAAACCATCAATCGATTCATTATTAGAAAAAATAGATTCAAAATATTCACTTGTAGCTGTCGCTTCAAAGCGTGCTCGTGAAATGCTAGAAAAACCAAATAGCATGACTTTGGAAAATTATTCATCTGCTAAAAATGTTGGTAAAGCATTAGAAGAAATCGATGCTGAAACGTTGAAAATGATTCCTGCAAAAGGATACGAAGATTAAATTTAAAATTGAGAGCCGGCTCCTTAAAATGAGTTGGCTCTTTTTTTAAATCTATTGAGAAATAGCGTGGCTATTTACTGCCTAAATACTAATATCGTGGTAAAATAGACTGTATGAATAAGCGAGGTGGGACGATGATGAAAAAAAATATTGTGCTAGGTGTTACAGGCGGTATCGCATCTTATAAAGCTGTAACCTTAACCAGTCAATTAATAAAAGCCGGCTACAATGTCAAAGTCATTATGACTGAAAATGCCACACAATTTGTAACGCCGCTTACTTTCCAGGTGATGAGTCGAAATACGGTATATACTGATACATTTATAGAGCCTAATCCTGAAAAAATTGCTCATATTGAAGTGGCAGATTGGGCAGGTTTAATGATAATTGCGCCAACAACTGCCAATACAATTAGTAAAATGGCAACAGGAATTGCTGATAACATGCTAACGAGTGTTTATTTAGCAACATCAGCGCCTGTATGGGTTGCTCCTGCTATGAATGTTCATATGTATCAACACCCAGCAATTATCCGCCAAATCAATCAATTATTTGAAGATGGTATTCGTTTTATCGAACCATCTGAAGGTATATTAGCATGTGGCTACGTTGGAAAAGGCCGTCTAGAAGAGCCTGAAAAAATTGTTGCCAATATTGATGGTTTTTTTTCGAAAGAACAAACACTAGCAGGTAAAAATGTACTTGTTACTGCTGGACCTACAATTGAAGCAATCGATCCAGTGCGTTTTTTAACGAATCGCTCAACAGGTAAGATGGGTTTTGCGATTGCGAATGAGGCAGCGTCGCTAGGAGCTAACGTAACGTTGGTCACTAGCGTGAAAAATCTTGCTGTTGATGAACGGATTGAAGTGATCACAATTCAATCGGCGGAGGATATGTATAAAGCAGTGACGCAACGCAGTGAAACGATGGATATTATCATCAAAGCGGCTGCTGTAGCAGATTACACTCCGGATGCTTATCGTCCACATAAAATTAAGAAAAGCAACGACGACAAAGAAGCGTTTCATTTTATCCGTACCACAGATATACTAAAAACTTTAGGTCAAAATAAACCACAAGGACAATTGTTGATTGGTTTTGCTGCTGAGTCGCAAGATGTCGAAAAAAATGCACGCTTGAAATTAGAAGCTAAAAACCTCGATATGGTTGTTGCAAATGATATCTCTCGACAAGATACAGGATTTGGCGTTGATACCAACCAAGTGACATTGATTACAGCAAATGACATGAAAAAACTACCGCTCGTTACTAAAGAAGAAACAGCGTTGTTAATTTGGAAGGCTATTATTGCGTTACCTTTGATTGAGGTGAAGTAAATGCCGATTATTGCAAAGGTAATTGTTGATACACCTGCGATGACTGTTGACCGCCCTTTTGATTATTTGATTCCAGAACAGTGGCAAGACGTTATCCTGCCAGGAATGCGTGTAGCTGTTCCATTTGGTCCACGACAGTTGCTTGGGTATGTCGTAGCAGTCGCTGATGTGACAGCTCTTACCGATACAAAAAAATTAAAAGAAATCGTCGATATCTTTGATGTACGACCCGTTTTGACACCTGAAATGTTAGCGTTGGGTGAATGGATGGCGCAAGATTCACTTAATTTCAGAATTTCAATTTTCCAAACGATGTTACCCAACTTAATGCGTGGTTCCTATGAAAAGTATTTTGTATTGAAAAATTGGGACAATACCGCAGCTGTTAAACTGTTTGAAGGTTCTGAAACGCTTGATTGGAAAGCTGTAAAAGATAGTGAGTTTGTGACCGCGTTACAGCGCTGGATTCAAGCAGGTGACATTGAAACGGTTTATCGTGTTTCGAGTAAAGAGACCAAGAAAACAAAACGAGCATTGAAAAATTGTTTAACAGAAACTGAGTTGATTGCAGCTCTTGAGAGTTTAGGGAATCAAGCGAAAGCACAACAAAAATGTTTGGCAATGTTACTTGAATTAGAAGCAACAGAGTTGTGGGTGGATGAAGCAAAAGCGCGAGGTATTAGTGATGCTGTCTTACGTTCAGTAGCCGAAAAAGGTTGGGTGACTATTTTTGCTAAAGAAATTGATCGAGACCCATATGCTAACCACCATTTTGAAAAATCAGAGCCACTGGATTTAACGACAGATCAAGAAACAGTTTTTCAACGTATTTTTGAGGTGCAACGTGAAAAAATTGCTAAAACATTTCTGCTTCATGGTGTTACGGGCAGTGGTAAAACAGAAGTTTACCTCCAAACAATTGCCGAGGCACTTAAATTAGGGAAACAAGCGATTATGCTAGTGCCAGAAATTGCGTTGACACCACAAATGGTCGAGCGTTTCAAATCACGATTCGGAAAAAAAGTTGCCGTTCTTCATAGTGCTTTATCAGCGGGTGAGCGTTTAGATGAATGGCAAAAAATCGAACGTGAGGAAGCAGATATTGTTGTAGGTGCGCGTTCTGCTATTTTTGCACCACTAACCAATATTGGGTTAATTATTATTGATGAAGAACATGAAGCAACATATAAACAAGAAGATTACCCACGTTATCATGCACGTGAAGTTGCCTTATGGCGAGCACAACACCATCAATGTCCAGTAGTGCTTGGAAGTGCAACACCCAATGTGGAAAGTTTTGCACGTGCAACAAAGGGTGTTTATGAGTTACTAGAGTTACCCGAACGCGTTAATAATCGTCCATTACCCACGGTTGAAATTGTCGATTTGAAGGATGAGTTACGTCAAGGCAATACGAGTTCTTTTTCTACTGTGTTGCTAGATAAAATTAAAGATCGTCAGCAAAAAGGTGAACAAACTGTTTTGATGCTTAACCGTCGTGGTTTTGCATCGTTTGTCATGTGCCGTGATTGCGGTTTTGTTCCTGAATGCCCCAACTGCTCAATTACATTAACCTATCATAAATTACGTCATCAGTTAAAATGCCATTATTGTGGTCATCAAGCACCAATGCCACCCCAATGCCCAAGTTGCCAATCTGAGCATATCCGTCAATATGGTACAGGAACGCAAAAAATTGAAGAAGAATTGTTAGAATTATTACCCGATATTCGTATCATCCGGATGGATGTTGATACAACAAGTCGCAAAGGCGCTCATGAAAAATTATTAACAGCATTTGGTAACGGTGAAGCAGATATATTATTGGGCACACAAATGATTGCGAAAGGGCTCGATTTTCCTAACATTACATTAGTGGGTGTCCTCAATGCAGATACTGCATTAAATGTCCCTGATTTTAGGGCTTCTGAACGGACCTTCCAATTACTAACACAAGTGAGTGGTCGGGCAGGGCGCCATCAATTGTTAGGTGAAGTGGTGATACAAACTTTTAACCCAGATCATTACAGCATCCAACTGGCACAATATCAAAATTATATCGCTTTTTATAATCAAGAGATGGGATTGCGGAAACTTACAGGATACCCACCTTATTATTTAACAGCCTTAATACAAGTGACAAGTACTGATGAACGTAAAGGAGAAGAGACAATTGCTAATATCACTGGCTTCTTGAAACGTGAATTAAATGAGCAAACAATCCTCTTGGGACCTACACCAGCACCAATCGCTAAAATAAAAAATCGCTACCGTTACCAATGTCTGATAAAATATAAAGTAGAGCCCAATTTAAGGGATGTGTTACGACGCGTTTTAGAAACGTATCAAAAAGAAATACGAAACGGTTTGACGGTATCCATCGATTTCGAACCTTATACAATGATGTGAGACAAGGAGACATACATGACAAAAATTATCTTTATGGGAACACCTGATTTTGCAGTACCTGTATTACAAAAATTAATTGCTGACCCATCTATTAGCATCGAGGCTGTGGTAACACAACCCGATCGTAAAGTAGGGCGCAAACATATTTTGACACCAACCCCAGTTAAAAAAGCAGCAGTTGCTGCAGATTTAAACGTTCTTCAACCAGAAAAACTACGCACTTCGGAAGAATTAGAAACACTGATCAACATGGATGTTGATTTGTTAATTACAGCGGCCTATGGTCAAATTTTACCGAACAGTCTTTTGGAAGCGCCTCGTTTAGGTGCGATTAATGTGCATGCGTCATTATTGCCAAAATTACGTGGTGGGGCACCGATCCATTATGCATTGATTGAAGGGCATAAAGAAGCGGGCGTTACGATTATGTATATGGCTGAAAAATTAGATGCCGGTGACATGTTGAGCCAATCAGCAATTCCGATTGAAGAAGAAGATAATGTGGGCACGCTGTTTGAAAAATTAAGCATTGTTGGCGCTGATTTATTGGTAGAAACGTTGCCAGCAATTTTAGATGGTTCAATTGTTGCAGTGCCGCAAAATGAAGCAGAGGTAACTTTCGCGCGTAATATTAGTCGTGAGCAAGAACGTATTGACTGGAATAAGTCGGCACGTGCGATTTTTAACCATGTACGTGGAATGAACCCATTCCCATCAAGTTTCACTACATTTGAAGGTGGAAACTGGAAAATTTGGGAAGTGGTTGAAAGTTTTGAAGAAACAACAGCGCCTGCAGGTACAATCGTAAGTGTGGATCAAACAATCCGTGTCGCTGCTGGCGATGGAAAAACAGTGGATATTAAAGTATTCCAACCCGCTGGAAAACAGCGAATGACAACAAGTGATTATTTAAGAGGCTCAGGTAAAAACCTTGAAGCCGGAAAGCGTTTAGGTGAATAAAGTGGGAACAGTCCGTGAAGTATCATTAAGCATATTAGAAAAAATTGAGAAACAACAAGCATACAGTCATTTATTGATTCATGATGCGATGACAAAAAATCATGTTAAACCGATTGATAAAGGTTTGTTAACAGAACTTGTTTACGGTACGATTCAACGCCAAATGACGTTGGACTTTTACATGGAGCAATTTGTATCTAAACCAGAAAAATTAGAAATTTGGGTCAAATTATTATTGCGTGTTTCTTTTTACCAGTTATATTTCCTTGATAAAGTACCCGATCATGCCATCGTAAATGAAGCGGTCAACATTGCTAAAAAACGTGGACATGTCGGCGTGTCTAAATTAGTAAACGGCGTTTTGCGTACAGCGATTCGTGAAGGTCAACCTGATGTTGCGGCATTAGTGAAAGAGCCAATGAAACGTTTATCAATTGAAATATCTGTGCCACTTTGGTTAACAGAACGTTGGGTTGCGCAATATGGCGAAGCTAAGACACGTGAAATTGGTGAAGCTTTACTTGTACCACCACATCAAACATTACGCGTGAACCCATTAAGAGGTAACATTGATGAAATCATCGAAGCGCTCGTTGCTGATGGTTTTGAAGCAGAAGCCCATCCATTAGTACCTGAAGCGATCATGGTATTTGGTGGTAATGCTGCAAATCATCCAATGTTCCAATACGGTGCGTTTTCAATTCAAGATGAAAGTTCAATGCTTGTTGCACATGCGCTACATCCAGAACCAGGTATGCGTGTGTTAGATGCTTGTGCAGCACCGGGTGGGAAAACAACTCATATTGCTGAATTGATGAATGATGAAGGACAAATCGATGCATTAGATATTCATGCACATAAAACAAAATTGATTGCACAAGGTGCTAAACGCCTAGGTCATACTATTATCAAACCATTCCAAGCGGATGCACGCCAATATGGTAAAGATATTGAAGAAGAATTATACGATCGTATCCTTGTAGATGCACCTTGTAGTGGTTTTGGTGTTATTCGCCGCAAGCCAGATATTAAGTATCAAAAAACAGCAAAAGATGTGGCATCACTTAGCGTGATTCAATTTGATATTTTGGATGCACTTGCACCATTACTCAAAGTGGGTGGCCGTCTTGTCTATAGTACATGTACGATTGATGAAGATGAAAACCGTAACGTATGGGAACGTTTTTTAGAAGCCCATCCTAACTACGAAAAAGCGCCTTTATCATTACCAAATGATTTAACAACGTTAGATCAAACGGATTTACAGTTGTTGCCAGACAATAATTTTAGCGATGGTTTTTATATATCTTCATTTAAGCGTATTCGTTAATTGTATAGAGGTGAATATAAATGAGAGCAGTAGGCCAAACAGATAAAGGTAAAGTCAGAACAAATAATGAAGACCGTGTGGCGATTATCACAAACCAAACAGGACAACAACTATTTGTTGTTGCTGATGGGATGGGTGGTCATCGCGCTGGGCAAATCGCCAGTGAGTTGACAGTGAGTTACTTAACCACTTATTTTGAGAAGTTAATGATTCGTATGGATGATGACCAAGCACAAAGATGGTTGGGTCAAACTCTTCAATTAATTAACGAGAAACTTTTTCAAGAAGGCGAGTTAAACCCTGACCTAAAAGGGATGGGAACAACGATTGTTTGTGCGATTGATATCGATGAGGACACATTAGCTATTGCGCATGTAGGCGATAGCCGTGCCTATATCGTTAATGAAAAAGAGTTCAAGCAAATAACAGAAGATCATTCATTGGTACAAGAGCTTGTAAAAAAAGGTGAAATTTCAAATGAAGAAGCGAAGATTCATCCGCGACGTAATATTGTATTACGTTCTTTGGGTGTATCGGGATTTGTAAAAGTTGAATGTCAGATTATCGAAAAAGAAAGCAAAGATATTTTGTTGCTTTGTTCAGATGGTTTGAATGACGCTTTGACCGAACAAGAGATGATTACCCTGTTGACTTCGAAACTGACGATTGAAGATAAAGTAAAAAAACTAATTGATGCTGCAAATGCTCATGGTGGGCAAGATAATATTTCAGTTATTATTGCTGTTTCTGAAAAGGGAGGTGACGAGTTATGATAATTGGAAAACGACTGAGTGGTCGTTACGAAATTCTTCGTGTGATAGGTAGCGGGGGAATGTCTAATGTCTATCTTGCGCGTGATGTTATTCTGGAACGAGATGTAGCAGTAAAGCTAATGCGTGTTAGCATGGCCAATGAAGAACAACTCGTTCGCCGCTTTCGAAGAGAAGCACAAGCAACCACACAATTAATGCATCCTAATATTGTTGATATTTTTGATGTTGATGAGGACCATGATAATCATTTTATCGTTATGGAGTACATTGCGGGGATGGATTTAAAAGCTTATATTAATCATGCTGCGCCATTGCCCTTATCGATTGTTGTACGTATGATGCTGCAGATATTATCTGCAATTTCTCATGCGCATGGGCAACATATTATCCATCGAGATATTAAGCCTCAAAATGTCTTAATCGATGCAGAGGGTAATGCTAAAATTACAGATTTTGGTATTGCGATGGCGTTATTTGAAACATCGATGACGCAAACGAATACTACCTTAGGTTCTGTGCATTATCTCTCGCCTGAACAGGCGCGTGGGGGTGTCGCGACGCCTAAATCGGATGTTTATTCTTTAGGAATCATGCTCTACGAAATGATTACAGGTATTTTACCGTTTGACGGTGAATCTCCTGTTGCCATTGCAATTCAACAATTACAATCACCGATGCCACTCCTATCAGATAAAGTGCCTGATATTCCAATGAGTTTACAAAACATCGTGATGAAAGCAACGGCAAAAGAATCAATTAATCGTTACAGTACTGTTGAAGAAATGAAAGAAGACATTGCGACAGCCTTAATGCCTAGTCGTATCAATGAAGCACCGTATGATATTCATTCCGCTGATTATTCCGAAACAAAAACAATTCCCATTCAAACAGCAACAATTAAAGATAAGATTGCCGACATTGAAGGTTTGGAAACGAATAAGGTTGATGAACCAATTATCGATCAGAAAAAAGAAAAAAAGAGCAACAAAAAAGTAAATAAAAAGCGCCGGTGGCTTATTATTATCATCGCATTCATAGCCATAGCTGGGATTGTGGGTTCATACTTTTACTACACGAGTCAAAAAACATATGCTGTAGCTGACGTCACTAATATATCGCAGCAGGCAGCGATTGCTCGTTTACAAAAAGATGGTTTTCGTATTGGTAAAACAACGGAACAAAACAGTGATAAAGTTGAAAAAGGCTATATCATTAAGACCGATCCAGAAGCGGGTGAAAAGCTCAAAAAAGGTGACACAATTGATCTCTTTATTTCCATCGGAAAGAAAGAATTCGCAATTGATGATTACCGAGGTAAAAATATCGATGATGTAAAAGAAGAGCTGGAAAAAGCGGGCTTCAAAAAAGTAACAACTACACCAGTAAATAGTGATGAAATAGAGACTAATGAAATTACTTCGCAAAGTATTCAAAAAGGCTTAAAAATTGTGCCTAGCGAGACAACAATTGAGTTAGAATTTAGTTCAGGACCAGCTGCTATCACCTTGAAAGATTTATCAGGTTACAATAAAAGTTCTGTGAAAGATTATGCGACAGATAATGGCTTCGAATTGACAACCACTGATGAATTTTCAGATAAGGTTGCAGAAGGTCAAGTCATCTCACAAACACCTGAAGCAGGTACAGCGATGAATAAAGGTCAGGCATTAGCCGTTGTTATCTCTAAAGGTGTTGAAAAACCGGAGAAAACGATTGATAGAAAACTGACGATTAAATATACGGGTGACGAAGATATAGCAGGTGATCCTACAAAAGAAGATGAGGAAGACGAAGGCAATGACTCATCTTCTAGTGAAAAAGAAAAAACATCACAAAACATAAAAATATATCTTAAAGATAAAACGCATAAAATAAGTGATGTGTATCAATCCTTCTCGATTACAGAAGACCATGATGTCACGTTATCTTTTGTGTTAGATGCAAAAACTGAAGGTGCCTACATTATTGAACGTGATGGCGAAAAAATTGAGCAAGATACCGTTGTTTATGAATAAAACTAAAGGAGTGAGAATTTGCATAAAGGTCGAATTGTAAAGTCATTAAGCGGCTTCTACTATGTAGAAACAGCAGAAAAAGAAATGTACCAAACACGAGCGAGAGGTAACTTTCGTGCTAGCGGTATAACACCATTAGTAGGTGATTGGGTTGAATTTCAAGCAGACAACAAAAAAGAAGGTTACATTCGCGCGATGGGCAAGCGAGATAATTCGTTTGTTCGTCCACCTATTGCGAACGTTGATCAAGTATGGCTGTTTTTTTCAGCAGCAGAACCCGATCTTTCAACCACGTTGATTGATCGTTTTCTGGTGGCCATTGAAAAAGAAAATGTCACGCCATTAATGTTCATTACTAAAATGGATTTATTATCTGATGAAGAGCAAACAGAAATCAGAAAAACAACGGATGTCTATGTTAAAATGGGTTATAAAGTAATCATTTTAAATGAGTACAAACAAGAATCAATCAAAGAACATGCAGCAGAATGGCTCGGTGATAATGTTTGTGTAATTGCTGGACAATCAGGTGTTGGTAAATCAACATTTTTAAATTCATTACACCCTGAATGGAAATTAGAAACAGGCATCATTTCAGCAGCATTAAATCGTGGTAAACATACAACACGACATGTTGAATTATTACCTTTTGGATCAGGCTACATTGCTGACACACCAGGTTTTAGCCAAATTGATATAACAGACTTAACACCAGAAGGTTTGGGTTATTGTTTCCCAGACTTTATGCAACAAGGTAGCTGTAAATATCGTGGATGTGTCCATCAAAATGAACCACATTGTAAGGTGAAAGAAGCCGTTGAAACAGGTGACATTGCAGCGTTTAGATACAAACATTATTCATCGTTTTTAATTGAAATACAACAAAAAAAACGGAGGTATTAACATGAAAAAAATAGCCCCATCAATTTTAAGTGCCGATTTTTCAAAACTTGGTGAAGAGATTGCCGCAGTTGAACAAGGCGGTGCTGATTATATTCATATTGATGTAATGGATGGACAATTTGTACCTAACATTACATTTGGACCTAATATCGTTGAAGCTGTTCGTCCGACAACTAAATTACCATTAGATGTTCATTTGATGATTGTAGACCCTGACCGTTACATTGGAGACTTTGCGCGAGCAGGTGCCGATATCATTACAGTACATGTGGAAGCTTGTCCTCATGTCCACCGTACGATTCAGTTAATTCATAGTTTTGGCGTTAAGGCAGGGGTTGTTTTGAATCCAGGTACATCGCTGGATGCTTTGAAATACGTGATTAACGATGTTGACATGGTTTTAATTATGACAGTTAATCCTGGATTCGGAGGCCAATCCTTCATTGAGGATATGATACCTAAAATGAAAGAACTTCGCCAGATGATAGATGCAACAGGCAGAGACATTGAGATAGAAGTTGATGGTGGAATAAATGAAACCACTGCTAAACTTTGTGCAGATGCCGGTGTTAACGTCTTTGTAGCAGGTTCATATATTTATAATAAAGAAAATCGTAAAGCAGCAATTGAAACACTGAAAAAAGCAATTAATTAAGAGGGGGTCTTCTAGTGAGAATCTGTTTATTACTTGGTGGTCCAATGAGTAACGTGCCTGACTTGACTCCTTATAAAGACGATTATTGGGTGGGGATTGATCGAGGTGCTTTCCGTTTATTAGAAATGGGGATTACATCTAAAGCCGCTATGGGCGATTTTGACTCATTGTCTTCGAAAGAATTAGCATTTGTTAGAGATAATGTTGTTTTTGTAGAACAATATCCGGCTGAAAAAGATGAAACGGATGCGATGCTAGGTATTACTTATGCATTAAATCAAAAAGCCGATGAAATCTTAGTTTTTGGTGCAACAGGTGGGCGTATGGATCATACATTAGCCAACTTATTTATGCTTACATATGAGTCTTATCAAGCAGCGATACCAGTTACCACGTTTGTGGATAAACAAAACACACTTAAGATGTATCAACCCGGCCGATATGAGCTTGAAAAGCAAGATAAAATGAAGTACATTGCTTTTACAGTTGTGAGTGCAGAAGTGACCGGTTTGACGCTGGAAGGGTTTAAATACCCGCTAAACAACGCAACGTATCCTTTTGGATCAGCACTCTCAAGCAATGAATTTGTTGATGAACACGGTGTTTTATCATTTTCTGAAGGACTCATTTTAATGAGCCAAAGCCACGATTGAAAGTGGAAACACCTTGCTCATTCTCTAAAAAAATGGAAAAATAAAAAACATTCGTTAGGCTAGAAATTTTAGTTTATGCAGACTGCTCCATGTCTGCTCCCAAACTTAAATTTCAGGTCTAATGTTTTTTATTTGTTCTGAAATTTTGCAAGAGAATAGGTGTTGCAACTGGAGATAGAAAAAAGCGCCAAAGAGACTACTCTCCCAAATTTAGATTTCAGGTCTAGTGAGTTTTTTGTTTGTTATGAAATTACTGTCATTGTTGCGAAGTCATGAGCTTACAGTGACAGTATGGGACGGAAATTGCGTAAGCAATTGAGTACCAATCAGTAGTTAGAAGCTTTACGAGAATACCAATCAGTAGTTAAAAGCTTTACGAGAGTAGTATGGGATGCAGCGACAAACAGCACCAAATCTTCAAGAAAGCGAGCGCCAATCCTTTTTTACGGGTTAAAAGGTCGATATGGGACGGAAATTTCATCGGAAATTGAGTACGATGCTATAGCGCAATTGAGTAACAATTCTTATATTCCACCACCATGTTTTATGTTGAAGTGCTGGAGACAGACAATATAAACAAAATTACTAAGCCTACTTTTATTAAAAATTTGAAGATTCGAGAATGAAAACGACTTGTTTGGTGTTGAAAGTAGTGGAAAAATCAGCAGGTTAACTATGCGTGCTGATTTTTTGGAAATAGATAAAAATATCGGTTGTCGTAATTGTAGCTATTGTTTTTTATTTAACTTTTGCATTCATTATTAATAAAATAAGAAAAAACGCCTTTAGGAAAATTGTTTTGAGATGACTTACTTTAACTATGGTCTAACCATATAGTCTTAGAGATATAGTTTGCCACCAGCTCGATAAATTATAGTATTAGCTGTTTTAATCTTGTTATGAAATTTGTGTTCAATTAGTTTGAAGTGTTAGTGAGTGTTAATATGGAAACCTTTTTACAAATAAACATAGGTATGTTAAAGTTACGATAAATAGTTACAGCAAAAAAATGTATTTATTATAGGTGTTTCATATAATAAGGAGGTTATCTCAATGGTGTTTTGGTTAATTTTCAGCGCAATTGTTCTAGCACAATCGGCCCATAATTTGTTTGTAAAACGAAAATGTAAAAAAAGAAGTTTTCGTTTCTGGGATAAAGATTACCATAATCAACATTTAGTGACTATTTCGGATATTAAACATTATTATGAAAACCACCACAATGATAACTGCTCACTAGATGTTGATGAAACAACTTGGTCTGATTTAGAACTTGATCGTTTATTTAACCGCATCAATTATTGTCATACTAGTATTGGTGAGGAATATTTATATAACGCCGATTGTAAAATTAAGCTAGACAATTAAAAAAATCATTTGTGATACACTCAAATTGTATTTCCGACGAAAGAAAACAAGGAGAGTGATCACAAATGACCTATACACATCTTACTACAGATGAACTCGTTTTAATAGAATCATATTATCATCAAACTAAGAAAGTTAAATTTGTTGCAGAGACTTTAAAACGTTCGAGACAAACTATTTATAATGTTTACAACGCTTTAGATGATGGTTTATCTATGCTAGATTACTACCAACGATACAAAAATAATAAAAAAAATTGTGGGAGACTTCCTATCCTTTTACCTGATAATGAAACTGACTATATTCAAAAGAAAGTGGCTCAAGGGTGGACACCAGACGTGATTATTGGTCGTAACGAGTTTCCTATTTCTTGTTCTGTTCGTACTCTTTATAGACTATTTAAGCGTGGCTATTTTAACTTAGCCGCCTTACCAATGAAAGGGAAAAGAAAGCCGAATGGTCACAAAGAAAAGAGAGGTAAACAAGCTTTTAAAAGAACGATTCATCAGCGTGATAAGGAAAATCGTCACTTCAAAAGTGAGTTTGGTCACCTTGAAGGTGACACTATCGTTGGCAGAAATCATAAAAGTGCTGTTATTACCTTAGTTGAAAGACTATCAAAAGTAATTATTACGTTGAAACCTACCGGCAGACAAGCAATAGATATTGAAAACAGTTTAAACAACTGGTTTAAAACAATTCCCACTCATTTATTTAAGTCTATTACGTTTGATTGTGGTAAAGAATTTTCTAATTGGAAATCTGTCAGTAACTCCAATGATATTAATATCTACTTTGCTGATCCAGGTACTCCCTCACAAAGAGGGTTAAATGAGAACTCCAACGGATTATTACGCAAGGACGGACTACCTAAGAGAATGAATTTCAATGAAGTTGATGAAGCGTTCATTCAGTCTGTTGCTTCTAAAAGAAATAACATTCCTAGAAAGTCATTGAACTATAAAACACCATTGGAAGTATTTTTGAGTTATGTTAATAATGATATTTTGTCTAGCTTAATTTGACAAATAAAATAATAATATTAAAAAGCGTGAGTCAGTTATTGATGAAGCATTAATTGAAAAGCTCGAAACGGATAAATGTTCACGTCAGCGTTTAACGCAAATGTTCCAAAGAACGGGCTATTTAGAAGGATCTGATACGTCTGCTTTCTTTTCTAGACGTTTAGCACCACACATAAAAAAGCGTTATCTTTACTGTGCTACCTTACCGATTATATGTTTTTTACTACTGTTAATTTCGATGAAAGTGTGGCTACTTACAACGATTGCTGTCAGTTTATTTAATGTCTTCTATTTTTATCGGACAAAGTTAACTTTAGAATATGAATTGAACCGTGTTTTTTATTTAGCACGATTATTAAAGGGTAGTGCTCTTTATATAAAGTGGAAAAAGAGCGCTAATTTAACGTTAAGTTATAAAAGGTTGCTTAGTTTCCGTTTACTTGCGTTTTTTTTTAATCGCAATTCATTGGACGGAGGTATTAATCTATTCAACGTTTTTCGTGGTGTTTTTTTGTTTGATTTAATATTAT
Source organism: Brochothrix thermosphacta DSM 20171 = FSL F6-1036 (assembly GCF_036884295.1). Taxonomy (NCBI): domain Bacteria; kingdom Bacillati; phylum Bacillota; class Bacilli; order Caryophanales; family Listeriaceae; genus Brochothrix; species Brochothrix thermosphacta. The sequence continues at coordinate 1,196,384 of NZ_CP145608.1, forward strand.
ATAATTTTATGCTAGGTTCAATAGCGAAAAAGCAAAGTGATGTTGCAATTATCTGGCATGCGCTTGCAAAGTTGGACATTAATATAAGTGTCTGTAAATATCGAGAGACCTTATCATTTTACGCGATACCAGTATTTTCTGACGTAGATAGATTCCTATTTAAAGAAATGGTCCACCCGCTAACAGAAGAAGGAGTGCCTAATTCGTTAACATGGAATGATAACATTATTTTAACGGGAACCAATTCCGCTGGAAAATCCACCTTCATAAAAGCTTTGGCCCTTAATGTTATTTTGGCGCAAGCTATTAATACTGTTGTAGCTGAAAAAGCAGTGTTAAACAAGATAGTTGTGCAAACATCGATGGCTATTAAGGATGATCTTTTAACAGGAGAGAGTTTTTTTGTTGCAGAAACCAAATCAATCCGACGCTTATTGACTTTAGTTGCAAAAAAACAGCCGACATTAGTGATTATGGATGAAATTTTGAAAGGAACAAATGCTAATGAGCGTATTTCTGCTTCTCTAGCGTTGATGAAATGGTTTAATCAATTTGATGAATTAAAGGTTTGTATTGCCACGCATGATTTAATGCTAGCAGAAGTAGGGATGAGAGGTTTTGTTAATTACCATTTTTCCAATAAAGTAGTAGGTGAACAGATTGAGTTTGATTACAAATTGCAAAAGGGTATTTCAAAAATAAGAAATGCTATTGGGATTTTAGCAGCCTATGATTTTCCGGCAGAAGTTGTTATGGAAGCGAAGCGTATTAGTAAATTGATTGATAGTGTTGGGGGGATTGATAACGTTGTATATAGAAGAACATATATAAAGTAATGGCGAAAATAAGTAAAAGAGAACTTTAGAAGGAATGAAATGAAAAATAGCAGTATCAATCCAACAAGTAATAGTATTTGTGTTTTTAAAATGAACTCTGAATTATTCAAAATATAGACAATAAAAAACCATCTTCCAGTGGAAGATGGTTTTTTTAGGTTAAATTAAACACGTTCAACTTTACCTGATTTTAATGCACGAGTTGAAACCCATACTTTTTTAGGTTTACCATCAACAAGAATACGAACTTTTTGCAAGTTAGCTTTCCAAGTACGACGGTTAGCGTTTAAAGCGTGAGAACGACGGTTACCAGTTGAAGTTTTACGTCCAGTAATTACACATTGTTTTGCCATTTTAGAATTTCCTCCTTTGCGTGAAGATGATGATTGCGATGAAATTCGTCAATCAAAGTTGTGTATAAGTATCTATACGATTTCGGTGTTCTAACACACTTAATTAATTTATCATATATATCTAACGTTTGCAAGTCAAAATCACTTATCTATAAAGTTTTTTTACTTGACAGCTGTTTATTGATAGAAGTCACTTTATTTATACTCAGTACTAGTGTAGAATAAAGTGGATAGTAATGCACTAAAGAAATAGGGAGGAATTTAATTGTCTATTGAAATCGAAACTAAATTGGGACAGATTGATATTGCAGATGAAGTTATTGCAACAATAGCTGGCGATGTGGCATCAAGTCAAGTTGGCGTAGTAGGCATGACTTCTAAAAAAAATATTCGCGATAGTTTTACTGACCTGTTAAAAAAAGAAAATAATTCAAAAGGCGTTGTCGTAAGCAGAAATGACAAAGGTTATGTTGTGGATGTTTATGTCGTTGTCACATACGGTGTGAAGATTTCTGAAGTCGCACGTAACATTCAAGAAAATATTAAATATAATCTAGCGAAGCAACTGAATATTCAAGCAGAAGAAATTAATGTTTATATTCAAGATGTTCGTTTGATGATCGATTAGCCAATAAAAGGCTAAAGAGGAGGATAATCACAAGTGGTTATAAAGACGATAAATGGAGATAAGTTAGCAGCGATGATTGCGCAAGGCGCAACACAGCTTGCAGCGAATGCAGAATATGTGGATTCACTAAATGTTTTCCCAGTACCGGACGGAGATACAGGCTCAAATATGAGTATGACATTGACTGCAGGTGCAGAGGAAGTATTGAAACATGAAAGCGCAACAGTAGCTATTGTTGGTAAACATCTTTCAAAAGGCTTACTTATGGGAGCACGAGGAAATTCAGGCGTGATTCTTTCACAATTATTCCGCGGTTTTTCTAAAACAATTGAAGATAAAGAAGAAATTAATGCGAGTGGACTAGCACAAGCGTTTGATAACGGTGTTAAAACAGCCTACAAGGCCGTGATGAAACCAGTAGAGGGAACAATCCTAACTGTGGCTCGTGAATCAGCAGAAGCAGGTATTAAGGCTGTGAATAACGGTGTTGAAGATGTTGTTGAACTGATGGCTATTATTACAGAAGCAGGCGAACGTTCATTAGCGGGCACGCCAGACCTCTTGCCAGTATTAAAAGAAGTTGGCGTAGTTGATAGTGGCGGCCAAGGTTTACAAATCGTTTATCAAGCGTTTTTAGCTGAATTAAAAGGTGAAGCGCAAGCGACACCGTTACAACCAACATCATTATCTAATTTAGTAACAATTGAACACGAAAACGCAGTAACTGACTACATGAATCCGGAAGATATCAAATTTGGTTACTGTACTGAAATTATGGTCCAAATTAATAATCCTGGTGAAAAAGCATTCAATGAAGATCAATTTCGTAACACATTAGCTGATTACGGGGATTCACTGATTGTCATTGCAGATGATGAAATAGCGAAAGTACATGTTCATTCCAACACGCCAGGTCAAGTCATTGATTATGGTCAATCTTTTGGACCATTGCTTAAGATTAAAGTGGATAATATGCGCGAACAAAATTCTGACTTGCAAGGTAAAAAAGCACCTGCAGCAACTCCTAAAAAAGATGTAGCAGTGATTGCTGTATCATCTGGAGCAGGCTTGGATGAAATATTCAAGAGTTTAAATGTGGATATTATAGTATCAGGTGGCCAAACAATGAACCCGAGCACAGCTGATTTATTGCGTGCAGTTGAACAAGCAAATGCGAAACATGTGATTATTTTACCTAATAATAAAAATATCATTATGGCAGCAGATCAAGCAGTTGAAATGTCTGAAACGACACAAATAGCAGTGGTGAAGTCCAAAACGATTCAACAAGGTTTAGCAGCTTGTTTCGCATATATGCCAGACGAAACGTTTGAAAATAATCAAGCAGAAATGAACGAAGCGCTTGAGAGTGTATGTAGCGGCTCAATTACAACAGCTGTTCGTGATACCGAAATTAAAGGTGTTAAAATTGTTAAAGATGAGTTTATCGGTATTGTTGAAGGCACAATCGTTCTTTCTGAAAAAGCGCGTGATGAAGCAGCTTTCAACACATTGGTACAGATGATTGAAGAAGATACTGAGATAGTTACAATTATCACAGGTGAAGAAGCAACCATCGAAGATGCAGAAGCAATTGCTGAACGCATTGAAAATAAATTTGAAGATGTTGAAATTGAAATTAAAGAAGGTAATCAAGCGGTTTATCCTTACTTATTTTCTGTCGAATAAATATTAATAGTTAGTGGAAATCGTCCATCGCAATTGTTTGTGATGGACCTTTTTTTTAGAAAGGAGTTTCTCATGAAAGTGGATTTGGCAAATGCGCCTATTAAATTTGTAAAAGGTATTGGTCCGAGTGCAGCGGAAAAATTAGAACGTTTGCATATTGAAACAGTAGCAGATATGTTGGGCTATTTCCCTTTTCGGTATGAAAATAATGAATCGGTTGATTTGAGCCAAGCGGCACATGATACACGTGTTAATGTAATTGGTGAAATTGTTACGCCTGCTATGGTCGCGTATTTTGGTCCAAAACGTAATCGTTTAACTTTTAAACTCAAAGTAGATCATCTCGTTGTACAAATCACCTTTTTTAATCAAGCGTATCTAAAAAGTAAATTGAATGTAGGTGAGCAAATTCGTGTCAGCGGCAAGTGGGATCGCGCACGGCAAGCAATTTCTGCATCAAAATATTTCTTAGTGAGTGGCAGTGAAACTGAAAGTGATGAGAAGAAATTAGAACCCGTTTATCACATGACAGAAGGCTTAAAACAATCGCAGTTTCAAAAATGGTTAAAAACAACATGGGAGGCTTATCATGAACAGATACCTGAATTGCTGCCCGAATCATTACGACAACATTATCAGTTAATCGATAGCCATGATGCCTATGAAGCGATACATTACCCGACTGATCCAGGTGTTTTACTGCAAGCGAGACGCCGTTATACTTATGAGGAACTGCTCCTGTTTCAATTAAAGATGCAATTGATGCGTCAACGAGACAAAGAACAAAGTGGTGGCATCTCGATCCAATATGATGTGCAAGAATTACGCCGTTATATAGCTTCGTTACCATTTGAGTTAACAGGAGCTCAAAAGCGTGTGGTGAATGAAATTTGTGGAGATATGCGTTCAGTCACTCACATGAATCGATTACTTCAAGGCGATGTTGGGTCTGGAAAAACAGTTGTTGCCTCAATCGCGATGTTTTCAGCAATTAATGCAGGTTTTCAAGCAGCACTCATGGTGCCAACGGAAATATTAGCTGAACAACATTTTGCGGAATTGACACGCCTGTTAACACCATTTAATATCTCAGTAGCGTTGTTGACGGGTTCAACAAAGAAAAAAGATCGTGTACAATTACATGAACAACTAGCCAACGGTTCACTCGATGTATTAATCGGGACACATGCGCTTATTCAAGAGGATGTTGTGTACCATCGCTTAGGTTTAGTAGTCACAGATGAGCAACACCGTTTTGGTGTAAATCAGCGTCGTGCATTTCGTGAAAAAGGGGAACAACCAGATGTGTTGTTTATGACAGCAACCCCCATTCCAAGAACGTTAGCCATTACGGCGTTTGGTGAAATGGATGTTAGTGTAATTAACGAACTTCCCGCAGGACGAAAACCGATTGTGACACAATGGTTTAAACATGAGCAAATGCCTGATGTCTTGGCTTTTACGCGGAATGAAATTGCCAGCGGGCGTCAAATATATATGGTAGCACCTCTGATAGAAGAATCAGAAAACATGGATTTACAAAATGCATTTGATTTACATCAGCAAATGCAACAGTACTTTGGGGATAAGATTCCAATTGGTTTAATGCACGGTCGGTTAAAATCAGCAGAGAAAGAAGCTGTTATGCAAGCCTTTGAAGCGGGAGACATCAAGATGTTAGTGACCACAACTGTTATTGAAGTGGGGGTCAATGTTCCCAATGCTAGCACGATGATTATCTACGATGCAGAACGCTTTGGATTAAGTCAACTACATCAATTGCGTGGACGTGTGGGACGAGGTGGTTATCAATCTTATTGTTACTTAGTGGCTGATCCTAAGACTGACAACGGTAAAGAACGTATGCAAATTATGTGTGAATCAAATGATGGTTTTGTTATTTCGCAACGTGACCTAGAACTTCGTGGTGCAGGAGACTTCTTTGGAAATAAACAAAGTGGTATCCCGCAATTTAAAGTTGCAGATTTAGTTGAAGATTATCGTGTCCTCGAAGTTGCACGCGATGACGCCATGGCGATTGTAAAAGAAAAGCGCTTTAAAACAAAAGAATATCAAGCACTTGCCGCCGCAGTTGAACACCAATTAGCTGTAGAAGCGGGACAATTAGATTAAACGACTGTAGAAGACTTGCGACCTATAACGTTTCTTTGTATAATGGGTAAGAGATTGTTATTGACTATTAGTACTAAGTGCTAAAGAGGAGTGAAAACAAGTTATGAGAAAACATGCGAAAAAAGATCGGCAGCGCTTATTAGTTGAAACGATTGAACGTAATCCATTTACAACTGATGATATGTTGGCGACACAATTTAATGTGAGTGTACAAACTATTCGTCTTGATCGCATGGAAATTGGTATTCCCGAACTGCGTAAACGTGTAGAAGATGTTGCCAATCGTCAATTTCAAAACGAAGTACGTTCATTGCCGTTGGAAGATATTATCGGTGATGTGATTGATTTGGAATTAGATAAACGTGCAATATCAATCTTTACAATAGAAGAGGAACATGTTTTTCAACGAAATAAAATTGCACGAGGGCACTATTTGTTTGCACAAGCCAATTCATTAGCAGTAGCCGTAATGGGCAGCGATAGTGCATTGACGGCACAAGCAAATGTAAAGTTTGTGAAGTCAGCTCAATTAGGAAATCGCGTTATTTGTAAGGTTAAAGTTGATGAAAAATCAATTGGTCATACCATTCGAATTGTAAAAGTGGAAAGTTATGTGGACAATCACGTGGTCTTAAAAGGCACGTTTGAAATGTATCCCGAAGCAGATTCGCAAGAGTAGAAGACCTATCAAAAGGAGACGAAAGACTTATGAAAATTGCCATTGATGCAATGGGTGGCGATCATGCCCCACAATCAACAGTAGAGGGTGTCATGCTAGCCGCAAAAAAACACAGTCACGTGACGTTTCAACTTTATGGGGATAAAGTTAAAATGGCTCCTTATCTAGAGCAGTTAAGCAATGTTGAAATCGTACACACGGAAGAAAAAATTGAGAGCACAGATAGTCCCGTTGAAGCTGTTCGTAAAAAGAAACAAGCATCCATGGTATTAGCCGCTAAAGCAGTTAAAGATGGTGAAGCCGAAGCCTGTATTTCAGCAGGAAACACCGGTGCATTAATGAGTGCAGGATTATTTGTCGTTGGGCGTATGAAGGGCATTAAACGTCCTGCATTAGCACCAACAATTCCAACAGTAGATGGTAGTGGTTTTGTTTTACTTGATGCAGGAGCAAATGCAGATGCGAAACCAGAACACCTTTTGCAATTTGGGATGATGGGTTCCGCTTATGTGTCAGCTGTGAAAAAAATTGAGCGTCCACGAGTGGGCTTGCTTAATATCGGAACAGAACATAATAAAGGCACCGATTTAACGAAAGATGCCTTTGCACTTCTTGACGCTAGCAGTGTGATTAATTTCGTAGGGAATGTTGAAGCACGTGATTTGTTAAATGGCGTTGCTGATGTTGTCGTTACAGATGGTTTTACAGGGAACATGGTGCTTAAAACAATTGAGGGCACAGCTGGTAACTTGATGAAAATGATTAAAGGCGCAATGACAGCGACACCTCTTAGTAAACTAGGCGCTTTAACAATGCGCAAAGGAATTTATGAAATTAAAGATATGATGGATTACAGCAACTATGGCGGTGCTTGTCTTTTTGGGCTAGCAGGAACAGTAGTAAAAGCACATGGTTCTTCAAATGCGCATGCAATAGCAACCACAGTCACGCAAGCGATTCAAATGGTTGAAGGAAACATCATTGGTAATATAAATAGTGCGTTACAACAAACAAAAGAGGAGGAAACTACAAATGAGTAAATTAGCATTTGTCTTTCCAGGACAAGGTTCACAAATTATTGGTATGGGTATGGATGCTTATGCAGCTTCACCAATTGCAAAAAAAATCTTTGATGATGCAAACGCATTATTACCGTTTGACTTAGTAGATATTATTCAAAATGGTTCAGATGAGGATTTAAAAGCATCACGTGTTGCACAACCTGCGTTAGTAACAACAAGTTCGGCATTGTTAGCATTAGTTAAAGAAGCAGGAATCACAGCTGATTATGTTGCAGGACATAGTTTAGGCGAATATTCTGCATTGGTTGCAGCGAATGTGCTTACGAGTGCAGAAGCCGCACAATTGGTTAATAAACGTGGTGAGTTGATGGAAGATGCGGCAACTGGAGCGATGGCAGCAGTCATGGGTACAAGTGAAGCCGATTTAGAAGCGATTTTAGAAACAGCACGTCAACAAAGTGGTGAAATTGTTCAATTAGCTAACCTAAATTGTCCAGGACAAATTGTTATTTCTGGTTCAGTTGTAGGTATTGAAGCCGCACAAGTTGCAGCAAATGAGGCGGGCGTTAAACGTGTTATTCCTTTAAAAGTGAGTGGTCCTTTCCACTCTGAATTAATGGCACCGGCAGCTGAAGCTTTTGCAAGTCTATTGGGAACAGCGACGTTTAGTGACGCATCAACACCCGTTATTACGAACGTCGATGCAACGCCAACAACGTTAGCTGCTGACTTCAAAGTGAAATTAGAACAACAATTAACAGCACCTGTACAATGGATTAATACAATGGCGTATTTGATTGAACAAGATGTGGATACAATCATTGAAATTGGACCAGGTAAAGTATTGGCTGGATTAATGAAAAAAATGGATCGTTCAGTGACTGTTCATAACGTTCAAGATTTAGAAACGTTAGAAGCAACACTTGCTATCTTAGGGGGTAAATAAATGGAATTAACAAATAAAGTTGCAATCGTAACAGGTGCCTCTCGTGGTATTGGCCAAGAAATCGCGTATAAATTAGCATCACTCGGTGCTAAAATTGTTGTTAATTATGCAGGTAATGTTAAAGCAGCGGATGAAACAGTCGCTAAAATTAAAGCTGATTACAACACAGAAGCAATTGCTGTACAAGCGAACGTTGCTGATGAGGACGATGTAAAACGTCTCTTTAAAGAAACGTTGGATACTTTCGGAGGCATTGATATCTTAATTAACAATGCAGGGATTACGAGAGATAATTTATTAATGCGTATGAAAGCCGAAGAATTTGATGATGTAATTAATGCTAACTTACGAGGCACATTCTTATGCCTTAAAGCAGCTGCACGTCCAATGATGAAAAAACGTCAAGGAACAATCGTAAACATGACATCTGTCGTAGGTATTACAGGTAATGCTGGTCAAGCTAACTATGTTGCTAGTAAAGCAGGCGTGATTGGCTTAACTAAAACAGCATCACGCGAGTTAGCACCGCGTGGTATTCGTGTAAACGCTGTAGCACCTGGGTTTATCGATACAGATATGACTGATGTACTACCAGAAGAAGTGAAATCAGGCATGTTATCACAAATTCCTTTAGGCGCAATGGGGAATACAAAAAACGTTGCTGACGTGGTAGCCTTCCTTGTAAGTGATGCAAGTGCTTATATGACAGGACAAACATTATCAGTTGATGGCGGAATGTCGATGTAAAAGCAGCTTCAACCTGGTAAAACATTGTAATCGAGTCAACGAACAAGTTGTCTTAATTTATCAATAAATACCTACTTGAAGATATGTGATGAACCGTGAGATTACATAAGTTTTTTCACGTGTTGGTATATAATACCAGTATTGCTTTTAGAGCTATTTTATTAACTTTTGTCACGGTCAGTGATTAAAACCACCTAGACATGATAGTCAAGAGGCTATTATTTAAGTAATGGTGGGAATAACTTGTAAAATTTCCTTTCTAAATGGGGATGAATCAATTATAATAATTGAAGGGAGGTGAATTATATAATGTCTGAAAACATATTTGATAAAGTAAAAGAAATCGTCATCGATCGTTTAGACGTTGATGAATCAAAAGTAACTAAAGAGGCCTCTTTTAAAGATGACTTGGAAGCTGATTCACTTGAAATCGTTGAATTGGTAATGGAATTTGAAGATGTATTTGATACTGAAATTTCTGATGAAGCATCAAAACAAATCCTTACAGTAGGTGACGCTGTAAAATACATTGAAGAAAACGCGTAAGTTACGATAAAAAATGATGAGGGTATGTTGTTCTGTCCATTGGATGAACGGCATCCCTCACTCATTTTATAAAAGGGGAATTAGAATGAAAACATTAAAAGAATTGCAGGAACGTATTCAGATTTCATTTAAACAAGAGGCATTACTTGAACAAGCATTCACGCATGCTTCTTATGTGAATGAAAATCGAAGCAAAGGTTCTAAGCATTATGAACGGTTGGAATTTCTTGGTGATGCAGTATTAGAGCTAACAGTTTCAGATTATTTATTCAATCGTTTTCCAGAACGTCCAGAAGGCCAACTAACAAAATTAAGAGCAGCTTGTGTGTGTGAAGGTGCTTTGGTCGTTTATGCAAAAGAATTAAACCTCAGTGACTATTTCCGTATTGGTCGAGGAGAAGAAAATGCTGGCGGACGTACACGTGACGCATTAGTCGCGGATATTTTTGAAGCATTTATCGGGGCAATGTATTTAAGTGAAGGCATCGACTGTGTACGCTCATTTTTAGGAAAAGTTATTTTTCCGAAAATTGATGATGGCACTTTTGAAGCAAATAATGATTATAAAACCTTATTACAAGAATGGTTACAAAAAGATGGCGATATTTCCATCTCATATGAGATTTTATCTGAAAATGGTCCAGCACATGATAAAGCTTTCCAAGTGCGTTTAGTGGTCAATGGCGAACCGCAATCAATGGGTGAGGGTCGCACGAAAAAAACAGCAGAACAATCAGCCGCTCAAGCAGCATTAGCATCATATCAGTCACAGGAAAAGAACAGCTAAAGGGGGAACAGTCGCAATGCAATTAAAACGTTTAGAAATGCATGGTTTCAAATCCTTTGCAGATAAAGTTGCAATCGATTTTGTACCAGGTATTACGGCTGTTGTTGGGCCAAATGGAAGTGGAAAAAGTAATGTTACAGAAGCTATCCGTTGGGTGTTAGGTGAACAATCAGCAAAAGCATTACGTGGAGGCAAAATGAGTGATGTTATCTTCTCAGGGAGTGATTCACGCGCAGCGATTAATATTGCTGAAGTAACACTTGTATTTGATAATGAAGATGGCTTTTTACCAGATGATCATACAGAAGTCAGCGTCACACGTCGCGTCTATCGTAATGGTGATAGTGAATTTGAAATTAATCAACAAGCATGTCGCCTTAAAGATATCGTAGAGTTATTTATGGACTCTGGATTAGGACGCGAGTCGTTCTCGATTGTGTCACAAGGTAAAATAGATAGTATTCTTAATAGTAAACCCACTGAACGTCGTTCTATCTTTGAAGAAGCAGCAGGCGTTTTAAAATATAAATCACGTAAAAAACAAGCAGAAACAAAGTTAGTCGAAACTGAAGACAATCTAAACCGTGTGCAAGATATCCTTTTTGAACTTCAGGATCAGGTGGAACCACTAGAAATTCAGGCAGCTATCGCCAAAGATTATCTTGCTCAAAAAGAAACACTAGAGAAGTATGAAGTTGGTGTTTTAGCAGATGAAATCCAGGAGCTAACAAAAGAGGCAGATGCTACAACTGTCGCTTTACATCAATGGCAATCTAAGTTAATCGATAGTAAGAAACAAGCACAGTCACTTTTAGAACAATGGCAAGCGAAAAAAGATTTATTTGCGAAAGTGACGCGTGATGCAGATGTTATTCAAGAAAAATTAGTTGAAACAGCGCGCGAACTTGAACGTGTTAATGGTCAATGTGACGTACTAAAAGAGCGGGCACTTCATGGTCAAGCAAGTGATTCTGATGTAGTTGAACAACTCGAAGCAATTAACGAGATTATTGTGAGTGCAACTGTTGAAAAAGAAACACAACAAGAACGTTACGATGTACTCTTGCAAAAAGTAACAGTGATGCGTGAATCTGTGAAACAACTACAAAACTATCTAGATGGTAAAGTAGAATGGACACCGGAGAAAATTGAGCGTTTGAAAAATGATTACATCGATGTGCGACATGAGCAAACGAATTTAAAAAATGAAAATGTTTTTTTCATTAAGCAACAAGAACAAAATCAACAACGTTTAGAAAAATTACGCAGTGAAAATGCGAACGTGATCAAAAATCATACCGAAACGGATGTTTTACAACAAGAAAAACAACGTCTTTTAGCTGAAAAAACAGCAAACATAGAGAGTAAACGTGCGGAATATGAGCAACTGACACAAAAACTTAAAGCTACAGAAGCTGATGCAGCAGTCGCAGACAATCAGTTATATAAAGCCTATGAAATGCGTCAACATGCAAAAGCAAAGCATGATACATTAGTTGATTTAGAAAATGATTACGCAGGTTATTATCAAGGCGTTAAGATGCTATTAAAAGAACGTCAACAATTCCCTGGGTTGATCGGTGCTGTTGCTGAACAAGTAACGATTCCATCACGCTTCGATACAGCAATTGATATTGCTCTGGGTGCAAGTACGCAACATATTATTGTCGAAGACGAACAAACGGCGCGCGCAGGTATTGGCTATTTAAAATCAAACCGTCTAGGCCGTGCAACATTCTTGCCTATTACAACAATTAAACCACGAGTAATGCCTAACGATGTCATCCAACGTTTACAACAACACGATGGCTTTTTAGGAATTGGAGCCGACTTAGTTACAATTGAGCCACGTTTCCAAGGGATTTTAGGCAACTTATTAGGTCAAGTAATTATAGCAGATACCTTAGTTAGTGCGAACCAATTGGCAAAATTAGCAAATCATCGCTTTCGTATTGTGACACTTGAAGGGGATGTTGTAAATCCTGGTGGATCAATGACTGGTGGGGCAATGAAACAAAACAAAGCGCCTTTATTAGGACGTAAAAATGAGATCGCTACTTTAGCTAAACAATTGGTACAGATGGAAGAGGTTATCCATCAACTGGAAGATAAAGTGAACAGTTTAAAACAAACGGTTATAAGTACGCGTGAAACACGCGATAGTCTAAGAGTTGAGGGTGAACGTCTAAACTTTGAAGTACAGCGTATCGAAGAAGATATTGCATCAACAACAGCAGCGATGTCACGTATTAATGAAAATATGCATATTTATGACTTTGACGTGAAAGAATTGACTGATGAAAATAATTCATTGGCACAACGATTGGCAGCAAACGAAGCAAAAATTGCTGAGATGGCACAAACATTAATCTCTCAAGAAACTGCGATTGAGCAAGCAACCCAAAATCAAAATATGGCAGATGAACAACGTGCTGAACAAGTTGAAAATCTAACAGCACAAAAAACAGAGCTAGCGGTATCAGAAGAGAAATTAACACATGCCAATACTAAGTTAGCAGAAATGCGTGCCACATTAAAAACGAATAATGAACGTCGTGAACAACTGCAAGAAAAATTAACGTTTATTCATACACAACAAACGGAACACGCGTCTTCAAGTGAACAACTTGAAGCATCTCGTGTAGCTTTGGAAGCTGTAATGTCAGAAGTCCAAACGCAATCAGATTCACTAAAAGCGAAACGTATTGATGTAGAAGCTGAGCTTAACGAAGTGGCCTCGACACGTGAGTATCAACTCAACGAAGTGGCGACCTATGAGAAACAATTCAATGAAGCATCGATGAATTTAGAACGATTCACAAGTGAACGGACGTATCGTTTAAGTGCGTTGATGGATAACTATGAATTAACTTTAACCGATGCCTTAGAACGACCAGCTTTGACGTTGCCAATTGAAGAAGCGAAGAAAAAAGTCCGTTTGATTAAACGTACAATTGATGAATTGGGCCCAGTCAACATTGGTGCCATCGATGAATTCCAACGTATCCAAACACGCTATAATTTCTTGACGCAACAACAGACAGATTTGTTGACGGCCAAAGAAACGTTAAACGTGACCATGAGTGAGATGGATGAAGAAGTTTCTCGTCGTTTTTACGCAACGTTTATGCAAATTAAAGATCAGTTTGAAAAAATCTTCCCTAAAATGTTTGGTGGAGGACAAGCTGCTTTAGTATTAACAGATCCAGAAGACTTACTGAATACAGGTGTTGATATCGTTGCACAACCGCCGGGTAAAAAGTTACAAAACTTGATGTTATTATCAGGTGGTGAACGAGCTTTAACTGCAATCACGTTGTTATTTGCGATCATTGAAACCCGTCCTGTACCATTCTGTATTCTTGATGAGGTCGAAGCAGCATTAGATGAGGCAAACGTTTTACGCTTTGGTTCCTATATGCAAGCATTCCAAAAAGAAATGCAATTCATTGTAATTACTCACCGTAAAGGTACAATGGAAGCAGCGAATGTATTATATGGTGTAACAATGCAAGAATCAGGGGTATCTAAATTGGTATCTGTTCGTCTGGAAGAAGCAAATGTGTTAACTAACACTTAAAAACAATAAAGCGAGGGCAAATAAATGGGCTTTTTTAAACGCATGAAAGATAAGATGACAAATTCATCGACAGAAATGACGGATAAATTTAAGACGGGTTTAGAAAAAACACGTGATAGTTTTTCAGGAAAACTTAATTCATTAGTGGCACGTTATCGTACGGTTGATGAAGACTTTTTTGAAGAATTAGAAGAAATTTTAATCATGGCTGATATTGGTGTTAATACCGTTATGGAATTGATTGAAGAATTAAAAGAAGAGGTAAAACTTCGTAATATTAAAGAAACAAGTGCGCTTTATGAAGTGATTTCAGAAAAATTAGTTGCTATATATGAAGAAGCGGGCGAAACAGAAACTGAGTTGAACATTAACAATGAAGGACTCAATGTTATCTTATTCGTTGGTGTTAATGGCGTTGGTAAAACAACGACAATTGGTAAATTAGCACACAAGCTTAAAGCAGAAGGTAAATCAGTTATGCTTGCAGCTGGTGATACGTTCCGAGCAGGAGCAATTGAACAACTTGAAGTTTGGGGCGAACGTGTAGGCGTACCAGTCGTTAAACAAAAAGAAGGCTCTGATCCGGCATCAGTTATTTATGATGCGTTGCAAGCAGCTAAAACACGTCATGTTGATGTGCTTATTTGTGATACCGCAGGTCGTTTACAAAACAAGGTAAACTTGATGAGTGAATTAAGCAAAGTGCGCCGTGTTATTGAACGTGAAGTACCTCATGCACCACAAGAGGTATTACAAGTGATTGATGCGACAACAGGCCAAAATGGCTTACAACAAGCGAAAGTTTTTGGTGAAGCAACAGATGTCACAGGTATCGTATTAACTAAGCTTGATGGAACAGCTAAAGGTGGGATTGCCTTAGCCATTCGTCGCGAGTTAAAAGTACCCGTTAAATTTGTAGGATTAGGTGAACAATTGAATGACTTACAAGTCTTCGATTCAAATCTATTCGTCTACGGCTTGTTTGGCGATATGATTGATGCTGAAAAAGCTGAATAAAAGATTAAAATACTAATACTAAGCTCATCATTGATATACCAGTGATGAGCTTTTTTGCTTTGTTTTTTAATAACTTGCGAGTAACATTCAATCGAGTGAGTACAATTTTTTTCATATAAAAAGGGTGATCGCTTAACGCGACATTATAAAAAATGAATTGTTAGTATACAAAGAGGTTTCTGTTAACGCTAACAAACAGTTATCGCTTTTATTAATGCTATACTAAAAGTAATTTGAATGAACTTTTGAATACATTATTGATGTTAAAATGAAAAATAGTTATTAAATCATCTTATTTTTATGAAAAATTTGAGATTGCAACAAAGAAAGAAGGGGTTTCTTTGGAAATGATAAAAATTGAAAGCGTTACCAAATCTTTTAAGCAGAAAAATAAAAAAATTATCGCCGTAAATAATGTTAGTTTAACTGTTGAACAAGGTGATATGCTCGGACTCATAGGTGTGAATGGTTCAGGCAAATCGACGTTAATTAAAATGATGAATGGTATTTTATATCCTGATCAAGGTGAAATAATAATTAATGGTAAAAATCCATGGAAGCATCAAAAAGAAATCGCATATCAAATTGGCAGTATTTTTGGACAAAAATCACAATTATGGTATCACCTGACACCTAGAGAAACGTTTATGTTCTTGGGATCTGTTTATAGTGTTAAACTCGCAGCGTTGAAATTACATGTCGCAGAGTTAATTCAACAATTTGACTTGCATTCTTTTGTTGATAGACCCGTGCGGAAATTAAGTTTGGGACAACGAATGAAATGTGAAATTGTTGCTTCATTAGTGCATAATCCGAGTATCCTTTTTTTAGACGAGCCGACAATTGGTTTGGATTTAATAGCAAAAGATAGTTTGACAAATCTATTGTCTGAATATAATAAAGTGCATAATAAAACAATGGTGATTACAACACATGATATTAGTGATATAGCAAAATTATGTAACCGGGTTGTTATTATCGATCAAGGAGTGATTATTTACAATGGAACAACAA
The DNA here is from genome assembly GCF_036884295.1 of Brochothrix thermosphacta DSM 20171 = FSL F6-1036. Classification (NCBI taxonomy): domain Bacteria; kingdom Bacillati; phylum Bacillota; class Bacilli; order Caryophanales; family Listeriaceae; genus Brochothrix; species Brochothrix thermosphacta. The sequence continues at coordinate 1,212,361 of NZ_CP145608.1, forward strand.
TAGCACTAACTGAGAAATTTGCGAATATTGTTTTGTTAGAAATTGTTTTAGCAAGTGATATAGCTCAATTACCTATTGAAGTATTACAACATGAAAAAAGTGATGCGTATGCACATAAAATAAAAATAAATACCGATAAAATTGCAGTTAGCGAAGTATTTAATAAATTGGAAATATATGAAATCATCAGATACTATCAACACTCTTTAGATTTAACAGCTATTGTGAGAGTGTTGTTTGAAGAAGGTGTGATCGATGACAGGAAATAAATATTTTAATATGATTGTTTTAGGGCTAAAAGAACAACTTATTTATGTTAGAGCGATGTTGTTTAGACAATTTCTAATGGTTACAATCATGATTATTTTTGTTAATTTATGGTCTGTTGTTTACCAAGGTCAAACAGAAATAAACGGTCATTCATACAATCAGGTTATTTGGTATTTATTAATTACAGAAGCTTTTTTTATGTCTCGTGCACCAGTTGCTTATAAAATAGCGGACGAAATTAAAAATGGTACATTTGCTTATACATCATCACGTCCATACAGTTATGCACTCTATCATTTTTTTGTATCTTTAGGAGACTCATCATTTAAACTTCTAACAAACTTTATTGTAGGTGCTGTTTTAGTTATGCTATTAGGGATTAAACTAAATATCAGTTTTTTAGCAATCCTTTGTTTTTTCCTTGTAATGCTCATTGGTTATATTATCGATTATTGTTTGCAATTTATGATTGGCACGTTTAGTTTTATACAAGAAGAAATTTCGGGTTATGTATTTATTTATGAGAAGTTGTTATTCATATTTGGTGGCATTATTTTTCCGCTTTCGATTCTGAGTAACTACGTCGAACAACTTTTCTTTTTGATGCCATTTGTATATGTAATTGGTTTCCCGGCACAGTTATTAACACAAGGGTTATCAGAGTTAAATATTCTTTATTTAGGACTGCAACTCCTTTATCTAATGATTTTTATAATTTCTGCCAAAGCATGTTATACAAGCTTGAGAAAAAAAACCATGATGAATGGAGGTTGACTATGTTTTATTTGAACTTATTTAAAATGAATTTTAGAAGTAATTATGAATATAAAAAAAATTTTTAAATTCAGGTGGTAACTATGTTATTAAATAATGTGTTTTTTTTAGGATATTGGATTATGTTTTTTGATATTTTCGAGTCAGATATTTTCAGTTTAATAGATATCTTTTATGTTTATTCTGTTGTATATGTTGCCTTTGGATTAACACAGTTAATCGCCGGTAATCTTCCTAATATTGCTACTATTATCGCGACTGGTCAATTAGACATTTATTTGATTAAACCACGCAATTCACTTTTATATATGATAATGTCTAAATCTTCTATTGTCGCTTTAGGTGATATTATTTATGGTTTAATTGCGCTGTCAGTTACACTTGTAAAAACCTCAGAATATTTGTTTATACTACTACTATATTGGTTGCTTTTAGTGGTATTAGTCGTAACAGTCATTGCCAGTTATTATATCATTTTAGGATCTTTAACGTTTTTTATAGGCAATTCCAAGGCAATCACAGATACAGGGACTTCGGCGCTTATTATGTTTGCAACTTATCCACAAGTAAAATTAAATCCAACGATGACATTAGTGTTATCGACGATTATTCCATCGCTAATTATTAGTATATTTCCACTACAAATACTTAGATATAGTTCTAGTTATTATCTGTTGTTGCTATTTATAGCAACAGCTGTGTTTCTGTTATTGAGTTTAGTGACGTATAAACAAGGATTAAAAAGATATGAGTCGTCAAATAGTATTAACTTAAATGTCTGAAATAAATGAACAGAATTAAAATGAGAAATTTCAACTTTTAAAATTAAGTAGCTAACTTCGTTATCAGAGGAGATTGCTACTTTTTTTATACAATAAATTTAGCAGGGCTAATTAGCGCACTCGAAAAACAGTTATGATAAGATTAAATTAAGACTTTTATGGTTTAAAGGGGACAGACAGATGGATAATGATATTATAAAGTTAGTGCGAAAATTCAATGTTATTACGGTAATGTACAGCGCGGGAATCGTTATTTGGGCCGCTAGTATTGAGTTATATTTACAATAAATTGGCTATACAATTGCTGCAATTATGCTTTTTAATTCTTTTTTTTGGATATTCAGTACGTTGAGTGAAATACCAGCAGGGGTAATATCCGATACGTTTGGTCGAAAAAAAGCGATGTTAATCAGTTGTATATTAAGAGGCTTTGGTCTCGGATTATTATTTATACCATCCCATCAGTTGTGGATATTGTTGCTTTCTGGTTTGTTAACAGCGGTTAGTGAGTCTTTTAACTCAGGAACAATGTCTGCATGGGTAATTGATAAAGTGAAAAGTATCGACGAAAAATATGACATTGAAAATATTTTTAGTAAAAATAGCTTGTTTTTAACATCAACATCCATGGTAGTAGGTTTTGTCGGTGGGAGAATATTAGGGGTGAAAAACCTTTCCTATCCTCTTTTAGCAGGAATTATCTTATTTATAATCACCATTGTTTATATTAGTCTTTTTTTCAAGGACAATTCGCACCAACAGCAAGACAATCAACCTATCAATTTATTTAGCGGTTTTGTATCTTCGTTTAAGGAAGGTTACGCTTTTTTACGAACAGATAAATTATATTTTTCACTCTGTATTTCATTTTTACCGTTAATTTTATTAATCGTTGCGCCGAGTAATAAATGGCAACTCTACTTTGGAAACGAGTATGGCGGTGTTAAAATAACAGCCTATATATGGGTTGGAATGGGTTTATTTGGGATAATAGGTTCGAGAATTCCTCAGCTATTAGCGAGGGTTATTAAAAATAAACTGAGCAGTTTGCAATTATTATTATTATTAAATATGTGCGCCATTATATTGTGTGTTGTAATAACTAATGTGTATCTTTCAGTCTTACTTTTTTAATGCACGTCAGTTTTACGACAGCTGATGCTATTATTCGAACAGGATTATTACACAACACAATCCCAGCTAAAAGTACTAATCGCAACACACTTATATCTTTCTTTTACACAATTGAATCTTGTATGACAGCAGTAGTCATCATCGTTATTGGTGTGTTAACAACCGTTATTAATTTAGGGACGATTTGGATTATGTTCGCATTGATTGCGACCGTTATTTCCCTATCAAGTTTGCGTAAGTTAAATAAAAAAATTGAAACGGAGGCTTTTTAATGGAATATAGTGCTGAACAATCTGAAGTATTGGAACGACATGTAAAGGAGCACACCATCATTTCAATTCCACGTAAATTAAAAAAGAAAGTCGTATTGTTAGAAGTCATTGCAAACGATTTTAGTATGTTTTATTTGTCAAATTAAGCTAGACAAAATATCATTATTAACATAACTCAAAAATACTTCCAATGGTGTTTTATAGTTCAATGACTTTCTAGGAATGTTATTTCTTTTAGAAGCAACAGACTGAATGAACGCTTCATCAACTTCATTGAAATTCATTCTCTTAGGTAGTCCGTCCTTGCGTAATAATCCGTTGGAGTTCTCATTTAACCCTCTTTGTGAGGGAGTACCTGGATCAGCAAAGTAGATATTAATATCATTGGAGTTACTGACAGATTTCCAATTAGAAAATTCTTTACCACAATCAAACGTAATAGACTTAAATAAATGAGTGGGAATTGTTTTAAACCAGTTGTTTAAACTGTTTTCAATATCTATTGCTTGTCTGCCGGTAGGTTTCAACGTAATAATTACTTTTGATAGTCTTTCAACTAAGGTAATAACAGCACTTTTATGATTTCTGCCAACGATAGTGTCACCTTCAAGGTGACCAAACTCACTTTTGAAGTGACGATTTTCCTTATCACGCTGATGAATCGTTCTTTTAAAAGCTTGTTTACCTCTCTTTTCTTTGTGACCATTCGGCTTTCTTTTCCCTTTCATTGGTAAGGCGGCTAAGTTAAAATAGCCACGCTTAAATAGTCTATAAAGAGTACGAACAGAACAAGAAATAGGAAACTCGTTACGACCAATAATCACGTCTGGTGTCCACCCTTGAGCCACTTTCTTTTGAATATAGTCAGTTTCATTATCAGGTAAAAGGATAGGAAGTCTCCCACAATTTTTTTTATTATTTTTGTATCGTTGGTAGTAATCTAGCATAGATAAACCATCATCTAAAGCGTTGTAAACATTATAAATAGTTTGTCTCGAACGTTTTAAAGTCTCTGCAACAAATTTAACTTTCTTAGTTTGATGATAATATGATTCTATTAAAACGAGTTCATCTGTAGTAAGATGTGTATAGGTCATTTGTGATCACTCTCCTTGTTTTCTTTCGTCGGAAATACAATTTGAGTGTATCACAAATGATTTTTTTAATTGTCTAGCTTAATTTTACAATCGGCGATGAATAAAAGTTATACGGAAAAAGAAGTGAACACCATTTTATACAATTGGTATGATGATTTCGTCATCTTAAGACGTTACTTAGTGGATTATCATTTTTTGAAGCGTGAAGATGATGGTTCATTGTATTATAAATTGGACAAATAAGTCCATAAGAGGCCGTTCCAGTGATTTATTGGGAACGGTTTTTTTGATGAGAAGACTTATTTTAAGAAAACAATATGTGTAGATAGATTAAATTACAAGAGTAGATATATTGTTTACTCCCAGAAGCTGATATTAACAAATCACCCTTAGTTGGGTAAGGATATTTTGATTTATACTCTTCAAATAATTCCCTTGATATAAAGGCGTCTGATACTCCGCCAAATGTACCGAATTTATAAAAAGGAATTTCACCATTATCTGAGGTTTCTTCTTTAAAGATACGTTTATTCATCGCTACAGAACCTAACACTCCTAACTTACGCTGTTCCCAAGTGTCAAATGAGTTAGTTATATAATTCTTTATTATCTTTATTGGATGAAAATTGCTCTTATAAATAATCTGTATATTGCTCACAGATAAAGTCTGTAAGTCTTATTTAGCGTTAGCAATTTTTTGATTGATGGCATAGGAATTAGCGTTCAAAAAGGAGAGTTGAAAATATTTTCAGTGTAACTATACGTGATGATTATATTGTGTGGAAATTGTAATAATTTAAAGGAGCAGTCGTAAAAAACATATATTTAAAAGAGTTAAAAAGGTATGTGAAACCCTTATTAAACAAAGGTTTTTCTATTGGCATATGAAATCAGGCGGTGATATAGTTGCTGTGTGAAAGCAGATGTAATCTTTCTCAAAAAAACTGAAAGGATTGATTATATGAAGAAAAAAGGAATGTTTTTCTTATGTTGTGTACATCTTTAATATTAGTTTCTACTGCAATGGATGCACATGCATCTACATATAAAAGAACCACCGAAGTAAAAAAAGCCTCACCTTGGTACGGCACCCAAATTACATTACCACGAAATGGTTGGTGGTATTCAACGACACGTAAAGCCACACAAAATACGCAAGGAATGAAGGCAAGTAAAAATAAATATAAAATGATTGGTGAAATTACAAATGTAAATAATGAAAAAGTGAGTACCACTAAGACATTTTCAGCCAAGAATAAAACAGCACAGTATTCTAGGACCTATATGACCGGTGCCAAAACAAAGGTAAGGTATAAATCTTCAGCTATTAATGTTTTAACAAATAGCGGTTATTTAGAGTGGCTCCCTTAGGTTAAACAACTGCTTGTCACGTTGCTTATTACCTTAAGTAGTGACAGGCTCTTTTTATTTGCTTTCAAACTAAAAAAGTTTATAAGGAGTGACTATGAAAAAACAACGTCTATCTTTCTTACTTATTGGTATCGTTACAATACAAGTGATTGCTATTTATTTAGGAAGTAACAACAGTCTTGTTAGATTACCACTGCACCAACAGTTTTTCGTTAATCTATTTGGCGATAATTATATCAATCTTATTATGCCGGCGTTATTCATGTGGTTAATAAGTTATCATCTCTCATTGATACATCTCACACATATGCAACAATGGTTTATTATGCGTGGTGGTTATTTTGCGTATTACCGTAAACTACTTTCTAAGGCGCTCAAATTAATTAGTGTTTATATTTTGTTAGTTGATGTATTTGGTTTCATTTGTTTGATAGTTGTGACTTTAGGTAATCGTGTGGAACATGTGAAAGAAAGTATTTTTTCAGCGCTACCATCTTTTGGAGCAGTCTTGTATTTAATTGCTAGTCAGTTTTTAAGTTTATTATTTTTAGCATTACTGGTTCTAATTATGACTCTCATTGTTAATTATCAGTGGGAAGCGGTCATTTATCCATATCTCGTTTATGCAATTGTACCGATACCGTTGGCTTATGCTTTAGATATTTGGCCTGAACGTTATATTCCGTTAACTTATTATGAAACATTGGTGATGGGTAATGAGCCTGATTCAGTCCTACATTATTTTGGACAGCTAGGTGTGTTATGTCTCTTTTGTTTGTTATTGGCAAGCATTTATTTCATGTTTGCGAAGTTGAAAATTAAAAAAGGGAGCGATTAAATGAGTTTATTAGAATTGAAAAATGTTATTAAAACATTCAAAAGAAAACGCATTTTACATGGTGTTTCACTCGAGGCAGATAAAGGGATGATTATTGGTATTTCAGGTGCTAATGGCTCTGGAAAAACAACCATATTACGCTTATTAGCGGGATTGGTTTATCCTGATAGTGGTAAGGTTTTTGTGGGGAATCAACAATTGCAAGTAGGCGATATTCCTCAGTCAGTGGGTGTTTTATTGGAGACGCCAGTGTTTATTAATAATCGTACAGCCATTGATAATTTAATGCTATTAGCTAATATTCGTGGGGCTATCAAACAGTCAGATATTGAAAAATGGCTGTTGCGTTTTGGTTTGGAAGAAGATAAAAATTTGAAAGTAAAAACATATTCTTTGGGGATGAATCAGCGTTTAGGTTTGATACAGGCAATGATGGAAAAACCGGAGGTGCTGTTACTCGATGAACCGACAAATGCTTTAGATGATTATTATAAAACTATTTTTTATGATACGTTACTGGAAGCGAAGGCGAATGGCACAACAGCGGTTATTGTGTCGCATGATCAAATTGAATTAGCGAAATTGTGTGATCGTGTCTATCGGATTGAGGAGGGACGTTTATCAACGAAGACGGCAGCGTTAGAAAGTGCAGGGAAATAATCAAGGTATTAATCCCTTATATCATCGTTACATTACTAATGTTATTATTTTTGAAAAATTATCAACCGTTTTTAATTGATCCTAACAAGACGCCTCATTTAAATGATTGGTTGTTGGATATAACAGGGTCGCTAATGATCGTTTTTTTAATGCCTTTGCTGATGTTACTTATTACTTTTACAATAACGAAGCAGCTATGGACCGGTTTTGGTAGTTTTATCTTTTTACGATTTAAATCACGTGCAGCATTAATGAAAAAATATTGCGTGCTTATACTCATTAATGCCAGTTGTTTGGTACTATTAGTGTTTTTTTTAGGATGGTTATTAGCTCCTGAAACTGGTAGAGAAAGTGTTTTAAGCGATATGTTGCCTTTTGAAAACAATGGATTTATCGTTGTTTCACGATTGCTTACTTTATGGCTAACACTTGTTATGATTGGCCTGCTCTACTTAATGGTTGTTTTTAAACTCAAAAGTATTGGGATTACATTTGCAGTAATCTTTGCTTTTAATGGTATTTTATATGCCTCTGCTCGCGATGCGTACTTTTTACCTTGGTGGTTCCCTGGGAAAATGCTGTTTTTGCCTGTGTATTGGCAACAAAATATACCACTACAGTTTGTTAATTTAGTGTATGTGCTTGAAACAATCGTCTTACAAAGTATGTGATTAAAGGGATTGATTTTACGGTTATGAGGAGAAAACGATGAACATAAAAACCATTGTATTAGTGATTTTATTATTTTTAATAGTCATTACAGAACAACAAGTAGATGGGCCGAGTATGATTACTGCAGGGGAATTAATGTTTAATGGAAAGTACGTGGTCGGTGAAAATATCATTTGGCTTGGATATACAATCACGGTGCTACTTCTTAGTAGTAAAAGTAAAGAAGTCGGTCTGGATTACTCATTTCGATATATCAGGCATCGTAATCGGAATCATCTTTTTTGGAAGACCTTTTGGAAAGGTACCGTTCGTTTAGTTTGTTATGTTAGTATGACTACAGTGATGTATGCCTATCAGGACGTTATAACATTAGCTTTATTGAAAGGGCTATTTCAAACATTTTGTGGGCTGATTATTTTAACACTTATCATCCAGATTAGTAGGATATTATACGGCTATAAACGAATGTTATTCTTAGTATTGTTGAGTTTGTTTGTTTGTATATACCCACAGTTTAATATGACAAGCATTTCAGCACTTTTAAGTGTTGTATTGACTCTTTTAGTAATGATATACACCAGTAGAGTTATCTTTTTACGAGCGGATACTCGTTAGTGATAAGTAGGATATGAAGCGGCTAAGAGTAATAGGGTTACAGCTTTAATTTTGTTACGTCAATTTAATAGATAATAAAACCACTTGCTATTACTTTGGCAAGTGGTTTTAGCGTATTTAGTTATTTTTGGCAGTTTTTCTATCATCAATATAGCGTAGAAGCAAGTAAAAAAAACCGAAAGACACAACGCCTTTTATAAAACGGCCGAACATGCCTGGAATAATTGTTTCAATGTTAAAAATGATATGAACTAATAATAGCGCTCCGAAAATAATCAGTAAAAACAGTCTGTTCTTCACTAATCAACACGCTCCTTAGGGCGGCTACAGCAATCTTCGCCCCAATCATTGAGTGCTTCGATGATAGGGTATAAAGTTTCGCCATCTTTTGATAAAGAATACTCGACGCGTGGGGGATTTTCTTGATAATCTTTTCGTATGACCATATCATGAGCGACAAGATCATCGAGCGAACGTGTTAACATGATGGTTGTAATGCCTGTGATGGTTCTTTTCAGTGTATTGAAACGAATGGGGCCTTCTTGTCCAATATGCCAAATAATAGACACACGCCATTTTCCACCAATAACAGACATCACATCTGTAATCGCACAACTTTGCATTTTGTTCATTAGATGCCTCCTGTCATTCTTTTTTATTACTATAAATATAGCTTTTTTTACTGTCAATTGCAATCAGTTAAGTAGTTACAAAAATGTGCGTACTTGTATTTTTTTGTTTAATACCTATACTTAAAGGACTAGGTAATTTATTAAATGAAAAGAGAAGGTGCACAAAAAATGGATTTAGAAAAAGTAATAAAAGAACGAAAAGCAGTAAGGCATTATAAAGAAAATGTGACAATTCCAAAATCAGAGATTGAGGAACTTTTACGTTTGAGTTCACAGTCACCGTCAGGTCATAACTTACAAAGTTGGCGTGTCGCAGTCATTACAAATAACGAGCTACGTGAAAAAATTAAACCGTTTGCTCATGATCAAGAACAAGTCGTTACAGCGTCAGCATTGCTTGTGTTTTTTGCAGATACTCATTCAGCTGAGCGTCTGGATGACATCTATAAACAAGACGTTGCTGAAGGATTTTTACCTGCCGAAATGTTAGAAGCTAAAATAGCTGACTCACATGCTTATCATGCTACTTTAACAGCGCAACAATTAACAGAAAATGCGATTATTGATACGAGCTTATTCGTAATGCACTTTATGTTATTAGCAAAAGCAAAGGGGTATGATACGGTGCCAATGCGCGGTTTTTCAGCAGATGCAATTGATGCTCTTGTTGAAACACCGGCTAATTACAAACCGTTATTATTGATGGCAATTGGAAAAGCAGAAAAAGAGGGTTATGGAACATCACGACTAGCTATTGATGAATTTGCAGAATTTATCCAATAAAAAAATAATATAGAGCGACACAATGTTTATCTTTCCCCGCTCATTTCCTCAAAAAAAGAAGAACTCTATTGTAGAGTTCTTCTTTTTCGATGTTAAATTTTCTTTATAGTCCGTTCTTTTTAACAATAAAAGCTTCAAAAGCTTTTTTAGTCAGTGAAATTGTGAAAGTAAGTAACACTAAGCTAATAATTGTACCTTCTCTTACGACAAAGGGTAAAGAACTAGCGACAGAGATAATAATAGAAATTGTTACTGAGAAAATATCGATACCATAACGTAATTTTGCAAAAGGGATAGGATGTTTATTAGAAATCTCTACGCAAACACTTTCAATCGGGAAAGCAAGCGTTTTTAAATTTAAGACCATACCTGTACCCAACCCAGCAACAATCGACCCTAACATAAATAAACCTAATTTACTTGCATAATGTGTAATCTGAATGGCATCAAATACTTGGTATGTGAAAAAATTAATAACGAAGCCAAGTGATAATACTGCAATGGCTTGTATCAAATAGGCCAACGGTTTTTTTGCTTTTGTGAGATAAATATATAACATTAAAAAGCAAAGGTTAACAATCGTCGTCATTGTACCCACTTTAACTTTGAATAGACCAGCTAAGCTTAAATTTAAAGCATTGAAGCTGCTTACTCCAACATTTGCAGCAATAGTTAAACTAATTCCAAAACCTGTTAATGTATAAAATAATAACGATAAAAATAATAAACCTGTTTTTTTCATGTGAACATCATTCCTTTCACTTGTAATATATCAAGAAACGATAGATAATAATGTGAGATATAGCACATTTTTCGAATAAAAAATTTAAGGAAACTAAGATTAGAGGTGCATAATGAAAAAAATAAGCTTGAGTAATGCTCAACACTATAAAAAATTATGGCAACCTGTCAGTAATTTGACATCATTTCAAATTGAAGAAGTTGCTCACATTGAAACATTTGAAAAAGGGCAACACATCATTCGTCATGATGAAGGAACAGAAACCTTATTTATTTTATTACAAGGGAAAGCAAAAATATACTTATTACATGAAGACGGTAAACAACTAATCGTGCACTTTGTTCAAAAAGGGGAGTTAATCGGTGAACTGAGTTTGCTTGGTGTTGAAGAACGGACAAAAGATGTGGTTGCACAAATCGATTGTATTTGTCTTGCTATTCCATTAGCCGACAATAAAGAACGATTATTAACAGATATAAACTTCTTACAACAATTAAATGTTTATTTAGCTAAAAAAATGTTGAATCGGACAGAACGTTTTGGTCAAGGGTTAAATTATCCATTGCTTAATCGACTCGCCGCTTTTATTTTATATACTGAGAATGAAGGGCTCTATCATGAAAAACATACCGAGGTAGCAGAATATTTGAGCAGCAGCTATCGTCACCTGTTGCATACTTTTGAACAATTGCGTGAAAAAAACATCATTATCAAGGAAAAACGAGGTTATCGTATTATTGATCGTATGGAGTTAGAACGTTTGGCAGGGGAGATAAAGAGTTGATTATCAAGACTTTATAATATGCCTACGAAGTTATTATCTTATAAAAAAGGAGATGGGAAGGTGCTACTTAATCAATTGAAATATTTTGTTGCTGTTGTTGAAAATAATAGTTTTACAGAAGCTGCGAGTCGTTTATATATGTCGCAATCAGCGGTTTCTCAACAGATTCAAGTGTTGGAAGAAACACTAGGCGTTGTATTATTAACAAGACAGCATCGCCGTTTTCAATTAACACCAGCAGGCAACCATTTTTATCAACGGAGTAAGATGATTCTTGCACAAGTTGATGAAATGACCAAAGAAACCATAACGATTGGCACAAATGAGGAAGTAGAACTCAAAATTGGTTATTTACGTGTGTATGGTGGTCAAGAACTACATGAAGCCATTACGCAGTTTTCAGAAATATATCCTGAAATTACCCTAAGTGTGATAAATGGGACGCACGAAGAACTTTACCATGAAATAATAAATGATCGTGTTGATATTATTTTAAGCGACCAGCGTCGTGCTTTTTCAGATGAATGCGTGAATTTTGAGTTGGTGAAATCACCTATGTATGTTGAGATATCGAAGCGGCATCCATTGAGTGAAACAAACATACTGACCTTGAAAATGTTAGAAAATACACCATGTATTTTAATCGCTGCCAATGAACAAAAAGCAGTCGAAGAGGAGTATTACAAAAATACACTTGGTTTCAGTGGTCATTTTATCTTTGCAGAAAATTTAGAGGCTGGCCGCTTGTTAGTAGCAGCCAATCAAGGTTTTCTTCCAATCGAAAGCGTCGGAACATTGGCGCCCGTCACTAGCAGAGTTAAGCGACTTCCCTTATACAGAACTGAGCAACCCATTATCAGAAATTATTGTGCGTTTTGGATGAAAAGAACAGCTAACTACTATATTGAAGAATTTGCACTGATTTTACAAAAGTTATTACAGAAAGATGCCACTCTATAAATGAGCGGCTTTTTTTGTATAAGTAATACTTATACTAGCGATTAGTAACTCAAATTGATAGGGCATTATCCAAGTATTACAATGAATGTATCATAGAAGAGGGGGAAGAAAATGATGATCACAAAAGCAGCAGAAGCTTATCATGAAAAAATGTTTCCCGACTATCAATCCAGTTTTTTAGAAACGGATCCAGAATTTATTACATTGTTTGATAACTTTGCATTCGATACTGTTATAAATCAAGCTGATTTCGATAATAAAACAAGAATGCAGGTTATCCTTGCCGTTTTGATTGGTTGTCAAAGTTTGGCTGAATATAAGGCGATGTTACCCGCTGCATTAAATTTTGGTGTGTCTCCAATTGTTGTGAAAGAAATTATTTATCAAGCCGTTGCTTATTTAGGAATCGGTCGTGTGTATCCTTTTTTAATCGCAACAAATGACATTTTAACAGAAAAAGGTATTGCTTTACCACTTGCTAATCAAGCCACAGTAACAGAAAAAACACGACTTTCAGATGGTGAAGCAGCACAAATTGCTATTTTTGGCGAAGAGATGAAATGATTTGCGCAATCAGGACCAAAATTAAGTCGCCATATTAACCAGTGGTTAACTGAAAATTGTTTTGGTGACTACTACACTCGAACTGGTTTAGATTTAAAAAAAAGAGAGCTTTTAACCGCTTGCTTTTTGTTAGCACAAGGAGGCTGCGAGCCACAGTTAATCGCACATTTTAAAGCAAATATTCGCTTGGGCAATGACCCGGAATTTTTAGTAACGATGATATCCCAATGTATACCCTATATTGGTTATCCGCGCAGTTTAAACGCATTGCGTTGTCTTACTGAAGCTGAAATGAATGAATAAATAAATCTATTAAATAGGAGGAATTACAATGGACTATGTAAAATTTGGTAATACAGGAATGGATGTTTCTAAAATATGTTTAGGCACAATGGGATTTGGTGATCCTAATAGTGGATTCCATGAATGGGTCAATGAGGAAGAAGAAAGTACCGAAGTTATCAAAAAAGCATTAGACGTAGGCATTAATTTTTTTGATACTGCAAATATTTATTCGTATGGAGCAAGTGAAACGATATTAGGAAACGCTCTGAAAAAACATGCCAATCGCGATGAAATTGTTGTGGCAACAAAGGCATACATGAAAATGAAAGATGCCCCTAATAGTGGCGGTTTATCACGTAAGGCGTTATTTTATCAATTAGACCAAAGTTTAGAACGGTTACAAATGGATTACGTTGATTTGTTTATCATTCATAGATGGGACTATGAGACACCCATTGAAGAAACGATGGAAGCCTTACATGATATTGTAAAAGCTGGTAAAGCTCGTTATATTGGAGCCTCTGCGATGTATGCTTGGCAATTTGAAAAAGCACAACAAGTTGCTGAAAAAAATGGTTGGACAAAATTTGTTTCTATGCAGAATCATCTCAACTTGTTATATCGTGAAGAAGAACGTGAAATGTTACCGCTATGTGAAGATCAAGGGGTGGCGGTTACACCATATAGCCCATTAGCATCAGGGCGATTAACACGTGATTGGGAAGCGATGACAGAGCGTTATCTAAAAGATCAAACGGCAAAATCAAAATATGATAAAACAGCTGAACAGGATAAAATAATTGTTCAACGGGTGGCAGAAATAGCGGAAAAATACAATGTGAAACGTGCTCAAGTTGCATTGGCATGGTTGCTTCAAAAAGAAGCAGTGGTATCTCCTATCATTGGTGCAACAAAAATAAGCCATCTATTAGATGCTTTACCTGCAATCGATTTACAGATAGACCCAGCAGATATTAGCTACTTAGAAGGGGCCTACTTACCTCACGAAGTTGTTGGGGCCATCTAATACAAAGCTAAAGAATGAAAAGGGGGAACTAAGATGGCAAAATTTGAAGAAATTAAACAAGGAACAATCTTTCCAATTGGAGAAAAAAACAAGGCATTTGCCCATTATTTTACAGGACAAAGTTATTTGCGAACATTGGTGGCTGATGAAGCTATTGATGTTGGCGTAGCAACAGTCAGCTTCGAACCTGGTTGCCGTAATAATTGGCATATCCACTGTAACGGCTATCAACTATTGCTAGTGACAGGTGGTGAAGGATGGTATCAGGAAGAAGGCGAAGTCGCACAATCATTAAAAGTAGGGGATGTCGTTGCAACGCATGACGGAGTGAAACATTGGCATGGCGCCAAAAAAGATAGTTGGTTCGAACATATTGCCATCACAGCAGGGACACCAGAATGGCTTGAAGCAGTGGCGGATGATTGGTACCAAGCACTTTAGTTATAGTTGAAAAAGATAAGAATGACTTTTGAAAACGCAGAGATCTATCTGCGTTTTTTTGCATAGACAATTTAATTACACATCAATTTAAAATTAAACGCGCTCATTTAGACAAGGTAATTGTCTTTACAGGCAAATACATGTAAAATAGGGGTATGCATAAAAATTGAGGTGAAATCGATGCTTGAAAAAACAACGCGTATCAATATGCTTTTCGCCTTTTATCAACCTTTGCTAACAGCAAAACAAAGCGAGTACATGACGCTGTACTATGAGGATGATTATTCGCTTGGAGAAATCGCTGAAGAGTATGAAATCTCACGCCAAGCGGTTTACGATAACATTAAACGAACGGTGAAAATTCTTGAAACTTATGAAGAAAAACTGGGGCTTGTTGCTGTCTTTAAAAAGCAAAACGATATTGTCACAGGTTTAAGGCATCAAATCACTGAAAATCAGTGGGAAGATCCTAAAGTAACTGCTCTATTAAACGAACTTGATGAAATTAACTTATATTAGGAGGTCCTACAATGGCTTTTGAAGGATTGTCAGAACGATTACAGAATACGATACAAAGAATGCGTGGAAAAGGTAAGATTAGTGAAGCAGACGTTAAAGAGATGATGCGTGAGGTACGCCTTGCATTGCTTGAAGCGGATGTTAACTTTAAAGTTGTTAAAAACTTTGTTAAAACAGTAGGAGAGCGTGCGATTGGCCAGGATGTCATGAGCAGCTTAACACCAGGTCAGCAAGTCGTTAAAATCGTTAATGAAGAACTGACTGACTTAATGGGTGGGGAAGAAAGCAAGCTCACAATGAGCACACAACCTCCAACCGTATTAATGATGGTTGGTTTACAAGGTGCTGGTAAAACAACGACGACAGGTAAATTAGCTTCGTTATTACGTAAAAAATACAATAAGAAACCATTATTAGTTGCTGCCGATGTTTATCGTCCAGCTGCGATTCAACAACTTGAAACACTAGGGAAACAACTGGATATGCCTGTATTTAGTATGGGAGATCAAGTGAGTCCCGTTGAGATTGCTAAAAAAGCAATTGAACATGCTAAAGCGGAACATTTAGATTACGTTTTAATCGATACAGCAGGTCGCCTGCATGTTGATGAAGCATTAATGACTGAATTAGTTGAAGTGAAAGAAATAGCGAAACCTGATGATATTTTACTTGTTGTCGATGCGATGACAGGTCAAGATGCAGTGAATGTTGCACAAAACTTCAACGAAACACTTGAATTAACAGGTGTAGTATTAACAAAATTAGACGGGGATACTCGTGGTGGGGCAGCATTATCAATCCGCTCTGTTACTGGGAAGCCAATCAAATTCGTTGGTATGGGTGAAAAACTGGATGCGTTAGAACCTTTCCATCCTGATCGTATGGCATCACGTATATTAGGTATGGGTGACGTTATGAGCTTGATTGAAAAAGCACAAGCTAACGTTGATGAAGAAAAAGCAATGGAATTAGCGAATAAAATGAAAGATAATTCAATGACATTCGATGATTTCTTAGAACAATTGCAACAAGTTAAACAAATGGGACCATTAGATGATTTATTAAAAATGATTCCAGGTATGAACAAAATGAAAGGCGTCGAAAACATGTCGATTGATGACAAACAAATGGCGCACATCGAAGCAATCATCAAATCAATGACAACGAAAGAACGTACAGATCCAACGTTGTTAAATGCAAGTCGTCGTCGCCGTATTGCAACTGGGAGTGGACGTCCTGTGCAAGAAGTGAATAAACTTGTTAAACAATTTGATGAAATGAAAAAAATGATGAAACAAATGAGTGGAATGGGCGGTAAAAAAGGTAAAAAGAATCCTTTAGCAGGCCTTGGTGGCAATTTTAAACTGCCATTTTAAACTTTTTTGAAGATGTAAAGAAAAAATATTTTACAACCAGAAGAATTGATGGTAATATTAATTCTTGTGAGATACAAATTATGGAGGTGTTATTCAAATGGCAGTTAAGATTCGTTTAAAACGTATGGGTTCTCGTAAATCTCCTTTCTACCGTGTCGTAGTAGCAGACTCACGTTCACCACGTGATGGTCGTTACATCGAAACAGTTGGGACATTTAATCCTTTAACTCAACCAGAAACAGTTGTAATTAATGAAGAATCTGTTTTATCATGGTTAAGCAAAGGTGCGCAACCTTCTGATACAGTTCGTACTTTATTATCATCAAAAGGAATTTTAGAAAAATTCCACAACGCTAAATACTCTAAATAAGATATTAAGCAATCATATTTAATGAAACCGTCCCATCATTTATATTCATTTATGATGTGGGCGGTTTTTTTATTTTATTAAAGAGGGGTGCTCGTATGAATATTTTGCAACGTATCCAAGTCAAGCGAGTCTTAACAACGGAAGCGCTTGAACATATTCAAGAATCTTTTGATCTGAAAAAAAAGCAACTTCAAATGGAAATTGAACAATTGAAATTTCAACAGAAGAAACAGCTTCACCTTTCTAAACAACCAGAAGATAAAATTACAGCCTACTTTGTTAATGAAATAGAAAAACGAGAAGAACAACTTGCTATCATTGTTTATGAAGGCGATCAACTCAATATATTACCCCTCGGTTCTGAAATTATCGAACGGGAAGTTGAAGCGTTGGTGCCGATTAAAGTGGGTGACCAAGGGTCGTCAATCCAAACAAATAAAGAAATCGTGATTAAAGACGATATTATAATAGAAATTAGAACGAGGTGAAACACAATGACAGAATATTTGAATGTAGGTAAGATTGTTAATACGCACGGTGTTCAAGGTGAATTACGTGTGATGAGTGTGACCGATTTTGCTGAAGAACGTTTCCAAGTGGGTAATGAATTAACAATGTTTAAACCAGGTGAAACAAAACCGACGAAAGTTAAAATTTTAACACACCGTCAACACAAAAACTTTGATTTGATTACACTGGAAAATGTGTATAACTTAAAATTAGCTGAGGAACTTAAAAACAGCGAACTCAAAATTGAAAAAGATCGTGTACAAGCATTGCCAGAAGGCGAATATTACTACCATGAAATTTTAGGATGCGTTGTTTTTGCTGAAGACGGCTCTAAAATTGGTGAAGTTAAAGAAGTTTTAGAAACAGGTGCCAACGATGTCTGGGTTGTAAAAGATGCCAAAGGGAAAGATCAGTTAATTCCATTTATCCCATCAATCGTATTAGAAGTTGATGTTGCTGAAAAACGTATTGTGATTGAAGTGATAGAAGGGCTGTTAAGCTAATGAAAATTGATATCCTTACGCTATTTCCAGAGATGTTTAAAGGTGTCACTGAATCATCAATTATCAAAAATGCGATTGAAAAAAAGTTGGTCGATGTAACGGCGAATGATTTTCGTCCTTTTTCGACACATCGCCAAGGTCATGTGGATGATTATCCTTATGGTGGTGGCGCAGGGATGCTCTTAATGGCACAGCCATTATTTGACGCTGTAGCGCATTTGAAAAAAGATGAGGTAAAACCCCGCGTTATCTTGCTGGACCCCGCAGGTGTGCCTTATACGCAGAAATTAGCGGAAGAACTTGCACAAGAAGAACAATTAATTATGATTTGTGGGCATTATGAAGGTTATGATGAACGTATTCGCGAGCATCTAGTAACAGATGAAATCTCAATCGGTGATTATATCTTAACAGGTGGCGAAGTTGGTGCAATGGCGATTATGGATAGTGTGGTGCGTTTGTTACCAGGTGCATTAGGTAATGATGAATCTGCTATTACTGATTCATTTTCAACTGGTTTACTGGAACACCCACACTACACGCGCCCAGCAGAGTTTCGTGGGTTAGAAGTGCCTAGTATCTTAACAAGCGGCCATCATGCTAATATCGAACGCTGGCGCCATGAGGAATCATTACGCCGTACAGCAGTGCGACGCCCTGATTTATTGGAAGTTTATCCATTAACTGATGAAGACCGAGCCTTTTTAAAAGCAGAAAACCTTTTTGAAGCTAAAGAAACAAACATATAAAGAATAACTACTTGTCAGGCAACTAATAATATGATAACATTACATGGTGACTGAAAAAATCAGTCCAATTAACGATATTCCGCTTTGCGTCAATAGTGCGAAAGAATGTCCGTTGAGGAGGAGAAAATTAAATGCATATTCTTGATGAAATTACTAAAGGTCAATTGCGTACTGATGTACCGGATTTCCGTCCTGGTGACACTGTCATCGTACACGCGAAAGTTGTCGAAGGAACACGCGAACGTATCCAACTTTTTGAAGGTGTGGTTATTAAACGTCGTGGTGCTGGAATCAGCGAAACTTTCACTGTTCGTAAAATTTCTTACGGCGTAGGTGTTGAGCGTACATTCCCTGTACACACTCCACGTATTGCTAAATTAGAAGTTAAACGTCACGGTAAAGTACGTCGTGCTAAATTGTACTACTTACGTGAATTACGTGGTAAAGCTGCACGTATCAAAGAAGTTCGTCGCTAAGAATCGCTTAATCGCGTTCAAAGGTACAACTTTTGGAGACCCCTTGTTTATACAAGGGGTCTTTTTTACTGTCCTCGTAGCGGATTTATCCGCTTTACGAGGACAGTATGGGACGGAAATTGCGGAGGCAATTGAGTACCAATCCTTTGATTAAAATCGTTGCGAATTTATTCGTTTTACGAGAACAGTATGGGTGCTAATATCGTAGTGGATTTATCCACTTTACGAGGATAGTATGGGACGGAAATTGCGGAGGCAATTGAGTACCAATCCTTTGATTAAAATCGTTGCGAATCTATTCGTTTTATGAGGACAGTATGGGACGACGGAGCGACAGCGAGTACCAATCCATAGTGAATGGAGTACCACTCCATGTATTAATAACTAAAGAGTACTACTCCATAGAAAATTGATTACCAACTTATTAGCAGATTCTCTCCCAAGTAGTGTAGATGAGAAAAATAAAGCACAAAACAACCCCCTAAAATCTAATTTTAGGGGGTTTATTATTAAAAATTATCTAATAGCTGTGCTTGTGCGTCGACACGTTCTTTAATTTTAGCTACAAATTCTGTGGGGCTTGTAACGGTTATAAAGGGTCCAAATGATAGTAGGCGAATGAGTAGTTCTGTTTCATCGCCAAGATAATAGTGAATTGTGAGTTGATAGCGCGTATCATCTAAACGTTGTGTGCTTTTATTGTAGTCAGCAAAATGTAGCATGCTGCGTTCTAAGGCTTTGCGTTTATCAACAAGAATACAAGTCATCTGTGCTTGTCTACGCCGTGCTGTAATTGGTAATTCAAGGTACTTGCGTGTCGCCTTAGCTGGATGAACAGTAAGCATACGATTGAGATTCAGTGTGACTTCAAAGCGACTGTTGCGTAACAAGCGCCATGCACGTAAGCGAAAGAGATTGTTTTTCTGTGAATATTCCAGTTTAACAGGTAAAAAGAGCGCTTTTTTACTGGGAATATTCGGACGTCGTTGATACTCAATTTTCACAGGTTGCTCTGTGTTTATCGCAGCGAGGAGTTGTTTAAAATGAGCGTGTTGTTGTTTTTGCTCAACCAGCGAGTCTACTTGGTTAAAATGATCATAATAAGTCACCGCTTCTAAATCAAATAAAGGTTCAACATGGATAAGTTGCTGTTGTAATTCTGCAATCTCAGCCTTATCCAAAAAGAATAATAATCGAGGATCATTTATAAGTGTCTTTAGCCACCGTCTCTCTATATTGGTATTTATAAGCGGTGTTTTATTTTGTGTGATAGGAGACCAATGATCTATCGTTTCTTCTTTTAACAAATACCATGGGGTGCGCTGATTTGTTAATGAAGGCAATAGTTGAAACGCTGTCTCGTCAAATCCTTGCTCTTTGATGAGGCATTCCAGTTCTTTTACCGTCAAAGTCTGCTGTTTACTTAAAATTGTTCGAACAATAGTGAAATAGGTGCCATGAACTTCGTGAAATAAAGAATCAGTCATGAATACCATCCTCCTCAGGCGTGTGATAAAGCGTAATTAACTCTTTCATATCATCAATGAAGTGCGCTTTCCAAGTGTTATCATTCGTTTCAATCGAAACGATACGCCCAATAAAAGTTCTAAGGAAAGGATTAATCGCATAGAGGTCAATGAGTTCGATTTCAAAAACAACTGTCATAGAATCAAGTCGTTTACTGCTACCCATTCGCTGTTCGCGAGCAAGACGAGTAATTAAATAATCTTCAGTACCTTCTTGAACCCGCAACAACACCCGTAAATGTTTTAAAGGTTGTCTATTAAAGCTGCCATTCCATGACGTATTTTTTTTAAGAGCAAAACGTTGCTTTATTTTAGGATAATTAGTAATGCTGTCCATCATTCTTACTTCTTTAATATTATCCAGTCTTATTGATGTTAATAGTTTTTTGTGCAAGTAGCCCACTAAATATTGGCGACCCGTTTCCGTACTAACATAAAGTGATAAGGGTGTAATATCTGTTTCTTTTCCGTTATATTGCATCACCTTTAAAGAAAAGTGGAGAGAAATTGCTTCTAAACAATTTAGAGCAATTTGTTCGTCAAGGGTATGGACAATAAAATGATGTTTAAAAGCAAAGGGACTCTCACTGTCTGAATCAATTTGATTTAAAAGAAACTGGCCAACGACACCACCAGGCATTACTTCCTTAAAAAAGTGCAGGACGGGGACAAGATTAGCAGAAATGTGTAGCGGTGCTGCTATTTTATAAGACAGTCGCTTTTCATTTTCTACTTCTTGAAGAACTCCTAATTGGCAGTATTCTTTCAGCTTGTTGCGAACAGTAATCTCAGAAAATGTGGGTGCCTCATCAAACTGGCTCAAATAACAATCATGAAGAAGCTCAGTTAATTGTGTGAGTGACAGCAAATTGTCATTAACCAAACAATCAAGAAGTGTGAAATGTAAGAAAATATCATTTTTAGTAAAACTTTTTGTTTGCCATAACTTAAAAAAAGGATTGGCTGCGGGTTGTTGCTGTTTCAATTCTAAACGGATACTTTTACCATTACTATTTTGTTCAGACTCAATGTATTGATGTAAATAACTTTCAATGCGACGACGTTCATTATCGTAACTCCGTAGGCTTTTTTCGCGAAATTCTTCACGAAGTTTAAAACCATTAATGTAGAACTCGCGGGCATACAAACGAATACTATTAAACTCTTTTATTAATTCATTAAACTGTCTGCTCATGTTAATTCCCCACTCATTTATTTATTACATTCTATTATATCATGTAAGCTCGCAACATTTTTTTAACGCGGTTACTTTTAAAATATTTTACAATAAAGGCAGTTAAGAGATATAAAAGATATTAGAAATGAGGAGTGAGAAAATGTTTGTACATTATAATGAAACTCAAAATTACGTTCCAATTAAGGTCTGGTTGCCAGAAAAAGAACTTGAGGATAATGTTCTTGCACAGACGAAAGAGTTAGCTCAATTGCCGTTTGTCTTTAAATGGGTAGCATTGATGCCAGACTGTCACTACGGGTATGGTATGCCAATCGGTGGTGTTATGGCAGCAAAAAATGGAATAGTCCCTAATGCTGTTGGTATGGATATCGGTTGTGGCATGTGTTATATTCAAACTGATATGTTATATGATGATTTGGCAAAAGTTCAACACGATCGTCAACCGCTTTTGAAATTAATTGTGAATCAAGTCATGCGAGATGTACCCGTTGGTTACAATCTACATAGAGATAAGCAAACATCGGATGTTGTCGATAAAGCTTTAATTGAAATGGCAAATGACCAAAGTTTACCTGGTGGAATAGAACTTCTAGAAAATGCTTATTACCAAATTGGAACGTTAGGTGGAGGTAATCACTTTATCGAATTTCAACAAGATACTGAGGGTTATATTGGTATCATGCTTCACTCTGGAAGTCGCAATTTAGGAGCGAAAATTTGTGAGTATTTTAATGGGGTTGCAAAGGAACTCAATGTTAGCTGGTACAGCAATGTTCCGGAAAATAATCAATTACCTTTTTTACCAACCTCAACGGCAGAAGGTCAAGCGTATCTTAAATGGATGAATATTGCTTTAGATTATGCCTATGAAAATCGTGAGAAAATGCTTGAGCAAACAATGGCAATTTTCACTCGTTTGGTATCTAAACATATGAATAGGGATGTTAATTATAGTATGCGTATTAATTGTCATCATAATTATGCCGCTTTGGAAAATCATTATGGTGAAAATGTTTGGGTGCATCGAAAAGGTGCAACTCGTGCACGTGAAGGTGATTTAGGAATTATTCCGGGAGCAATGGGATCATCAAGCTATCTTGTTAAGGGCTTAGGAAATGCCGAGAGTTTTAATTCATCATCACATGGCGCTGGACGCGTGTATTCTCGTACAAAAGCGAAAGCAGAAATTTCAGTGGAACAAGTTATTGTTGATTTGAAAGAACAAGATGTTATTCTTGGAAAAGTAAAAAAAGCGGATGTAGCAGAAGAAAGTCGCTTCGCTTATAAAGAGATTGATGAAGTAATGGCTAATCAACAAGATTTAGTCGTTCCGATAAAAAAATTGAAAACGATTGGTGTAATCAAAGGGTAGAGAAGAGGAGACGTTATGGTAAAAGCTATCATTAATCTAGAGAATCATCATTATGATAATTTTGAAAAAAGTATAAAAGATGACTTCGCGGAGATTATTAAAAATAAAAAGCAGTTATTTAAGGTTAGGATATCAACAGATTTATGGGAAGCTTATATCGATGCTCTGGATCCCAATGAAAGGCAACAATACAAGTGCAGTTGCTGTCGAAGCTTTATTAGAAAATACGGCGACTTAGTAATTATAGACACTGATGGTCGTTTGAAATCTGCTATTTGGCATCCCGCTAGCGCACCTAGCTATTTCAAAGAAGCAGTCGGAAATTTGAAATTGTTAGTTGAAGAAAGTCGAGTTACATCTGTTTTTCATTCCGATCAACGTCATTTAGGTAAAGTTATGTCTGGTGAAAGACATCATTTGGCTGTAGCTTTACCTGAAAGTTATATCAATCAGTCCGTTTGGAAAAAAGCTAATCAGTTAATGATTGAAAGTCAAAAAGACTTTGAACAACTTTCAGCTGCTTTAAACACATATAGGACAGAAAGTGTTGCAACAATAAAAGCGCTTATCTTATCTGATGTACTTTATCGAGGGGGACGTTTTAGTGATATGATCTCTTGGTTTAATCAAGTGATACTACATGTTGAAAATGAAACTGATCTCGAAGTCATTCGACATCTAACATGGTTATACGTTGCCGAAGCTAAATCAGGCTATTGTGATATAAAAAAATCTGTGGTTGGAGCATTGATAGCGGACTATGAATTTGGGATACCAATTGAGACGATAATACAGCGTTATAACGAAAAGTTAGATCCTGCTAACTATATGCGCATAAGAAAAAAACCTTCAGAAGAAGAAGTTATTAAAGCTGAAGAATTAGTTGGGAAACTGGGTATCACGGATTCGTTAAAACGTCGTTATGCAAAGTTAGAAGATATTCCAACCTTTATGTGGCGTTCTAGATATAGTGATAATGGAAATGTATTTAGTAAAATAATTACTCAAAGTAGACCGTTTGAGATTCCTCGATTACGTGTACCAATAAAAACAATGACTTGGAAAAAATTCAAGGAAACGGTGCTGCCGAAAGCAACGAATATCGAAGCAAAAGTTGAGAACACAAGTCGTCTGATGGGATTAGTAACCGAAAGTATTTCAAATTCAAAACCACTTTTTCAATGGAATAATGCTTTTTCATGGTATTATCATGGTGGTGTCGACGGGAAAATAAAAAAAGGTAGCCAGTCGGTGAAAATCAGCGATGATAGTAGTGAAAAAGATCGTGAAATTGAACGTCGCATTCAAGTAGCTGGTGGTAAATATGATGATAATGATATTCGTTGTTCATTGAGATGGGAAAATTATACTGATTTAGATTTACAGTGTCTCACTCCAAAAGGCAAGCAGATAGACTTTAGTCGCAATAAAGTGGGGAAAGGAAAAATGGACGTTGACATGAACCTTATGGGTGAGAGTGAAATGCCTGTTGCAAACATTCGTTGGCCCAAAAATACTGCAGCAAATGGTTCGTACTGTTTTACTGTTGTTAACTATGATGATCGAAGTAACGGAAGTGGTACTTTTTATAAGGTTGAGTTAGAAGTTGAAGGATATATTTACCATTATCACGGTTATTTTCCGTTTGATGATATGCATGAACATGTTTTTGAGTTCAACTATGAAAAAGGACGTCCAATTAATCTTATAGGGGTATATCATAACTTGGGTTATAGTGATTGGAACCTTGAAATAGGTAATTTTAAGACGGTGAACGCTATCGTTAAATCGCCAAATTTATGGGATGGTAAAGATGCTGAAGAGAGTGGTAATCATACATTTTTCTTGCTAGAAGGATGCCACGATAAAAGCAAGGGCAAAAGCAGGGGATTCTTTAATGAAATGTTAAGATCTGATTTTAAAGAGATAAACAAAATTCTTGAAGCTTATACCGCTTCAACGCCTATACAAGGAGCAGAGGATGCAACTGCCTGTGGGCTTGGTTTCAGTAAGGAATCAACTTGGAATTTAACGCTAAAAGTTACTGCTGATGGATTGGAACGATTGATTTTAATTGATCGTTTTGATTGATTTTATAAATAAATAGGTTATTTTATCCACTTGAGCAGCCTATTTTGGCTGCTCTTTATTATATTACGGCATTAAGCGAGTGTATAAAAAAGTTATTATTGTATGTTATACCTATAGTAGTAACTTGTTAGCAATTTATCCATAAATTGAAAAATACCGTTATAGAAACCTAGTTATTTCTGTCATATGATAATTGTGAATGATATACTAGAAAAAAGTTTTTTAAATAGAGGTGGTGTCATAATGGGCTGTTTAGGAAATATACTTTGGTTTATTTTTGGTGGTTTGGTACAAGGTCTCGCGTGGTTTTTAACAGGTTGTTTATGGTATATTTCAATAGTCGGGATTCCAATTGGTTTACAATGTTTTAAAATATCTAAATTATCATTCTTCCCGTTTGGTAAGGAAGTTGTTTATGGTGGCGGGGTTGGTTCCTTTTTATTGAATTTAATTTGGCTACTCATCAGCGGTATTTGGTTGGCTATTAGTTCAGCACTATTAGGTGTTGTGTTTTGTGTGACAGTAGTTGGGATTCCTTTTGGTTTACAGTGTTTTAAACTAGCAAAACTATCGTTGCTGCCATTTGGTACAACAATTGTAACTTATCGCTAAATCACACAAACTAAAGGGGGGAGAGAATGACAAATGTCGCTAAGTTTGGAAAATATTACGTTTGAGCTAAATACTAAAACGAGAGATACTGCTTTTTTTATTCATGATGGGACTAACGGTTTGGAGTATATGATGGATTGTACTTTTAGAGAAGGCGCCTATGATGGTTGCGAGATAACACCTTATTTATGTATCAATTCGATAGAAACAACTGCTGTTACTAAAGAAGAACTAGTTGGGATATCTTTCAGTATTCACAGCATTGAAGAAGCAGATGAGCGTGAGGATAGTTTTTATGTTTTTGAACATGAACCATTGGAGCAATATCACTTGCAAATACTTGAAATCAAAAATGAAAAAGCACGTATTCATTGCAGAGGAACAGCGATTGTTGATGGGTATGCTAATCCTTATGTCACGAAAAATTTTGAGATTGATTGCTGGTTGCCGATCATTACAAACGTTTCTGATTGGCATAAATTTAATCTTTAGGAATTTGAAAAGAATCGAGTAATCGGTTCTTTTTTTGTGATTTAAGGTTTATGTAGTCCTTACGTAAGAAACAGTTAATGTTTATTTGTTAAGCTTTCTACATGTTCTAAATAACTCAATGAAGTTTTTATAAGCGATTTATTCCAGTAATGGATAAAATAACTTTTGAATACTAAATTGAAGATGAAAGAGGAGAAGAGAAAATGAAAACATTTAAAATTTTATTTATTACTGCATTAGCCACAATTGTGTTAGCGGCATGTAATAACACCACAGAGGAAAAAGATAATGGGAAAATGGACAGTGGCTCAAAAAGTGGCATGATGAAAGAGAAGTCAGATAAAGAGATGACAGCAACTTTTATGGGTGACTTCAAAGGAGAGAGTGGACATACTGTCAGTGGTAAAACGAAGATAAAAGACGGTAAATTGATGTTAACAGATTTTAAAACAGATGAAGGTCCAGACCTCCATGTTTATTTAAGTAAAGGAACAGATGTGAAAGATGCAAAAGAAATTTCAAAAATTGATCTAAAAGAATCAGAGCAAACGTTTGATTTGGCAGGTATTGATGTTGAAAAGTATGATACTGTGTTAATATATTGTGATAAAGCTCATGAGTTGTTCGGTAGCGCAATGTACAGTGATAAAACAGCTGATATGATGGGAAATTTTAAAGGGTTAAACGATAAAAAAGTTACTGGAATGGTAACGCTTAACGATAATAAACTGATGCTTTCTGATTTTTCAACTGATAAAGGCCCTGATCTTCATGTTTATTTAGTGAAAAATGACAAAATTGAAAGTGGTGTATCGTTAGGTAAAGTGGACTTAAAAAACAAAGAACAATCTTTTTCAATCCCAAAGGATATTAATCTGAAAGATTATAAAAAAGTAGTGATTTATTGTGATGAAGCACATGTCATGTTTGGAGAAGCGGTGTTGTAAATGTTAGTCGAGAAAATTTCGGCGTATGTTTTAACGCTATTACGACTACTGCTCGGATTCTCATGGTTACAAGAAGTTATCTTTAAAGTACAGGCACATTTTAATATACAAGGATTAGTCAATACAATCGATGGAGGAACTGCTTCTCCAGGGTGGTATCAACACTTTTTTAGTACAGTTGTTTCATCCTCAGTCCCGTTGTTTAATTTTTTAATCCCCGCAGGAGAAATAGCAATTGGATTAGGCTTAATCTTTGGTATATTGACACGCAGTGCAATTTTAGCTGCTTGTTTTATGGCAATCAACTATTGGTTGGCAAACATGATATATATTTATCCAATACAATTAATGGGTAGTATAATATTGTTAGCATGTTATAATCAAGCTACAAAATACCGCTTATTATCTTTATGGCGTTACTTCAAAAAAAGAAAATTAGCATCTTAATAATCATATAAACAAGTGAAGCATAAGTTAAATAGACTTATGTTTCATTTGTCATTTTGTTGGTAAAGGAGGGGTAATATGAAAAGAACTATTTTACTTGTAGATGATGAAAGAACAATTATTGATATTTCAAAAAAATATTTAGAAAAAGAAGGTTATCGTGTATTTCAAGCAACGAGTGCAAAAGAGGCGATGAGCATTTATGATAATCAAACAATCGATTTGATTATTACGGATATCA
Organism: Brochothrix thermosphacta DSM 20171 = FSL F6-1036; assembly: GCF_036884295.1. Lineage (NCBI taxonomy): Bacteria > Bacillati > Bacillota > Bacilli > Caryophanales > Listeriaceae > Brochothrix > Brochothrix thermosphacta. The sequence continues at coordinate 1,240,493 of NZ_CP145608.1, forward strand.
TGATGCCGGAAATTGATGGTTATGAGTTTATAATGGACACACTCGAAAAGAATGAGCAGATACCATTTATTTTTATCACAGCAAAAAATGCCAATCAAGATCGTTTATATTCCTTAACATTAGGGGCAGACGATTATATTACAAAACCGTTCAATCCACTAGAACTTGTACTAAGAGTTAAAAATATCTTACGTAGAGTGTATCGTGAAACAGATAAGACAATTGAAATTGCTCAGTTATCAATGGATTTTGATCGTCGTTTTGTTAAAATTGGAGAACAATCCCTCGATTTAACAACGAAAGAATTTATGCTATTATGGGTGCTATCAAACGACTCTGATAAGGTGTTCTCAAAATCGGAAATTCTGAGCTTGGTTTGGGATAGTTATAGTAGGGATGATCGTAACACTGTGAATGTTCATATCCACCGACTGAGAGAAAAATTAGCCCCTTATTCTGATATTGTGGGTGCACCATTAATTAAGACAATCTGGGGCACAGGGTATAAATTAGAGGTAACGTCATGAAATTAAGAAGAATAATATTTTTTAGTTATATTGGTGTTTTTTTATTGGTCTTACTTGTTACAAAATACTTTTTGAAATACATGTTATTTGAGCAAAAAACAGCAAATATCGTTATGATTGTTGCTCTCGTTATTACGGTTTTATTGTTGTGCTTAAATTATTTAATTATGAAACCAATATTAAAAATTATTATAGCATTACAAATAACAAGTCAAAAAAATGCTAATGGCGATTTTACTATTTTAAAAGAAAAAGCATTTGCTTCAGAAATTGCGCTACTCTTGAATGATTACAATGTGATGGTGAAACAATTGGAGCAACAGGTTGTACAAATAAAAGCAGGTGAAAAAGAGAAGAATGAGATAATTGCTAACCTATCTCATGATATTAAAACGCCAGTAGCTTCACTAACGGCCGTAGGTCAGGCTTTATCCGATGACATTTTAGATGATGACGAAAAGAAATACTATTTACAAGCTGTATTAGATAATTGTCACCGAATTGCTGATTTATCAGATGAGCTTGCTCAATTCGTGGAACAAGAGAGTGCTGTGATAGGGATGTGCAAAGACGAAATATGGTTGGATGAAGTTTTAATCAGTGTTTTAACAGCATTCAAAGGAAAAATTGATCGTTCCCAGCGAGAAATTCTTGTCGAAGGTACTGAATTTTCAGAGCCTATTTATTCCAATGAATCCGCGATATTCCGCATCCTTTACAACGTGATTGATAATAGTTTGAAGTACTCACAACCACAAACACCTATAAAAATCAGCGTGGAAAAGCAGCCTACTTATATTAGGATTTCGATTAAGGATTTTGGTCAAGGTATTGCTGAAGCTGAATTAGAAAAAATCTTCCAACGGACCTATCGCATAGAAAAATCACGCAACCAAACGACAGGGGGCAATGGCTTGGGGTTGTCGATTGCTAAAAAACTATTAGAAAATTTAGGTGGAAATATTTCAGTTTGCTCAAAAGAAGGCGAAGGAAGTACATTCTGCATTGAAGTACCGTACCGTGTTTAAAATGTAACGTAATCCATTCAAACAGTTTGATAAAACCAAATTTTCACCAAAAGAGATAAGGTTTAGTACGTGTTAAAAATACGACAATCGAGATTATACATAAAACAGACATAGTAATAAAGCTATTAACACTGCAAAATAGTGTACAATGAAAGTGGTTAAATAGATGATGAAGGGGAGTCACATACATGAAAATGGTTATTTTAGATGGATACGGTTTAAATCCGGGAGACATTAGTTGGGCACCTTTGGAGACTTTAGGAGAAATCAGTGTGTATGATCGTACGCCGGAAAATGATACAGCCTTAATTATTGAAAGAATTGGGGATGCCCGTATTATTTTCACTAATAAAGTACCAATCACACAAGAGGTAATGCTTGCATGTCCACAACTAGAGTATATCGGAGTGTTAGCGACAGGCTATAACGTTGTAGATATCGAAGCAGCGAAAGAAAAACATATTGTTGTGACAAATGTACCTAGTTATGGAACAGATGCAGTCGCACAATTTACATTTGCATTGTTATTAGAAATTGCGAGCCAAGTTGGTTTGCATAATCGTTCTGTGAAAGCTGGGGATTGGCAAAATAGCCCTGATTTCACTTACTGGAAACAACCGTTATTTGAACTGTCTGGTAAAACGCTTGGATTGGTTGGTTATGGTTTAATCGCTCAAAAAGTAGCGGAAATTGCAGTTGTTTTTGGCATGACAGTTATCTACTATAATCATCGTCATAAACAGTCTAAAACACAAGGTGTTAAGCAGGTAACGTTGAGTGAGGTTTATCATGAAGCGGATATCATTAGTTTACATGTGCCACAAATGCCAGAAACAACGCAGATGATTAATAATGAAGCAATCCAACAAATGAAAGAGGATGTCATACTAATTAACACGTCTCGTGGTGGCTTATTAGATGAAGAAGCAGTTGCTGCTGCATTAAATACAGGTAAAATTGCAGCTTTGGGTGCGGATGTAGTCACAAAAGAACCAATATTGGCAACAAACCCCTTATTAACAGCAAAAAATTGTTACTTAACACCGCATATTGCTTGGGCACCCGTTGAGGCAAGAGAACGTTTGTTGGGTATAGCAGTCGATAATGTGAAAAAATTCTTGGAAGGCACACCGCAAAATAACGTTGCTAACTAAAGAGCTACATCATGGGTTGATAGAGTAACAAATTTTATATCATAAATATAGAAAAACAACAGTTCAATCACGTTATGATGTGACGGAGCTGTTGTTTTTATTTGTGTTATGCATAGATAGTATCTTTTGTTGCAAGCCATTGTAAACCGATAAAAGTATGCGCCACAAAATCATCTGCAAGGTGAAATTTTGGCTTATTAGGCTGTTTTTTTAACATGTCATGTTGTGATATTAGTTTATTAAAAGTATTTTCAGCAAGTGCTGGTTTATAAATAACAAAATGTTGAGGTGCAACAACAACATTATAGATACAAATTATTTCTAGTAATTGTTTAATTTCAGCGTCAATCTCTTGATGAAAAGGCTCGTTAATAATATGCGGTAAGTACTTACCCTCACCAGCTAAACCATTTTGGCTCAATAACAACGTTTTACGAGAAAATACGCAAATTCCTGGTCGACTTTGTTCGGGATAATAGACACCTACGACAACATCTTTTAGAGGTAGTTGCTGTTTAAGGCAGTACCCAATTGTTGCGAGATTTGCATCGTTTTCAATATGAATGGGTAAGTCAGTAATGATTGAAAAAGCTTGTTTGAACGACCAGCCGTTAAATTCATCACCCCAACTAGAAACGACGATATCATCAACAATCTTACCAGGGAAAGAGAGGTTGATACTCGTGATGATATTAGAATGTGAGAGCATTTCTGCCACAATATTGCGCAATCCATCTATCGTAATGGGTGAAAAAGCAAAACGGCGATGTTCAATGGTAAGTCCGGCTAAATTAGTAATGTTGGCAACGATTTGTAATTTTTTATTTTCTTCCAGCATTAAAATATCAAGAGAGTGATGTTGATCATAGTTAAAATGAAACAATGCAGCAGGGCGTCCCATCTTTTGCTGAACATGTTCACCTTCAATGAAACATTTTTCCGAAACAAGTTCTTTTACAAGCGTGTTAACAGTGACAGTACTAACGTCAATTGCTTCAGCAAGTTGCGTTTTTGTTGCAGTCTTATGCTTGAAAAGATATTGTTGCAATTTAATTTTATTTTCATTTTGAATGGGAGTTTTGTTTTTGGACATGATGTCTCCTTTCAAAAACAATGTTTGATATAACATCTCTAACTATATAGGCAAATATCAGAAAAGTAAATGTTTTATGAGTGAAAATACTTGTCGCTATCTCTATTTGATGATATATTAAAGTCACTTAATTAAGTATCTTTATTATGATGCTGATCAAGTGTTTTTACTATCTTATTATATGAGGAGAATGATGATGATAAAATTGGTTATTTCGGATATGGATGGTACATTTTTGAACAGTGCTGGTGATTTTAATCGCCCGTTTTATAAAGAAGTTAAACAATTAATGGATCAGCAAGGTGTACAATTTGCAGCATGTACAGGAAAACAATGTGAACGAGTAGAAGCAATATTTGGTGAAGAAGCAAATGATATTTGGATTCTTGGTGACAGTGCTACCCGTATTAAACGAAAAGGGGAGTATGTATACGAATCATTATTAGCAAATGAAATTGGTTTAGCACTTATTAAAAAAATAGAAACAGTAGCACCTAACGTTGTTATCATTGCTTGTACAGCAAATGGTGCAATGGTTAAAAAAGATATTACCGAAGATGCGATAGCAATTGTGCGTGGTTCATATCACGAAGTCGGTTTTGTAGAAGATTACGCTACAATCACAGATGATTTTGTAAAAATCACTGTTTATGATAAAAATTTAAACTGTTTTGAAACAGTGAAAGAACTTGAAACGTTTACAGATAAAGCTTATATCGTCGCTTCCGAAGCAGCGTGGATTGATGTATCCAATTATGATGTGCATAAAGGAACGACTGTGAAGAAATTACAAGCGATGTTAGATGTAACAGCAGATGAAACAATGTGTTTTGGAGATGGTTTAAATGATATTGAATTAATGGAAGAATTTACCTACAGTTTCGCTATGCGCAATGGTTTTGAAGCAACGAAGGATGTTGCTCGTTTTGTGACAGGGACAAATGATGAGGAAGCTGTACTGCATACTATTCAAGAGATTTTAGCGTTACAAACCCCATCAAAATAATGGAAGATAAGTTGTTGCGAGTTTTTAATTTCAGTAAATAATAAACAAAGACAGTCCAATAAAAAGGACTGTCTTTGTTTGCTGTTACTATTAAATCAGTGACTAGGATTATTATAATAAGTAGTCTAAAGAGAAATATAACCTTTTTTATAGTTATTTTACTGACGTAATCTTGTTTGAAACTATTCATTTTAAAAACAAAAATGATAATAACTCATTTGTTTCGGCTAGAGTTTATTTTTTCTATAAGCGTGTCAATTCTGGTAATATCTTTCATTTTAGACTCATTTTTTATAGTATCTACTGATTTTTTTCTATTGTTTGCACTGAACAAACTGTTAAAAAAGCAATAATACACAGTATTAAAATAATAATACTTTTATTCATCTGCTCATCCCCTTTGATTAAAAATCCCTATTTTTAAAATAGTTTATTCAAAAAAATTTAGTTAATGAATTAATGTTGGTAAAAGAAAAAATCATACGCTTATTCTTTTTATATTTTGAAAAACTCAGTTTACCTTCACGATAGAGTGTGTCGTTTTTGGCTAAAGCAACTTTTTTTGCGTTTTTAAAATCAATATTCTTTTCATTGCTGATTTTAATTATTTTTAATTGATCAAATGTTTGTGCTAAAAAAATTTCTTTGAGGTTAGTACTGTATGTCATCATATCGATGTTACCTTTTTTGAGCCAATTGAAGTTTAAAGCAGTCAAGTTTTGTTTTATTAACTGGATGCGTTTACGCATCGAAACATTTCTATTAAAAGATTGTTTTTCTAAATTCTCCATTTTGCACCTCTTTTTCTTAATACGCTATTTTTTAGTAATATCAGCTTCGCTAGCTGTGATTTCATGTATTTTATCTACAACACTTGCCGACATTCCTGCTAATTTTTTTGTTCGTATATAAAGATAGTCTGCTGCTGGTAATGCAATTGTTTGTCGATGACTGGTTCGGAAAAGTTTAACATTGTGATTCCGTTCAATGTAAGCGATATGCTGAGAGACAGTTGGTTGGGTAATATGTAATTCTTCAGCTGCTCTTGTATAATTGAGCGTTTCGTATACTTTTAAAAAAGTGTAATAACGTATGTCTAACATTTTGTTTTTTCCCTTCTCACTTGCTAAGTAATAAGTAGTGAAAGTAGATTTAATTTTCAATTAGCTTTCAATAGTTCACTTCCTTAAAATCACTTACTCTACTTTTTAAAGTATACGCCCTTAATTTTCAGCCGTGAAATAATCGTTTTTAATGTATCCATTCATTTTTTTAATAGTTATTATAAAAAAAGAAATATAGTATCATATTTTTCTTTAAAAGCAATCTTTTTTGGAATTTTGTATTTGGGAGGAAAAGGGGGATTTTATCTGCTATTTCCAAAAGATGTACGATGAAAAAATAGGAGAATTTGTTTTAAAAATGAAAAAAGACCTTTTAAAATTATTTTCGAAGGTATTTTATGATATCTAAAAGATATTTAAGATTAACTGCTTGAATAAAACTTAGCAAAATAAGATACGATTATTACGTTAAATAAGTGCTTTGATTTTTGATCAGGTAATTAGGGCTTTTTATAATATTTTTTGCATAGATAACACACTATTAAATACAAAAAAGCTATTTCTGGTTAAGAAATAGCTTTTCGGGACTTTTTTAATTATTGAAATTTTTCTTTCATTTTCAGAATGAAATCCGTGGTTGGATTATCCGATAAATAAACAAAATTCATATTTTTCGGATCGAAGGGTTCTTTAAAATGAAGTTGTTTTAAACTACCTCTAGCTAATTCTTCTTCGACACAAACATCAAAAAGAAAACTGATACCGATATTTTTCTCGACGACACGCTTAATTAGGTCGATACTACCTAATTTTGTTTGATGCTTAAAACTTGTAATATCTATTTGTTCTTTTTGTAAAATGTTTTCAAGCGAAGAGAGTGTTCCTGAACCTAATTCACAAGTGATTAATTGATAATCAAAAAGATCTTCAAATTTTACTTCTTGATCTGCTAGTTCGAATTCAGGAGAGCAGACACCAACTATCGTTGATTGAGCAAATGGAAAACTAGAAAAAACATCTTGATTAAAATCACCTTCTATAAAGGCTGCGTCAATTTTCCCTTGCGCCAAATAATCAAGCAATATTTGTGTGTTCTCAACCATGACATCAAGACGAAATTCTTTTTGGTCATGAAACATTTGTACAAAGAAAGAAGGGATAATATAATCGCTGATGGAAAGAGTACACCCTAAATTTATCTTAGTATAGTCCAGCGAATGTAATTCATCAAGTGTTTTTGTTGAGTAGTTTAGCATAAATTGTATTTTGTTAAATAGGAAAGTGCCTTCATTTGTTAAATAGACTTTTTTGTTTTTATGATAAAATAATTTTGTACCCATTCGCTGTTCTAAAAATGCTATATGATTACTTACAGCGGGTTGACTCATGTTTAATGCTTCAACAGCTCGAGTATAATTAAGCGTTTTACAAACAGTTAAAAACGTTTCGTAGTGATAATCTAGCATATTTAAAATAGTAGTATCTAAAAAGACACCACTAATTCCCCCCTTTACTATATGGATTCTTTCTTCTATTATATTGCAAAGAGATAGGGTTTACAATTTTTCATAGAGGTGATGCGTTAAAGAATCAACAAAAAGGTTGGGTGATTTCTGAGTATAAAGATTAATTTTAAGATATCAGTAAATCAACGCTTAAGTTTTCTATTAAGAATTTTCAACTCATAACGCAGATGAATTAGCATCTCAGTGCTAAATGTGTTTAGTCTTATCAAAAATATAACTTGAATTTTTAATATGTTATATTAAGAGTGGCTAACTTTAAAAAGGGAAGTGTTAGGATGTCAAAATTAATTATTTTGCGTGGTAATTCTGGCAGTGGTAAAACGACAGTGGCTAATCGATTACAAAAACAACTGGGTGAAAACACACTTGTTGTCTCACAAGATATAGTGCGTCGAACCATGCTCAAAACACATGATCGAGAAAATAATCTTTCGATAAATTTAATAAGTCAAATTGCAAAATATGGTAAAGCTAATTGTGATATTTGTATTGTTGAAGGTATTTTAGTGAAAGAGTATTATGGTGAGATGCTTATAACGCTGATGGCGGATTTTGATGAAGCTTATGTTTACTATTTTGATCTTCCGTTTGAAGAGACATTAGTAAGGCATCAACAGCGCAAACAGTCCGCCGAATTTGATGGGAACAAAATGAAGAGTTGGTGGGTGGATAGTGATTACTTAGGAACGATTAATGAAAAATTATTAACAACAGAAATGACTGAAACACATTTGGTAAGTGTTATTTTGTCGGATATTGCAGATGATTAGAAATAGCATACGATAAATCGCTGAAGTATGTGATAAGCCGGTCAAAATAGGGTATATTAGTTAGGATAGCTCATCTATTGAGTATAATGATAATTGATTTTTGCTAACTGATTCTATCATAAAAAGAATTAGGTCAGAAGTCGCATTTAATTTACATAATTAACGGCTTATTGTTCGATTGTTGTTGTCTATTTTGCTATAATATATAGGAAAGATTGATTTTAAGGAGGATGACGAATGAAAAAGGCAGGGTCGTTTATTTGGGATATATTGAAAGTAGTCATAGTGGCGCTGATAATTACGATGGTCGTTCGTACATATCTCTTTGCAGCAGTAAAAGTAGATGGAGATTCAATGGATCCAACATTATACTCAGGAGAATACTTATTTATTAATAAGTTAAAGACAGCAGATCGTTTTGATATCGTTGTTTTCCCTGCACCAGATAATGAATCAGCGGAGTACATTAAACGCGTGATTGGTTTGCCAGGTGATAAATTGGAGTACAAAGATGATACACTTTACATTAACGGAAAGAAATACGAGGAACCGTATCTTGATGAGTTCAAGAAGCAAGAATCGAGCGCATTGACACCTAACTTCGTTATTGAAAAAATTCCTGAAGGGAAATATTTCCTCATGGGAGATAACAGACGCGTAAGTAATGATAGTCGTTATTTTGGTGCTGTTAATGAATCAACAATCGATGGGGTTGTCATCAAATGGGGTAAGAAGAACCTATAATGTAACTTTATAAAAAATAATAAGATGAATATGAAGTAGTAAACCAAATTGGTTTGCTACTTTTTCTTTCCAATCAAAGAAACTACATAAGATATGTTGTCTTTTTTTATTGTCATTTGTCTATAAGGGTTGAAAAAATGCTATAATAGTAAAGATGTTTCATACAATTTGAGAAAATGATAAATGTTATTAAATAAAGGGTTCGTTATTTAAAACCTCTTAATAATGTTAAAAAACATAACATTTCAAGATAGTTATATCACATAAGGAGGAGCACAATGAGCAAACTCTCGAGAGATACGAAATACAGCATTGTTAAGTGGTTTCGTCTGAGTGTGGTAGCCTTAATATTATGTTTGATTGTGCGGTTTCTCGTTTTTGTTCCAGTTACAGTTGATGGCTACTCGATGATGCCAACTCTTAAAATGAAAGAAGTTGTTTTGGTTAATCGTTTAAGTGAAGTACATCGTTTCGATACGATTGTTTTTAATGTTGATAAACATCAGTATGTTAAGCGAGTAATTGGTATGCCAGGTGACCATATAGTTTATAAGAATGACAAACTGTACGTTAATGGCGTTTTGCATAAAGAATCATATTTACAGGCTTACCGCGATAAATTAAATAAAAACGATACTTTTATGAGTGATTATGATATTACAGTTGATCCCAATACATATTATGTTTTAGGTGATAATCGTGATAATAGCAATGATAGTCGTTATTTTGGAACGATACCCACAGATAGTGCGGTTGGTGTTGCCAAATATGTTTATCTACCACTTAATGAGATGAGAGTCGTCAAATAGGAGGAAAAAGAATGACAATACAATGGTTTCCAGGTCATATGGCCAAAGCACGTCGTCAAGTAACAGAAAAATTAAAATTGGTGGATATTATTTTTGAATTGGTAGATGCACGTTTGCCGATTAGTTCAGCAAACCCAATGATGCATGAAATTATTCATCAAAAACGCCGTGTGGTTATTTTAAATAAAAGTGATATGGCTGACCCAAGTATAACTGAAAAATGGTTGGAATATTACGAGAAGCAAGGTATCCGAGCAGTAGCTATCAACTCTAAAGATGGTAAAGGATTACACAAACTCACTAAAGCTGCTCAAGCAGAAATGAGTGAAAAATTTGAACGTAATTTAAAACGTGGGATGCGTCCGCGTGCCATTCGTGCGATGATTTTAGGAATCCCAAATGTTGGTAAATCAACGCTGATTAATAGACTGGTGAAAAAGAATATCACTCAGACTGGAAACCGTCCGGGTGTTACAAAAGCACAACAATGGATTAAAGTGGGCAAAGAGCTGGAATTATTAGATACTCCGGGGATTTTATGGCCGAAATTCGAGGACTCAGAAGTAGGCTACCGTCTTGCTTTGACAGGCGCTATCAAGGATGATATTTTAAATCTGATTGACGTATCAGATTATGGTTATGATTACGCTGCTAAATATTACCCTGCGTTTTTAATGTCATATTTAGGTACTGATGAACCGATGACACCAAAAGAAATGCTTGAACGTTTGGCTCTCAATCGTCAACTTACAGACGGCGAGCATATCGATTATAGTCGTGCTGCTGAACATTTTGTCCGCGATTTCCGTGCCTTAAAACTTGGTCGTATCACGTTGGATCGTCCGGAAGAGTTAGAGATGGCAGAAGAAGCTGACGAAGAGGTGGTTTCAAGTGACGAACAAGCCTAGTATTGCTGCCATTAAAGCACAATTAGCGAATGTTAGCGCCCTGACAGATCCATTGCTGCTAGAGTATGCAAATGATGAACGAAAAGGTGTTCAACAAGCATTGGCGCAATGGCAACGACGTCACCAAGCATTAAAAGCATTAGAGTTGAAACGTGAAGAAATGTGGCTCTATGAAACAGAATTCATCGCTAAAAACTATGCTTATATTGCAGGCGTTGATGAAGTGGGACGTGGTCCATTAGCAGGTCCTGTCGTTGCTGCGGCTGTAATATTACCACAAAATACAAAATTAACTGGAATCGATGACTCGAAAAAGTTAAGTTATGATAAAAAACAAGCGATGTACAAAGCCATTAAAGCGGAAGCCATTGCAATTGGTGTTGGAATAATCGATGAGAAAACAATTGATGCCGTTAATATTTATGAAGCTACAAAATTAGCGATGTCCGATGCGTTGGCACAACTTGATCCTCAGCCTGATGCTGTTTTGATTGATGCCATGCCGTTGAAATACGAAGATGCTCAAATATTGTCGATTATTAAAGGGGATCAAAAAAGTTTATCCATTGCAGCTGCTTCAATTATTGCGAAAGTTATTCGTGATGAGATGATGACTGAGTATGCGAAAACTTACCCTGGATACGATTTTGAACATAATTTTGGTTACGGTACTGCGAAACATTTAGCTGGATTAGAGGCCCAAGGCGCATGTCCGATACATCGTCGTAGCTTTTCACCTGTTAAAAACGTTTTATAGCAAAAAAAAGCGCAAGTAAATAACTCAAATAAACGTTTCTTTTTCTTGTAAACTTAAAGAAAAGGAGGCGTTTTTTGATGTGGACAGAAAGGAAAAAATGGTTATTTGAGGCATCACATTCTTATTCAAATCGACGTCATATGTTAGAAGAAATAGTGAAAAAAGATAATTTAAAATGCATAAAAACACCATCATTATACAAAGGATATGAAAAACAAGAGATTGTATTTATTACACAATCTGATGAAGAATATCCCGAAGCTTTTCGTGAAATGTATGATCCGCCACTTTATTTTTACGCAAAAGGAAATTTAACACTTTTACGAAAAAAGATGATAGCGATTGTTGGTGCAAGGCAATGTAATAAAGGAATAGATAGACTGATGCAACCGATTATTAAACAACTAGTAGCAGCGGATGTCGGTATTGTTAGCGGATTAGCCACAGGTATAGATACTCATGCGCATCGCATCACTCTCATAGAAAAAGGAGATACAATTGCCGTTCTAGGTAGTGGGATGTACCGACTTTACCCACAAGAAAACGCATTATTATACAATTATATGCTTCGCAAAGAATTGGTCATCAGTGAGTATGCGCCACCAATATCTGCCCGTAAATGGACGTTTGTTGAACGTAATCGACTTGTTAGTGCATTGTCACAAGGGGTATGGGTAGTGGAAGCCGCAGAAAAAAGTGGCAGTTTAATCACAGTTGATTACGCATTAGATGAAGGTAAATCGATCTTTGCGACACCTGGTTCACCTTTGAACAAGCAAGCAGTGGGGTGTAATCGTTTGCTGCAAGAAGGAGCGATACTGGTGATCTCTGCTGATGATATTTTAAGAGAAATAACTTAGAGGAGTTGTTGATATTAAAGGGCTTCTTCTTTATAGTTGTATATCGTTTGTATTTTTTCTTCTATTATATAGCGTTTGTTTTTAAAGACGTTAAAAAAATAGCTTTAAATAGCGACGTATTTTAGTCAATATTGTTGCAGTAATATGGAGGCTTTGAATGAGCTTTATTTTACTTTTGGAATAGTTGCATGATACAATTCGAACGTACTGTTAATTAATATCTCGTGAAAAGGCTTGTAACTCGCGGGTTTTTCTATTATAGTATGTTATGTTAACTTAAACGCAACCGCTTACCATTATTAAATGGAATTGAAAGATGAGAGGACTGAAATAGTATGGCTGATTATCTAGTCATTGTTGAGTCACCAGCGAAAGCTAAAACAATTGAAAAGTATCTTGGAAAAAAGTATAAAGTAAAAGCCTCAATGGGACACTTACGTGACCTTCCTAAAAGTCAAATGGGCGTTGATACTGAAAATAATTATGAACCACGTTATATTACAATTAGAGGAAAAGGTAGTATCCTAAAAGAATTGAAACAAGCAGCAAAAAAAGTGAAAAAAGTTTATCTCGCAGCCGATCCAGATCGAGAGGGAGAAGCAATTGCATGGCATTTAGCTAACAGTTTAAACCTTGATTTAGAAGACGATCTCCGTGTGGTATTTAATGAAATCACACGGGATGCTGTTAAAGAATCGTTTAAACACCCTCGAAAGTTAGACATGGATTTGGTTAATGCACAACAAGCACGCCGTGTCCTTGACCGTTTAGTAGGGTACAATATCAGCCCTGTTTTATGGAAAAAAGTAAAAAAAGGTTTGAGTGCTGGTCGTGTACAATCGATTGCATTAAAATTAATCATTGATCGTGAACATGAAGTTAATAAGTTTGTACCTGAAGAGTATTGGACAATTGATGGTCAATTCATTAAAGGTAAAAAACAATTCCAAGCCAATTTTTATGGATTAAATGGCAAGAAAAAAGAATTGAAAGATAGCAATGATGTTAAAGAAATCGTTGATCAAATTAAGAGCAAGGATTTTGTGGTTGATAAAGTAACCAAAAAAGAACGTAAACGGAATCCTGCCGCGCCTTTTACAACGTCTTCACTGCAACAAGAAGCTGCGCGTAAACTTAATTTTAAAACACGTAAAACAATGATGATTGCACAGCAATTATATGAAGGAATCGCGATTGGACGTTCGGGTACAGTAGGTTTAATTACTTATATGCGTACCGATTCAACGCGTATATCTGATACGGCTATTGAAGCAGCAAAAACATTTATTGGTGAAACTTATGGTGAAGAGTACCTTCGTACTGAAGCGCGTAAAGATAAGAAACAAAAAGGGGCTCAAGAAGCCCATGAAGCTGTACGTCCTTCCCGTTTAGATAAATCACCAACAGAAATCAAAAAATACTTATCGCGCGATCAATTCCGTCTATATAAATTAATTTGGGAACGTTTTATTGCCAGTCAAATGGCACCTGCAGTTTTAGATACAATGAGAGTTGATTTATCTAATAATAATGTTAATTTCCGTGCGAATGGTTCTAAAATTAAATTTAATGGTTTCATGAAAGTTTACGTTGAAGGCTCTGATGATGGTACGGATGAAAAAGAAAACATTTTACCTGATATGAAAGAAGGCGAAACTGTTAAATCAGTAACCGTTGATCCCCGTCAGCATTTTACGCAGCCACCTCCACGCTATACAGAGGCCCGTTTAGTAAAAACGCTCGAGGAAATTGGAATCGGTCGTCCTTCAACTTATGCACCAACGCTTGATACGATTCAACGACGAAATTACGTCACGTTAGATAACAAACGTTTTATGCCAACTGAATTAGGTGAAATCGTTTATGGTCTGATTGCTGAGTATTTCCCTGAAATTATCGACGTTACGTTTACAGCCACAATGGAAGATAAATTAGATGCTGTCGAACATGGTAAAATGGAATGGATCCGAGTGATTGATGAGTTTTATCAACCGTTTGAAAAAGAGATCCAAAAAGCAGAAGCTGAAATGGAAAAAATTGTCATTGAAGATGAACCTGCTGGCATCGATTGCGAGTTATGTGGCAAACCGATGGTAATTAAAATGGGCCGTTACGGTAAGTTTATGGCCTGCAGTGGTTTCCCTGATTGCCGTAACACAAAGGCGATTGTAAAAGAAATCGGTGTAATGTGTCCTAAATGTAAAGAAGGTCAGGTTATTGAACGTAAGAGTAAAAAGAACCGTATTTTCTACGGGTGTGATCGTTATCCTGCTTGTGAGTATGTGAGCTGGGATCGTCCAATCGAACGACCTTGTCCAAAATGTAACGAGCATACGCTGGTTGTTAAAAAGCTTAAAAAAGGAAATCAAATCACATGTACATCTTGTGATTATAAAGAACAAGAACAACAATAGTTATCATGCTGGGGCAATTATCCATTTTGGGATTAGCCTCAGTTTTTTTAATTTTTACCTATAAACAGGAAAGTTCTGAAAGTTCGGAATTGTTTACAAATAAGCTTTTAGTATGATACGATGAATACGATTAAGGAGGCACCAACATGGAAATCAATCAAGAGAACAACCTTAATTTCAAAAAATATTTAGAAGTTGAACGAAATTATTCACCAGCTACTGTTGTGGCTTATATGGCTGATTTGAATGAATTTACATCATTTTTAATAGAAGAAAATATTACTTCGTATCTTGCAGTGGAACTTTTAGACGTTCGACTATTTTTGACGCGTTTGCATGAACAACAATTATCACGTTCGTCAGTTTCACGAAAACTATCAAGTTTACGTCAATTTTATGATTATTTATTGAGAACAGCGCAGCTTGCTGAGAACCCGTTTACCTCGATATCACATGCACGTAAGTATGTTAGTCTACCGCATTTCTTTTACTCAGAAGAAATGACTGAACTTTTCGAAACAGCTGAAAAACGTCAAACAAAGCTTGCTAGCCGTGATCGTGCGTTACTTGAAGTTTTGTACGGGACGGGAATGCGTGTTGCAGAGTGTGAAGCAATGACGATGGCGGATATTGATTGGAACTATAAAACAGTCTTAGTCCATGGTAAAGGTAACAAAGAGCGACATGTGCCATTGGGGCAGTTTGCGCTTGAGGCATTGGAACTCTATATAGAGGAGTGTCGAACACCGTTGCTCGCTCATTTTAACAAAGAACATTCGACGGTTTTTATTAATAAAAATGGAGGTCCTCTCACAGCAAGAGGGATTCGTTACTGCCTGGAACAACTGATGAAAGAAACAACTTTAACATCAAATATCCATCCGCATATGTTGCGTCATACCTTTGCGACTGATTTAATGAATGCTGGAGCCGATATGCGAACAGTACAAGAGTTATTAGGTCATGTGAGTCTTTCATCCACACAAATATATACACATGTAACGAAAGAACATCTACAAGCTACTTATCGCAAGGCACACCCACGTGCATAGCTTAATAAATAAGGTGAATTTGAACAATTTGTTTTTTATTTAAATCATTTTGGATATAAAACAATGATTAACAGTGTTTAATTGTCGCATAACATGATATACTACCAAAGGATGTAATTGTAGTTAAAAAAATATTATACTTATCTTAATTGAATTTTAATTTTTTATTGCAAAAACAAGTATTGAGCTATATTAAATAGTCAATATATATTAGGAGGAACAAACAATGAACCTTACGTTATTACAGAAAACACGAGGAATTAACTCATTATTACAAAAATCTGCAGGTCACTCTGTTGATTTTAGTGAAATGGCGCTCACGATGAGCCAACTTATTGAAGCTAACGTTTATATCGTTAGTCGCAAAGGAAAACTATTAGGTGTTTCTGAACAAATTGAAATCAATAACAATCGTATGATTAGTTTTATTGAGAGCCGTCAATTTCCTGCAGATTACACAAATAGCTTGTTTAACATTACAGAAACAACTCAAAACATTGATTTTGAAAGTCGTTATACTGTTTTCCCAGTTGAAAATGCTGGTATTTTTAAACAAGGCTTAACAACGATCGTACCTATCATCGGTGGCGGAGAACGTCTAGGAACATTAATCCTTTCACGATTAACTGAAGGTTTTAATGATGATGATTTAATTCTTGCTGAATACGGCTCAACTGTTGTTGGGATGGAAATTCTACGTGAGAAAACAGAAGAAATCGAAGAAGAAGCTCGCAGTAAAGCAGTTGTTCAAATGGCAATCAATTCACTATCATACAGTGAACATGGCGCTATCGAACATATCTTTGAAGAATTAGGTGGAAAAGAAGGTCTACTTGTTGCATCAAAAATCGCTGACCGTGTAGGTATTACGCGTTCGGTTATTGTTAATGCGCTTCGTAAATTAGAAAGTGCTGGCGTGATTGAATCACGTTCACTCGGTATGAAAGGGACTTATATTAAAGTTCTTAATGACAAATTTTTAGTAGCGCTTGAAAAAACACGCATGTAATCAGTAATATCTTAATTTAATAATACTTTGGATCATGCCGCTTGGTGAGATTTTGACTACCGCAAAGGAACGATCTAATAGATTGTTCCTTTTTGGTTTGAAAAGAATGTTAGGAAGGAAGTTGACGATGAAGACAATTAATGAAACAGAAATTAGAGTGCGTTATAGTGAAACAGATCAAATGGCCGTTGTTTATCATACAAATTATCTTGTTTGGTGTGAAATTGGTCGAACTAATTTAATTTCGCAATTGGGATTTGATTATGTACAAATGGAAGAACAAGGTTTTTTAGCACCGGTTTTAGATGTGCATTTGCAATATAAAGCTCCGTTACGTTATGGGCAGTCAGCTATTGTTAAAACTTGGATTGAAACATACGATGGCTTACGCACCACTTATGGCTACGAAGTGAGAGTGAAAGAAACAGGAGAACTTTCCTTGTTAGCAACAACGCAACATGCAATTGTTACAAAAGAAAAATTCAAACCTGCATCATTTAGACGTCATTTTCCGGAGTGGGATAAAGTTTATAAAAAGGAAGTTGAGTAAATGGCTTTTGGAATTAAGCGTTCAGAGTTAAATGATTGGAAAAAACGTGTCTCGCAAGGAGAAATAGCCTTTTTAACACATTGGTGGCAAGATAAACGTTTCCCAGGTGTAAAGAGTTTTACAAAAGTTGGCTGTGCCGACCGCGAGAAATTAATTGAATGGGGCCGTCAATATGGTTTACAGCCTGAATGGATGGATTTGAAACACGAAGATTTCCCTCATTTTGATTTATTTGGAGATAATCAATACCATATATTACGTGCTGAAGGCTTAGAGGCAACATTTGAAAGATTTGACATCACTTTATCCGAAGGAGAGACAAAGATGACGACACACACACTTATAAACGATAAAGCGAGCATTAAAGTGGCAACGCTAGGTGCAGAATTGCAATCCTTTGTTCTAAAAGAAACGGGAATAGAATATTTATGGCAAGCAGACCCTGCTTATTGGGGACGACACTCACCGATATTGTTTCCTAATGTAGGCCGCTTAAAAGAAGACTGCTTTTATTTTGAAGGCGAACGTTATGAGCAGCCACAACATGGCTTTGCACGAGATAGTGAGTTTACATTGTTAACATCCTCACCGACTCATTTATTATTTGAATTAACAGAGTCTGAAAAAACGTTAAAGAACTACCCGTTCCGTTTTAAATTACACGTGGGTTATTACTTGGATGGGGCAACTTTAAAAGTTGAATGGACGGTTGAAAACCCTGCGGATACTGATTTGTATTTTTCAATTGGAGGGCATCCAGCCTTTAATATTCCATTAGAAGCGGGTAAAAAGTTGGCTGATTATCGCTTGGCTTTCGATGCGCCGTATACAGGAGAATTATTAGGGTTAAAAGGCCCGTACTTAGAAGCGTCAGAACGTCATAAATTAACAGAAACACCTCAACAATTTATTACTTTAGAAAAAAGTTTATTTGAAAAAGATGCATTGATTTTTGATGACTTAAAAACGATTAAATTAGAGGATCAACTCGGTCGTCATGGCGTGTGCGTGAACACTGCTGAAATGGCATTTGTCGGTGTCTGGTCTCCAACTGATGCTGCGCCATTTATATGTATTGAGCCGTGGCAAGGCATTGCAGATACGGTAGATACAACGCAAGATTGGACTAAAAAATTTGGATCGCATCAATTAGCGCCGCAACAAATTTATAAAACAGCTTATGAAATCACACTTTACTAGTTTTTTAATAAATGTAGTTGAGTTGAGCTGAGCTGAGCTAATACGAACAAACACCGCTTTAGGGCAGGTGTTTTTTTGTATAAAAAAAGCACTGATAATATGTCAATTACCAACGCTTTAAAAAATTAAGAAGTTTTTTTACTAGATTTAAATTTAATTTTAGATTCGGTACCATTCTTAATACGTGAGATGTTGGCGCGGTGACGGTAAAGAATAAAGATTGTCAGAATCGCCATAACGATAATTAACACGTAGTCCTTTAAGAAGATGCTAGCGATTAAACCAACAACAACGGCAATCATTGAGCTAAGTGACACGTAACGTGAAATAACTAGAACGATTACAAACACAGCCATGAGTACTAAGAAGACGCTTGGACTATACCCAAGCAGAATCCCTGCAGAAGTTGCGACAGCCTTGCCGCCACGAAGTTTTGCGTAGGCTGGGTAAATATGCCCGATAACCGCGAAAACACCGATGAGTAAGGGATTGATTGGGACATGAAGCCATACAGGAAGCAAAGTTGCCAAGGTACCTTTTAAAACATCGATTATCATTACGACAATACCCGCTTTAACACCTAGTATTCTAAATGAGTTAGTAGCACCTAAGTTATGACTACCATATTCTCTGATATCTTTTTTAAAGAACCATTTTCCAATCCATAGTCCGGCAGTAAACGATCCAATTAGATAGGCAACAAGCATTAATCCAATAACTTGTGCAATAAATAGCATACGAATTCCTCTTCTCTTTAAAAATACTTAACAAGGTAATTATAGAGTATCTCTGTCATAAAAGAAACGTTTATTTTCACCAAGTGTGCTAGAATAGGGGACGGGACCAATAGACTGTTTTGTCACAGTAAACAATCACGTAACGCGACAAAGAAACACCGTTGCTTTTATCATCATAACTGCCGATAAGTAGTGAAAATGATAAGGCGGGGCATTTTTACCGGTATAGAGTACGACGATTAAACGATTGTAGTGTCATAATTAATGGTGAATTTTAGTAGATATTATAAAATTTTAAAAGATGTCGATGATTTTTTTGCGACAATCGGTTACACTTAAATTATCGATTCTAAAGTAAAGCTGTGATTTAATTGCTGAATATGCCGTAAGTATTGAGGGAGTTATACCCGTCCGTCAATGGCTTTATTTGACAAGCGAGTCTTATTTTTGCTATTTTTAATAACGAACGCACGTTTGTGAAAGCAAACATCACATGATAGAAAGGCGCTGTTAAGCATTGGTAAAACAAACAACTGAATATAATGATGATGCAATACAGATATTAGAAGGATTAGAAGCTGTTCGAAAACGTCCAGCAATGTATATTGGTTCAACCGATGCGCGAGGTTTACATCATCTTGTGTATGAAATAGTAGATAACTCTGTTGATGAGGTCCTTTCTGGGTTTGGTCAAAAAATTGAAATTACAATAAAAAAAGATAATAGTATCGTCGTAAGTGACGAAGGACGTGGTATGCCTGTTGGTATGCATAGTTCTGGTAAACCAACAGTTGAAGTTATTTTAACTGTGCTTCATGCTGGTGGTAAGTTTGGTCAAGGTGGCTATAAAACATCTGGGGGCTTACACGGTGTAGGTGCATCTGTTGTTAACGCTTTGAGCGAATGGTTAAAAGTTACCGTTTATCGTGATGGGTATGAGTATGAACAAACATTTAAAAACGGTGGGGTACCAGTCACAAAACTTGTTAAGCTGGGAAAAACTAAACGCAATGGAACAACGTTGCATTTTAAACCAGACCCAACCATTTTTTCAACAACAACTTATAATTATGATGTTCTTAGCGAACGTTTGCGCGAATCAGCTTTCTTGCTTAAAGGCGTTGAAATTATATTAACGGACGAACGTGAAGCAGATAAGTCAGAAACATTCCTTTACGAGGATGGAATTGCTGCGTTTGTCAGTTATTTAAATGAAGATAAAGAAGGCCTACACGATACAGTTGTGATGGAGGGCGTTCAATCTGAAATGGAAATTGAAATGGCTTTTCAGTTCAATGATGCCTATTCAGAAACAATTCTTAGTTTTGTAAATAATGTACGTACAAAAGGCGGGGGAACGCACGAAGCTGGAGCTAAAGCGGCAATGACACGCGTCATGAATGAATATGCTCGCCGTACAGGTATGTTAAAAGAAAAAGATAAGAACCTTGAAGGTAGTGATATACGTGAGGGGATGGCAGCTGTTATCTCAATTCGTGTACCAGAAGAATACCTCCAATTTGAAGGTCAAACAAAAGAAAAATTAGGAACATCTGAAGCTCGTGCAGCTGTTGATGCCGTTGTTTCTGAACAATTAGCCTACTTCTTAAACGAAAACCCAGAAGTAAGTCAACTGTTAATTCGTAAATCAATCAAAGCACAACAAGCGCGTGATGCAGCGCGTAAAGCCCGTGAAGACACGCGTAATGGTAAAAAACGTAAGCGTTCAGATACACTATTATCAGGTAAATTAACGCCAGCTCAATCACGTAACCCATTGAAAAATGAATTGTACTTAGTCGAAGGGGATTCGGCCGGTGGTTCTGCCAAGCAAGGTCGTGATCGTCGTTTCCAAGCTGTGTTACCTTTACGAGGAAAAGTTATCAATACTGAAAAAGCTAAATTAGCTGATATTATGAAAAATGAAGAAATTAGTACAATCATTCATACTATTGGTGCCGGCGTAGGTGCTGATTTTGATATTGAAGATTGTAATTACGATAAAATTATTATTATGACCGATGCGGATACTGATGGGGCACATATTCAAGTCTTGCTCTTAACGTTCTTTTATCGTTACATGTTGCCGTTGATTAAAGCAGGCAAGATTTATATTGCTTTGCCACCCCTTTATAAAGTAAGTAAAGGTGCCGGTAAAAAAGAAGTGATTGAATACGCGTGGACGGACGATGAGTTAGAAGTGGTCTTAAAAAACTTTAGCCGTGGTTATATTATTCAGCGTTACAAAGGTTTAGGTGAGATGAATGCAGATCAATTATGGTCTACTACAATGGATCCGGAATCACGTACGTTGATTCGTGTACGCATTGATGATGCTGCGCGTTCTGAACGTCGTATTTCAACGCTGATGGGCGATAAAGTTGAACCGCGTCGTCGTTGGATTGAAGGTAATGTAGAGTTTACATTAGAAGATGAACAAAGTATTTTAGAAAACGAAAATGTAATGATTGAGGGGGATTCCGATGCCAATTCATGATGGGATTCAAGATTTACCATTAGAAGAAGTCGTTGGCGACCGTTTTGGTCGTTATAGTAAATATATTATTCAAGAACGTGCCTTACCAGATATCCGTGATGGACTAAAACCTGTACAACGTCGTATTTTATATGCCATGTATGCGGAAGGTAATACCAATGAAAAAGGGTTCCGTAAATCAGCTAAAACAGTCGGTAACGTTATCGGTAACTATCACCCACACGGTGATTCATCAGTGTATGAAGCAATGGTTCGTATGAGTCAAGATTGGAAAAACCGTATGCCTTTAATTGAAATGCATGGTAACAACGGTAGTATTGATGGTGACTCTGCAGCTGCGATGCGTTATACAGAAGCACGTTTAGGTGCACTGTCGGCTCATTTATTGCAAGACCTTGAAAAAGGTACAGTGGATATGATCTCAAACTTCGATGAAACAACGCATGAACCAACGGTGTTACCTGCACATTTCCCTAACTTGTTAGTGAATGGTGCAACAGGTATTGCTGCGGGTTATGCAACAGATATTCCGCCACATAACTTAGCGGAAGTGATTGAAGCGGTTATTTATCGACTAAAACATCAAAATTGTAGCATTGATGATATCATGAAAAAAATTCCTGGCCCTGACTTTCCAACAGGCGGTATCATTCAAGGTGTTAGTGGTATTAGAAAAGCGTATGAAACTGGTAAAGGTAAGATTTTCATTCGTTCTAAAACTGAAATTGAGACAATTCGTAGTGGTCGTCAACAAATTATTGTGACTGAAATACCTTATGAAGTAAACAAAGCAAACCTTGTCAAACGTATTGATGAGTTACGTCTCGATAAAAAAGTCGAAGGTATTTCTGAAGTCCGTGATGAAACAGATAGAACAGGCTTACGCATTGCAATTGAATTGAAAAAAGAAGTGAATGTCACTGGTATTCTTAACTATTTATATAAAAATACGGATTTACAAGTGTCGTATAACTTCAACTTAGTGGCAATTGATAATAAACGCCCACGTTTAAACGGCATTTTAGGTTTTATTGATGCTTACATTAAGCATCAGCATGAAATTATTACACGCCGTTCGCATTTTGAGATGAAAAAAGCGCGTGAACGTCAACATATCATCGAAGGTTTGATGAAAGCCTTATCAATTCTTGATGAAGTGATTGCAACAATTCGCTCATCAAAAGATAAGAAAAATGCAAAAGATAATATCATTGAAAAATATCAATTTTCTGTTGAACAAGCGGAAGCAATTGTTACTTTACAACTTTATCGTTTAACAAACACTGATATTACTGATTTGCGTTCAGAAGGTCAGGCGCTATCGGATAAAATTGCGCAATTAGAGGCGATTTTAAGTGATGTAAAAGTAATGAATGCAACACTTGTTAACAACTTGAAAATGATTAATAAACAATTCCCAAGTGTACGCCGCTCTCAAATTGAAGAGAAAATTGAGGAATTAACAATCGATCGAACTGTTTTAGTTGCGAGTGAAGAAGTAATGGTGACTGTTTCAGAACAAGGATACGTGAAACGTTCTGGTCTCCGTTCATTCAGCGCTTCAAACGGCATCGCTGAACTGGGCATGAAAGAAAATGATCATGCTGTTTTTGCTCAGCAAATGAATACCATGGATTTTGTGCTCTTGTTCACAGATAAAGGGAATTATATTTATCGTCCTGTTCACGAGCTCACTGACATACGTTGGAAAGATTTAGGTGAACATATTAGTCACTTAGCACATGCAGATAGCAGTGAACGAGTGATTGCTGTTTTACCTGTGAAAGAATTTGATGAATCGACGTCAGTTGTCTTTACGACAGCCAACGGGATGATCAAACGCAGTGCGCTTAATCTTTATAATCCACAGCGTTATGCGCGAAGTCTAGCAGCTGTTAAGTTAAAAGCAGGGGATGAAGTTATCAATGTTTTCCTTGTTCAAGACACAGATACCGTAACAATGACGACTAATTTTGGGTATAACCTTACTTTTGCAATTACCGATGTACCTGTAGGTAATGTGCGAACATCAGGTGTAAAAGCGATCAACTTGAAAAAAGAGGATAAGGTAATTGGTTGTGTGAAACTTGAAAAACAACATGACTTGTTATTGGTCACTCAACGTGGGTCTGTTAAACGTTTCTCTCAACGCCATTTAGAAGTTCAAAACCGTGCATTGCGTGGTTTATTGATGTTGCGTGAATTGAAAGCAAAACCACACCGTTATATCGCAATGATGTCTGTTACAGCAGATGACAAAGTGAATGTGCTGACAGATAAAGGTGAGGTAACAGTGGTAGAAGTTAAAACAGTTAACAGCGTTTCTGATCGTTATTCAAACGGTTCATTTATATTAGATGAAAATGAAGATGGTCAGGTTAGTGCGGTATGGTTAGACGTTAACGTCGCTAAATAACCCTAGGGAGGTCTTTGATGACTGAGATATATGCACATCGAGGAAGCAAGGGGACACACCCTGAGAATACCTTGATAGCCTTTAGAGAATGCCTTAATTTGGCCATTACAGGAATAGAGCTGGATGTCCATTTATCGAAAGATGGCAAACTGATTGTGATGCATGATGACTTTATTGATCGTACGACCAATGGTAAAGGTGAAATTCGCAACTATACACTTGCTGAGTTGAAAAAATTTGATGTGGGTAATTATCGTGATGAACCACAAAAAATTCCTACGTTGGAGGAAGTACTTGATTTATGTCAGTCATCAGGCTTAACCTTGAACATTGAGCTTAAAACAGATGTAAATCGTTACCGAGGCATTGAACGAAAAGTTTTGCGTTTACTCAAGAAAAAGCAGGGTGATTTAACCGTTATTTTTTGTTCGTTTAACTTTAAAACGCTGCGCCGTTTACGTCGCTTAAATCGAAAAGCGAACCTCAATGTTCTAATTAAACGTAATCTAAAGCCCGGTTTAAAATGGGCAAAAAAAGTGAAAGCTGATGCGATGCATCCGCCGTTTTACATGAAAAATAAAGCTGAGGCGTGGGAAACACTTTATAAAACCCGTTATTGGACGATTAACAAAGTCGAGGATATGCGTGAGTGTTTTGCAAATCCAAATGTAACAGGCTTTATGACGGATTTTCCTGCGTTAGCAGCAGAAATTAAAGAAGAGATGGAAAGGGCGGAAACAGATGTCTAAACGTCCCGTTGTGGCCTTAATTGGCCCAACAGCTGTTGGGAAAACCGCTTTAAGTTTACATTTAGCGCAACGATTTGGATCTGAAATCATCAGTGGTGATTCGATGCAAATCTATCGTGAGATGAATATTGGTACGGCGAAAGCAAGCGCAGCTGAGCAAAAACAAGTACGTCACCATATGATTGATATCGTTGATCCGACGACGAACTTTGATGTCTCGCAGTTTGTGCAGACAGCACGTCAAGAAATTGATGCCATGCCAATTACTGCTGTCCCCTTAATTGTTGGTGGCACTGGATTATACATTCAATCCGTGTTATTCGATTTTAAATTAGGACAAGCACCTGATAACCCAATTGTAAGAGCTAAATACGAACAACTGTTATCGGAACAAGGAAAAGTAGCGTTATTTGCTGAATTAGAAGCAAACGATCCTGTTTCCGCAACGTTGATTCACCCCAATAATACGCGTCGTGTGATTCGTGCGCTTGAGGTGACTGAGGTAACAGGTATTCCTTTTTCTCAACAACAACCAGAACCGCCCCAAGCACATTACCCACATTTAATTATTGGTCTTAATACAGAACGAGAGCGATTGTATGAGCGTATTAATCAACGTGTGGACCAAATGATGAGCGAAGGTCTTGTTGCTGAAGTAAAGGCCTTACAGAGTAAACTAACAGCTACAACCGCCTATCAAGCAATTGGTTACAAGGAAATTTTAGACTACTTGGACGGACGCTGTTCATACGAAGCTGCCGTCGATTTAATCAAGCAACGGTCGCGTCATTATGCCAAACGACAATTAACGTGGTTCAATAATCGGATGAACGTTTCTTGGCTTGATGCAGAAGATCCTGAATTGCTAGAGAAAGCGACAAAATTAGTAGAAAATTTTATAAATAATACAAAAAAAACTATCTAACTGGGATAGTTTTTTTGTTGCTTAAAAGTTGATTTATCAATGTTTGTTAGCAAATTGGACTATACAAATGTAACAAAAACTAACAAAATAAAGTCATCTGTAAGAATATCTAACATAATGATTGTAATTGAATTTAAAGTCGAGTAAACTTACACTATCATCTTCGTTAAGGTGACAAATTCAAGGTAATGAGGTGATTGGAAGTGGCTAACAGAGAAATTAGACGAACGTTTGCTGTTTTTCCAATTGGTTCCGTCATGAAACTAACAAATTTTAGTGCACGACAAATTCGTTATTATGAGGAGCAACAACTCATCACTCCCGATCGTAATCAAGGCAATCATCGCTTGTTTTCACTAGATGACATTGATCGTTTGCTAGAAATTAGAGATTTTTTAGATGAAGGTTACACTATTGCGGATGTGCGTGATATTTATCGTCGCCGCTTAGAATCTGATAAATCTGACGATGCCAAAACACGTCGTTTATTACGCGAGGAAATTCTAAACTCAGGTCCATTTAGGCAACAGGGGCAAATGCCAGGTAGCACATTTAGACAATAAACTATTTTACCTATTTTAAGGAGGAAGATTAATGAGTTATACGAAAGAGGATTTACTAGCGATTGCAGAAACAGAGCACGTCAAGTTTGTGCGTTTACAGTTCACAGATGTTAACGGTACGATTAAAAATGTTGAGGTGCCAGTTAGTCAACTCGATAAGGCACTTAGCAATAAAATGATGTTCGATGGTTCATCAATCGACGGTTTTACTCGTATTGAAGAAAGTGATATGTTATTATATCCCGATTTTAACACATGGGTGATTTTTCCATGGACGGCAGAAAAAGGCAAAGTAGCACGATTAATTTGTGATGTTTACACACCTAATCTACAACCGTTTACTGGAGATCCTCGTATGAACTTGAAACGTGTTTTAAAAGAAATGGAAGCAGAAGGGTTCACATCATTCAACTTAGGACCTGAACCAGAGTTTTTCTTATTCAAACTTGATGAAAATGGTAAACCCACTTTAGAATTAAATGATAACGCTGGTTACTTTGATTTAGCACCCACTGATTTAGGTGAAAATTGTCGTCGTGATATTGTACTTGAATTAGAAGCAATGGGCTTTGAAATTGAAGCGTCACATCACGAAGTAGCTTCTGGTCAACATGAAATCGACTGGAAATATGCTGATGCAGTTTCGGCGTGTGATAATATCCAAACATTTAAATTAGTTGTTAAAACAATTGCTCGTAAACATGGTTTGCATGCAACATTTATGCCAAAACCTATTTATGGCATTAACGGTTCAGGAATGCATTTCAACATGTCATTATTTAACGAAAAAGGAAATGCCTTTTACGATGAAAATGGCAAAGACGGTTTAAGTGAACTCGCTTATCACTTTATTGCAGGGATTTTACGCCATGCAAAAGGGTATACAGCGGTTACTAACCCAACAGTTAACTCATACAAACGCTTAGTACCTGGCTACGAAGCGCCAAGTTACATCGCATGGTCATCTTCTAACAGAAGTCCACTTGTTCGTATTCCATCGTCACGTGGCTTATCAACACGCGTTGAATTACGTAGCGTTGATCCATCAGCGAACCCATATCTTTCTATGGCAGTTGTATTACGTGCTGGTTTAGATGGTATTAAACGCAAATTAGAAGTACCTGCACCAATCGATCGTAACATTTACAGTATGACAGCAAGTGAACTAGAAGAAAATGGCATTGATCAATTACCAAGTGATCTTAGCCGAGCACTTGAAGCCTTATCAAAAGATCAAACAATCATTGATGGATTAGGTGAGCATATTTATGCCAACTTCCTTGAATTGAAAAACCTTGAATGGGATTCTTATAGAACGACTGTACATGCTTGGGAACAAGAGCAATACCTCGAACTTTATTAATCACCCTAATTAAAGCCCGCCAGACTAATGTTTGGTGGTTTTTTTTTTGCTGACAGCGTTGCGAATTTATTCGCTTACGAAAGCAGTATGGGACGGAGCATTCGAAAGAAAGTGAGTACTATTCATCTGAATTTTTGAAGTTGTATTCTAGAAATACTTTTTCAATGTTCTTAGACTGCGTTTCATTTGTGGAGAAATCAATTTGTTGTCACCAAAAATAAGTGTTTGATAGAATGAATCTTAGCCATTTTTTCACACTTATTTGTAGTTAGTTGTTAACAGGTGATACGAAATGAAAAGGTAAATATAAGTTGTTATTGCTTGAATTCGAGTTATAATTCTCGTACAATATAAATAGAGAGAGGCATGCGTCAACATAGCCCTCAATGTAGAACCGTTTAAAGACGATGGCTAGAATTAAATAGTTATCAAAAAACCATCTAAGACTGGCAAAAGAGTTAGATGGTTATTTTTTGCTGTTTTTGTATAATAACACCAACGCTGCAAATTGAATAACAAGCGCTAATGACTCATATACCGTCATGCTTACCTTTCTAAAAAGGCTTGCCAACAGAACAACATAGGCATCACCTCTTTCTTAATGAGATTTAGCCACCATTTTCACACTTTCCTACATTTAGATGATAACATAAGTCAACAGGTGATGCGAAATGGAAAGGTGAAACTTCGCCAAAAATTGTGAAGTCACACAAGTTTCCTCAGACAGAGTGTTGTTTTATAATTTAGAAATATTTCATGTTAAGATTATTTCTAAAATAATAGTTTTTATCGATCAGGAAAATCATTCTATTTTCAAATATTACCTTGTTGTGGCGGTGTTTTGTTGCTATATTAGAAAAAGGGGTGATTAAATGAATGAAATCGATTATTTAGCAGATGTTATTTCAAAAAATAGTTTTGCTATTGAGATTATAAATGCAGGTGGTAATAGCATCTATGACACTGCACGAAATAAGACGGTAAAGGATATACTCAGTAATGCTCCAATAAATTTTAAGCAACAACGTTTAACAGAAATGTTTGATTTTTTGATTGAGAGCGAATGTATCCTTGTTGCAAACGAGAAACCTTTTAAGAATTCTGGACATGATATATCACAGGAGTTAACAAAAAAATTCCTGAGTTAACTATATAGTAAATGGGTAAGAAATAGAGCTATCCTCGTTAATAGCTCTTAAGATTGTAAAAGCCAGTGAAATTTGTGTTTTTATACAAATTCCACTGGCTTTTTTATTTGATTGAATAATCCTAATTAAGGTAGATTAGATTCGTAAAGTTTAATGTAATCGTCGACAGATTGTCTACTGACGAGTTCTTCAATAAGAGTGTAAGGAATTTTATTGATATTACTAAAACGAATACAACTTTTCCCCATATTTAATTTGGTAGAAACATGGTGTGGATACTCGGCAACAAATCATTCTAATAAAGCAGGGTCTGCATAGAGTCCTAAATGATAGAGTGAAATGTGGTTCTTTTGAACACCTATACTTAAAAAGGGGAGTGGTAATTCAGGGGTAACATGGTAACCTGCTGGATACAATTCCTTTGGAATAACAAATGTAGGCATGTCGTATTGCATAATACAAACAAATCCCTCGGGTAAGGCATTGGTAACTGTTGTTAATAGTCTTTCGTAGGCTGATCGACGTGTTTCATCAATCGCCGCAATATATTCTGAAATAGTCATGTCATCACTCCCTTAGATACCTTTAATTTTAGCATAATGAAAGAATGATAGCTGGAAAATCTTCAGAATATAAAAAGGTAAAATACGCAATTGATGGAAAGGTATTTATAAGACAATAAGATAAACATTAGTGCTAGATACTCATAAGGCATTAATATCTGCATTAATGCTTAATTAAATATAAAGATGCTTATAAGACATGAATCAAATGAAATGGTACTCGCTTGCGCTAAGGATTGGTACTCGCATTCTTCGAAGGCTCCGTCCCATACTGTCCTTGTCCTTGTAAAGCTCATGTCTTCGCAACAATGTCAGCACCCATACTACTCTCGTAAAGCGGATAAATCCGCTACGATATTAGCACTCATACTGTCTTTGTATGCTCATGTCTTTGCTTTGATAACAGTAATTTAAAGAAACTCTTCCTGACAAAAAGCGTCAAAAAGAGTTTTTTCTCCAGCACTTCAAGCCAAAACTTGTGAGATTTCAAAGCTACTCATAGCAATAAAAATAATCGCTAATCATTCTTTTCCAATCTCTTCAGTTCTGAACGGGCTTTAAGGTACTTTTATTTATCTCCAGCACTTCAAGCCAAAACTTGTGAGATTTCAAAGCTACTCATAGCAATAAAAAT
Organism: Brochothrix thermosphacta DSM 20171 = FSL F6-1036; assembly: GCF_036884295.1. Taxonomy (NCBI): domain Bacteria; kingdom Bacillati; phylum Bacillota; class Bacilli; order Caryophanales; family Listeriaceae; genus Brochothrix; species Brochothrix thermosphacta. The sequence goes on from NZ_CP145608.1 coordinate 1,270,559, forward strand.
AATCGCTAATCATTCTTTTCTAATCTCTTCAGTTCTGAACGGGCTTTAAGGTACTTTCAATTTTTCCAGTTTATTCGGAGCTGATCGTTTGGTTTTGCTTTTATTCAGTGATTTTAATTGTTTTGATTTTGATGTCTTTTTCTGGTTTATCATTGGCGCCGACTTCAGTTTCAGCAATTTTATCAACGATGTCTAAACCTTCGATTGTTTGTCCAAATACTGTGTAAGAGCCATCAAGAGAGGGTACGCCTTTTAATTTTTCATACGCTTCTTTAACGCTGTCAGTGTATTGAATTGAATCGTTTTTAATTTGATCCGCTGTTAAAAATTTATTTTGTACGATGTAGAATTGGCTGCCGTTTGTATCTGGGCCAGCATTTGCCATTGCAAGTGCACCACGGAAATGATACAGGTTGTTTGAAATCTCATTTTTGAAAGGTTTTTTCCAGATGCTTTCGCCGCCTGTACCGTCACCTTTAGGATCTCCTGATTGAATCATGAAATTATCGATTACACGGTGGAATAACAAACCATCATAATAACCGTCTTTTGCATGAGTGACGAAGTTTTCAACGGCTTTAGGTGCTTCTTTTGGGAAAAGTTTAATTTTTACAGTACCTTCAGTTGTTTCGATAGTTGCGACAGGTTGGCCTTTTTCAACTTTATCATCTAATTGTACCAATTTTGGTTCAGTTTTTTTCTCTGTTTTTGCTTCGTTATTGCTGTTTTCTTTTTTTGATGTGTCATCTTTAGAACTTGATGAACAGGCGGCTAGCGTAAACATGGCTATCGCAAGTGTAAGTAATAATGCAATTTTTTTCATTTGTAATTCCTCCTTAGGTCAATACTACGATTTTAGCATAATTTAAGGCCATATATAAAGCTAAATCCTTTCTATTTTTTACTATGTCAGGGAATTAGATGAAAGGCTGCGCGGTTCTATCATATTTAAGGGGAATTTGATATAATCATAAGGAGTTAATTATAGAGGAGAGTGACTATGCGTATATTATTTATTGGTGATGTGGTAGGTTCATTAGGACGCGAGATGATTACTACATATTTACCGTTATTGAAACAAAAACATCAACCTAACGTGACAATTATTAATGGTGAGAATGCTGCCAGCGGGCGTGGGATTACAGAGAAGATTTATAAAAAATTCATGACAGATGGCGCACAAATGATTACGATGGGAAACCATACGTGGGATAATCGTGACATTTTTGAATTTATTGATGATGCTAAATGCTTGATTCGTCCGGCTAATTTCCCGGAAGGAACACCTGGTAAAGGTTTAGCTTATGTTCGTTATAACAATGTTGAAGTGGCGGTTATCAATCTACAAGGACGTACTTTCTTAGCAGATTTGGATGACCCCTTCCGTAAAGCGGATGAGTTAATTGCTGAAGCGCGTGAACGTACAGATATGATTTTTGTTGATTTCCATGCTGAAACAACAAGTGAAAAAGAGGCGATGGGCTTTTACCTGGATGGGCGTGTTTCTGCCATTGTAGGTACACATACTCATGTTCAAACAGCAGATGAACGTATTTTACCAAGAGGAACTGCGTACATTACAGACGTTGGGATGACAGGCCCTTATGATGCGTGTCTCGGTATGAATAAAGAGGCAGTCATTAGTCGCTTTTTAACACAAATGCCTACACGTTTTGAAGTGCCAAAAGAAGGGCGTACAACGCTAAGCGGCACATTAGTAGATATTGATCCTAAAACAGGCTTGGCTAAACGTATCGAACGGATTGTAATTAATGAGGATCACCCGTTCCGACCAGAATAGGAGGAATAACATGTATTCTGAAGATGATATTATCAAAAAAACAGCGGAGTTAACAGCTGCAATCCAAAAAACTGAAGAAGTGGCATTTTATCGAGAAGTTGAAAAACAAATTGCGCAAAATCAAAAAATTTCTCAACGTGTGGATCAAATCAAAGCGCTCCAAAAAGAAGTTGTTAATCTTGAACATTATCAAAAGGTGAATGCCGCTAAAGAGATTAATGACCAAATAGATACATTACAAGAATCAATTAATGAATTGCCAATTGTACAACAGTTCCGTCATTCACAAATGGATGTCAACGAGTTGCTCCAATTAATGATGCGTAATATGTCAATCAGTGTGAATGAAGAAATGGAAAAGTCTACTACTAAAGAATAGAAGGAGTCGACATAGATGGCTTATACCCCAATGATTCAGCAATACCTTGCGATTAAAGAACAGCATCAAGACGCCTTTCTTTTTTTCCGACTAGGTGATTTTTATGAAATGTTCTTTGAAGATGCACTTAAAGCATCACAATTATTAGAAATTACGCTCACTGCACGTGATGGTGGAGACCAAGGTAAAATACCAATGTGCGGTGTTCCTTATCATGCCGTACAAGGTTATATCGATCGTTTAGTAGGCAAAGGGCATAAAATTGCAATTTGTGAACAGGTAGAAGATGCAAAACTCGCTAAAGGAATGGTTAAACGCGAAGTTGTGCAAGTTATTTCACAAGGAACATTAATGGAACGTGGCGGCTTGAATGAGAAAGAAAACAACTATTTAGCAGCTGTCGTTGAACATGCATCGCAACAATATGGTTTAGCTTACTGTGATTTATCAACAGGTGAAATGGCCATGACATACTTTGCAGCGGATTCGCAAAAATTAATTGATGAATTAAGTACAATTAATGCAAAAGAAGTAATTATGGCATCTGATACAGATGAAGCATTACTTGAACAATTACGATTGCAACTTAATGTGATGATTTCCCATAATGATGCCTTGAATTGTGCCAAATCACATGCCTCACTTTTGAGCCAAACAATTAATGAAGTTGAACATCAAGCGGTATCGCGTTTGTTGAATTATCTTGATGATACCCAAAAACGTGATTTAACACATCTACAACCTGCGAATCATTATGAATTAAACTTGTTTATGAAAATTGATTTTTATTCGAAGCGTAACCTTGAAATTACCGATTCAATTCGTGGTAAAGGACGTCAAGGAACGTTGTTGTGGTTATTAGATGAAACACAAACCGCAATGGGTGGCCGAATGCTGAAACAATGGTTAGATCGCCCGTTAATTGAACGCTCTCAAATTGAACGACGCCAAGATAACGTGGCTGCGTTGATGACTTATTTCTTTGAACGTCAAGAATTGGCGCAAGCACTGAAACAAGTTTATGATTTAGAACGTTTAAGTGGTCGTGTGGCATATGGTAATGTGAATGCCCGTGATTTAGTGCAATTGCGTCAATCACTGCAACAAATACCCGCAATTAAAGAGTTGTTAGAGTCGATGACAGATGCTAACTTAAAAACATTAGGCCAAAGGTTAAACCCTGTTACTGAATTACGCACACTGCTTGAAGAAGCGGTGGTAGATACACCGCCTATCGCACTCAAAGAAGGTGGCATGATTCGTAATGGCTATAATGCTGATTTAGATGTGTATCAAGATGCGATGCATAATGGTAAATCATGGTTGGCGGCGTTAGAAACACAAGAACGTGAAGCAACCGGGATTAAAAACCTTAAAATTGGTTATAACCGTGTGTTTGGTTATTACATTGAAATTACGCGCTCACATTTAGCGAATGTGCCAGAAGACCGTTATGAACGTAAACAAACCCTTTCAAATGCAGAACGTTTTATCACACCTGAATTGAAAGAGAAAGAACGTATTATTCTAGAAGCGGAAGAAAAAAGCTTAGCATTAGAATATAGCTTGTTCCTTGAGTTACGTGAGGCGGTAAAAGCATATATTGAACCGCTACAAACGTTAGCAAAAGCGATCAGTGAAATTGATGTGCTACAAAGTTTTGCTTCAGTAAGTGAATCACAACAATTCACACGACCGGTTTTCTCGAATAACCGCGAGATGAACATTGTAAATGGTCGTCACCCCGTCGTTGAAAAAGTACTGGGTCATCAAAGTTATGTCGCAAATGACTGTGTGATGCATAATGATCGACAGTTATTGTTGATTACAGGGCCAAACATGTCAGGTAAAAGTACGTACATGCGTCAAATCGCTTTAATTGCGATATTGGCTCAAGTCGGTTGCCAAGTACCTGCCACAGAAGCAGAATTGCCATTATTTGACCAAGTATTTACACGAATTGGTGCAGCCGATGATTTAATTTCAGGCCAAAGTACTTTTATGGTGGAGATGCTTGAAGCGAATAACGCGATTCAAAATGCAACACCGGACAGTTTGATTTTATTTGATGAAATTGGTCGAGGCACGGCAACTTATGACGGAATGGCATTAGCACAGTCAATGATTGAGTATATTGACGAAAATGTGCATGCTAAAACGCTCTTTTCAACACATTATCATGAATTAACAGCTTTATCTGATACGCTGGAACACCTTTTTAATGTACACGTAACTGCGGTAGAAGAAGATGGTAAAGTGGTATTCTTGCATAAGATAGAGGAAGGACCTGCTGATCAAAGTTATGGTATTCATGTGGCACGCTTAGCTCATTTACCTGATGCCTTAATCGAACGCGCCGGTCATATTTTAGAACAACTTGAACAAAAAGAACAGGTGATTATCCAAGCGCCATTAGAACGAAAAACGGCACCACTTCCAACTGTGGCGGTGAAAGAGGTTGTTAAAGAAGAGCAACAGCCGCAACAAACGCTGGAGGAACAACAATTATCTTTCTTTGAGGAGCCAGTTAAGCAACCAGCGCCATCAAAGGCAGAACAAAAAATTATTACACGCTTGAATGCATTGGATTTATTAGCAATGACACCGATGGAAGCAATGATGTCACTCTATGATATTCAAAAAGATTTAAAAGCAAAAAAATAATCCGTATTTCAAACCAGTTTCTGAGAGATCTCAGTGCTGGTTTTTTGTTGTGAACGATTTTGAGTGCGTCTAAAATTGTTTTTATGCTAAAATGGAGGAATAGAAAGAACTGCTTGAAGGGGGAAAGATGATGAATCGCATACAACAATTACCAGATATATTATCCAATCAAATCGCCGCTGGTGAAGTGGTCGAGCGACCGGCTTCTGTCGTAAAAGAATTAGTAGAAAATGCTATCGATGCAGAAGCGACTGTCATTGATATTTTAGTAGAAGAAGCAGGACTTAAAAGCATTGATATTATCGATAACGGTAACGGCATCGCACCTGAAGATGTAACGTTGGCTTTTTCACGTCATGCAACGAGTAAAATAAAAACAAAAGATGATTTATTTCGCATCGCTTCGTTAGGTTTCCGTGGTGAGGCGTTACCAAGTATTGCCTCAGTATCTGAATTAGATTTGACCACATCGACGGGAACAGTAGGTACGCATGTGTTGTTACAAGGTGGCGTCGAAACACTGCATGAATCGTCTTCCGCTCGTAAAGGGACGCATGTGAAAGTTAGTAATCTCTTTTACAATACACCCGCACGCTTAAAATACATCAAAAGTTTACCAACGGAGTTAGGACATATTACGGATGTCATCAATCGCTTATCATTAGCACATCCTAATATATCTTTCCGCCTTGTGCATGATGGAAAATCAGTTTTACGTACGGCAGGAAACGGTAATTTAAAACAAGTCCTTTCACAAATTTATGGTTTAGCCATCGCTCAAAAAGCGAAACCAATTAAATTAAGTACGAATGACTTTAACATACAAGGTTATCTTGTATTGCCAGAAATCAGCCGTGCCTCACGACAATATATTTCAACAATTATAAATGGTCGTTATATTCGTAACTTTGCGTTAGTAAAAGCGATACAAGAAGGCTTCCATACGTTATTGCCAATTGGACGTTACCCAATTGTTGTGTTGCAAATTGAGATGGATCCATTAATTGTTGATGTGAATGTCCATCCTTCTAAATTAGAAGTTCGCCTCAGTAAGGAAAAAGAACTTGGACAAGTGATAGCGCAAGGAATTAAAGCTGTTTTTAAGAAAGAACGACTAATACCGGATGGTCCTGAGAGTAAGCAACAAACCCAGGTAGCACCAGTCAATGATCAAGCGCGTTTCAACTTTGATTCGCTGATATCTAGTGCGCGCTCATATGATTCAGATACAAATACTTCCAGTGATTCGGTGCATGAAGCGGTTGAACCATTACCTGATGGCCCTGCCATAGTGGATGATTTGGACAGCGTGATTGAGCAAACAGTGATGTACGATAATGATACACCTGACTACAATCAAACACCCGTTGTCGAAGAAACAGATGAAGGCAGACAACGTCAACCACGGATGGCAAAACTGTATCCGATCGGTCAAATGCACGCGACCTATATTCTAGCGCAAAATGAAGAAGGTCTATTTATCATTGATCAACACGCCGCTCAAGAACGAATGAAATACGATTACTTTAAGATAAAGATCGGTGAAGTCGAAAACAGCGCTCAAAGCTTACTGATTCCGCTTGTATTAGAGTTTTCAATGGATGAAGCCTTACGCCTCACAGAAAAGTTAGAACGCCTCACAGCGATAGGTATTGAGATTGAAGCTTTTGGACAAGGGAGTTTTGTTGTTCGCTCATATCCAACTTGGTTCCCGAACGAAAACGTTGATCAAATTATTCGTGACATCGTGCAAGACGTGTTGGAACACCCTAATGTGGACGTCGCTAAATTCCGTGAGAAAACAGCCATTATGATGAGCTGTAAAAAATCAATTAAAGCGAATCATTACCTCAATAGCGAGGACATGCAACGTCTGTTAGATGACCTCCGCTATGCAGATGATCCCTTTACCTGCCCACACGGACGCCCCGTGGTTATTAAATACTCAGTCTATGAAATGGAGAAGATGTTTAAACGGGTGATGTAAGGTTCTGAAATGAAAGGCAGTGTGGGATAATAAAAATAAAAGAAAATGCCATTTAGTTAAAGATAACTCTTATTAAGTATAATTAAATAACTGAGCTAGTTGAAGTGCCAGCATGCGAACTAAATGAAGAGTTTTTAATTGTTTGATGCGCTGTGTTAGAATAACTGTACTTTTATAAATGAGGAGGAGTTAAGTTGAAATTACTAGTAGTAGAAGATGATTCTGATTTACGTTCGGCCTTAGTTGAGGGGTTGCGTCATTCAGGATATGCAGTTGATGAGGCAGAAAATGGCGAAGATGCTTTGTTTCAATATGAAACTGAAAACTATGACTTAATGATTTTAGATTTAAATCTTCCTGAACGTGATGGTTTTTCTGTTTTGGAAAAGATTAGAGAAGCTGATTTGGAATTTAAAGTCTTAATATTAAGTGCCCGTAACCAAGCGGAAGATAAAGTCAGAGGTTTGGATGTGGGTGCCAATGATTATCTTACGAAGCCCTTTGATTTTATTGAATTGGAAGCTCGTATTAGAAACTTATTGAGACGTCAATTCATCCAAGAAAAAACAGATTTAGAAGTAGCTGGGATTAAGATGAGTATCGATAAAAATCAAGTGTTGGTTAATGAAACAGAGTTAAAGTTAACCAAAAAAGAGTTTTCAATTTTACGTTACCTATTAATGACTCCTAACAAGGTAGTAAGTCAGGAAGAATTGATTTCTCATGTTTGGGATAGTCATGCTAATCAGTTTAGTAGTTCTATTCGTGTGCATATTGCTTCACTGCGTAAAAAGCTGAAAGAACAATTAGGCTATGATGTGATTGGAACTAAAGTTGGTGTTGGTTATTATTTAGTGAAAGAGACAGGTGAAGAACATGTTTGATAGAATTCCCATTCGGATAAAGTTTACTGCTATGACGATGATAATTTTGACAGTCTGTTGTCTAGGGTTAACTGTATTCACCAACATGTCTGCCAAAAGAATGTCGATCAACATTGCTGAGTCGACTATTCCAGCAGCTTCAATTAATCAGCATGACAATCAAGCGGTTGAGATTCCAGGAATAACTATGACTCCTAGTGTAGATGCTGTTGATAATCAAGTTCGTGCTGAACAAGAGCGGTTGTTAAAACAGTATTATATTAGTAGCGTTGGTTACATGTTAGTGATTATTATTCTTGGAGGAGTAGCTGCTTATTATTTTTCTGGCAAAGGTTTAACAAGCTTAAAGGAATTAAATAAAAAAATGAAGAATAGTTCTGTTGCCACCTTATCAGAAGAATTGCCAGTACCTCCTTCAAATGATGAGATTGCAGAATTGACTGAATCTTTCAATAAAATGAAACATCAGTTAAATGATTCATTTATTTTTCAACAACAGTTCTCTGCGAATGTCGCTCATGAATTACGAACACCATTAACCGTTTTAAATACAAAGTTAGAAGTTTTTAAACGGAAAAATCCTGAGATGGATGAAACGTCGGAAGTTTTAGTAACCGATTTAACCAAACAAGTCGCCCGTCTAATTGATATGGGTGAAAAATTATTGCAGTTAACAAATGATTATACATCAGAAGAATATAGTTCAATTATTGCTAGTGATTTATTTGAAAGTATAGCATCAGATTTAAAAGATAGGCTTATGGATAAAGAAATTCAGCTAACACTACCAACTGAAAGCCATGTGATTGAAGGTGATTTAGATTTGTTATACCAAGCCTTCTATAACTTACTTGAAAATAGTATTAAGTATAATAAGCAACAGGGAATTATTAGTATAGTGACAACTGAAAGTGCAGATGAGACAGTTGTAAATATAAAAGACACTGGCTGTGGCATTCCTAAATCACAGCGTGAAGACGTCTTTAAAACTTTATACCGAGTTGATGAAGCACGCAATCGTGATGCTAGTGTTGGTGGCTCGGGGCTAGGATTAGCCATTGTTAAGAAAATTATTGATAAGCACCAAGGACAGATTAAACTATTAGATAACATAGATGGTACGCAAGGGATTACCGTAACAGTTGTTTTACCAAAGAAAAAAGAAGCCTAGTGTGCTTCTTTTTTTCTTTACACAGATTTAACATCCTCTTTGATATAGTTTGAATAAATACTAGAGGAGGTTTATCATGATTGAATTAAAACAAGTGTCAAAACGTATTGAAGATAAAGTTATTTTGGATAACATTACCACAAACCTAGGTGAGGGATTAAGTTTCATTACCGGTCCATCGGGTAGTGGAAAATCAAGTTTGTTAAGAGTTATTGCTGGCATTGATCACGACTACCAAGGTGAATTAGTAGTCAATAATCAAGTATTAAGCCAACTAAACAGCCAAGAAGAGAGTTATTTATTAAACCAAACAATTGGCTTTGTTTGGCAAGATTATAAGTTGTTAAACGAATTGACTGTTAAAGAAAACATGCTTTTACCAACGTATATCAATAAAGGTAAACAACCAAACGCGGAGCGCATCATGGCTGAATTAGGCTTAACACGTTTAGCCAACCATCAAGTTAAAGATTTATCGGGTGGACAACGACAACGTGTTGCCATTGCTCGTGAATTGATGAAAAATCCTGACTATATTTTAGCCGATGAACCAACAAGTGCTTTAGATAAAAAAACGGCCGTACAAGTGATGACCATTCTTAGAGAATTAACTAAAAGTCATAATGTCATTATCGTCACTCATGATACGGCGCATATCCTCCCGACAGATCATGTGATTGAACTTGATAAAGGAGCCGTGCAACAAGTTATTAATGAGCAAGAAGAAAGCAATAAAAGATCAAGTCAGCTCAAAAGGAATAAATTATTAAACCTTAAAGGTGTTAAAAATATTTTAAAAACAAGCATTGGCCGTCATAAAGGGCGCTTTTTAACTGCTGTTATGACGTTATTAGTAGGGACAGGCTTATTATTAGGTGCAACAGGTGAGAATTTAAAAGCTAATAATGATAAAGCATTTGATGATGTTTTAAAAACGTACGGTGATCAAATTCTAGATATTAACTTAGTAGGAAGTTTTACAGGTGCGGATGGAACAGGTGGCGATGAGGCGTCTGGTCCGTCGGCTGATGTGAAACAAGATATTGGATCGTTATATAAAAAGTATCAAAGTGATGAACGTATTCAATTTGCAACGTATAGTCAAGCATTTGATGAAATTGATATCACTGTAGATAGAAAAAATTATACTGTTCCAAGTTCTGGTAATGCGCCAGTTATTAATACTATTTTAGCCGGTGACATGCCAAAAGGTTCTGGCAATGAAGTGGTTGTTCCTGAAAGCTTTGTTAAAAAGATGGGTATTTCAAATGAAGATGCTTTAGGGAAAGAAATAAATTTTAATTCTAAAATTGTTGTGTGGGATGGTGAAACATCAAACTTTAAACCGACAAATACGAAAGCTAAAATTGTTGGTGTTGTGGATACAACAATGAAAATGGGAACCGGAGCAGATTTGTTTGAATATGAGATCGAAGATTCGTTCTTCTTTAGTGAACCAGCGTTAAGTAAACTGTTAGAAGTATCAGATAAAAAATTAAATGATTCAAACTTTATCATTCGAACAACATCGCCGAAAACGTTAATTGAAGTCAGAGATGAGTTAAACAGCCAAGGAATTGTTCCTCTTGGTAACTTTGAAGTTGTAGAAGATGTCGTTAATTTAGGCGATCAATCAACAGAACAAACTTTTATGGTCAATCGTTTAATGATGGTTTTAGTAGCTGTAATGGTTGCTGCGGTTTACTTGATTAGTAGTATGTTAAGACGTAAGGAATACGCAACATTCAAACTGAATGGTTTTGATTCAACAAACTTAACACTGTTAAATATCATTGAGATTGTTGGAGAAGTTTTAGTAGCATTTGTCTTGTTAATCATTTTATCTCCGGTTTTAAATATAATGTCTAAAGCAATGTTTGGTAATCAAATGATTGCGTTAGATTCAATTGTAAAAGGTTTGATGACAGTCGTTGTACTTGGATTGATAGGGCTTGTTATTTCTGAAGTGATTATCAGAAAAACAACAATTATGAATGCATTCAAGGTAGGTAAGGAATAATGTATAGACTGAATAACGTTACGAAAAAGTATCGCAATCAAGTGATTTTAGATGAGGTGTCATTTGATTTTCCAGAAAGAGGACTAGTTTGTTTAATGGGAGAATCAGGGACAGGGAAGAGTACCTTGCTTAATCTATTAGCGGGATTAGATAATGACTATCAAGGGAAGATTAATTTTGAACAACAAGATTTATCGCGCTTGTCGGCAAATGAATTAACGCATTATAGAAAAGATTATATCGGTCTAGTTTTCCAAGATTATCAGTTGCTTGAAGGGTATACAGCTCTTGAAAATGTTTTGATGGTAGGTCAACTTCATAAGATGAGAAGAGTTGAAAAAAGAGCGACGGGACTTTTAGAAGAAGTAGGTTTAGCAGAACAAGTGAATCAAAAAATCGAACAGTTATCTGGTGGTCAAAAACAACGAGTCGCAATCGCGAGAGCATTGTTGAATGATCCTAAAGTGATTTTGGCCGATGAACCAACAGGGGCACTTGATCGAAAAACGGCTAATGACATAATGGGATTGATTCAAAGAGTTGCAAAGGAGCGT